>NZ_JBITKM010000001.1:0-178952 GCF_044461025.1 Micromonospora sp. NPDC049900
AACGCCCGGTCACATTCCGAACCCGGAAGCTAAGCCCTCCAGCGCCGATGGTACTGCACCCGGGAGGGTGTGGGAGAGTAGGACACCGCCGGACATCTTCTCGTTTTAGGGCCACCCCCACATGGGGGTGGCCCTAAACGCGTTTGGCCCCCTTTGGTCGGCCCCCCTAGTCGGCCCGGCGTAGCTTTCGCGAGTGCTGGCAACGCCGTGGAGAAGGCAATAGAGAGCGGCTGGCTCACACCCTCGCTGGACGTGGCCTCACTGGGCATAGCGGAGCCGCTGGGCCGCCGACCGATCCAGCCCCAGCGGCCCGGATGGAGTCACGCCCGGGATGGGCATGGCCCGCCACACGCCGCCTGCGCCGCTGACGGCCGGTAGGGGAGTTAGCAGGGGTCCCCTGCTATGCGCGAGACGTTAGCAGGGGACCCTTCCTTACACGCGGGCCCGACGGCATGGGAAAGCCCCGCCGGCGTGGGCCGGCGGGGCCGTGGACGGAGCAGGTGGAGGCCGGACGTCAGGCGCCGGGTTCCTTGGCGCAGATGAAGCGCGGCTCGGCGCTGTACGTCCAGGTGAACTTCTCCCGCTTGACGACCTTGCCGTCCTTCTTGATGACCCGGAAGGCGTCCTGGGTGAAGCCCTGGCTGCCGCTGGCGGGGATACAGGTCGGGCCCGGCTCCAGGTAGACCGTCTTGGACGACGTGATGTTGCGTCGCGGGCTGTACTCGGTCTTGACGCTGTCCCAGATCTTCGTGCTCCAGATCGACACGGTGATCGAGCTGCCCGTGTACGAGGTGTCGATCAGCACGCCGTGATCGGTGTTGTTGCGGAACTTGAAGTCGAGGTTGGGCCAGAAGATGGTCGACTCGATGACCGACGGGTAGCGGCTGAAGTAGTACGAGTGGGGCTTGTGCTCCACGTCTTCGAGGCCGGCGTAGTACGTGGCGTTGAACAGCGTGGTGGTGAACTGCGAGGTGCCGCCGCCGACGCCCGGCACCAGCTTGCCGTCCAGGATCACGGGTGCGTCGCGGTAGCCCTGGGCGTAGCCGCGCTCACCGGTGTGCCCGTTGAGTGAGAACGTCTCGCCGGGCAGCACCACGGTGCCGTCCACCTTCTTGGCGATCGTCACGATGTTCTGGCTGCGCGCCGAGGAGAGGCCGCCGGTGAAGTTGGTGGTGAAGGAGGAGACCTTCTCCTTGATGCCGAGGCCGCCCAGTTTCTCCGCGGTGAGCTTCGGCTTCTTCTCCGTCAGTTTCGCGGTGATCGTCCGGTCGTCGGTGCGGGGCAGGACGGCCATCAGCTCGTCGCCCAGGCCGTCGGTCTCCACCTGCTGGCCGGCGCGGCCCTCGACCACCTTCGGTTTGCCGCCGGAGATGGTCATCGTGGCGTCCCTGGGCGCGACCTCGACCTCGTTCAGCCGGTTCCCCAGGGCGTCGCGCAGCCGCTTCATGTCGATGCTGGGTGTGAGCTTGCCCGTCTTGTCGGCCTTGAAGCGGAGGCCCTTCGCGATGGCTGCTGGCGGGATGTTCACCGAGCCCCGGTCCGTGGTCAGCTTCACCGGTGCGGCGACCGCCGGCTCGGCCAGCTCGCGCACCATGCGGTCGACCTCCTCGGCCGAGGTGGCCGGGTGGTTCTCCACCAGCGGCACCGTCACCGGCTGACCGCTCAACCAGCCTGCCTTGACCACGTCGGCGGAGTGCTCCGGGTCGACGGCGAGGCTCGGCTTGGGATGACGCACCTTCGGCTTCGTGCCGGTGAACGTGATCGCCGGCATGGTCATCTTGCGGCCCTGGTCGCCGACGAGCTTCTCCAGCTCGGCCTCCAGCTTCGGCACGTCGACGGAGACCACCGGTTCGACCTGCCGCGAGCCGACCAGCCGGTCCACCGCGTGCGCGTCGGCGGCGGCCGCAGCGGCCACGGTGGCGTCCACGTCGACGGTGAGCCCGACCTCCGCCGGGTTGATCTCGGCCGTCCGCTCGCCGATCTTCACCTGGATCGGGGCGGCGAGTTCGGCGGCGCGACGGTCCAGTTGGGCCCGCAACTCACGGGCCGCGTCGGTCCGGCTCCGTCCGCCGAGTTCGGTGCCCATCACGCTGGTGCCTCGGGGCACGTCTCCGGCGTACGCCCAGACGGTGACCGCGCCCACCGAGGCGAGCACGGCTGTGGCCACCCCGGAGGCGAGGAGCAGGCGGAACCGGCGCGGCCGGGTCGGGGCGCCCGACTCTGGTGGGCTCGCCGGGGGCTCCGGCCGATCGTTCGGCCAGTTGACCGCGGTCACTTCCACGGTGGGCCGATCGTCGGCGGGGGGCTTCTTCTCGCCGTACAACGTCACAGCTACCTCTTTGGGGAACTACCGCAGGGGGAACGGATCCACCCGGAAGACAACTACGGTAACCAACGGTGTGGCCGGCGGGGAGTCCGAGTGACCCGTCAGTCGTCCGGAGAGCCCGTCGGGCAGGTCGGAGCGGTCGTCGTGGTCACTCTTGGTGACCGGTCGTTCGTCGCCGGGTCAGTGGTGCCGCGACGGAAGACCAGCCAGCCCATCACCAGTGCGGTCCCGGCCGCGGTGGCCAGGGCGCAGGACAACACACCGGTGACGGTGCGTGGCGCGATCAGCGTGGCCGTCGTCGCCAGCGCGGCCGACGCCACCCACAACGGTAGGGCCGGCCACCGGGCGGCGGTCGCCACCCGGTCGTTGACGAGCATGAACACCACCGCGTAGAGGGCGCCGGTGGCGGCGAACAGCGGCGCGGACCCGGCCAGGTGGCGGTAGTCGGTGCCGCCGGCGAGGTGGAACGCCACCTCCCCGCCGATGGCGGAGGCCACGACCAGGACCGCGCCGCAGGCCCCGATCAGCACCAGCGCCACCACGCGGGCCCGGCGGTCGCCCCGGGCCAGTCGGGGCAACACCAGCAGCGTGACCACCTGGGGTGCCCACAGCGCTCCCTTGGTGAGGACCGCGCCGACGGCGTACGCGCCGGAGTCGGCCGCCGGCAGCAGTTGACGGGCGAGGAGCAGATCGGCGTACGAGATGGTGAGCATCGCCAGCGTCGCCACGCACGCGGTCCGCACCTGTCGGCCACCGAGTGCCCGAGACGCGGCGTCGCCTGCGGGAGCCGGTGCGGGCGGCTCGTCGACGGACGGTGCCGCGAGGCGGGCCAGGACCGGGATGGCGAGCAGGCCGGTGAGGGCGGCCAGCAGCAGGCAGGCCACGGGTCCCCGGCCGGCCAGGAGCCCGACGACCAGTCCGCCGTAGCGGCCGGCGGCCAGCACGGTCATCGCGGCGGCGAGCCGCAGGAACCGTTGGTCGCCCTGAAGTTCGCCGAGCCAGCGGCCGCTGAGCACGGTGGTGAACGTGGTCGCCGCGAGCAGCAGGGCCAGGGACACCGGCAGCCGTAGGGCGACGGAGAGTACGGGTGCGGCCGCGAGGGTGACCGCTGCGGTGAACGCGGCGGTGCGCAGCGCCGCTCCGGCCTCGCCACCGCCACTGCGACGGGCCCGGTGGGCCGCGACCGCGATCTGGAGACCGAAGCCGGGGACAGCGGCGATCGCCGCCAACGCGAGGACCGTGGCCAGGGCGCCCAGGTCGGCGGCGCTCAGTCGGCGTGCGCCCAGCACGGGTACGACGTACGCCAGCGCGTTGGTCGCCAGGGTGGCGACGGTGACGGCGGCACCGGCCGCGCCGAACCGTACCGTCGCGGCGTCCTTGCCCGTGGTCCGTGTCATGCCACTCCGCGTCGTGCCGACGGGCCGGCGGACCCGCGCGGGTCCGGCCCCGGGCGGATTCGAGTCGGGAGGTGGCCCGACCGGCAAGACCTTACCGGCCGGTAGCCGTCTTCGGCAGCCCCTGCCCCCGCGGCCGGTAACCGTCTAGTGTGCTGCCCCATGGCGTCGACGAAGCTGTCACCGGCAGCGACCTCCGGTGTGGCGGCGATCCTTCCGCAGCGGTTGCTCGCCGGGGCGATCCGCCGGGTCTACCCCCGGGTGGAACCGGAACTGGCGCGGCTGACCGATTTCGTGCCGGTCGGCGGCACCGCTGTCGACGTGGGTGCCTGGTACGGGCCGTGGACGGCCCGGCTCCTCCGGCGTGCCGACCGGGTGGTGGCGGTGGAGCCGACCACCGCGCTGGCCGGTCAGCTCCGGGTGGCCTTTCCGACCGTCGAGGTGGTGGAGGCCGCCGTCTCCGACCACGAGGGCTCGGCGACGCTGTACCTCCCGGAGGGTGGGGCGATCGTCGGCACCTCGTCGGTGGAGGACGGGACACAGGGCACCCCGGTGACGGTCCGGCGGATCACGCTCGACTCGCTCGGCCTCACCGACGTGCGGTTCGTCAAGCTCGACATCGAGGGCCACGAACTGCCGGCGCTGCGGGGCGCGGCGGAGACCGTCCGGCGGGACCGCCCGGTGCTGCTGATCGAGGTCGAGGAGCGGATCCAGCCGGTGCAGCCGTTGTTGGACCTGCTGACCGGCTGGGGGTACCGGGGACACGTGCTGCCCGACCGGCAGTGGATTCCGCTGGCCGACTTCGACCTCGGCGGGCACCAGCGGAAGTCCATCGCGCGGGTCGGCCAGAGCTTCGCCCGACGGGTCGTCTGGCCGCGTCCGCGCTACGTCAACTCGGTGCTGTTCCGTCCCGAGTGAGGCTCCGCCGGACGAGATGTCGACGGCCTACTCCTCCGGCCGGGGTGCCGGTTCGCCGATCGCGATCTCGTTGGTGCAGAGCGTCAGGTCCGTGCCGGTCACGGTCAGCTCCACGCTGTCCCCACCGCCCACGATCCGGAAGAAGCGCTGGTTCAGCCCCTTCCTGATCGGGAAGACCGCCTCGCCACTGCCCAGTCGCAGGGTCGCCGTGCCGTCGGCCGAGCTGAGATAGCCGACGCGTACCACCCAGGGCCACGCGAAGCGCGGCTCGTTCAGCGGTATCCGGACCGTCTCGCCGCCGGTCACCAGGTGACCGCAGCCCTCCCGGGAACCGGGCTGGATCGTGCTGCCGACGACCGTGGCCACCTTGACCCGGCCCAGTCCGTCGAGTACCGACGGGTGCTCGGCCTCGTCGACGTAGGTGGGGCGGGCGCCGAGTGCGCGGAAGAACCGGGACTGGAGGTTGTACGGCTCCGAGAGGCGCGGTACGACGTTGTCCGGGACCGGGGAGTCGAAGAAGACGGTGTCGGGCGGCGCGCTGGCCAACTCGATCCGCACCGTGTCGATGTACGACCGTCCGGACTTCGCCGCCCACTCGTCGCCGTACCGGGAGGTGGTCCAGGCCGTGCCCAGACAGACCGCCACCAGGACCAGGGCGAGCGTGACGGCCACCGGCTCCCGGTAGCGCTCCGGCAGCGGTCCAGCGGCGGGCGGTGTGGCGGCGGGCGTCCGCGCCAGGCCGACGACGGCGACACCGAGGCAGATCGCGGCGACCACCACCACGTCGCTGACGTACCGCGGCACCCCGCCCGCCACGCCGCTGAACGCCGACCCGAGCCGGGTGGCGGCCAGCATCGCCGCCACCATGACCAGGTACGCGACGAGCAGCAGCCAGGCCCGTCCGGCGCGTGGGCGCAGGCGGACCGTCGCCACGACCACGGCGACGACGATCACCCAGCTCACCCAGGTGCCGACCCTCGGCGGGGCGGTGACCGGGGCGCCGTCACCGGCCCCGAGCCACTGCCACGGCCCGCCCACCAGACCCGGCACCACGGTCGAGTTGAGCATCTGGGCCAGGAACGAGAAGACCTCGTCGGGAGAGTCCGGCCGGCGCAGGGAGGACTCCGACCGGCTCAGGTACGCGGCCATGAAGACCAGCGAGAGCGCCGTCAGCAGCAACCATGACGGCCACCAGCGACGGATCGTGGTCCAGACGGTGCGCAGCGGGCCGCCGTCGGCGTAGAGGGCGGCGGTCAGCAGGAAGACCAGCGCCACGACCAGGATCGCCTTCTCGAAGAAGAAGAGCCCGAACAGGACGGCGAGCGCCAGGGCCACCAGGTGCCGGGGCCGTCGGGTCCGTACGTAGTCGACCTGCGCGCGGATCGCGAGCACCATGGCGATCTGCATCGGCAGCATGTTGACGCCGACCGCCCACCAGGTCGTCGCCTCCAGGGTCAACGGGCTGAACAGCAGCAGACCGAGCGGGAGGAGGATCAGCCACGACGGCTGGAGCAGGCGGCGCAGCAACTGGAGGAAGACGACACCGAGGATCGCCTGGCCGATCGCCATGAGCAGCACGTACGGCCAGTAGTCCAGGCCGACGTACTCGGTCACCAGCCAGATGATCAGCCGCCCGCCGGGCATCAGGTGGTTGTTGTAGAGCGCGAACAGGTGCGCCACGGTCAGGTCGGACTCGGCGGCCTGGGTGATGAGCACGTAGTCGTCGGCCGCCAGGAAACCGCGGAACGCCACGTGGGCCCGCCAGAAGACGCTGAGCGCGATCATGGCCAGCGCGGTCACCCGGATCGGATCGCCGTTCCACCAGCCGGCGCTCCGGTCGGGTGCCGCCGTCACGTCCGCCCCCGTCGATGTCATGGCGGGAAGATTGCCACACCCGTCAGCCCGCCCCCATCCGGCCAACGGACGGTTCGACGGCCGCCGCCGCACCGGTGCCGCGTACAGTGACCGCCACCAGCGCGGCCGATGCCGCGCCCGGCTGTGATGGGGTCGACGGATGCGGGAACGGCTGGTGCCGCACGCGGTGGCGGCCTCCGTGGTGGCGGTGGTGCTCGCCCCGCTCGCCCTGCCCGGCTACGTGTTGCGGTACGACATGGTGTTCGTGCCTCGGCAGACGCTGAGCTGGGACCTGATCGCTCCGGCCACCGCGCTGCCCCGGGCCGTCCCCCAGGACGCGGTGGTGGCGCTGGCCAACCTCCTGGTTCCGGGGTGGCTGCTGCAACGGCTGGTGCTGGTGGCGATCCTCTATCTGGCCGCGCTGGGTGCCGCACGGCTCGTCCCGACCGAGCGGGTGGCCGTACGGGTGGTGGCCGCACTCGGGTACGCCTGGACCCCGTTCCTGGCCGAGCGGTTGCTGATCGGACAGTGGGGGCTGCTGGTCGCGTACGCGGTGCTGCCGTGGTTGTTGCGGGCGGCGATCGAGGTGCGGGCGGGTGAGCGGTACGCCCTGCATCGGCTGCTGCTCTGCGTGGCGGCCTCGGCCATCACACCGACCGGCGGGCTGCTCGCACTGGTCGTGGCAGCGGTGTTGCTGGTGGGGCGGTATCCGGGGGCGCTGCGGGCGGCGTCGACCGGGCTGGGCGCGGCGATGCTGCTGAACGCGCCGTGGCTGGTGGCGGGCGTGGCCGGTGCGGGTGATGCGCGCTCCGATCCGGCCGGGGTCGCCGCCTTCGCCGCGCGGGGCGAGAACTGGGCCGGTCCGTGGGCGGCGCTGGCCGGCACCGGCGGTGTCTGGAGCGCCGATGCGACTCCGGCCTCCCGGGCGAGTTGGCTGGTGCCGCTGGCGACGGTGCTGGTGCTGGCGGTCGCCGGGTACGGCGTACCCCTGCTGTCGCGTCGGTGGCCCACCTCGATCGTCGCGCGTCTCGGGGTGCTGGCCGTGGGGTCGTGGGTGGTCGCGGCGCTCGGCGTGCTGCCCGGAGGGGCGGCGCTGCTGCGTTGGGCGGTGGCCGAGGTGCCCGGCGCCGGCCTGGTCCGGGACGGGCAGAAGCTGTTGGTGCCGTACGTCCTGGCGCTGGCGGTCGCGGTGGCGTTGGGGGCGGAGCGGGCCGCCGGGCATCTGGCCGCCCGGTTCGACGCCGCCACCGGACGGGTGTTCCTGGTCGGTGCGGCGTTGCTGCCGGTGGCGGTCCTGCCCGACCTGGCGTTCGGTGCCGCCGGTCGGCTCCGCCCGGTGAGTTGGCCGGCCGACTGGACGACGGTGAGTCGGCTGGTCGCCGAGCGTCCGGGCGAGGTCGTCTCGTTGCCGTTCCAGCAGTACCAGAGCTATGCCTGGAACGACGGGCGGGTGGTGATCGACCCGGCGCCTCGGTACCTCGGCGTACCGGTGCTGATCGACGACACGCTGCGGGTGGGTGCCACCCCGGTCGTCGGTGAGGATTCCCGGGCCGCCCGGCTGCGCGACGTTCTGGCGGCCGGGCGGCCGGTGGCGTCGACCAATCCCCGTTGGGTGCTGGTGCAGCGGGCGGCCGGACCGCCCCCGGACCCGGCCACGCTGGACGGCCTGCGCCCGAGATACGCCGGGAGCGAGTTGACCCTGTACGAGAATCCGATGTGGATCTCGGGCTCTGAGCCGGCCGGGCCGGGGCCGGTCGGTCTGGCCCACCTGCTGGCCGCGACGGCGCTGCTGGTCGTCGGTCTTTCGGGCACTGCGCAATGGTGCTACCGCGTGGTAACGTCCCGGCACGCGAGTCCCGCGGAAGGAGAAGGTGGATGAAGAACCTGCCTGCGTTCGTCGCCGTCGGGGTACTCGGAATCGTGCTCGGCATGCTCGGCAGCGTCGGTCTGACGAACGTGCTCAGTCCGTCCGCCAAGGAAGCCGCGAACTCCACGGTGAGCGAGCAGACCGAGGCTCCCCTCTACGGCACGCGCTGACCTGAGAACGTCCGACGGGGTGTCCGCGACCCGGGCACCCCGTCACCGTGCGCGGGACCGTCAACCGGTGGCAGCGGTCGCCCGCTCCACCAGTCGCGCGAACCGTGCCCCGGTCGCGGCCCACGTGAAACGGGCGGCGTGCGCCAGTGCGGCCTCGCCCATCGCCTTGCGTCGGACGTCGTCGCCGAGAAGCTCGCGGACCACGGCGGTGAACTCCCCTTCGTCGTCGACCAGCAGGCCGGTCCGGGTGTCCACCATCGCCTCGGCGACGCCACCGGCGTAGCGGAACGCCACCGTCGGGGTGCTGCGCGCGGCGGCCTCCACGATGGTCAGCCCCCACCCCTCCTTGAGCGACGGGGTGAGGGTGAGCCAGGCCGAGCAGAGCAGCGCGTGCTTCTCCTCCTCGGTGACGAATCCGGCGAACCGCACCTGGCCGGTGATGCCGAGCGAACTGCACAGTTCCCGCAACGGCTCCTCCCACCAGCCCTGCCCGGCCACCACCAGTTCGAGTTCGGGCAGCTCCCGGGCGAGTTCGGCGACGGTGCGCAGCGCGATCTCCACCCGCTTGTGCGGGACCAGGCGGCCGAGCACCAGGAGCGAGGGGTGCGGCGTCCGCGGCCACGCGGGGCCGATCACCGGCGGAGTGCCGTTGGGTACCACCTCGATCCGCTCCGCCGCCACACCCAGCGCGGTCAGTTCGGTCCGGCTGGCCTCCGAGACGGTGACGTACCGGCAGCCCCGATAGAGCCGTACCGCCAACCAGGACTCGATCCACCAGCCGAGCCGGGCCATCCTCGGGCCGAACACCACCGGCCACTGCTCCCGGTGCACGTGGTGCACCAGCGCGATGACCGGCCGTCCGGCGTACAGCGGGGCGAAGAAGGGCACCCCGTTGCACACGTCGACGACCAGATCCGGCCGGCCCAGCCGACGACGGCTCAGCGGTCCCCGCCCGAACCGGCCGGCGACGCAGGTCAGCGCCGCGCGGAGGTAGACGGTCATCCGGGTGCCCCGGCGCAGCACGCGGACCCCCGACTCGGTGGTGCCGGCTGCGGCGGCGGCACCGTGCGCGGCGCAGAACAGGGTCACCCGGTGCCCCACGGCGACCAGTTCGGCGGCGATGCGCTCGATGTAGACCTCCGACCCGCCGCCTTCCGGGTTGGTGGTGTCGCGCCAGTTGAGGAACAGGACGTGGCGGGAGGGGGTGCCGTTGGTGTCCACGCTGCTCCTACTGATGAGTAACTGAGCACGATCGCGCCACCCTAGGACCGCCCGGCCCGAGTGCGCAATGGGTAGTTCCGGCCGTGACGGTCCATGACCGTCCATCGATCGGGGGTTTGCCGACGGACCGAAACCTTGGCAGGGTGTGCAGCGCAACCGCCCGCGATCGCCGAGTCCTTCGCTCGTGGTGGCGTTGTGACCTGCGTCGAAGGGTGGGCGCAGGGCTGACGAGGAGGTGAGGCCGCGGTGGTGGCCGACCGTCCCGCGCCGACGCGGGCCCCGTTCCGCCGCTCGCCGGTGGTGCTGCTCAGCGCCGCACTGGCGGTGGTGCTGACCGGTTGGGCGGTGGTGGCCTACGTGCGTGCCGACCGGGGCACACCGACCTGCGTCGAACAGGTCCGGCTGCGCGTGGTGGCCGCGCCGCTGATCGCTCCCGCGCTCGACCGGGTCGCGCGGGTGCGAGCGGGCAGCCAGCCGTGCGTCTCCGTCGAGGTGCGCACCTCGGAGTCGGCCGTCGTCGCCCGCGACCTCGCCGACGGCGCGGAGGTGGCCGAGGTCTGGGTGCCCGAGTCGACCTTCTGGCTGCGCCGGGCACGGGCGGCGGGCGCGTTCGAGGTCGCCGGGCAGGGCACCTCCATCGCGAGTACCCCGGTGGTGCTCGCGGTCCACGACCGGCTCGCCCGCCGCGCGGGTTGGCCGGACAAGCGGCCGACCTGGGCGGCGTTGGTCGGATCCACCGCACGGGAGGTCCAGGTGGGGGTGCCGGACCCGGCGGTCGACCCGGCCGGGTCCGCCGCCCTGCTCGGCGTACGGGAGCTGGCCGACGAGAACGGCGACTCGGCCGCGACCACGACGGCCACCCTGCGTGCCCTCGCGAAGCGTACGTTCATCCCGGAGTCGCCGGACGGCTCGCTCGCCCCGGGCCGACGGCTGCCCGGTGGAGTCGACGCGGTGGTGGTCAGCGAGCGGGCCCTACGCGAGCACAACGCGTTGGCCGCGACCGACAAGCTGGTCGGGGCGTACCCGGAGGTCGCCGTTCCCTGGCTCGACCTGCCGTACGTGGTGCTGCCCGCCACCCGGGGACGGGCACGGGACGCCGCCGCGGGCTTCCTCACCGGACTGCTCACCCCGGCGGCACAGCAGGTGTTCACCGGTTACGGGTTCCGCACCGCGGCAGGTTTCCCGCCGACGGTGCCGGACGACGGGCGACTGCTGGGGGAGGAGCGGCGACCGGTCCCACTGCCCGCCGAGGAACTGGTCACCGAGGTGCTGACCGGCTGGAGCGGCGTGCAGCGCAGTGGCCGGATCCTCACCCTGCTGGACGTCTCCGGCTCGATGGCCGCGCAGGTGCCCGGTGAGGGCAGCCGGCTGGAGGCGACCGTCCGGGCTGCCGAGGAGGGGGCCGGGCTGCTGCTCGACAACAGCGAGCTGGGCATCTGGACCTTCTCCACGAAGCTCGACGGCGACCGGGACTACCGGGAGATCCTGCCGGTCGGCCCGCTGGGTCCGCAGCGGCGGCTGCTCGCGGAGCGGTTGGCCGCCGTCCGGGTCGAGCCGCAGGGCGGCACCGGACTGTACGACAGCACACTGGCCGCGTACCGGGACGCCCGCCGCAACTGGACGCCCGGTCGGATCAACCTGGTGCTGGTGATGACCGACGGTCGTAACGAGGACGGCGACAGCATCAGCAGGGCGGAACTCCGCACCGAGTTGAAGCGGTTGCAGGAACCGCGTCAGCCGCTACCGATCATCTTCATCGGACTCGGCGAGGACGTCGACCCCGCGGAGCTGACGGCGATCGCGGAGGTCACCGGCGGACGGGTGTTCGTGACCAGGCAGCCCGGCGGGATCCGCCGCATCTTCTTCTCCGCCCTGGCCGACCTGGGCTGCCAGCCACCGGAGTGCCGCAGGTGAGCCGGACGCTGTCGGTGCTGCGCCGCTCGCCCGGCACCGCGCTGTCGGTGCTGCTGCTCACCGTGATCGCCTTCGTGCAGCGGCCCGGTCAGGTCACCTTCGACACCAAGCTCGACCTCGCCGCCGATCCGATCCACTTCATGGCCCGCGCGCTGCACCTGTGGAATCCGGAGGCAACCTCGGGGGAACTACAGAACCAGGCGTACGGCTACCTCTTCCCGATGGGGCCGTTCTTCGCCGTCGGGCAACTGCTGTCGGTGCCACCGTGGATCACCCAACGGCTGTGGACGGCGCTGCTGCTCGTCGCCGCGTTCTACGGACTGCTGCGACTGGCCCGCGCGTTGCAGATCGGCAGCGAACCGACCCGGTACGCGGCGGCACTCGGCTACGCGCTCGCCCCGCGCATCCTGACCGAGGTCGGGGCGCTCTCCTCGGAGACGCTCGCCGCCTCGATGCTGCCCTGGGTGCTGCTGCCGCTGGTCACCGTGCGCCGGATCGGCTCGCCACGACGGGCCGCCGCGCTCTCCGCGTTGGCGGTGCTCGGGATGGGCGGGATCAACGCGGCGGTGGTGCTGCTGGCGCTGCTGCTGCCCGGGATGTGGCTGCTCACCCGCCGCTTCGACGCCGCACACCGACGCCTGGTCGGCTGGTGGTGCGTCGGCGTGCTCGGGGTCTGCCTGTGGTGGATCGTGCCGCTGCTGCTGCTCGGCCAGTACAGCCTCCCCTTCCTCGACCACATCGAGTCGTCCACCACGACCACGGCGGTCGCCTCGCTGTTCCAGGCGGTGCGCGGCACCAACCAGTGGGTGGCGTACATCGTGCAGGGCGAGCCCTGGTGGCCCGCCGGATGGTTGCTGATCGACCATCCCGTGCTGATGACGCTCACCGCGGTGATGGCGCTGATCGGCCTGGCCGGGTTGGCCGGCAACCTGCTGCCCGAGCGGCGGTTCCTGGTGGCCGGCTTCCTGGCCGGGCTGACCCTGCTCACCGTCGGCTACGTCGGCGCGCTCGACAGCCCGATCTCCGAGCAGGTGCGCGGCCTGCTGGACGGTCCGCTGGCACCGTTCCGGAACGTCCACAAACTCGACCCGGTGTTGCGGCTGCCGCTGATGCTCGGATTCGCGCACGGGGTCGCCGCGGTGGCCACCCGACTGCACCACGCGCTGGCCCGGCGTCGGCCCGGGCTCCGGCTCCGGCCGCTGGTCTTCGTCCCGGTGCTGCTGCTCGTGCTCGGGGCCGCCGCGCCCGCCTGGCTGGGCCTGCTGCGGCCCGGTCCCGGCTGGTCCGACCTGCCACCGCACTGGCGTACGGCGGCGACCTGGCTCGCCGACCGCGACGCGACGGCCCGGACGCTGGTGGTGCCGGGCACCAGCTTCGGGCAGTACCAGTGGGGACGTACGGTCGATGAGCCGTTGCAGGCGTTGGCCGGGGCGCCGTGGGCGGTACGCCACCAGGTCCCACTCGGTTCGGCGGGCAACACCCGGATGATGGACACCGTCGAGGAGGCCCTGGCCAGCGGTCGAGGCTCGGCCGGGCTGGCCGATCTGCTCGCCCGCTCCGGTTTCCGGCACCTGCTGCTGCGCAACGACATCGACCGCCCCCAGGTCGACGCGCCACCGGTGGCGGTGCTGCGCCGGGCCCTGACCGAGTCGCCGGGCATCGTCCGGGTCGCCGCCTTCGGCACCGCCGACGTCCTGGCCCGCACCTGGAGCAGCCCGGTCGACGACCCGACCGGCATCCTGCCGGCGATCGAGGTGTACGAGGTGCAGCGGCCGGTCCCGGCCGCCTCGGCGGTGCTCACCGCCGACGTGCCCACGGTCAGCGGAGGCCCCGAATCGCTGCTGCCCCTGCTGGAACAGCGGGTGGTGGAACGGGACCGGCCGGTGGTGCTCGCCGGTGACCGGGAGCGGTATCCCGACGCCGTCGGTGACTCCTGGATCGTCACGGACGGGTTGCGGCGTCGCGAGCGGGACATCGGCCGGGTCCGGGACAACCTCTCCCAGACGTTGGCCGCCGACGAGGAGGGGCGGCTCGGGCGGGTCGCCCTCGACCTGCTGCCCTTCACCGCCGAGCGACACCAGACGACCGCCATCTACCAGGGCGTACGTGAGGTCAGTGCCTCCTCGGCGGTGAGTTTCGCGGACTCCTTCGGCCCTGCCGACCCCTCGCGCCTGCCGTTCGCGGCCCTGGACGGTGACCCCGGCACCGCCTGGCACTCGGCACCGCTGGGCGGCCCGGTCGGCCAGTGGCTCCAGGTGGACCTGGACACGCCGCGTCCGGTGGACGGAGTGCGCCTGGCGTTCGTCAGCGACCTCGCGGTGGGCTGGCCGGTGACGCGGTTCCGGCTCACCACCGACCGGGGCTCGGTGGACCACGAGGTGGCCCGCACCCTGGGCGCCCACTCGTACTACACGCTGCCCGGTTCGACCAGCCGGGTCCGGGTGACGGTGTTGCAGGTGGCCGACGGTCGACTCGACGGTGGGGTGGGCATCCGGGAGATGACCATCCCGGACACCGAGCCGCGACGTGGTCTGCGTGCGCCGACCGACCTGCCGGACACGACGTCGACGCCGGTCGGGTGGGCGTTCAGCCGGGGTACGACCCATCGGCCCGCGTGCCATCCGAGCCCGGCCGGTGGCGCGGATCCGGTGGCGGGCGACACCGTGATCCGCTGTGACCGGTTCCTGGCCCGAGCCGGTGAGGAGCCGTCGGGCCTGGACCGGGTGTTCCGGAACCCGACGGCGGGCACGTACCGGATCCAGTTGCGGGCCGTCGCCCGGCCGGGCGGTGCGTGGACGATGCCGGACAGTCCGCTGACCGCCACCTCCTCGTCGCAACTCGGCGGCGACCCGGCGGTGGCGGCGTACGCGGCGGTCGACGGTGACCCGGGCACGGCCTGGCTCGCCGGGACCGACGACCTGCGCCCCACCCTGCGGTTGGGTTGGGCGGGGCAGCGCCGGATCGACGAGGTGCGGCTGCGCCCCGCCGACCTGCCGGTGGGCTCGCTGCCGCGACGCGTCGAGATCCGCACCCCGGAGCGGGAGATCACGGTGCCGGTCGATGCCGACGGGGTGGTCCGCTTCCCGGCGGTCCGCACCGACCGGATCGAGATCGTGGTGCTGGAGACCGAACTCCGGGTCGCGGACGAGCGCGTCAACGGCTGGCCCGCCACCGCCGGTATCGGGGAGGTGGAGATCCCGGCACTGGCGGACCTGCGTACGCCGGTCGCTGCGGACGCCCGGGTGGTCGAGGACTGCGGCGACGGGCCGACCGTCGAGATGGACGGCTTCCGCTACCGCACCTCGGTGACCGCCAGCCTGGCCGACGTACGGGCCGGGCGGCCGGTGCCGGTGCGGATCTGCGGCGAGGACGGTGCGGTGCTGGACCTGCCCGCAGGCGGCCACCGGCTGGTGACCTCGCCGTCGGCCGGATTCGTCGTGCAGGACGCGACGCTGCGGCCGGACGGCGACGTGACCGCCCCGCCCCGGCACCGGGAGGTCGAGGTGCTCGACTGGGCACCGACCGACCGCACGGTCCGGGTCGCGGCGGGCGAGCAGGCGCTGCTGGTGGTGCCGGAGAACGCGAACTCCGGCTGGACGGCCACGCTGGACGGTGAGCGGCTGACCGCCACCCGCGTCGACGGCTGGCAACAGGCCTGGGTGGTGCCGGCCGGCGTCGGCGGCGAGGTCCGGCTCGTCTTCGCGCCCGACCAGCCGTACCGCGCCGGTCTGGGCGCGGGGGCGCTGACGGCGGCCGGGGTGCTGGTCCTTGCCGGGTGGCCGGTACGCCGTCGGCTCGACCTGCCGGACGGCGTACCCACCGAGGCGTCCGGCTGGGCGATCGGCGTGCTGCTGCTGGCGCTGCTCGTCGTGCTGGGCGGGGTGCTTCCGGTGGCCATCGTGCTGGCCGCGATGGTGCTCCGCCAACTGGTCCCGCGTGCCCTACCGCTGGTGGTACTCGGTGGGTTGACCGTGGCCACGGCGGTCGCGGTGACCGGCCGGTTGCAGGGCCACGGGCAGGACTGGGCCTACGGCACGTGGGTGCAGGGGGCGATGCTGGTCGCGATCGGCGCGGTGGTCGCCGCAGTGGTGCCGGTCCCCGGTGTCCGGACCGCACCACCCGCACCGGACGATGCGACGCCGGACACGCCGGCGGTGCCGTCCGACGTGACCGACGTCGGCGGCGAGGGCGAGAACGGGACGGTGGCACGGTGACTGCGGTGGACGACCGTACGCGGCGGGCGGCGATGCGCCGGTTCGCGACCCTACGGCGCTCGGTGACGTTGTTCCGGGCCTTCCTGGTCGAGCAGACCGATCCCGACCGTTTCTACGGACTGCTGGCCGCCGACTCGGTACGCCAGGTCTCCGGCTACACCGACCTGGCCGGGCGGACGGTGCTCGACGTGGGCGGCGGACCGGGGTACTTCGCGAACGGCTTCCGGGCCGCCGGGGCGTGGTACGTCGGGTTGGACCCGGACGTGGGTGACTTCTCGGCCGGTGGCGAGACGGTGTCGGGAATGCTGCGGGGCAGCGGCACGGCGCTGCCGGTGCGGACCGGCAGCGTGGACGTGGCGTTCTCGTCCAACGTGGTGGAACACGTCGCCGATCCCCCGTCGATGCTCGACGAGATGGTGCGGGTGACCAGACCGGGCGGGCTGCTCTTCGTGTCGTACACGCCCTGGTTGTCGCCGTGGGGTGGGCACGAGACCGCGCCGTGGCACTGGTTGGGCGGGCACCGGGCGCGTCGCCGGTACGAGCGACGGCACGGACGACCACCGAAGAACCGCTTCCAGGAGACGCTGTTCCCGGTCTCCATCTCGGACACCCTGCGATGGGCGCGCGGTAACGGCGACGTCGAGGTGGTGGACGCGTTGCCCCGCTACCACCCCTGGTGGGCACGGTGGGTGATCCGGGTGCCGGGCGTCCGCGAGGTGGTGGCGTGGAACTTCGTCCTCGTCCTGCGGCGGTCCACCGGCAGACGACCCGACGAGGTGGCGAAATCGGGACTGACCGGGGGTCGCGTTGCTATGTGACTTGGTAGTAACCTCGCGGCCACACTAATCGATGCCGACGAAAATTCGCTCCTCGGGGAGGAAACATGAAGCACCGCGCCGTGGGTGCTGTGCTGTTCGGCGGCGGCGTACTGCTCCTGGCGCTCGCCGCCGGGCTGGTGTTCGTCGTCAAACCCGCGATGACCAAGCTGCCCTACGACCTGGACTCCTCGACGTCGGTCGCCGAGGCCAAGAACGCCACCTTCCTGCAGATCACCAACGGCACGGCGGCCATCAACCAGGCCGACCTCAAGTCGACCATCCTGGTCACCCCCGAGCGGGACAAGACGGCGGCGCTCAGCGGTGACCTGGCCGGTGACACGGTGATCTGGCGAGTCGGCCAGACCGTCGACCGGACCGACACCAAGGAACTGGTCAGCGCGTACGGCGCCGAGCTGGCGTTGGACCGGGTCTCCGGTGCCGCCGTCGAGTGGAGCGAGGGCTACCTCGACGACAGCGGCACCCAGGAGAAGGTCCCGTACGCCGGGCAGATCTACAAGTTCCCGTTCGACTCCGCACGGACCGACTACGAGGTCTTCGACCGGGACCTGCGGCAGACCCGGGTGGCCGAGTTCACCGGCACCGAGGACGTCAACGGGCTTGAGGCGTACCGGTACGAGCAGGTCATCACCGACGAGAAGCTGCCACTGCCGGCGGACCGCGTCGGGCTGCTGCTCGGTGCGCTCGCCCCCGGCGCGACCTCCGGCGACGTCGTCTACAGCAACACTCGCACGGTCTGGGTCGACCCGGTGACCGGCTCCTACCTGAAGGTGCGCGAGCAGCAGAAGAAGGTGCTGGTGCCGAACACGGGCACCCAGGTGACGCTGCTCGACGCCGACTTCGCCTACAACGACGAGACCGTGGCGGCCTCGGTGGACCGGGCCAAGGAGAGCCGGGGCCAGCTCACCCTCCTCGGTGTGTACGCGCCCCTCGGGCTCGCCGTACTCGGTGTGGCGATGATCCTGGTCGGACTGCTGGTCTCCCGTGACCGGACCCGCAGCGGCGCGACCGGCCGGCACGCCGCGAACGCGGCGCCGACCCGGGTCGACCAGCCGGCGGTCCGCGACGACGAGCGGCAGAGCGGCCCGTTGTCCGACGAGATCCCGCCGGCGTCGACCAACTGGAAGTCCGAGGAGCCCACCGTGCCGCAGCAGCGTTCCGCGCGCCGCGACTCCGACCGGAACTGATCCCGGTACGCCCGAACGACACGGGACGAGGGGGCGACCCTCGTCCCGTGTTCGTCGCTCAGAGCCGGTCGAGTGCCCGACGCAGCGGGTCGAGCCCGAGAGCGCCCAGGTCGAGCGCCTGCCGGTGGAACTCCCGCAGGTCGAAGTCGGCGCCCTTGCGGACCTTGGCGTCCTCCCGGGCCTGGAGCCAGATCCGTTCGCCCACCTTGTACGAGGGCGCCTGCCCCGGCCAGCCCAGGTAGCGGTTGAGTTCGAAGCGCAGCATCTCGTCC
The DNA here is from genome assembly GCF_044461025.1 of Micromonospora sp. NPDC049900. NCBI lineage: Bacteria > Bacillati > Actinomycetota > Actinomycetes > Micromonosporales > Micromonosporaceae > Micromonospora > Micromonospora sp. NPDC049900. The sequence goes on from NZ_JBITKM010000001.1 coordinate 18,174, forward strand.
GGCACCCGGCAGTGCGCCCGCAGGAACTCCCACCCCAGTTGCGGCGTCCAGCGCTCGCCCGGGTGGAAGTCGAACGGGTTGTCGGCGGGGATCTCCAGTTCGAGGTGCATGCCGATGTCGACGATCACCCGGGCGGCCCGGAACGCCTGGCCGTCCAACATGCCGAGCTTGTCGCCCGGGTCCGCCAGGTAGCCCAGCTCGTCCATCAGGTTCTCGGCGTACAGTGCCCAGCCCTCGCCGTGGCCGGAGACCCAGCAGAGCAGCCGCTGCCACCGGTTGAGCAGCTCCGCGCGGACGGCGGTCTGCCCCACCTGGAGGTGATGGCCGGGCACCCCCTCGTGGTAGACCGTGGTCACCTCCCGCCAGGTGGAGAACTCGGTCAGGTCCTGCGGCACCGCCCACCACATCCGGCCTGGCCGGCTGAAGTCCTCGCTCGGACCGGTGTAGTAGATCGCGCCGTCACTGGTCGGCGCGATCATGCACTCGATCCGCCGGACCTGCTCCGGGATGTCGAAGTGGGTGCCGTTCAGGTCGCCGATCGCCTGCTCGGCCAGCCCCTGCATCCAGTCGCGGAACGCCTCCTTGCCCCGGATCGTGCGGGCCGGGTCGGCGTCCAGCCTGGCCACCGCCTCGTCGATCGTGGCACCCGGCCCGGCGATCTGCGCCGCCACCGTCCGCATCTCGGCCTCCAGGCGGGCCAGCTCGGCGAACCCCCAGGCGTACGTCTCGTCCAGGTCGACCCGGGCACCGAGGAAGTACTGCGAGGCCAGCTCGTAGCGGTCCCGCCCGGCGGCCTGCTTCTCCCGGCCGTGCGGGGCCAGCTCGGCGCGCAGGAACTGCCCGAACTCGGCGGTCGCCGCAGTGGCCGCCGCCGCGCCCCGGCGCAACTCCGCGTCGAGGGCACCATCGGCACCCAGCCGCTCGACGAGCCCGTGGAAGACGTTGTCGCCCTCCGGGTCCACCCAGGTGTCGCACTGCTTGGCCACCTCGAGCAACTGCACCCGGGAGCTGACGTGTCCGGCGGTGGCCGCCTCGCGCAGCGTGGTCTTGTACGACTCCAACGCGCCCGCGAAGAGGTTCAGCCGGGCGGCGATGTCGGCCTGCGCCTGCTCGCCCTCGTGCGGCATCAGGTCGAAGACCATCCGGAGTTCGTGCAGCCCCGAGGTGATGACGCTGACCTCGCTGCTCGTCTCGCCGCTGTCGTAGCGCGCCAGGTCCAGGCCGAGCCGCTCCTGCATCGCCTCCTGGGCGGTGCGTTCGGCCTCCGACTGCGGCTCGACGGTGTCGAGTTCGGCCAGGGTGCGCCGGCTGAGGTCGGCGCGGGCGGCGTACCCGTCGGGCGACAGGTCGTCGAGCTGGTCGTCGTGCCCGGAGATGCCGACCATGGTCGCGCCGGCCGGACTCAGCGCCGCCCAGTCGGCGACGTACCGGTTCGCGAGGTCATCGATTCGTCCCACGCAGCGAACCCTACGTGACCCGTCCGGCAGGGTGACGGCGCTGCTTGCCGTGTCCGACCGGCTCAGCCGTGGGTCCAGGCGACCAGGTCCTCCGCCGACCAACTGTTGACCACCCGATCAGCGGGTACGCCGCAGCGGGCCGCCCGCTCGCAGCCGAAACGCTGCCAGTCGAGCTGTCCCGGGGCGTGCGCGTCGGTGTTGATCGCGAACAGGCAGCCGGCCTCCACGGCCCGCCGGATCAACCGCTTCGGCGGGTCCTGCCGCTCCGGCCGGGAATTGATCTCCACTGCGGTGCGGTGCGCCACGCAAGCGGCGAAGACGGCCTCGGCGTCGAAGTCGCTCTCCGCCCGGGTCCGCGCCCGATGCCCCCGGTCGCCGGGCCCGGTCACCCCGGCCGGACGCGAGGACACCATCCGCCCGGTGCAGTGACCGAGGATGTCCAGATGCGGGTTGGCGACGGCGGTCACCATGCGCCGGGTCATCTTCGCCCGGTCGTCGTTCAGGCCGCTGTGCACCGAGCCGACCACCACGTCCAGCCGGGCCAGCAACTCCTCGTCCTGGTCGAGCGAGCCGTCGGCGAGGATGTCGACCTCGATGCCGGTGAGGATCCGGAAGCCCTCCGGCAGCGCCTCGTTGAGCCGTGCCACGTGGTCGAGCTGGCGGCGCAGCCGATCTGCGGTCAGTCCCCGGGCCACCTTCAACCGGGGCGAGTGGTCGGTCAGCACCAGGTACTCGTGACCCAGCTCGACCGCGGCCAGCGCCATCTCCTCGATCGGCGAGCCGCCGTCGGACCAGTCCGAGTGGGTGTGGCAGTCACCGCGCAGCGCGCTGCGCAACGCGGCGGCCTCGGCGTCCAGGTCGGTGCCCTCGGTGGCGACCAACCGACGCAGGTAGACCGGTTCCTCACCGGCCAGCGACTCGGTGACGCACCGGGCGGTGACGTCGCCGACCCCGGCCAGCTCGGTGAGCGTGCCGCTGCGGGCCCGCTCGGTCACCTCGGCGGCGGGGAGTGCGGCCAGCGCGTTCGCCGCCGACCGGAAGGCCCGGACCCGATAGGTGGCCTCGTTGGCCCGCTCCAGCAGGAACGCGATCCGGCGCAGGTCGGCAACAGCGTCACGGGTGCTCATGTCGGCACTCCGCTGCGCTGCGTGCCGCCATGAGGCACCTGTGCGCTGAGCCGATGATTCGCTCGTTGGCGCTCGCTCATGTGGTGAAAGTACGCGTCCGCGCCGCCGGTCGGGTGTGACCGGCGGCGCGGAGTGCGGGGTGTCAGGGATCAGGAGTACGGCAGGCGTATCACCGACCGGTTACCGACGCCCAGCGTGCTGGGGTTGTTGCCGATCGCGGACCAGACCTCCACCCGGACCGTGCCGCCGCGCAGGTTGCCGAGGCTGCCGGTGCTGGAGTGCAGTCCGGCCGCCTGGGTGTAGGTCTCCCAACCGGGCACCGGGTCGGTGGCGAAGTAGCGGTACGTCTCCACCCGTTCCCAGCTCCCGTTGCCGGTCAGGTCGTACGAGACGCGTACCTGCACCCCGTTGCCGACCGCGTTGCCCGCGTCGAGGAACAGGTCGAACGCGGTCTGTCCGCCGGTGTGGTCGAGGTTGAGCCCGGTCGCGGTGAACACCGCCGGGTTGGTCGGCGTGCCGTCCCGGTTGGTGCCACCGGCACCGGCCACGGTCGTGGTGCCGGCGGTCCCGGCCGCCGCCAGTCCGCCACCGGCGAGCAGGTAGCGGGTCGGCTGACCCGAGCCCGGCGGGTTCGTCGGCGTCGGGGTCGGCGTGGGCGTGGGCGTGGGCGTCGGGGTCGGCGTCGGGGTGGGCGTCGGGCCGGGCGGTACGCCCCCACCGGCGTTGCCGCCGGTCCAGGTGTGCGCGCCACTGGTGGCGGTGCGTCCGGCGGCCACCGTGAGTTGCGTACCGTCGGAGAACCGTACGGTCAGCGGGGTGGCGGAGATGTTGCTGGCCACGTAGGTGCGGGCCCCGTTGCGGTTGAAGACGGCGGCCAGCGGGTGGTCGGCGGTGATGCCGGTGTCGACCCGGCCCAGCCCGGCGAGGTTGCGGATCCAGTGGAAGGTGTGTGCCCGGCTCTCGCCCTCCTCCGGCGTGTAACCGGGGTTGGCGCGCAGTTTCGCCAGCGCCGAGTCGGCGTCACCGAGGGCGAGGAACTGCCAGTGGATGTCCTGCCACACGGTGGGTTCGCCACCGTTGTTGCGGACCAGCTCCTGGTACTTGATCGAGTTGTAGTTCGGGTGGTAGCCCAGGTAGAGGTGGCCACCGGTGATCGGCAGCAGGTTGATGCCCTGGATCATCTCCGGCTCGGCGCTGAACCAGGTGGCGTACGCGCCGCCGTCGCCCCAGACCATGCCCACGTTCGAGTGCCCGAACCCGGCCGGGAAGTTCTCGTCGTTGACGTCGAACCAGTACTCGTGGATCGCCGCCGCCTGGGTGGTGTAGATGAAGATGCCGGCGTCCCGGACGGCGGTGTTGCCGGTGGCCTGCCCCCACTGGATCAGGGCGTTGGCGAAGTTCATCCCCTCGGACGACGACTCCTGGTTGTTGCCGCTGGCGAAGGAGCCGTGCCCGGAGGCCCAGTCGTGCCCGGCGTAGATGTCGAAGTCACGCAGGTACGGGAAGCGGGTGTCGTTCCGGTCGTAGTTGTTGGCGTCCCGGATCAGCAGGTCGATCATGCCGCCGTACTGGTCCTGCCGGGCCCAGGACGGGTCGAACTTGGCCAGCGTCGCGGCGGCGGCGATGTAGTAGCCGTAGTGGAAGTGGTGGTCGTTGAGTTCCTGGTCCGAGCCGTACGAGGCGGGGTAGCCGATCAGGGTGCCCCACCGCTGGTCGTAGTAGAAGAGGCGTTCGGTCTCGCCGGGTGAGGCGGTGAGCCAGTCGTTGAGCGTGGACCGGATGGCGTTCAGCGCCGAGGTCCGGGTCTCGGTGTCCCCGACCAGGTCGGCGATCTCGGCGATCCGGGCGGCCCGGCCGAGGCCCTTGCCGGTCCAGTAGGTGTCGCCGCCGCGCTGGTCCATCGGGTTGCTCCGGACCGCCGCGAGGTGCTGCCGCAGCGTGGTCAGGTCGGCACCGGCGCCGGTGGCGACCGCAGGCAGCTCGGGCAGTACGCCGTGGAACCGCATCGAGGTGCGGAACTCGCCGACACCGGTGAGCACCTTCATCCGGCCGCGCGCCGACGGGTAGGTCGGCGCGATCGGGGTGGCTCCGGTCAGTGACTTCCACTGGTGCGGGTAGAGACTGACCACGGTCCGCGTCTCGGTGCCCTCGTGCGGGGTGGTGGTGAAGGTGTAGCGGGTCTCCACCTGGCTGGTCGACTGGTTGTAGGTGTAGCCGACCCGGGTGCCGGTGACGTGGGCGTGCGCGTACTGGCCGTAGGTGGTGGCGAGCTGGGCGCGGGCCGTGGCGTCACCGGTGGCGGGCAGCAGGGCGACCGAGAAGTAGCCGCGCCCGGCGAGGTTGGAGCTGATCCGGGTGCCGCTGACGGTCCAGGTGGCCCCGGACGGCGCGTACGCGACGTAGTCGTGTCCCCGGACGCTGAAGCTGATCCGGCCGGCGCTGTTGGAGAAGACCGTGAAGCCGCCGCCGTTCGCGTTGATCACCGCGTCGCCGCCGGTGGTGCGGAAGTACGCGAACGGCAGGCCGTGACCGATGGTGGCACGCAGGGTGCGGGTGCCGTCGCTCCAGTACGGGGTGACCGTCCAGTCCGTCCAGTCGGCGACCCGGACGAGCGGTGCGGCGAGCCCGGCCACGCCGACCCGGATGTCCTCGACGTAGGGGTACTTGTACTCGCCGACGCCGGTCGCGGTGCCGCTGATGGCGGCCACCGACTCGGCGGAGAAGCCGAGTCCGTCGGTGACCGGCCGGTAGGAGGCCGGGTGGGCGTGCAGTGGCTCGCTGAACGAGCAGTTCAGCCGCTTCCACAGCAGCGAGGACCACCAGTCGTTGGTGGGGATCGGGCCCGGCGGTGCGTCGGCGGTGGCGAACTGGCGCGGGTTGGTGGTCATGTCGCCGCAGCCGCTGGGCAGCGGGCCGACGGGGGTGGTGGTGTAGCTGCCGGCGCCGACGGGCGCGGCCTGCGCGGGGGAGGTGGCGGTGACGGCCAGCCCGCCGAGGACGAGGGCTGCTGCGGCGGTGGCGGCCAGCAGCCGGTGACGGGTACGGCGTGGGACGGGAGGTCGCATCTTTCCTCCAGGGCGCCGGTCGACGGCGCGTTTCGTCGTCGTTTGGGGGGTTGATTCCATGAGAGAGCGCTCTCTCTGGTGTTACGCGACGGTAGTTCACCGGCAAGACCTGCGTCAATGTGTCGGACTGATGAAGTGCGGATGACGCCGGACGGGACGTCTCCGGCTCACCGCGCCGGTGGGCGCTCCGGGCAGCCGTTCCTGCGGTGCCAGGCGGCCACCTTCGCCGCCGGCTCGCGGTTGCCACCCTCGCGCCACGAGTCGAGGTACGGAGCCGGCCAGATCACGCCCCGGCGGATCCACCAGCCGTCCTCGCCCAGGCACGGCGGGGAGATGCCGAAGTGCAGGTGACAGACGTTGTTGGCGTTGCCGGTCCGGCCCACCGTGCCGAGCTGCTGCCCGGCGCGGACCCGCACGCCCGGCGCGATGTCGTCGGCGATCTCGGTCAGGTGCGAGCCGTAGTAGCGCACGCCGTCGTCACCGAGCACCGACACCGACAGGCCACCGTTGTACGGCCCCTGCGGCCCCTGCCTGTCGTACCGGTCCCGGCGACTGACCTCGCCGATCGTGCCGTCGGTGACCGCCACGACGGGTTCGCCGCAGTCCGCGAAGATGTCGGTGCCCGGGTACGCCGAATGGGTCGGGTGGTAGGCCACCTTCGTCGCGCGTACCGGGAAGACGTGCCGGAGCCCGGCGCGGGTCGGACTGGCGGTCACCGCCGGCTGGTCCGCGGTGTCCGGCGTCGCGGCGGTCGGCGGCGCCGCCTCGCCGGTGATCGGCGGCGCGGGCGAGCCGGTCGGCGGCGCCACGCGCGGGGGCGGGGGCGTCCCGCAGCCGGCGGCGGCGAGCACCGGCACGAGCAGCAGCGCGGCGTACGTGCGACGGCGTCCGATCGTCAGCGAGACCATCGGGCCATCCTGACAGAATCGCCTACGGTGGGAGGACGACGTCCGCACGTGGGAGGAGTGGCAGGGATGATGCCGTACAGCCCCTCGGGCCTCTTCCCGTCCGGGCGTCCGCCGCGCCCCACCTATCGCGAGCCGCACCCGGTCAGCGGCGCCGGTGTCGCGTCGGGAGCCGTCGGCGCGCTCGCCTGGCTGGGCCTGTTCGCCCTGCTCGGACGCAGCCTCGCCGGGTATGCCTGGTGGACGCTGCTCGCCGGTGGCGTGGCCTGGCTCGTCGCCCTGGTGCTGGTCCGCTTCGGCGACCGGGGAGCCGCCGCCGGCATCGCGATCGTCACCGCCGGAGGCTGGAGCATCGCCACCGTCGCGGTGGTCACCCGCTGGGCGGCCAGCGGCGACTGGCCGCTCTGGTAGGGCGGGCACCGACTTCGGCCGCACGGTGTCGGACGGCGGCCACGGCCGCCACCGGCGGTGACTGCGCTGCGTTGTTGTGCAGGCACCGAAACCCGTCTTGACTCGGCCGCCGGGACTCGGCACGCTCCCGGTATGGCCTGGACCACTCCGCGGTTCGATCCGGATCGCAGCCGTCGCCGCCTTCAGCTCCTGGCGCAGTTGGCGGACGCCCGCTCGGTGCGCGAACGTGAGCGGCCACAGCGGGCCCGCACCCAGCGACTCCGCCAACTGATCGCCACCCGCCGTCGCCTGACCGGCTGACCCGCGCCCGTCACTTTCCCCAGGAATGACCGGCCCTTCGGGGCGTTGACCGGTCGCCTGCCGACCCGACCGGCTAACGTGCACGCGTAACGGGTCGGCGTGTGCTGTGCCGAGGCTACTTGGGGGAACCGTGTCGTACTTCGCTGCGGCCGTCGTGCGCGAAAAGGGCGGCTGGACGGCCGCCGAGCTGAGTCTGCGGGGGACCGCCGACGTCGACGAGGTGGCCGAGCGGCTCCGCGACCTCGCCCCCGACGCGGACCTGTCGTTGCTGTTCGTCGAGGCCGACGACACCTATCTGGTCATCCTCCGCCTCGACGAGGGCGAGGACCTGCGGGTCTTCGGTTCCGACTCGGCGTACGCGGAGGAGTCCCGGCTCGGTGCCCTGCTGGTCGGCGACCTCAAGACGTCGGTCACCGGCCTGGACGACACCGAGGAGGTGCGCCCGGCCGCGACCAGCGACGACAACGAACAACCCGCCGTCGACCCGGAGGCGGACCCGGTCGGCGAGGCGGACCTTCTCACCGACCTGGGCATCCCCGCGCAGCGGCTGCTCGCGCTCTGCGCCCACGAGGGCATGATGCCGGCCGACGTCACCGCCGAGGTGTGCCAGGTGCTGGGCTGCGTGGACGACGTCGAGGAACTGCGTGAGGTATGACCCGGTCGAGGGTGCGCCGGTCCGGTCCGGCGGTGGACCGGTCGATTCGACGGACCCGGCACTGGAGACGGTCCGACCCGGCCAACCCACGCCCGGCGCGGTCGGCCGGGTGGGGCCGGGAGCGCACGAGGCACTCGCCGACCTGACCGGCACCGGTCGGCGGCAGCGGCACGAACTCTGGATGCGTCGGGCGCTGGAGATCGCGGTGACCGGGCCGGACGCCGGTCCGGCCGTCCCGGCTTCGGCCGGTGCGTCAGCCCCGGCCGACGACGTGCCGACCGGCGACGTGCCGGTTGGTGCGGTGCTCTACGGTCCGGACGGCACCGAGCTGGCGGTGGCCCGCAACGAGCGGGAGCTGACCGGCGACCCGACCGCGCACGCCGAGGTGCTGGCGCTGCGACGGGCCGCCCAGCGGCGGGGCCGGTGGCGGCTGGACGGCTGCACGCTGGTGGTGACCCTGGAACCCTGCACCATGTGCGCGGGCGCGCTGGTGCTGGCCCGGGTCTCGACCGTGGTGTTCGGCGCGTGGGAGCCGAAGACCGGGGCCGCCGGTTCGCTCTGGGACGTGCTGCGGGACCGCCGACTCAACCACTGCCCCGAGGTCTACGGCGGCGTCCTGGAGGCGGAGAACGCCGCCGTGCTGCGCGCCTTCTTCCGCTGACGCCGTCGGGCGTCGCCGGGCCCGGTGGTGCGCGGCCTGGTCGTGCCGTCGTCGGTCGCCGCCGGGCGGCACCGTCCGGCTCGTCAGGCCGAGGTCGGCCGGAGCAGCGTGTCGGCCACCGCCCGGGCCGCCTCCGTCCACGGTGTCGGGCGCATGGTCGCCGGGTCCAACCGGACGATCGCCCGCCGGCCCTCGGCGTACGTGGTGGTGTCGTCGAGGGAGTGGAACCGGAAGGCGTACTCGGCGCTGCTGGTGCCGAAGTGCTCCAGCCAGAAGTGCACGGCGATCGGGCCGGTGCCGGTGACCGGCGCGCGGTAGGTGATGCTGAACTCGCGGACCGCGTGGAACACGTCCGGCGTGGTGGCCCGTCCGGCGCGGTAGGCCACCCCCCGATCCGACCAGTACGCGGTGAGCGCCCGCTCCAGCAGCAACGCGTACCGGGCGTTGTGCAGCAGGCCGAGCGCGTCGAGGTCGTCGAAGTGCACCATGGCCTGCCCGACGTGGCCGTACGTGACGGCGGACTGGTCGGCGAGGGCGTGTGTCATCAGGGGCCTTCCGGTAGCAGGGTGGAATCGGGGCACAGCGCCCGCAGGCGGGCCAGTACGCCCCGGCGGGCGTGTCGATAGGTGGTGTCCGGGTCGAGCAGCCGGGAGCGCATCGCCGCCGCGATCCCGTACGCGTCGATCTCGTACGCGAGCAGCGCGACGTCCAGGTCGGCGGGGAGTTCGCCCAGCTCGACGGCCTCCCGCACGAGCCGCTCCAGGAACTGTGTCCAGGCGGCGAAGACCTCGGCGAGGCGGTCCCGGACCGCTCCGGGCCGGGCGTTGAACTCGAACTCCGTGGTGGCGAAGAAACAGCCGCCGGGCAGCACCCGCGCGGCGTAGAAGTCGATCCGCGCCTCGTGCAGCGCCAGGATGCGGCGTACGCCCCGGGGTGCGCGCAGGGCCGGCGCGACGATCCGCTCCTGCCACTGCCCGACCGCCCGGTCGATGGTGGCCAGTTGCAGCGCCTCCTTGGAGCGCCAGTGCGCGAAGAGGCCGGACTTGCTCACGCCGAGGGAGTCGGCGAGGTGCCCGAGGGAGAGGCCGTCGAGACCGTTGGCGGTGGCCAGGACGACGGCGGCGTCCAGCACCGCGGTGCGGGTGCGCTCACCCCGGGCGAGCCGGCCGTCGACGGTCATGCGACGACCCTACTAAAGAAGACCGACCGGTCGTATTTATTTCGGCGGTGACGGCCGTCACCACTCCGGGCACGCCACGTCCCGCCACCGCGAGGCGGTGACGGGACGGTCGATGCGGCTGCCGCCGTGGTTGCGTCGGCGGTGGCTGTGCTGCGGCGGCGCGGTGCTCAGGCGATGATCGTGTCCAACGCGATCTCGACCATCTGGCTGAACGTCTGCTCACGCTCCTGCGAGGTGGTCTTCTCGCCGGTCTTGATGTGGTCGCTGACCGTCAACAGCGTCAACGCCCGCGCCTTGAACCGCGCGGCGATCGTGTACAGCGCGGCCGACTCCATCTCCACCGCCAGCACGCCGTACTCGGCCAGGCTGTCGTAGAGGTCCGGGCGGTCGGTGTAGAAGGCGTCCGCCGCCAGGATCGGCCCCACCCGCATCGCCACGCCGCGCTGCTCGGCCACCTCCACCGAGGTACGCAGCAGCCCGAAGTCGGCCACCGGGGCGTAGTCGATCAACCCGTCGAACCGCATCCGGTTCATGTTCGAGTCGGTCGACGACCCGATCGCCGCGATCACGTCACGCAGCTTCAGGTCCTCGGTCAGGGCGCCGCACGAGCCGACCCGGATCAGCGACTTCACGCCGTACTCGTTGACCAGCTCGTGCGCGTAGATCGAGGCGGACGGCATGCCCATCCCCGAGCCCTGCACGGAAACCTCGACACCGTTCCAGCGCCCGGTGAAGCCCAACATCCCCCGGACCGTCGAGTAGCAGGTCGCGCCCTCGAGGTAGGTCTCCGCGATCCACTTGGCCCGCAGGGGGTCACCCGGCATCAGGACCCGCTCGGCGATCTCGCCCGGCTTCGCGCCGATGTGCGTACTCATGGCAGAGATCCTGCCAGGCCCACCTGCCCGGGACCGGTTCGGCGTCGGAACCGGCAGTCCTGTACCCTCGTCGGCGGTGGCGTGTCCGAGTGGCCTAAGGAGCACGCCTCGAAAGCGTGTGAGGGTTTACGCCCTCCGCGGGTTCAAATCCCGCCGCCACCGCCCGTGAAACACCGAGAACGCCCGGCATGATCCCTGCGGATCGCGCCGGGCGTTCTCGGTGCCGTCTACTCGTCTCGCCGCCCGGTGAGCGCTTCCGCTTGTACGGGTCGCCAGGTCTGGCCGACCGGACATGGTCATCGATATCCGTGTCCCTAGGATGTGTGGGCGGCGGTCACCGGTGACCAGGCCGGTGTCTCGTCCGGGTCGGTCGCGGTGTTCCACGGTGGCTCCGGCGGGCTCGTCCCGCAGGCGACCTCGTGGAGCGGCCTGAACCTGCGCACCGAGACCGTCTGGCCGAAGTGGTACGGCCGGGCGGATTCGTACCAAGATCTCGTCGTCAGCAGGGGCCGTGGCCCTCGACGAAGAGGCGGTGCGCCCAGTCCGCGTACCCGGCGATGATCTTCCGGATCGTCTCACCGTCGTGCAGGAACAGGTACGCGCGGTCGCCGTCGCGGGCGAACAGACCGTCGAAGCGGTGCGTTCCCGGCGGTGCGTGCAGCGCGCGTACCTCCGGATAGCTGGCCCTGACCTCGGCGATCGGTGACCCGGCCGCGATCCCCTCCGGGGTGCGGACCGGCTCGCCGGCCCAGAGCAGGACCAGCCGGTCGTCGATGAAGACCGGGCTGATCATGTCGTGCCCGGCCAGCGTCGGACCGCAGGCGTCGACGTCGGTGCGGAGTATGCCGCGCCGGGCCAGGTCGTCCTCCGTGTCGCCGAAGTCGACATCGGACAGACCGTCGAGGTCGACGATGCTGGCCGCGGCGACCGGCTCACGGACGGCGATGGTGTCCGGCGGCATGGGTCCGCTGCCCGAGATCGCGGCAGCAAGAAGCAGTGTGGCGATGAAGCCGAATTGTCGCAATTTCATGGAATCCCCCAGTCCCCAACGTGACGGGAGCGAAGAGGTTATTGCCGCGCCTCCCATTCCTCGGCCAACTCGTCCCAGTAGTCGGCGCTCAGCCCGCGTCGGCCGTGCGTGAGCCAGCCCTCGGTGCTCCGCTCCACGTGCAGCCCCAGCTCGGCGAAGGGGTCGATCCAGCGGCCCGGCTCCGCGCCCAACTCGGTCAACGCGGCGTTGATCGGCCACTCAGGACGGGGCCCGTCGAACGCCGCGTCGAAGCGCGGCCCCCAGGACAGGACGCCGCCCAACCAGACCGCCGCCGCCTGACGCCCGACCCCACCGAAGAACTCCGCCTCGACGTACGCCACCGGCCCCCGTCCCGACCAGCGGGCCAGCACCTCCACCAGCGTGGGGGAGAGCACCAGCGCGAACGGGTCCGCCGCGCTCGGCTCGTCGGCCGCGTAATCCGGCGGGATGCCGGTCAGCTCCGCCACCAACTGCGGCGTCACCGGCAACAGGGCGAAGTCCTGCCGCAACTCGCCGAGCACCGCATGATCCAGGTCCCGGGTCTCCTCGCGCAGCAGGTCGGCGTCCGCGACGATCGCGCTGAGCTGGTAGCTCACCGCGCGTCCACAGCCTGTGGATAGCACATGTGTACGACGGTGGTCGGGCGTGCTCGCCGTCGTCGGGCAGCGCTCGGCTCCATCCGGTCAGTATCGCGGCAACGGCGACCAGGACCCCGGCCACGGTGAGCCCGGGATCAGCCGTGGGAGCTGGTGTTCCAGGACGCGTCGACCTCTAAGCTAAGGCGACCCTCGACCGGTACAACACCGTCCCGGCGGTCTGACCGGCCAGCGCGGGCCGTTGTCGCCGCCGTCCTCGTCGCCGCGCCGCTCCGAATGGTCGGCTGGCCGGGCTGACGCCCGTGATCGCAGTGCGATGCGATGTCAGGGGGTGACGACCGGGTCGATCCAGGCGGCGTAGACGGTGCCCTTGCAGGTCGCGTTCTCCATGACCTGCGTCCTGATCTCGATGCGGAACGCCCCGGTGATGTCGGCCTCGAAGGGCACGGTCTGCCCGAGCGCCACGGTTTCGGTGTGGCGCACCACGCCGTCTGCGAGAACCGTGAACCTGACCCTGGCTTCGGAGGTCGTGTCGTCGCCGATCCCGACCTCGGCGCCGAACGTGCCGTACTTCCGATCCACCTGGTAGGTCTCCGAGATGGGTTCCAGGTACGCGCACCCCGGGTGGTTGTAGAGCACCTGCTCGTACAACCGGGTGTCGACCGTCAACGGGCCAGCTGTGAAGCGTGCCTCGTCGTCGCCGACACGCTTGGCATCGAGAAGGGACAATTCACCTGCCGGTGGAGGTGGCGCGGACGCGGACGGGGTGTTGCTGGGCGTGGGTCGCGGTGCGGCACTGCTCGGGTTGCCGGTGTCGCCGCCGGTTGCCGCCGTGGTCGGCGGTTGATCTTCGGTCAGGGCGTCCTGCGTCACCACCACCAGCGCCGCCGATCCGGCGATCATGGTGACGGTGGCCATGGCGATCCGCCAGTCCACCGGCCGGCCCCACCGCACCGCAAGCTGATAGATCCCGGCCAGCAACGCGCACAGCCCGATCACCGCGACCACCATGCGAGCGCCGGAGCCCAGCACGGCGATCACCGCCGACACGTCGGCGATCACCGCGACCGTGATCCACAAACGGTCCGGAGTACGACGAGCAGGCTCTCCACCGGAATCCGGCACGGTCAATCCCCTCGGCGCTCACAGACCCATCGACGCGGGGCTCATCGTAGTCGGCCCAGCGCAACCTGTGCCGCCCTGCGGCCGTCCTGCGCGGTGCTGACAGGAGCCAGCGGAACGGACGAAGCCGGGCTGCTCCGAGCTGGCCGGGAGGCTGAGTCACGAAACGACGAAAGGGCCGACCTGTCGGTGCGGCCCTTTCGTTCGTGCTGCTCAAGCGAGCGGAGGATACGAGATTCGAACTCGTGAGGGTGTAAACCCAACACGCTTTCCAAGCGTGCGCCCTAGGCCTCTAGGCGAATCCTCCGTCGAACAGGATACAGGTCCCTCACGACCCGCCCACCCCACCACCCCCTGAAGATCGAGGGCGGGTCGGGTAGGCTGGTGCCACCTCCCGTGCGGCGGTATCTCGTGAACCTCCCCAGGGCCGGAAGGCAGCAAGGATAAGCGAGCTCTGCCGGGTGCACGGGAGGCCTTTCTGTCTCCGGCGCCGTGCGCTCCCCTCCCACCCAGCGTGGTCGGGCGCTGAGCTGTCGGTGTTAACAAGGGGCCCTTCCTCTACCGGAGGCGTTAACAAGGTGCCCTTCCTTGCACTCGGCGCTGCACTCGGAACACCCCGAACAGCGGGGTGGGTGGTCAGTGGGGTGTGCGCGGGGCGAGAATGGCGCGGTCGAGAGGAGGCGGGACGCCGTGGCACTGGCGCTCTACCGCAAGTACCGGCCGCGTACCTTCGCCGAGGTCATCGGGCAGGAGCACGTCACCGAGCCGTTGTCGCAGGCGCTGCGCAGCGGGCGGCTCAACCACGCCTACCTCTTCTCCGGGCCGCGTGGCTGCGGCAAGACCTCCAGCGCCCGCATCCTGGCCCGGTCGCTCAACTGCGAGCACGGTCCCACCCCGGAGCCCTGCGGCACCTGTGACTCGTGTCGCTCGCTGAGCGGTGACGGGGCCGGCTCGATCGACGTCATCGAGATCGACGCGGCCAGCCACGGTGGCGTGGACGACGCCCGCGAGCTGCGGGAGAAGGCGTTCTTCGCGCCGGCCAACAGCCGCTTCAAGATCTATGTCATCGACGAGGCGCACATGGTCTCGTCGGCCGGCTTCAACGCCCTGCTCAAGCTGGTCGAGGAGCCGCCGGAGTACGTCAAGTTCATCTTCGCCACCACCGAGCCGGAGAAGGTCCTCGGCACGATCAAGTCGCGAACCCACCACTACCCGTTCCGGCTGATCCCGCCGAAGACCCTCCGGCCGTATCTGGAGCAGCTCACCGAGGCCGAGGGCGTCCAGGTGGAGCCGGCGGTGTTCCCGCTGGTCGTCCGCGCCGGTGGGGGCAGCGCCCGGGACAGCCTCTCGGTGCTCGACCAGCTCATCGCCGGTGCCGGCCCGGACGGTGTCAGCTATGCCCGGGCCGCCGCGTTGCTCGGTGTCACCGACGCGGCGTTGATCGACGAGATGTGCGACGCGCTGGCGGCCGGGGACGGCGCGGCGGCGTACGCGACCGTCGACCGGGTGGCCGAGGCCGGGCACGACCCCCGCCGGTTCGCCTCCGACCTGCTGGAACGCCTGCGCGACCTGATCGTGCTCCAGCAGGTGCCGGACGCCGCCACCAAGGGGCTCATCGACGGGCCGGACGACCAGATCGAGCGGATGGCCGCCCAGGCCCAGCAACTCGGGCCGGGCACGCTGTCCCGGTGCGCCGACATCGTGCACGACGGCCTGGTGGAGATGCGCGGTACCACCGCGCCCCGGCTGCTGCTGGAGTTGATCTGCGCCCGGATGCTGCTGCCCGGCGCCGACGACTCGGCCGGCGGTCTGCTCCAGCGCCTGGAGCGCATGGAACGTCGGCTCACCCTCGCCGGTACGGACGCGCCGTCGGCCGCCGTCGGCTCCGCGCCCGCGACCGCGCCTGCCGCCGTACGCTCCGCGCCTCCCGCCGCGCCCGCGGCTGCCGCCGCGAACCGGGCCGGGACCGGCACGCCGGCTGCCGCCCCCACCTCGACGGGGTACTCCGGTCCGACCGGCGACGCTCCGACGGGGACTGGCACACCCTCGCCGAGCCGTGACTCCGACGGCGTCTCCGGCGCAGCGGGGGTGGGCGGTCCCGGCGACGCGGGTCAGGTCGACGTGGCCGGATCGACCGCGCGCCGTCCGGTGCACCCGTCGGCCGTGATGCCCGACCCGGCGACCCCGGAGCCGCCCCGCCCCGGTGCGGTGGCGCCCGGCGAGCTGGACGCGGTGGCGGTGCGCCGGGTCTGGCCCGAGGTGGTCGGCAAGGTCAACCGGAGTAACAAGCGGATCGCCGCGCTGATGCGGGACGCGGTGGTGCGGGATCTCGACGGCGAAACGCTCGTGGTGACCGTGAAGTCGGGTGTGCTGGCCAAGATGATGACCGACCACGCCCGGGTGCTCACCGACGCGCTCTACGAGGAGTTGGGCGGGCGCTGGCAGATCCGCTGCGAGGTGGCCGGCGAGCGGGGCGGCATGTCGCCGGGCAACCCGCGTGCCGCCAACTCGGCGCCGACCCGCCCGACGCCCGCCGCCGAGGCTCCGGGCCGCCCCGCCGGTGCGGGGTCCCCGGCCGACAACGGTCCACCCGACGGCACGGCCCATCCGGGCTCCGCCGGTCGGGCTCCCGGAGGCGTCGCTGCTGACGGTGCGGCCGTGGCCGGCCGACCCGGCGGCGCCGACGCGGGCAGTGGCGGCGGTGCGAGCGCGGGACCGGGTGGCGTGGCAAGCGCGGGTCCCGGTGGTGCGGCAGGCACGGGTCGTGGCGGAGGTCAGGCCAGCGCCGGCCCTGGTGGCGCGGTCGATGCGAGTGCGACCGGCTCCGCGCGCTCCGCTGGGGCGGCCGATGCGGCTCGCGCCGGAGGGGGCGCCAACGCGGCGACCGACGCGGGTGCGTCCGGTGCTGCCGGGCGACCGCCGGGCCGGGCCGGTGGCGGCGCAGCGTCGGCGGCGTCGGCCCAGGAGGACGACGGGGGCTGGCCGGAGCCGGCCAGGCCGGGCGGTGCGACGGCGTCCACGTCGGGTGGATCGGACGAGGGCTGGCCGGAGGCGGCCCGGCCGGGCGGCGGGTCCGCGTCGACCGGGACCGGCTCGGCAGCGCAGGCCACGGTGACGAACGGTCGGTCCACCCCGATGGACGGTCAAGCCGTGGACGCGGCGGCAGGCCGCTCCGGATCGGCCGCCCTGCCCCGCCCGGCTTCGCCGGGCAACGGCAACGGTGGCTCCGGTGGCGCACCGGTCAGCAGCGCGATCGCGGCGGCTCGGGCGGCGGCGGCCGGGCGGGGTACGCGTACCGCTGCGGCCGGCACCCGTACCGCTGCGGCGGGGCGGCGGACCGCGGACGCCGAGTTCGCCGGTGAGCCGCCGTACGATCCGGACTTCGACGGTCCGGGACGCGGCGGTGGGCGTCCGGGCGGTGGCCCACCGGCGACGACGCCGGTCTACGAGGGTTTCGACCCGGGCGACGAGCCCGGGGACGAGATCATCGACGAGAAGACCGCCCGGGAGTCGGGCGAGGAGCAGGCGGTACGTCTGCTGCGGGAGGCGTTCGGCGCCGAGAAGATCGACGAGGCACCGACCCGCTGACCCACGGACCGCGCCCGATGGGCGGGGTGTGGCCGCCGGGGGGTGGTCGGTGGGCATGGTTAGGGTGGGCGTGGTCTTGTAGACGAGTCGAGGGAGCGATCGTGCGGCCTGGTGGACAGCCGAACATGCAGCAGATGCTGAAGCAGGCGCAGAAGATGCAGCAGCAGATCGCCAAGGCGCAGGCCGAGTTGGCCGAGGCCGAGGTGACCGGCACCGCCGGCGGTGGTCTGGTCACCGCGACCGTGTCCGGTGCCGGTGAGATCAAGAGCATCAAGATCGACCCGAAGGCGGTCGACCCGGAGGACGTGGAGACCCTTGAGGACCTGGTCCTCGCGGCGCTGCACAACGCCACCGCGGCGGTCCGGGAGCTGACCGACCAGAAGATGGGCCCGGTCGCGGGTGGGATGGGCGGCCTCGGCCTGCCCGGGTTCTGAGCCACCCGATGTACGAGGGTGCCATCCAGGATCTGATCGACGAGCTGGGCCGCTTGCCGGGCGTGGGCCCGAAGAGCGCCCAGCGGATCGCCTTCCACGTACTGTCGGCGGACCCGGCGGACGTGAACCGGCTGGCCGGTGCGCTGCGCAAGGTCAAGGACCTGGTGCGCTTCTGCACGAGCTGCTACAACGTGGCCGAGTCCGAGCAGTGCCGGATCTGCCGCGACCCGCGACGCGGCAACGAGGTCATCTGTGTGGTCGAGGAGCCGAAGGACGTCGTCGCGATCGAGCGGACCGGCGAGTTCCGGGGGCGGTACCACGTGCTCGGCGGGGCGATCAATCCGTTGGAGGGCATCGGGCCGGACAACCTGCGCATCCGGGAGTTGTTGACCCGGCTCAGCGGCGGTGAGGTCCGGGAGCTGATCCTGGCCACCGACCCGAACACCGAGGGCGAGGCGACCGCGACGTACCTCGCCCTCATGGTCAAGCCGATGGGCATCTCGGTGACCAGGTTGGCCAGTGGTCTGCCGGTCGGCGGCGACCTGGAGTACGCCGACGAGATCACTCTGGGCCGTGCTTTCGAAGGTCGTCGGGCGGTCTGATCGAAGGCGGATCGGTGTGACACCGCCGTCGGCGGGCCGTCCGAAACACGTAACAGATTGATATCGATTATTTGCGGTCTTTGATCGCTTTTGTCGCGTGGCCCCTGTGCGGGCTTCCTGGTGGCCGGTCACTAAGGACACGATCCGGTACCAAGAGCTTCGCGCGCCGTTTCCCGGCGGTCGAAGTGGGAGCTATGGTCACCGCCATCGGTGACCCTGTCACCACGTTGTCCGTACCCCCTAGGACGAGGTGAAGCACCCATGCGTGCATCCAGGCCGAAGGTCGCTATCGCGGCCGTGGCGGCCGCGGCCCTCGCGGTAGCAGGCTGTGCCGAAAGCGATCGCGATGGTTCCAGCGGTAGTAGCAACGAGACCCTCGTCTTCGGCGTCGCCGGAGACCCGAAGGTGCTCGACCCCAGCTTCGCCAGCGACGGTGAGTCGCTGCGCGTGGCGCGTCAGGTGTTCGAGACGCTGGTCAGCCCCGAGGAGGGCGGCACCAAGGTCAGCCCCGGCCTCGCCGAGTCCTGGGAGCCCGACGCGGCGGGTACGACCTGGACGTTCAAGCTGCGCTCCGGCGTGAAGTTCCACGACGGCACCGACTTCAACGCCGAGGCCGTCTGCACGAACTTCGACCGCTGGTACAACGCCAAGGGCCTCATGCAGAGCCCGGACGTGACGGCGTACTGGCAGGACATCATGGGTGGCTTCGCCACCAACGAGGACGACACTCTTCCGGAGAGTCTCTTCAAGTCCTGCACGGCCACCGACGCGACCACGGTCAGCCTGGCCTTCACCCGGGTCTCCAGCAAGATCCCGGCCGCCCTGATGCTGCCGTCCTTCTCGATCCACAGCCCGAAGGCGTTGCAGGAGTACGACGCCAGCAACGTCACGGGCAGCGCGGACGACATCAAGTACCCGACGTACGCGACCGAGCACCCGACCGGTACCGGTCCGTTCAAGTTCAAGTCCTGGGACGTCCCGAACAAGACGCTGACCCTGGAGCGTAACGAGGACTACTGGGGCGAGAAGGCCAAGCTCAAGAGCCTGATCTTCCGCACCATCTCGGACGAGAACGCGCGCAAGCAGGCGCTGCGCTCCGGTGACATCCAGGGCTACGACCTGGTCGGACCGGCCGACGTCGAGCCGCTCAAGGGCGAGGGCTTCAACGTCCTGACCCGCCCGCCCTTCAACATCCTCTACCTGGCGATCAACCAGAAGGGGAACCCGAAGCTGGCGGACCTCAAGGTCCGGCAGGCGCTGGCGCACGCCGTCAACCGCCAGGCGCTCGTCGACTCGAAGCTGCCCCCGGGCGCCCAGGTCGCGGTGAACTTCTTCCCCGAGACCGTCGAGGGCTGGAACGGCGACGTCACCAAGTACGAGTACGACGTCGAGAAGGCCAAGTCGCTGCTGGCCGAGGCCGGCGCGTCGGACCTGACGCTGCGGTTCCACTACCCCACCGAGGTCACCCGGCCCTACATGCCGAACCCGAAGGATCTGTTCGAGCTGGTCTCGGCGGACCTCCAGGCGGCCGGCATCAAGATCGAGCCGATCCCGCTCAAGTGGAGCCCGGACTACCTCAACGCCACCACCTCCGGCTCCGCGCACGACCTGCACTTCCTCGGCTGGACCGGTGACTACGGCGACGGTTACAACTTCATCGGTACGTTCTTCGACCGGCAGAAGGACGAGTGGGGCTTCAACAACCCCGCGCTCTTCGAGAAGTTCAAGCAGGCGGACACCACCGCGGACCAGGCGGCCAAGGTGGCGCTCTACAAGGAGCTGAACGCCGACATCATGAACTTCCTGCCGGGTGTGCCGATCTCGCACGCACCGCCGGCCATCGTGTTCGGCAAGGACGTGACCGGGGTCAAGGCGAGCCCGCTCACCGCCGAGGACTTCTCGACCGCCGAGTTCAAGTCCTGATCTGACACGCACATAGAACGCGGGCGGGCGCTGTACCACAGCGCCCGCCCGCTACCCTCAGCACACCCTTCGAGGCCGCCGTGTTCCGGTTCATCGTCAGACGCCTCCTGCAGCTGATACCCACGCTGTTCGGGCTCTCCATCCTGTTGTTCATCTGGCTCCGGCGACTGCCCGGTGGCCCCGAGACCGCCATCCTCGGCGAGCGGGGCACACCCGAGATGCGCGCCGCGATCCGCCGCAATCTCGGCCTCGACGAGCCGATCCTGATCCAGTACGGCCGGTTCGTGCGACGGATGGTCCGCCTGGACCTGGGTACGTCGATCTCCACCAAGCGCGAGGTCACCACCGAGTTCCTCCAGCGCTTCCCCGGCACCGTCGAGCTGACCGTCACCGCGATGGTGATCGCGATCGGCATCGGTATCCCGCTGGGCTACCTGGCCGCCCGTCGACGCGGACGCTTCCTCGACCACGCCTCGGTCGGCGGGTCGCTGATCGGCATCTGCATCCCGGTCTTCTTCCTGGCGTACGTGCTGAAGGCGATCTTCTCGGAGAACCTCGGCTGGTTCCCCTCCAGTGGACGACAGGACCCGACGCTCGGCGCGACCCGGATCACCAACTTCTTCGTGCTGGACGGGCTGATGACCCGGGAGTGGGACGCCGCCGCCGACGCGCTGTGGCATCTGGTCCTACCCGGGCTCGCGCTGGCCAGCATCCCGCTGGCGATCATCGTCCGGATCACCCGGGCCAGCGTGCTCGAAGTGCTCAACGAGGACTTCGTGCGTACCGCCGAGGCCAAGGGCCTGACCGAGAACGTCGTACGCCGCCGGCACGTGCTGCGCAACGCGATGCTCCCGGTGGTGACCTCGATCGGTCTGCTCACCGGCGGTCTGCTCTCCGGCGCGGTGCTCACCGAGACCGTCTTCGCGTTCAGCGGGATCGGCGCCTTCCTCGCCGAGGCCATCAACCAGCGCGACTATCCGGTCCTGATGGGCTTCATCATGATCATCGCGGTGGTGTACGTGCTGGTGAACCTGATCGTGGACCTCTCGTACAGCCTGATCGACCCGAGGGTGAGGGTCCGATGACGATCATCAGTGGCAAGAAGCGCGAGAAGATCGACCGGCTCGCCGAACTCGCCGCGCGCGAGGAGGAGCGGGGCGTCAGCCTGTGGCAGGACGCCTTCCGGCGGCTGCGGCGCAACCCGGCGGCCGTCATCGGTGCGGTCATCCTGGCCATCTTCGTGGTGGTGGCGCTGGTCGGACCGTTCCTGGTGCCGTACGGCCCGACGGACACGATGGGTATCCGCGAGGGCGTGATCAGGCCGGGTGTCATCCCCGGCCCGTCCGGCGAGCACTGGTTCGGCTACGACCACCAGGGTCGGGACGTGTTCAGCCGGATGGTGGTGGGTGCCCGGCAGACCCTGCTGGTCGGCGTGGTGGCCACCCTGATCGGTCTGGCCGTCGGCGCGCTGATCGGTGGCGTCGCGGGTGCCGCCGCCGGCCTGGGTGGCCGCTGGGGACGCTGGATCGACAGCACCCTGATGCGCTTCATCGACATGCTGTTGGCGCTGCCCAGCCTGCTGCTCGCGGTCAGCATCGCCGCCCTGCTCGGCCGGAGCCTGACCACCGTGATGATCGCGGTCGGCATGGTCTCGGTGCCGGTCTTCGCCCGGCTGCTGCGCGGCTCGATGATCGTGCAGTCGAACAGCGACTACGTCCTCGCCGCCACCTCGCTCGGCGTACGCAAGTCGAAGATCGCGCTGACCCACGTACTGCCCAACTCGCTCGCCCCGGTCATCGTGCAGGCGACGTTGACCCTGGCCACCGCGATCATCGAGGCTGCCGCGCTCTCCTTCCTCGGACTCGGCAACCCCGACTCGGCCACCCCCGAGTGGGGCGTCATGCTGGCCGACGCGCAGCAGTACCTCGGGGTACGGCCGGAACTGGCCATCTATCCGGCGGTCGCCATCATCATCACCGCCCTGGGATTCACCCTGCTCGGTGAGGCGATGCGCGAGGCCCTCGATCCGAAGCTGCGGAAGTAGGAGGGTTCGTAATGGCACTACTCGAAGTGAACGACCTCTCCGTCACCTTCGCCCGGCGCGGTCAGCGCGCCGTGCACGCCGTCGACGGGGTGTCCTTCTCGGTCGACGCCGGTCAGGTCGTCGGCCTCGTCGGTGAGTCCGGCTGCGGCAAGTCGGTGACCTCGCTGGCCATCATGGGTCTGCTGCCCAAGCAGCCCGGTCTACGGGTCGGCGGCAAGGCGGTGTTCGACGGCACCGACCTGCTCCAGCTCGACGACCGGTCCCGGCGGGACATCCGAGGCCGCGACGTCGCGATGATCTTCCAGGACCCGCTGTCGTCCCTGAACCCGGTCGTACCGATCGGACTCCAGGTCACCGAGGTGCTGACCCGGCACCGGGGGATGAAGGGCGCCGCCGCGGCGAAGGAGGCCGCCGCGCTGTTGGACCGGGTCGGCATCCCCGATCCGACGCGGCGGCTCAAGGAGTACCCGCACCAGCTCTCCGGCGGGATGCGGCAGCGCGCCTTGATCGCGATGGCGGTGGCCTGCCAGCCCCGGCTGTTGATCGCCGACGAGCCGACCACGGCGCTGGACGTCACCATCCAGGCCCAGATCCTGGAGCTGCTCAAGGATCTCGTCCGGGACTCCGGCACCGCGCTGGTGATGATCACGCACGATCTGGGCGTGGTCGCCGGCATGTGCGACACGATCAACGTGCTCTACGGCGGCCGGGTGGTGGAGACCGCCCGGCGACGTCCACTGTTCCGCGAGCCCCGGCACCCGTACACGGTGGGGCTGCTCGGCTCGGTGCCCCGCCTGGACGCCGGGCGCGGCGAGCGGCTGAACCCGATCCCCGGCTCGGTGCGCGACCTGCTGCCCTGGCTGGAGGGCTGCGCCTTCGCCCCGCGCTGCACCCGCCGGGTGGACGCCTGCATCGGCCAGCCGCCGGAACTGGTGCTCTCCCACGCCGGCCGTGGCTACCGATGCGCTAACCCGGCCCCGGTGGCGGACACCACGCCGGCCACGCCGCCTGCCGAGGCGACCGCGCCCGCCGAGTCGTCGGGTGCCGACCGGGTGCCCGCGCCGCGCGAGGAGGAGAAGCCATGACCGAGAGCGACGTCCTCGTCGAGGTACGGGACCTCAAGGTGCACTTCCCGATCAAGCGGGGGGTGCTGTTCGACCGGACGATCGGCCACGTCAAGGCGGTCGACGGCGTCGACCTGAGCATCCCGCGCGGCAAGACGTACGGTCTGGTCGGGGAGTCGGGCTGCGGCAAGTCGACGCTCGGCCGGGCGCTGCTCCAGCTCAACCCGCCCACCGCAGGCGAGGTGCGCTTCGACGGCGTGGAGTTGACCACGCTGGCGCCGCGCAGGCTGCGGACCATGCGGCGGCGGATGCAGATGATCTTCCAGGACCCGATGTCCAGCCTCGACCCGAGGCAGAACGTCGAGTCCATCCTCACCGAGGGCCTACAGACGCACGGCATCGGTGGCGACCGGAACGGCCGTCGGAAGATCATCGCCGAGACGCTGGACAAGGTGGGCCTACCCCGCTGGGCGTTGTCCCGCTATCCACACGAGTTCTCCGGTGGTCAGCGGCAGCGCATCGGCATCGCCCGCGCGCTGGTGCTCGGACCGGAGCTGATCGTCGCCGACGAGCCGGTCTCCGCCCTGGACGTGTCGATCCAGGCGCAGGTGATCAACCTGCTCGACGAGTTGCAGGACGGCCTCGGCCTCACCTATCTGGTGATCGCGCACGATCTGGCGGTGGTGCGGCACATCTCCGACACCGTCGGCGTGATGTACCTGGGCGGACTGGTCGAGGAGGCGCCCAGCGACCGGCTGTACACCGAGCCGCTGCACCCGTACACCCGGGCGCTGATGTCGGCGGTGCCGGTGCCGGACCCGGACGTGGAGGACCGTCGCGAGCGGATCCTGCTCTCCGGTGACCTGCCCTCGCCGGCCAACCCGCCGTCGGGTTGCCGGTTCCACACCCGCTGCCCGTGGGCGCAGCCGACCCGGTGCGCGGACGAGCGGCCGGTGCTGCGGGAGATCGGCGGAAGCCGGGTGGCCTGCCACTTCGCCGAGCAGATCGCCAGCGGCGAGCTGCGACCGCACAAGGTGAGTGCGGAGATCGTCCGCCCGGAGGGCGAGGGCGAGGAGCCGGGCGTGGTCTCCGCGCCCAGCGAGCCCGGCACGTTCGTCTAGCAGAGATGTAAGGAGGGGGCCCTTTCTATGCCGTAGGCGTTAGAAAGGGCCCCCTCCTTGCGACCAGGATCAGCCCTCGGGGCGGTTCAGCAGGCCGACCGCGATGCTGTGCACCGCATCCAGCCCGGCGGCGTCGGCCAACGCCGCGCTGCCGCCGGTGACGGCGTACCACTCGTCGGCGTCCTTGTACTGCACGTGCAGGGTGACCCGGCCGTCGGCGAGGTCGGTGCGCAGGGTCAACTCCCCGGTGACCACGCCGACCTCGTCGGTCATCACGCCGCCCGGTCCGGGCACGATGTCCGTGGTCCGGCTCTGCGGGCCGGTGGCGCCACCGGCGTCGGCGGTCATCCCGGCACCGGGCACCTCCACCTCACCCGCGGCCGCACCGTCGGCGGTCATCCCGGCGGTGGCCGGGCCGGGGCTGCCGGTGGCCGCCGCGGCGTCGTCCCCACCCGCGTCAGGCGTCCGCTCGGGTGCCGGGGTGCCGCCGGCTCCGGTTACGGCTTGCTCTCCCATGTGCAGCCCTCCAACATGTCGGCCAGCGCGGCCTTCTCAGCACTGGTGATCGTGAGCTTCCAGTGGTGCTTCACCGCCACCCAGTCGCCGGCATACTGGCACCAGTATGACCGGTTTGGCGGTTTCCACTGGGACGGATCCTGATCACCCTTTGCCCGGTTGGAGGAGGCCGAAACCGCGAAGAGCTGCGGTCGGTCGAGGTCGTTCGCGAAATCACTACGCTTCGAGTCGTCCCACTCGTCGGCGCCGGAGCGCCACGCGTTGGCGAGCGGGACCATGTGATCGATGTCCACGCTGGACGGGTCGGTGAAGGTCCGTCCGTCGTACACGCTCTCCCAGTTGCCACCCACCACGTTGCAGCCGGAGTGCTGGATGTCCTTGCCGTCGCGTTCCAGCACGGTGTCACGGACGTCGCAGTTCTGGCCGGTCTTGCGCCAGTGCGAGAAACGGTTGCGGCTGTAGCCGCGCATCGGGTTGGCCTCGGCGACGGTCAGTTCGGAGAGCATCTGGGTGGCGGTGCCGCCGTCACCGCTGGTGGGCGACACCTCCGGCTCCACCAATTCGACGCAACCGGCCGCGCCGAGGGTCAGCGCCGCGACGAGCGCGAGCGCCCCCAGGGCGCGAGGTCCTGATCTGGTACGCACAGATGACACCTCTCCAGCTTGCGGGCTCTTGGCGATCCCGCACAGTACCCGGGCCCAGTTTCGGCGATTCGTGGTGTCTCACGTATGGCGCACGGCACATTGGTAGTCATGCCCGAAACCGCGCCCGCACTCCGGCTGAAGTCGCACGCCGGCCGAGGCACCCTGGCCGCCGCCGTCCTGGCCTCCGGCATGGTCTTCCTGGACACCACCGTGGTCAACGTGGCCCTGCCCCGGCTCGGCGCCGAGCTGGGCGCCTCGGTGGCGGGACTACAGTGGACGGTGAACGGATATCTGCTCACGTTGGCCGCGTTCGTGCTGCTCGGCGGGGCGCTCGGGGACCGCTTCGGGCGACGCCGGATCTTCCTGCTGGGCGTGGTCTGGTTCACCGTCGCCTCGGTGCTGTGCGGGCTGGCACTGCGTACCGACTGGTTGGTGGCCGCGCGCTTCCTCCAGGGTGCCGGCGGCGCGCTGCTCACGCCCGGCTCGCTGTCGCTGCTCCAGTCGAGCTTCCACCCGGACGACCGGGGCAAGGTGATCGGGGCGTGGTCCGGGTTGTCCGGCGTCTCCACCGCGCTCGGCCCGTTCATCGGTGGATGGCTGATCGACGCGCTCTCCTGGCGGTGGATCTTCTTCCTGAACCTGCCGCTGGCCGTGCTGGTGGTGCTGGCCTCGCTGCGCTGGGTGCCGGAGAGCCGGGACGAGAGCGCCTCGCGTAGCCGGGGAACGGGCCGACGCTTCGACATCGCCGGTGCGCTGCTCGGCGCGCTGGCCCTGGCCGGGGTCACGTACGCGCTGGTGGACGCGCCGGGTCGCGGGATCAGCTCACCGGCGGTGCTGGTGGCGGCCGTGGTCGCGGTGCTGGCCGCGGTGGCGTTCGTCGGGGTGGAACGGCGTCGCGGCGAAACCGCGATGCTGCCCACCGGCCTGTTCGGCAGCCGACTCTTCTCGGTGCTGAACGTCTTCACCGTGCTGGTGTACGCCGCGCTCGGCGGTTTCACCTTCTTCTTCGCCGTCTACCTGCAGAACGTGGTCGGCTGGTCGGCTCTGCTCACCGGCCTGGCGCTGCTGCCGATGACGGTGCTGCTGCTGATCGGCTCGCCGAGGGCCGGGGCGCTGTCGGCGAAGATCGGGCCGAGGCTGCCGCTGACCGTCGGCCCGGTGCTGGCCGCCGTCGGGCTGCTGGTGCTGCGCGAGGTGGACGCGGGTGCGTCGTACTGGCGGCAGGTGCTGCCCGGGGTGGTGCTGTTCGGCGCCGGGCTGACCCTGGTGGTGGCGCCGCTGACCGCGTCCGTGTTGGCCGCCGTGGCGGACCGCTTCGCCGGGGTGGCCAGCGGCTTCAACAACGCCGCGTCCCGGGTCGGCGGTCTGCTGGCGGTGGCCGCGTTGCCGCTGCTGGTCGGGCTCAGCGGGACGGGCTACGAGCAGCCCGCCGAACTCACCGCCGCCTACCGGGGCGCGCTGCTCTGGTGCGCCGGTCTGCTGGTGGCGGGCGCGGTCATCGCCGTGCTGCTGGTACGTCGTCCGACCCGCCGTCCACCGCCCGCACAACCCTGCCACTCCATGCCGGTCTCCACCCCGGACGACTCGGCCGCCCGGGACAGGTGAAAGGAGGGGTCCCCTGCTATGCACGAGGCGATAGCAGGGGACCCCTCCTTACATCCAGGCCGGCGGTCAGCGACGGGCGCGGTTGACGGCGCTGGTGACCGCCTTGACTGAGGCGGTGACGATGTTCGCGTCCATGCCGACGCCCCAGACCGTCCGCCCGTCCACCTCGCACTCCACGTACGCAGCCGCCTGCGCGTCGCCACCGGAGGAGAGCGCATGCTCGTGGTAGTCGAGCACCCGGACGCTCACCCCGGCCGAGCCCAGCGCGTTGACGTACGCGTCGATCGGGCCGTTGCCGATCGCGGTCACCGACCGGGCCTGGCCGCCGACCCCGACCTGTGCGGTGATCTCGACCTTGCCGTCGGCGCTGCCGATGACGTACTCGGTCAGCGTCACCGCCGGGTCGACCTGGTGGTCGAGCAGGTACTGCGTGGCGAAGATCTGCCACATGGTGTCCGGGCCGACCTCGCCACCGTCGTGGTCGGTGACCTGCTGCACCACGCCGGAGAACTCGATCTGGAGCCGCCGGGGCAGGTCGAGCTGGTGCTCGGTCTTCATGATGTACGCGACGCCGCCCTTGCCGGACTGCGAGTTGACCCGGATCACCGCCTCGTAGCTGCGGCCCAGGTCCTTCGGGTCGACCGGCAGGTACGGCACCGCCCAGGTGAAGTCGTCGACCGGTACGCCGGCCGCCGCCGCGTCGGCGTTCAGCGCGGCGAAGCCCTTGTTGATGGCGTCCTGGTGGGAGCCGGAGAAGGCGGTGTAGACCAGGTCACCGGCGTACGGGTGGCGCTCGTGCACGGGCAGTTGGTTGCAGTACTCGACGGCCCGCTTGACCTCGTCGATGTCGGAGAAGTCGATCATCGGGTCGATACCCTGGGAGAAGAGGTTCAGGCCCAGCGTCACCAGGTCGACGTTGCCGGTGCGCTCGCCGTTGCCGAACAGGCACCCCTCGATCCGGTCCGCGCCGGCCAGCAGGCCCAGTTCGGCGGCGGCGACGCCGGTGCCCCGGTCGTTGTGCGGGTGCAGGCTGAGTACCAGACTCTCGCGCCGGGGCAGGTGCCGGTGCATCCACTCGATCGAGTCGGCGTACACGTTCGGCATGGCCATCTCGACCGTGGCGGGCAGGTTGACGATCAGCTTGCGGTCCGGCGTGGGGTCGACGACCTCGATGACCTTGGCGCAGACCTCCAGCGCGTACTCCAGCTCGGTGCCGGTGTACGACTCCGGCGAGTACTCGTAGTGGATCTCGGTGTCCGGCGTGTGGATCTCCGCGTACTTCTGGCAGAGCCGGGCGCCGGTGGTGGCGATGTCGGCGATGCCGTCGCGGTCCAGCCCGAAGACCACCCGTCGTTGCAGCGTGGAGGTGGAGTTGTAGAAGTGCACGATCGCCCGGCGCGCGCCGCGCAGTGCCTCGAAGGTCCGGTCGATCAGGTGCTCCCGGCACTGCGTCAGCACCTGGATGGTGACGTCGGCGGGGATCATGTCCTGCTCGATGAGCTGCCGGACGAAGTCGTAGTCGGTCTGGCTGGCCGACGGGAACCCGACCTCGATCTCCTTGTAGCCCATCTGCACCAGGAGCTGGAACATCCGGCGCTTGCGCTCCGGCGACATCGGGTCGATCAGCGCCTGGTTGCCGTCGCGCAGGTCGACGGCGCACCAGCGCGGTGCGGTCTCGACGTGCCGGGTCGGCCAGGTGCGGTCCGGCAGGTCGATGCGGAACTGCTGCTGGTAGGGCTGGTACCGGCGGTACGGCATCTGGCTGGGACGCTGCCGGGCGATGGCATCGGAATCAACGTCGGTGGTGCCGGCTGGGTGAGCCATGGCGGACTTCTCCTGGGGTCATGTGACGTCAGCGACGGGGGTCGGCACGGGGTGCCGAGCGAAAGATCCGGGACTGTGCTGGCGGCGCGGTTCGACTCCGCGACGAGGTGCCGGCCGTCAGGCCTCGTCGCGGCGACCAAGGAGGAGGTACGCCTGCCACATGACAGGGTGACCCTACGTGATGGCACCTGGCCTGGGAAAGGCCCGTCCGGAGTATGGGATGGAAATTGCGCCCAACGGCTCAGTCGACGGTCTCGCCGCAGCTCAGAACGAGTTCGGCGAGCGGGCGACGGTGCCGCAGGGCGGTCTCATCGGCCAGCAGGTCGGCGGGAAGGCTCAACGGATCGCCGAGTTGGCCGACCGCCACCACCACGTACGGTCGCACGTCGCGGGGAAGGTCGAGGTCGGCGATCAGCCCGGCCCGGTCGAAATCGGTCACCTGGCGGACGTGCAGTCCCAGCGCGGTGGCCTGCACGGTGAGGTGGGCCACCGCCTGCCCCAGGTCGTACGCGGCGAACGCCTGCTCGGTTCGCCGGTACGCGCCGAGCAGCAGGGCCCCGGCGCGTCCGGCCCACCGCTGCTCGGTCGGCGCGAGGTTGACCAGGATCCGCTTGAAGGTCTGGTCGTCCCGGTGCCCGAGGGCGAACCGCCAGGGCTGCCGATTGCCGACCGACGGCGCCCATCGGGCGGCTTCCAGCAGTGCGACCGCCTCGGCCCGGGGCAGTTCCGCGACCGGGTCGAAGGACCGGGGACTCCAGCGGAAGGCCAGCACGGGGGTGAGGTCGGTCATGCGTAGAAGCGTCCCCTATGGGGGATTTGGTAGTGATGTCAGGGTGGCCGAATGTGGGAAACGACACCCGTAACGGGACGGCCGCCCCGGCGTTGGCGGCGCGGTCGAGACCCGGTGCCGACCCGGGACGCCGAAGCGGACGTCGTGGTCGACGGCGCGGATCGGGCGACCGGACCGTACAGGCCGGGACCGGCGACGCGAGCTGGAGTCCACCCGGCCTACCCGCCGCCGGTCGGTGCGGTGCCGCCCGGCTCGATCCCGCCCGGTGCCGTGCCGTTCGGCGTGGGGTCACCCGGGGCGGTGCCGCCCGGATCGAGGTCGGACGGCGGCGGTGGCGGGGCCTCCATGCCCAGCGGTTCGCCGTCTACCACCGGGCCGGCGAGCTGCACGGTTGCCGGTGCGGGCTCGGGCGGACCGGCCAGCGTCAGGGTGCCGAACGCCGCGCGGACCGCGGTCGGCGTGCCGTCGGCGTCGAAGCAGTAGATACCGACGTCCAGCGGCGGGTTGATCGAGGCGGCGGTGGTCTCCACCGAGTAGCAGGTGCCGGTCGCCTCGGGTGGGGCCATCGCGGGGGAGACCGACAGCGGAGCGCGCCGGTCGGTCAGCACGTCCAGCCAGTCGGTGAACGGATGCTGCACCCGGGGGTCGATCCGGCGGGGCAGCGTGTCGTCGCGCTCGCCGACGCGTACGCAGCTCGCGGGCTCGGGCCGGGTCGCCGTCGGCAGCGCGCACTGGAACAGCCCGTCGGCGGTGGCCGCGAGCGAGATGTCCGCCGTGCCGCCGAGCGCCCCGCCGGGTACGTCCACCCGCCAACTGCCGTCGTTGGCGCTGGTCACCACGATCGTGCGGTCCGGGGTGTCGGCCACCCGCAGGGTGTACCGGGCGATCAGGTGCCGGTCCTGCGCGGCGGCGGCGAGCGCGGCCAGTTCGTCCCGGGCCGCGTCCTGGCCGGCCGGTCGGGGCGCGGTGCTCGGCGGTGGCGGCGGGTCGTCCGGCGGGTCCGAGGAGCAGCCGGCGAGCAGGACGGGCAGGGCGAACGCGATCGGGGCGGTCAGGCGGACGGCGGGACGATGGGCGACGTACACCCGGCCATTCTCGGCGTTGGGTGCGCTTACGGACACCCCCGGAAAGGTCGGCCTTCCCGGCGTGTCGCACACCACCTCGCCCGCCGCGCCGGGCCGGATCGTGGGATCACCTGACCCGGCGGTCAGAGCGGCCCGATACCCTGAGGTCGTCCGACCCGCGCCGCCGGCCCCGGTGCCGGCGGCGTCGGCACGCTCAGGGCAACCGGGAGGGAGTGCGCCGTCGTGGCACTCGTGGTGCAGAAGTACGGCGGATCCTCCGTCGCCAACGCCGAGCGGATCAAGCGGGTGGCGGAACGGATCGTGGCCGCTCGCAAGGCCGGCGACGACGTCGTCGTGGTCGTGTCGGCGATGGGCGACACCACCGACGAGCTGCTCGACCTGGCCAACCAGGTCAGCCCGCTGCCGCCCGGGCGCGAGCTGGACATGCTGCTCACCGCCGGGGAGCGGATCTCGATGGCGCTGCTCGCCATGGCGATCCACAACCTGGGCTACGAGGCCCGCTCGTTCACCGGATCGCAGGCGGGTGTCATCACCACCTCGGTGCACGGCCGGGCGCGGATCATCGACGTCACGCCGGGGCGGCTCAAGGGCGCGCTGGACGAGGGCGCGGTGGTCATCGTCGCCGGGTTCCAGGGTGTCTCGCAGGACACCAAGGACGTGACGACCCTGGGGCGGGGCGGCTCGGACACCACCGCCGTGGCGCTGGCCGCCGCGTTGCACGCGGACGTGTGCGAGATCTACACCGACGTGGACGGCGTCTTCACCGCCGACCCGCGGATCGTCACCAACGCCCGGCACATCAAGCAGATCACCTACGAGGAGATGCTGGAGCTGGCCGCCTGCGGCGCGAAGGTGCTGCACCTGCGCAGCGTGGAGTACGCCCGCCGGGCGGGACTGCCGATCCACGTCCGCTCGTCATACTCGACCAACACCGGCACCATGGTCATCGGATCGACGGAGGAGCTTCCTGTGGAGCAGGCACTGATCACCGGCGTCGCCCACGATCGCAGCGAGGCCAAGATCACCATCGTCGGGGTGCCCGACGAGCCCGGCGCCGCCGCGCGGATCTTCGACACGGTCGCGGGCGCCGAGATCAACATCGACATGATCGTGCAGAACGTCTCCACCGAGGGGACCGGGCGCACGGACATCTCCTTCACCCTGCCGAAGACCGACGGCCCGACCGCGATGGCCGCGCTCAGCAAGATCCAG
This sequence comes from Micromonospora sp. NPDC049900, assembly GCF_044461025.1. Lineage (NCBI taxonomy): Bacteria > Bacillati > Actinomycetota > Actinomycetes > Micromonosporales > Micromonosporaceae > Micromonospora > Micromonospora sp. NPDC049900. The sequence goes on from NZ_JBITKM010000001.1 coordinate 50,010, forward strand.
GAGTCGGTCAACTTCAAGGGCCTGCTCTATGACGACCACGTCGGCAAGGTCTCGCTGATCGGCGCCGGGATGCGCTCGCACCCGGGCGTCGCGGCCGGCTTCTTCGCCGCGCTCGGCCAGGCCGGCGTGAACATCGAGATGATCTCCACCTCGGAGATCCGGGTCTCCGTGGTCTGCCGGGACACCGACCTCGACGCAGCCGTCCGCGCCATCCACGAGGCGTTCGACCTGGGCGGTGACACCGAAGCCGTGGTGTACGCGGGAACGGGACGGTAACGCGGATGGCCGGGCTGCCCACCCTGGCCGTGGTCGGGGCGACGGGCGCTATCGGCACCGTGATGTGTGAGTTGCTCACCGGGCGTCGCAACGTCTGGGGTGAGATCCGCCTGCTCGCCTCCGAGCGGTCGGTCGGGCGCAGGGTCCGCTGCCGGGGCGAGGAGTCGACCGTCCAGGCGCTGACCGCCGAGGCGTTCGACGGCGTCGACGTGGCGATGTTCGACGTACCGGACGAGGTCGCCGCGCACTGGGCGCCGATCGCGGTACGCCGGGGCGCGATCGTGGTGGACAACTCGGGCGCTTTCCGGATGGACCCGGACGTCCCGCTGGTGGTGCCGGAGATCAACCCAGAGCAGGTCCAGCACCGCCCCCGGGGCATCGTCGCCAACGCGAACTGCACCACCCTCGCGATGATCGTCGCGGTCGCCCCGCTGCACCGCGAGTACGGCCTGCGCGAGCTGGTCCTCGCCTCGTACCAGTCGGTCTCCGGGGCGGGTCAGCGCGGCGCGGACACGCTGCACGACCAGTTGGCCAAGGTGGCCGGCGACCGGCTGCTCGGCTCGCGTACCGGCGACGTGCGGCAGGCGGTCGGTGACGACCTCGGCCCGTTCCCCGCACCGATGGCGCTCAACGTGGTGCCGTGGGCCGGAACACCGGCCGACGACGGCTGGTCCTCCGAGGAGATGAAGATGCGCGACGAGTCGCGCAAGATCCTCGGTACACCGCACCTGAAAGTCACCGCCACCTGCGTACGGGTGCCGGTGCTCACCGGCCACTCGGTCGCGGTGCACGCCGTCTTCGGCACCGAGATCAACGCCGAGGGGGCGCGTGGGGTGCTGCGCAACGCCCCCGGTGTGATCGTCGTCGACGACCCGGCCGCCGGGGAGTTCCCGATGCCGATCGACGCGGTCGGCACCGACCCGTCCTGGGTCGGCCGGATCCGTCGGGCCCTCGACGATCCCCGTGCGCTGAACTTCTTCGTCACCGGCGACAACCTCCGCAAGGGTGCCGCCCTGAACACCGCCCAGATCGCCGAACTCCTGGCCAAGGAACTCACCCGACGCTGACCGGCGGGGCCGGTCAGGCGGCGGCGAGGCGTACGCCGTCGCGACCCTGCCGTTTCACGGCGTAGAGCGCCTGGTCGGCGCGGCGCAACGTCACCTCGGGGGACTCGCCCGGCCGGGGCAGCGCGACACCGACGCTGATCGTGCGGCCGATCCGGCGGGCGGCCTCGGTGAGCCGCTCGGCCACCCGGACGGCCTCCTCGGGACGGCTCACCTCGATCACCGCGACGAACTCGTCGCCGCCGACCCGGTACAGCTCGTCGCCCTGGCGCAGCGCGCCCTCCAACGCCCGGGCCAGGCCGACCAGCACCCGGTCACCGGCCTGGTGCCCGTACGTGTCGTTGATCGTCTTGAAGCCGTCCACGTCGATCGCGAGCAGCGCGGTCCGTCCCGGCGTCGCGGTGGCGATCCGCTGCCCGAACGGGCCGGTGTGCCGCAGCCCGGTCAACGGGTCGGAGCTGGCCTGTTCGCGCAGCCGGTCCAGCGTGCGCAACCGGTCCAGGCAGCTCCACGCCTGACCGGCCAGCAGCTCCAGCAGGTTGACCGTGGTGGGGTCGGGGCGCAGCAGCCGGTCGTCGGCCACCAGCAGCACCCCGCCGCGTCGGGCCGGACCCACCGGCACCGTGACCAGCGTCCGGACACCGGCGCGGACCAGCGGCTCGTGTTCCACGGTCGGCGGGTGGCCCGCCTCGCCGAGGGTGTACCCGGCCCCGTACCGGTGCGCCCGGTCGATGATGCCGCGCAGCGCCTCCGGGCCTGCCTCGGTCAGCTCGGCCCGCATCCGGCACTCCAACTCTCCGGGGGCCACGGTCGGGGCACCGAGCCGTACGCCACCCCGGCCGCCGAGCACCAGGACGGCCGCGCCGAGCGTGGAGACGTCCCGGGCCGCCCCGATGGCGGCGGTCATCAGGTCCCACTCGGTGCCGGCGGCGGTCATCGCGGCGGCGTGCCGGAGCAGCTTCTCGCTGCGGCTCTCGGTCGGCCCGCCCAGCGCGACGATCCGCGCGCCGAGGCGGGCGGCCACGCGCTCGGCGCTGGTCCGCCAGGCGGCGAGGTCGGCCGGGCCGGTCCACTGCACGTCGAGTACGCCGATGACCCGCCCCGCCGGATCCGGCACCGGTACGCACACCTCGGCGGTGACGTCGGGGCGTACCGGGATGTGATCGGGATCGGTCGTCACGTCCGGGGCGACGACGGTCGCGCCACCGGTGTAGGCCCGACCGACGATCCCGGCGTCCGGCGCGACGGTGGCGAAGACCTGCCAGGAGCCGGTGGCGGCGACGCACCGGAGCCGGTCGTGCACGTGCAGCAGGACGGCGATGGTGGCGGGGGTGTGACGGGCCAGCGCTTCGACGGTGGCCTGACACACCTCGGCGACGGTCGACGCCATCGGCAGGCGCACCGTCACGTCGCGGAGGACTTGCTGATGATCCACTCGCACGTCGTTCCAGGTCGGGTACGTCTCCCGGCGGCACCGGGAGGATGACCAAGCGTACTCACCGGAAACCGGGAGCGGGCTGGGCTCGTACACATGTGCTATCCACAGGCTGTGGATGCAGGCTGTGGGCTACGCACGGACGTCTGCGGCGATAGCGTGAGGTCTCCGGTCGAGTGGAGGCCCGATGCTCGTCGCACACCTCAGCGATCCGCACCTGACCACCGGCGTGCTCGGCGCCGAGGCCGCCGCCGGGCTGCACCGCGCGCTCGGCCGGGTGCTGGCCCTCGACCCCCGACCCGACTGCGTGGTGATCACCGGCGACCTGGCCGACCACGGTCGCCCCGACGAGTACGCCCTGCTGCGCGAGGTGATCGGCCGGTTCCCGCTGCCGGTGCACCTCGCGACCGGCAACCACGACGACCGGGAGTCGCTGCTCGACGCGTTCGGCGGCACCGGCTGGTTGGGCGGCGGCTTCTCGGCGTACTACCAGGTCGAGCAGCCCGAGGGGACGCTTGTCGTACTCGACTCGCTCGTCCCCGGGGCGGACGGTGGCCGGCTCGGCGACGAACAGCTCGCCTGGCTCGACGCGGTGCTGGCGGCCCGCCCCGGCGTACCGGCCGTGGTCTGCCTGCACCACCCGCCGATCGAGGTCGGCATCCCGGCCGCCGACGCCATCCGCCTCGCCGACGGCCCGGCCCTCGCCGAGGTGCTGCTCCGACACCCCCACGTGGTACGCGTCGCCGCCGGTCACGTGCACCGGTCGGTCACCGCGACGTACGCCGGCACGGTGCTCACGGTCGCCCCGAGCACCTGGCGGCAGGCCACCCTGACCACCGACGAGCACCAGCAGATCGGCTGGGTCGACGAACCGACCGCGTTCCTGCTGCACCGGGCCACCGCTGACGGTTGCGTCACGCACACCGTCCAGGTCAGCCACACCGCCGGAAAGACCTGCGGCTTCTGAAACTGGTCAGGGTGAGCCGGCAAGCGTCGCGTCCGACGGCTCGTCGACGGCGGCCGGTGGCATCGTCGGCCTGCGGTGACGCCGGGCCCGGAACATCTCGATCAGGCGCGGACTCCAGCCCACGATCAACAGGAGCAGCATTCCTGCGCCGATGGCCCAGGCGGCACGATCCGTCCAGTTCCGCATGCTCGGGAGCGTGAAGGCCAGTGCGAGCGCAGACACACCGGGGAAGATGAGCCCCAGGGCGAATGCCTGCGCCAGATGACCGTCGTGCTTGCGCATCCGGTAGTACGTCTCCCAGCCGAACAGGGAGTCGTCGCCCGTGTGCCTGGCGATGGCCGGTCGGAGCACCTCTTCGAGATAGGCCCCGGCGATGCGGCCGTCGCGATACTGCGCGGCGACGCTCAGACCCAGCGCGGCGCTGAGCATCGGAAGGAGGAGGAGCAGCCGGACGTCCGCCTTCTCGGAGAGCACCACACCGGCGACCGCCGCCACTGCGGTGAGGTACAGGCTGATCAGGTTCTGATTGTGGTTGGCCTTGCGTTCGATCGTGGCGCGGATGGCGGCGGCATCGGCGAGCGCCGCATCCAAGGCCAGGTTCCGTGTCTCCTGGTGCACCGGACACTCCCTTCCGAGGACTGCCCTCCGGTGTATCAGGATTCCTCAATGGCGGTTCGATCTGCACGCCGTGACGGCTCCGGTGGCTCGCCTTCCGGTCCTCGATGGACATCGAACGCACAGCCGTCGATCATCTTTCGTGCGGTCGGCCCGGAACTCCGGTCGAGTCGGCACAACCGGACCGGCGGGCCGGGTCGAGCCGGCTGGACGCTAATCGACACCCGCGTGGCCGTATTCGGCGGCGCGGGTGCGAGCGGGACCCATGTTGCCGTAACTCGTCGTTAACCTCGCTCCGTCACGCGTCGGCGTGACGTGTCCGCGCCGAACTTCGGCGCGCATCATGTGGGGGTAACACGCATGTCGAGAAGGTTCATCGGGTTGGTGTCCGCGCTCGCCGTGGCGCTCGGCGGTTCGCTCGCCGTCGCCGCCCCGGCGCAGGCCGCCACCCCGGCGATCGAGATCACGAAGGTCTACTACGACTCGCCGGGTACGGACACCCGCTCGAACGCCAGCCTGAACGCCGAGTACGTGAAGCTGACCAACCGGCGCGCCCGCACCATCAACCTGAAGAACTGGACGCTGCGCGACAAGGCCAACCACGTCTACACGTTCACCGGGGACGTCAAGCTCGCCAAGGGCAAGAGCGTGGTCATCCGGACCGGCAAGGGCAAGAACACCGCCAAGAACCGCTACTGGGGTTCGGGCAACTACGTCTGGAACAACACCGGCGACACCGCGTACCTGCGCAACGCCAGCGGCAAGCTGATCGACAAGTGTGCCTGGTCGAAGAAGGGCAAGGGATACACCGCCTGCTGAACGGGTAACCGTTGATCGGCGCAGGCGTTGTGGCGTCGAGGGAGTCTCTCGCACGGGCTCGATCTCACCGGGGCGTCGCGGTTCTCGGTGAGATCGAGTTCCCGTCCGGCCGACACCACGGCGACGTCGTCCAGGCCGCCTTGGTCGAGTGCCATACCGATCAGCCCTTTCGCGACCGGCGCTGCGTCATCTGAGGAACACCGGACATCACGTACCCCCTCTTCAGGCACGTGCGAGCGGTTCGGGTGGCCAGGGCTGGTGGGCGTTCTCGTCACGATGCAGGACATGGACGGTCTCGACCCGGTCGCTCGCCACCACGCACTCGGTGACCTCGACCGGCCGATCATCTGTCCCTGACGTGCCGACGCGCACGATCTCCAGTACCGGCAGATCGGTCGGGATCTCCAGCAGGCCGGCCTCCTCCGTGCCGGGCATTCGCGCGCGGTGGATCTCCATCCACCTGATCGGCCAGTGTCCGGCCTTCTCGATGCGACTCAGCCACTCGCCCGCCGCCGGGCTTGCACCGAGGCCAGCGACGGTGTCAGCGATGCGCGGATGAATCCACGTGACGTTGATCTGAAAGGGCGCTTCCGACGCCGGCCCGGTCACCCGGAATCTCCGCAGCACCTCCGTGCCGGGATCGACGCCCAGGAGCATGGCGATCCGCGGATTCTCCAAGCGGGCTGGCGCGTTCGTGGCAGTGCCGTGACGGACCCACACCTCCCGGCTGCTTGCGGACGGAAACGAGTAGCCGGTCACCCGCTCGTTGCGTTTGACCAGGTCACCACGCGGTCGGCGGGGCCGCAGCGTGTCGTGGCGCACGGAGATGCCCCGCCCCTGGACCGCCCACACGAAACCCGCGGTCTCCAGTTCGGCGATGGCCCGGACGACGGTGTCCCGGTTCGCCCCGTACTCCGCCGCGAAGTCGTCGAGGCGAGGCAACCGGGCACCGGGAAGCCACTCGCCGCCCTCGATTCGCTCGCGGATCCTTGACGCGATCTCCAGGTAGCGCGGATGCACGGGCACGTCGACGCCCTCCTTCCACCATCGCGGCGATCTCTGACGGTTGGCCGCGTCGTCCCCGGACCGCCCACACCGCATTGTCCCGAGCCGAGCTCCGTAGGCGGTGCATCTCCTCTGCGGCGAGCCGTAGCCTGAGAGTCGTGCGCCGCCCACGCCTCCGACCCGTACTGCTCTGCCTCGGCTTCCTGCTCTGGCTGGTGGCCGCACTCGGCCTGTGGTTCGGGTGGTCGGGACGGTACGGGTCACTGCTTCTGCTGGCCGCAGGCGCCCTCGTGCACGGCCCGGACCTTGTGCAGGAGTGGCGGGAACGCAGGTCGAAGTCACCGGAACCGGCGGACCGGGTACTGCGGCACTACCCCAAGTGGTGGTGACCACGACCGTCAGAGGTATTCCGACGAGGCTGGCCCCGAGAGCAGCATCCGGTGATCGGGCGATCACGGTCGAGAGGTGCGGCGTCGACTGTCCGGTTGACGAACCGCCGCAGAGGCAAGCGAGTGAGGCGTGATTGCCGAATGAGATCTAATGATCTCGTGCCCAAACTCTTCGATTCTTCACTCAGCAACCACCTGCGCTATCCGCTGTGGCTCTTCGCGTTGCCGGTGGTCCTCTACGGGGTCTTCATCGCCTATGTGCTGGTTGAACGCGGCGACATCATTCCGGCTGTGCTGTTGATGCTCAGCTACGTGCACGCGATCCTGCTGGGGCGGGTTCGTCTGGCGAAGAGTCTTGTCACCCGGGGAAAGGTGAGACCCGAGGACCTGGGCTGAGTCGCACCGCTCGCGGCGCGACTCAGCACGACGTCCCGTCCGTCAGCTCCCGAAGATCGGCTGGCGGTACACCTTGTGCTGGGCGGCTTGGGCGACCGGGCGGACGACGAGACGATCCACGTTGACGTGGCCGGGAAGCGCCACCGTCAGGGCGATGCACTCGGCGACGTCCTCGGCCACCAGCGGTCGGTCCACGCCCGCGTACACGGCGGCGGCCTTGTCCGCGTCGCCGTCGAACCGGTTGACCGCGAACTCGTCCGTGCGGACCATGCCCGGTGCGATCTCGATGACCCGCACCGGTTCACCGCAGAGTTCCAGCCGGAGCGTCTCCACCAGCGCGTGTTCCGCGTGCTTGGCGGCGGTGTAGGTGCCGCCGGACTCGTAGGTCACGTGCGCGGCCGTCGAGGTCACGGTCACGATGGTCGGTGCGTCGGAGGCGCGCAGCAGCGGTAGCAGCGCCTGGGTCACGTACAGCATGCCCAGAACGTTGATCTCGAAGCTCCGCATCAGGTCGGCGGGCGAGGTGGTGGCCAGTGGGTCGGCGCCCACCGCCCCGCCCGCGTTGTTGACCAGGAGGTCGCAGCGGTCCAGCCCGGCGGCGAGGGCCTGGACGGACGCCTGGTCGGTGACGTCGAGCGCGACGGCCCGCCCACCGATCTCGGCCGCCAGTGCTTCGAGTCGGTCCAACCGGCGGGCCGCCACCACGACGAAGAATCCGTCCTTGGCCAGTCGGCGTGCCGTGGCCGCCCCGATCCCGCTGCTGGCGCCCGTCACCACCGCGGTGCGCTTCATGGTGTTCTCCTTCATCAACCGGTGACGAAGTCTATCTTCGCGTTGATCGCCTCGGCCTTGGCGATGGCGTCGAGCGCGTCCGTGCCGGAGGCCAGGATGTAGCCGTTGCTACAGTCCGCGACCGTCAACAGCGGTGCGACCTCGTCGCCGGGGTTCTTGGTGATGACCACGGCGGTGTCCTCGGCGCCCAGCTCGAACAGGTACGGCATGAAGACCCGGGCCGACTCGCCGGGCGGGATGCGGCGTACCGTCGCCGGGATGTCCTCGCTGACGGCGATCGACGTGATCGGTCCCGGTTTCGGGGTCAGGAAGAGTGCGACCGCGCCCCCGATTGGTGCGGGCGATTCGAGCGGAAGTTCGTCGATGCCCAGCGGCACCGTCAGGAACATGCGGTTGAGGTCCAGGCCGAACGCGCGTCGCACCAGCTCCGGCGCGCCGCTGCCGGCCAGGCGCGCGTGGGATTCGAGCACCCGGGGTCCGTTCGGGGTGAGCACGAACTCGCTGTGCGACGGCCCCTCGGTGACGCCGACGGCGTCCAGGAGCTTCGCGGTGAGTTCCCGGAGTTCCGCGAGGTAGGGCACGGCGACCCGGCTCGGCGTGCTGACCTCCCACTCGACGAACCGGTCGTTCATCCGGTATTCGGAGTAGCCGATGGTGAGGTGCCGGCCCTCGAAGGAGAACGAGTCGACGCTCACCACCGGGCCGGAGAGGAACTCCTCGGCCATCGGGGCGGTGATGCCGGCGGCGGCCAGCTCCGACATGGCCACGGCCACCTGTTCCGGGGTGCCGACCTCCTTGATGTGCAGGCTCGCCGCCCCGTCGATCGGCTTGAGGACGATCTTCCCGCCGACCTGCTCCAGGAACGCGACCGCCTCCTGGACCGAGTTGACCACCTGGTAGCGGACGTGCTCGACGTCGGCCTTGGCCAGGCACTCCCGGGTGAGCGACTTGTCCTTGAGCGCGCGGGCGGTGAACTCGGTGACGCCGGGCAGGCCGAACCTGTCCACCACGTAGCCGGAGGAGATCGCGGCGACCTCGGTCGTGGTCATCACGCGGTCGAACGGGCGCTCGGCGTGCAGTGGGCTGAGCGATGCGTGGATGGCCGGACCGTCGTCCAGCGGGGCGTGGACGACCCGCTCGGTGTGCGCCAGGATGGACGGCTCGTACTTGCCCTCCTCGTGCACCAGCACGACGTCGATGCCGAGTTCCTTGGCGCCGTGGATCGGCGCGGGCATCCCACCGATGACGGCGACGCGATACTTGCCCATGATCGTCCTCCTGGTGTCCGGGTCAGCTTGCATAGCAGCGGCGCAGCCAGCGGGCGGTGTCCGCCGGACCGGGTCGGAACGCCCGACGGCGGTGCAGCACCCGGTAGTTGTCGAAGATCAGGAAGTCGCCGGGGCGCAGCACGAACGCCTCGGACCGCGCCTGGTCGAGGGCTCGTACCCACCGGTCGAGGGCGGCGGTCGCCGCGGGCGTGGTCGGGGAGACCGTGCCCCGGTCGAACCGGGCGCGGGTGCCCTCGTAGCTCTGCTCCAGCAGCGCGGTGTCCCGTAGCGGTGCCGTCTCGTCGTTGGAGGCGGGCGGGCCCACGGTGAACTGGGCCGACTGCAACTCCTGGACGGTGGCCCCGTCCAGCGCGGCCACGGCCTCCTCGATGGCGAGCACCTCGGTCGGCACCTGCTCGTCGTTGCGGACCGCATAGAAGCTGAGGTAGCGCGGGACGTACCGGCGCGGGTCGACGCCCTTGCCGCCGAAGGGCAGGTGCGGGTTGTCGGTGTGCCAGGAGAACTCCGAATCCGCCCCCCACGAACTGGTGGTGCCCGCCGCCGCCGGGTTCGGGGCCACGTTGCGGATGTATCGGCCGGTGTTCTCGTAGTCGACCGCGAACGGCGTCAGCGAGAGCAGTTGCAGCAGACCGAAGTGCAGGGCGTTGGTCACCGCCATCGCGGGTTCGGCGGTGAAGCCGTCGCGCGGCGTGGCCGGGAACTCCTGCTGCGGCAGGTTGCCGATGGTCAGGACGTGTGAACCGGTGGCCGGGTAGAACGTCAGTGCCTGGAGGATCTCGCCGGGCAGGTGGGTCTGCAGGGCGTGTGCGCCGATACCGGCGAGGATCGCCTCGTGGGCGTCCGAGTCCAGTTCGATGTCGCAGACCGCAGCCGTGAGTTCCTTGGCGAGCAGGTCACGGGTCCGGTCGTTGAGATGGTGACGGGCCACCCGGAGTGCGCGGGTCATCTACGGCTCCGATCATGAGGGGTCGCCGCGAATCCCCAGCTCGCGGTCGGATCGGGTGCCACGCCCAGTCGTCGGGCACCCGAGACCTCACGATGCCGCACGGCGACAGGGGGTAACAACGCCGTCGCGGAGGCCAGAAGTGGCCAGGCACCTTGCTGCCGTCTCCGGCCACCGGCAGGAGACGGGGAGTCCTACGGAGCGCCGTCGCCCGGCACGACCGGGGAGCGTACGGCGCCCCAGCGGACCGACAACCGTGTCGCCGCCCGCTCCGCGCGGATCTCCATGGCGTCGCCGACGACCACCGCGCGGTCCACCACCACGGCGGTCCCGTCGAGGGCGATCGTCGTCCGTTCGCTGACGAAGACCGGGCTGCCGGCAGGCTGGCGCAGGTGCCCGGCAGCCGGCGCGGCGAGCAGGGACGGCACGATCCGTTCCGAGGCGCGCAGGATGGCGACCCCGGCGTCGGCCAGCGCGGCGTAGAGCGACGTCCGGACGAAGTCGCGGTCCCGGATCGCCGTCCCGTACGGCGGCCGGACCCAGGAGACCTGGTGGATGGCGGGACGACCGTTGAGCAGGCGCAGCCGTTCCAACCGCAGTGCCCGCTCGCCGCCACCGTCGCCGAACCGATCGACCACCCAGGCCGGCGGTCGGCGCATCGCACCGGACAACACCTGGGTCACCACGTCGTGGCCCTGCTCGCGCAGGTCCTCGGTGAAGCTGCGCAGCGTGTCCACGCGATAGGCGGCCTGGACCGGGGTGACGTAGGTGCCCCGCCCGGCCTGCTGCACGATGAGTCCCTCGTCGGACAGCTCCTGGAGAGCCTGACGCAACGTCATCAGCGTGACGCCGTAGTGCGCGCTCAGGTCACGCTGCGCCGGCAGCGCCTCGCCGGGCTCGTACTCGCCCTGCCGGATCCGGGCCGCCAGGTCGGCCGCGATCTGCCGGTAGCGCGCGGACGGTCGACCACCCACCGTCGCCTCACCCATGGGCGTCTCCCGTCCCTGCGGCCGTACCGGTGCCCAGTGTGGCCCACGGTCGACGACCGGCCGCAGCGGGCACCGGCCCGGCGCGCGGTCACCCGGGGATCGGTACGCCCACGCCGTCCAACGCCGCCCGGAACTCCGCGACCACGGCCCCGACCTGTGCGGGGTCCGCGCCGTCGAGCACCATCCGCATCAGTGCCGAGGCCACCACGACACCGTCGGCGGCCTCGGCCGCCTCCACCGCGTGTGCGGGCCGCGAGATGCCGAAGCCGAGCAGCACCGGCAGGTCGGTCAGGGCCCGCAGGTCGCGGGCGAGCCGGGCGGCGTCCTCGGCGAGCCGGTCGCGCTCGCCGGTGGTGCCCATCACCGAGACGGCGTAGACGAAGCGGCGACTGCGCCGCGCGATGGTGGCCAGCCGAGGGGCGGGGGTGGTGGGCGCGGCGAGCAGGACCAGGTCCACCCCGGCCGCCGTGGCACCGGCCGCCAGCTCGTCCACCTCGTCGATCGGCACGTCGGGCACGATCAGCCCGCTGACCCCGGCCGCCGCGAGGTCCGCGCAGAACGCCGGGTCGTGCATCACCAGGTTGTAATAGGTCATGGCGATCAGCGGTACGTCGACGTGCACCCCGGCGAGATCGTCGAGGATCGACCGCACCGTGGCCCCCTGTTGCAGGGCTCGGTAGGACGCCTGTTGGATCGTCGGCCCGTCGAGGATCGGGTCGGAGAACGGGAGCCCGATCTCGATCATGTCCGCGCCGCTGTGGGCGTACGCCTCGACGTACCCGGTCCAGTCGGGTCGGATGCCCCCGGTCACGTACGGAACCAGCAGCTTGCCGCTCATGCGCTCTCCCGGATGGTGTGCATGTCCTTGTCGCCACGGCCGGAGAGCGCGACCAGCACGGTGCTGAAGGGTGGCAGCTCGCCGCTCTCCGCGGCGCGGATCACCCAGGCGATGGCGTGGGCCGACTCCAGGGCGGGCAGGATCCCCTCGGTGCGGGCCAGCCGCCGGACCGCCGGGATGACCTCGGCGTCGTTGACGGTGACGTACCGCGCCCGGCCGGAGTCGTTGAGGAAGGCGTGCTCCGGACCCACGCCCGGGTAGTCGAGCCCGGCCGCGATCGAGTGCGCCTCGCTGACCTGGCCGTGCTCGTCCTGGAGGACGTACGAGCGGAACCCGTGCAGCACGCCGACCCGGCCGAACGCGACCGCCGCCCCACCCTCGGCCTCCACGCCGACGAGCCGGGCCGGGGTGTCGACGAAGCCGGCGAAGGTGCCGGCGGCGTTCGAGCCGCCACCGATGCAGGCGACCACGTAGTCGGGCACACCGGTGCGCAGCTCGGCGGCGCACTGGGCGCGCGCCTCCTCGCCGATCACCCGCTGCAACTCCCGCACGATCCACGGGTACGGGTGCGGGCCCATCACCGAGCCGATGCAGTAGTGGGTGTCGTCGACCCGGGTGACCCACTGCCGCAGCGCCTCACTGGTGGCGTCCTTCAGGGTGCGACTGCCGCCGGTGACCGGAACGACCTCGGCACCGAGCAGCTCCATCCGGAAGACGTTGAGCGCCTGACGCTCGACGTCCTTGGCCCCCATGTAGACGGTCGCCTTCAGGCCGAGCAACGCGGCGGCGGTGGCCGTGGCGACGCCGTGCTGGCCCGCGCCGGTCTCGGCGATCAGCCGCGTCTTGCCCATCCGGCGGGCCAGCAGGGCCTGGCCGAGCACGTTGTTGATTTTGTGCGAGCCGGTGTGGGCGAGGTCCTCCCGTTTCAGCAGCACGTTGATGCCGAGTTCCGCGGAGAGCCGCCAGGCCGGGGTGAGCGCGGTCGGGCGTCCGGCGTGTACCGCGAGCAGGCGGTCGAGGTCACTGCGGAAGCGCTGGTCCGCCCACGCCTCCCGGAACGCCGCCTCCAGCTCGGTGCAGGCGGGGATCAGTGACTCGGGGACGAACCGGCCCCCGTGCCCGCCGAATCTGCCGCGCTCGCCGGGATCAGCCATGACGCTGCCGTTGGGCAGCACGGTCAGATCGGTCATCTGGACTCCAACTGTTCTAGAACTGTTGGAGTCAGGATGGCACACCCGGCCGTCCGGACGGAAGCCCGGTTCACCGCGAGGCCACGCCGTCCGGGTCGCGTGGACGTGCCCGACGTCCGGGCGGGGCGCTGTCCCGAGGCGTACCCGGATCGTCGTCGTCCGGGTGGCCACGCATGGTCCGCAGCGGCGAGAGGTAGACCGGCAGGACGGCGACCAGGCTGAGCACGGCCCCGACCCAGAGTGCCTCCCGGAGCCCGACGTGCTCGGCGAGGAACCCCCCGAGGAACGAACCGACCGGCATGGCCCCGAAGATCAGGAAGCGGATCGTGGCGTTCATCCGGCCCTGCAACTGCGGCGGACACAGTTGCTGCCGGATGGCCATGCTGTTCACGTTGTTGATGACCAGGCCGGTGGAGACCAACGCGTTGCCCGCCCCGGCGAGCCAGAGCCGCCAGTCGGCGTCGGCGAGCGGCACGACCAGACCGGCGACACCGGCCACGGCCATCCCGACCCAGACCGCCGGCCCCGGCCCGATCCGGGCGCTGACCCGCCGGACGACGAACGCCCCGACCAACCCGCCGATCCCGCCGACGGCGAACCACAGGCCGACCGTCCCGGGAGCGATGCGCAACTGCTGGGCGAGCAGCACCACCACCACGGTCCCGGTGACGAAGACCCCGAGGTTGAACAGGGCGCCCGAGACGGCGAGCGCACGCAGGGACCGGTGCCCGAAGACGAACGACAGCCCCTGTCGGATCTCCCGCACCAGGTGGCGGTCGGTGCCACGGGCGGGAACGGCCTCCCGCATCCGGATCAGCGTCAGGACCACCGCCGAGGCCAGATAACCGCCCGCGACGGTGAGCACCGCGAGCGGCGCTCCCAGCCACTGGGTCAGGTAGCCGCCGAGGGTGGGACCGCCGACCTGCGCCACGGACCGGGTGCTCTCCAGCTTCGCGTTGCCCTCCACCAGTTGCCCGCGTTCCAGCAGCAGCGGCAGGTAGCTCACGTACGCGGTCTCGAACAGCAGCGTCCCCACGCTCACCCCCAGCGCGACCACGTACAACTGGGCCAGGGAGAGCACGTCCAGGTAGGCGGCCACCGGCACCCAGGCCAACAGCAGACCGCGCCCGAGGTTCGCCGCGATCATGACGGGGCGCTTGCGCCGCCGATCGACCCACGCCCCGGCGGGCAGGCCGACCACGAGGAACGCCACGGTCTGGAACGTCGCCAGCAGCCCGGCCTCGAACGCGGTGGCGTCCAGGGCCAGGATCGCCACCAGGGGCAGGCCGACCCGGCTGAAGTGCGCGCCGAACTGCCCCAGCGTCTGCGTGACCCACAGCAGCCGGAAGTCGTGGTGCCGCAGGAGCGTCACGTGTGGAACTGGATCTGCTGGTCCACCAGGACACAGGTGGCGACCGCCGACTCGGCGTCCGCGCCGGTGGCGAGCACGTAGCCGGAGCTGCAGTCGGCGAGCGTCTGGATCGGGGTGATCACGTCGCCCGGATTCTTGTGCACGACCGCGCCGACCGGTACGTCGACCAGCTCACCGAGCAGCGGGAGGTACACGTCGGTCAACTCGCCGGGCGGTACCCGCTTGACCACCGCCGGGATGTCCTCGGCGACCGTGACGGCGCGGATCTCACCGGGCTCGGGCCGCAGGAACCGGATGGCGGCACCCGCCGTGGGCTGCGGAGACTCGGCGGGCAACGCGTCGATGCCCAACGGTACGGTCAGCCACATCCGGGCCAGGTCCAGGCCGTAGGCCCGGCGGACCAGCTCCGGGATGGCGTGGCCGCCCATCCGGGCGTGCGACTCCAGCACGCGGGGACCTCGCTCGGTCAGGACGAACTCGCTGTGCGAGGGGCCCTCGGTGAGTTCGACCGCGTCCAGCAGGCGCACGGTGAGGTCCCGAAGCTCCGGCAGGTACGGCTCGACGAGCCGGCTCGGCACGCTGACCTGCCACTCCACGTGGTACGAGTTGACCAGGTACTCGGAGTAGCCGACGGGCAGGTGCCGACCGGCGTAGGAGAACGACTCCACGCTCACCACCGGCCCGGAGAGGAACTCCTCGGCGAGCACCGAGGTGTTCCCGGCCTCGGTGTGCACGCGCCAGGCGTGGCCGAGTTCAGCGGCGTCCGCCACCCGCAGGATGTTCCGGCTGGCCGCGCCGTCCACCGGCTTGAGCACGACGGGTCCGCCGACCGCCGCGAGGAAGTCCCGCGCCTCGCGTTCGGAGCGCACCACCCGGTACCGGACCGGGCTCAGGTCGTACTTGGCGAGCCGCTCGCGCATCAGCGCCTTGTCCTTGAGTAGGCGGGCCGTCTTCTCCGAGGTGCCGGGCAGGCCGAGGCCGTCCACCACGTGTCCGGTGGGCACACCCCACGGCTCGGAGACGGTCAGCACCCGGTCGAAGGGGCGCTCGGAGTGCAGCGGGCGCAGCACGTCGAGCATCGCCTCGCCGTCGGCCAGCGGGGCGTGCACGATCCGCTCGCAGTGCGGGCGGATCGACTCCTCGTACTGCCCGGGTTGGTGTACCAGGACGATGTCGACGCCCAGGTCCCGGGCTCCCTTGATCGGGGCGGGACGGCCTCCGATCACCGCTACTCTGAACATCGCGTTCCGCACCTTCTCGTGGGTTGAGGGGTCATCGCTGTCGGTTCAGGAGAGGCCGAGCTGGTCGGCGAGCAGCGCGGCGACGATGTCGTTGCCCTCGTCGGTGAGGTGGGCCCGGTCGACGTACAGCCAGGACTTGTCGGTCACCGCCGCGCGCAGGACCGGGTTGAGGTTCACGAAACGGACGCCCTGCCGCTCGCAGGCCGGTGCCAGCGCGTCGGCGTACCGCTGCCCGGCCGCCACCGAGGAGACGTCGCCGTAGAGGGCCTCCCAGGTGCCCAGCTTGGAGATCCGGTCCAACTCGTCGAAGATCAGCTTCTCCTCGGGCGCGGGCTCGGCCCGCAACCAGGTGGCCATCGGCTGCAACACGAAGGAGACCCGCGCCCCGGTGGCGGCGGCGAGCACCTGCCAGCTCGCGAGGTGCCGACCGACCAGGTCGACCGCGCTGGCGATCGCCTCGTCGAGCTCGGGACGGACCTCGTCCGGCGACGGCCAGGAGGGTACGGCCGACCTGGCCCGACGACCGAAGCTCCGCGACGTCTTGCGGTGCCGGGCCCGTACCTCCTCCATCTGCTCGAAGAACTCGCCGCAGAAGTAGAACGGCCCCTGGTCGGCGCGGTGCATCTCGACCAGCCGGGACATCACCAGCGTGTTGAAGCCGCTGAGGATGACGATCTCCTCGACCGGCGGCAGCAGGTGCCGGTAGAGCAGGAACAGCAGCAGTTCCTGGGTCGAGTTGTAGCAGTGCCCGGCATAGGTAAGCCACGGACGGGACGAGGCGTGCTTCGTCCACAACCGCGAGGCCATCGTGGTCGCGTCGCTGGTGGAGCCGTACCCGAGCGGGACGGAACCGCCGACCAGCAGGCGGACCGGCCCGTCGGGCAGAGTACTGCCGACCGAGGCCTGCTCGTCGACGCCGTGCGAGATGCGGAAGCCCAGCCGGTCGGTGTTGATCGCCTCCGACCGGTAGTCCGGCCGGTTGAAGTACATCAGGTAGGGGAGGTACTGGGTCTCCCCACGGGACGCGAAGTCGTCGTACTGCACCATCTGCGGCGTCAGGATCTCGCGCTGGAGTTTCACGTCGGGTTCTCCTTGTCGGATGGGGAGGGCAGAGGTGCGGGGGTCACCAGAGCGGACTGATGTCGGTCCGGCCCGACTGGTCGGAGTCCGCCACCTCGTCGGCGAGGATCCCGAGCTGAGCGATCCTGACGCCGGCCTGGAAGCGGCTCGACACGTTGAGGCCCTTGAGGATCGAGGAGATGTGCCGTCGACAGGTACGCAGCGCCATGCCCAGCCGGTTGGCGATGGCCTCGTCCTTGAGGCCGGCGGCCATCAGCCGGAGGATGGCCATCCGGGTGCCGAGCGACACCTCGTCCATCTGGTCCTCGGCGAGTTCGAGCGGGACCGCGTTGGCCCAGAGGTGGGTGAACGTGCGGTGCAGGTACTCCACCACCAGGTCGTCGGAGATGACGGCGGCGGCGTGTTCCGCCGATCCCGGTGCGTCGACGGGGACGAACGCCACCCGGCGGTCGAAGATGATCAGACGTTCGAAGCTCGCCGCCGTGGTGCGGATGCCGCCGCCGTACGCCGCGACCGCCTTGGCCCGCGCCGCGAGACCCGGATTCGCGCGGGCGGTGTGGTGGTACACGAACTGACACCGCAGGCCACGGACGAGGATCGAGGTCACCGACGCCTCGGAGGCGCTGAACCGGTCCGTCGACCGGGGACCTCCCGGGCGCAGCGAGAGGATCTCGGTGGCGCAGCGCAGAACCGCTGAGTCGATCTCGTCGCGGATCGCCTTCTCACCCTGGACGACCCGTACGCCGTCGTGCTGCCGGCCGTTCTCGGCCAGCCGCCGGCCGATCGACTGGAGCACCCGGCTGTTGGCGGCCATCGCCTGTTCCCGCTGCCGGATCTCGTCGGTGAGCGGCGCGTTGAGAATGCTCAACGCGACGTCGGGATGGACCGCGGTCAGGCCACCGTCCTCGTCCCGGGAGAGCAGACGGCGCCGGACCAGGTTCTCGCAGGCGCGCGCCCACTCGCCCGAGCCGACGCCGATCTCCGGCGGCGGACGGTCGGCGTGCAGCCGACTGCCCAGCACCGCGTGTTCGTACGCGGCGGACTCGGCGCTGTCGAGCGGGCCACGCTGCTGGTGGAGGCAGGACACCGAGGTGCTCATCGGGGCGTCAGTGGGCCGACGGCAGGTCCGACCGGCTGGGCACACACTCCAACCAGAGCTGGCCCGCCGTACGCCGGATCGCCTTCTCCACGTCGTCGGTGGCCGCGCCGGAGAACCGGAACCGCGCGCCGACGTGCTCGTAGCCGCCGGCTCTCGGGATCTCGGTGCCGACGGTCGGGATCACCCGGGCGTAGGGCCATTCGGCCTCCGGCAGGTCGAGTTCCGCGACGGTGATCCGGCAGGGCGCGGGCACCGGCGTCGGCACCAGCAGCCATCCGCCGACCCGCTGGTCGGTGATCTGCCGGACGGTCGGGGCGCGCCCGAGTTGGATGTGGATCGCCGCTTCCATCAGGTCCACGCCGTGCACCTCGCGCCAGACGAACGGGATCTCGGCGCCACCCACCCGGGAGCCGGCTTCCAGGAAGTTGATCCGGACGGTGCCGTCGGCCTCGGTGCCGACGAACGCCTCCATGTGGAACACCCACGGTGCGTCGCCGAAGGCGGCGCAGGCGTCGGCGAGGAACTCGCCGAGCGGCCCGAGCAGGTCGGCGTCGTCCACCTCCACCGAGCCGAGCACGTCCCCGGCGGCGAACTCCATGCAGGTGTTCACATAGCGCGACGCTCGCCAGGGACCGAGCGCGGAGCCGGTCCACAGGCCGTCGATGTGGAAGACCTGGTCCGGGCAGAAGGTCTGCACCATCCGGGGTTCGGGCGGCAGTCGGTCGAGCATGGACAGGTCGTCGACCGAGTTCAGCCGCAGCACGTCCCGGCTCGCCGTGCCCCGGCGGGGTTTGACGATCAACGGCCAGCCGTGGGAGTCCGCGAACCGCACCACGGCCTGCGTGTCCGGCGCATCGGCGAACGCCGGGATGGCGACGCCGCCGTTCACGACGGTCTGCGCCATCACCAGCTTGTCGCGGAACCGGGCCAGCCGGTCGGGCCGGTCACCGGCCACCGCCAGGCGGGCGCGCAGCTCGGCCGCGGTGTCCAGGTCGCCCTCGTTGAGCGCGATGATGCGTTCGGGGACGCCGAAACGCGCGATCAGCCCGTCGGCGGCGGCGCTCACCAACTCCAGGCGGTCGGTGGCGGCGACCAGCGCCACGGCCGAGGCCGACGCGGGTACGGCGGCCGTGGCCAGTTCGGTGCAGACGTACGTGACGTGGTGCAGGTCGTGGTCGAGGTGTTCCGCGTACCCCGCATAGTGATCGCGCCAACGGTGAATGACCAGAATGTGCGGCTTCATCGGACGTGCTCCTCGCCTGTTTCGTCGATCCACGATTCGAACAGGTGGCGAATTCGCCACCGAACACGTAGTCAAGGAAGTCGCTCGGCGGCACGCAGTAATTGCCCGACGTTGCCGGAATCGACTATTGCGGTACGGTTGCCTCCGTCCGGTCGAACGCCATGCTCGCCGCGAGGCCGATCAGCACGCTGCCCATCATGTAGCGCTGGGCCCGCAGCCAGGCCGGCTTCCGGGCGAGGAAGGCGGCGACCGAACCTGCGGTGAGCACGATGAGGCAGTTCACGGTCAGTGCCACCGTGATCTGGATCAGCCCCAGGGAGAGGCTCTGCGCCGCGATGTCGCCCTTGGCCGGGTCGACGAACTGCGGGAGAAGCGACACGTAGAGCACCGCGATCTTGGGGTTGAGCAGATTGGTCATCAGGCCCATCGTGAACAGCTTCCGGGGCCGGTCCTCGGGCAGGTCCCGGGGCGCGAAGGCGGACTGGCCACCGGGCTTGAGCGCGTTCCAGGCCAGCCACAGCAGGTAGCCGGCGCCCGCGATCTTGATCGCCGTGTAGAGCGCGGGCACCAGCGCGAACACCGCCGAGACACCGGTCACCGCGGCGAGCAGGTAGACGAAGAAGCCGACCGCGACCCCGAGCAGGGAGATCAGGCCGGCCGGGCGGCCCTGGGTGATCGACCGGGACACCAGATAGATCATGTTCGGCCCGGGGGTGAGCACCATTGCCAGGGCGACGGCGGCGATGCCCAGCCCCGCGTTGAGGTCGATCACGTGTTTTCTCCCGCTTCGGACAATGGGCAGCCGAAATCACAGCGGCCGTTCGTGGAAATCCCAGTAGGTGTTCAGCTCCGGCTGCAATTTTCTGCGCAGCGGATCGCGAAACACCCGGAAGAATATACCAACCGGAACGAATATCAGGAGATAGGCCAGGGTCCACAGGAGTCTCATGATCATCCTCGTCGGTGCGGAAGCGGTCGGTCAGTCCAGGGCGATCTCGTCGCGCCAGTCGCCCTGCTCCCGCCATTCGGGCTGGTCGGCCTTGTGCAGGAGGAAGCTGCCCATGGCGAGCAGATCGATGTTGGTGCGCATGAAGCACTGGTAGGCGTCGTGCGGAGTGGCCACGATCGGCTCGCCCCGGACGTTGAACGAGGTGTTCACCAGCACCGGGCAGCCGGTGATCTGCTTGAACGAGGTCAACAGCCGGTGGTAGGCCGGATTGGAGTGGGCGGTGACCGTCTGCACCCGCGCCGAATGGTCCACGTGGGTCACCGCCGGAATCGCCGACCGACGCACCTTGAGCCGATCCAGCCCGGTCGTCGCCGACTCCGACACCTCCCGGCGCTGCTGCTGCGCGACCGGCGCCACGATCAGCATGTACGGGCTCTCCTGGGTCAGGTCGAAGTACTCCTCGACGTCCTCGGCCAGGACCGAGGGCGCGAACGGCCGGAACGACTCACGGAACTTGATCTTCAAGTTCATCGTCGACTGCATGTCGGCGTCACGCGGGTCGCCGATGATCGACCGCGCGCCCAGAGCCCGGGGTCCGAACTCCATCCGGCCCTGGAACCAGCCGACGATCTTGCCGGTGGCCAGCTCCTCCGCCACGTGCTTGGCGATCGCATCCTCGGCCAGCCGGGTGTACGGCACACCCAGACCGTCCAGGAAGCGGGCGATCTCCTCGTCGTCGTACGCGGGACCGAGCAGCGCGGAGGACATGCCGTCACCGCCCCCGGCGAGGTGGGCGCGGGGCGCACCCGACTCCGTCGCCACCAGCAGGGCGGCACCCAACGCGCCCCCGGCGTCACCGGCGGCGGGCTGCACCCACACCGAGTCGAAGAGGCGCTCCCGGACGACCTTGCCGTTCGCCACGCAGTTCAGCGCCACGCCGCCGGCCAGACACAGGTCGGTCTCACCGGTCAGGTCGCGTGCGGTCCGCGCCAGCCGGGTCACCACCTCCTCGGTCACCAGTTGCACCGAGGCGGCCAGGTCGAACTCGCGCTCGGTCAACGGGCTCTCCGGCTCGCGCCGGGGACCACCGAACAGCCGCTCGAACCCGCGACCGGTCATGACGCGACCGCGCAGGAACTCGAAGTTGCGCATGTTCAGCCGGAACGAACCGTCGTCCTTGACGTCGATCAGGTGCTGCCGGATCACGTCGGCGTAGCGCGGCACACCGTACGGCGCCAGCCCCATCAGCTTGTACTCGCCCGAGTCGACCTTGAACCCGCAGAAGTAGGTGAAGGCCGAGTAGAGCATCCCCAACGAGTGCGGATACCGGATCTCCGCCACCTGACGCAGCTCGCTGCCCCGCCCGTGCCACAGGGTGGTGGTCGCCCACTCGCCGACGCCGTCGATGCAGAGCACCGCCGCCGACTCGTACGGGCTGGGCAGGAACGCGGAGGCCGCGTGGGACTCGTGGTGTCGTCGTACGCTGATCTGCGGCACCTCGGCCGACCCCAGCGCCGCCAACGACCGGCGTACCTCGCCGACGGTGTCCCGCTTCCAGGACATCCACTCCGGCATGACCCGGGTGAACGCCTCCAGCGAGAACGGAGCCGAACCGGCGAAGCTGGTCAGCACCCGGCGGAACTTCAGCTCCGGGTCCTCGTAGTAGGCGACGGCGTCCACGTCGCGCAGCGTGACGCCGCCCTCGGCCAGGCAGTACCGGACGGCCTCGGCCGGGAAGGCCGGGTCGTGGCGCTTGCGGGTGAACCGCTCCTCCTGGGCGGCGGCGACGGGCGTGCCGTCCCGCACCAGCACCGCCGCGCTGTCGTGGTAGTAGGCGGACAACCCCAGAACCAGCTTTCCCACTGGCGTTCCCCTCGGTCGTGGGTGTGGGTGGGTGGACGGTCAGATGGCGGCGAGTGACCTGCTGGCCTTTCGGGCGCGGCGAAACGCCCGGCGGGCCAGCAGACCCGTCGGTGGGTTGAGCGAGCGGAAGCCGGTGCGTACCCGGTCCCAGACCTCGGTGACCGCCTGCGCGCCGTGCGAGACCGGCAGCGAGGCGAGATAGGTGTCGACGGCGTCGGCGGCCCAGGCGGAGTGCCCGGTGGCGACGTTGTCGATGGTGTTGTGGATGTCCACGAACTTCGTGGAGAAGCCGTACCTCTTCAGCGCCTGACGGGCCCGCCGGTAGGTGCCGCCGACGCCGGACAGCTCCATGGCCAGGTTCAACCCGAGGATCTCCGGCAGGAACGTACGCGGGAAGCGCCCGATACTCAGCCAGTAGACCGGGAGTTCGAAGGACTCGTCCCGGAACCCGTCCCACTCGGCGAACTCCCGCGACGCCGTCGGCGGCACGTGGACGTCCATCTCGGCGAGCACCTCCCGGTAGATCAACGGGTGGTTCATCCGGGGCACGCCGTTGCCGAGCTCGTCCCAGTAGGTCTCGAACAGGAAGTAGCCCTGCTCCGACGCCGCATGTTCGTAGTCGGTGAACCCCTGGAGCCAGGCACCGTCGATCAAGGTCAACGGGGCCAACTGCACGGTGGAGTCGACGAGATCCTCCCGCGTCGGCATCGGCGTGCCGGCCGACTCCTCGAAGTCACGCCCCTGCCGGTCGTGCTGCTCGACGAGCCAGGGACGCAGGCCCTCCCGTCCCCACACGTCGGGCAGGCGCTGCGGGTCCGACGCCATGTTGTGCCGGGACCGCGCCAGCCAGCCCCGCACGTAGTCGACGGCGAACCGGCGGACGGCCGGGGTGTCCGTCCGTTGCTGGAGCAGGTGGTACGCCTCCCGGACGTCACCCGGCTCCCGGTCGTCCGCGACCGAACCGACCGTGACCGAGGCCAGCACTGTCGGGGACACCGTGGGCGCCTGCTGGACCGGCCCGGGTCGAGCCCGCTCCGGCTGCCCGGTGGGGAGTGAGTCGATCCACCGGCGGATGACGACCAGGTCGGCCGGGGAGAACACCCGGAACATCGGGCCCCGCTCCCCGACGAGACCGTTGACCAGCGGGCTCTGCGCGGAGCGGCCCGGCTTGACCAGGCGGCTGGCGGCCAGTTCGGCCAGCAGCCCGCTCGGATCCGTGCGGGCCTCCGCCAACCAACTCGACAGCGAACGGTCCGCCACGGTGAAGTCCCGGTGGTAGACCGCGCCCTCGCGCGCCCGATGGCGGAGCAACTCGGCCATCTCGTACGCCGGGTCGAGGGCCTCCGCCAGCTCCGCGTACAGAGTCGTGCTCCACCTGCGCAGCACGGTGAACGCCCACCGGAAACCGGCGGTCACCCGGGCCAGCTCCCCGTCGGCGAAGCCGTGCTCGACGACGTCCCGGCACAGCTCCAGCCCGGTCCGCGGATCGCCGTCCCGGGCGGCGGACGGGTCGACGGCACTCCAGTCCACGAGTTGTGGATGCGCCTGACGCACCAGCCGCAACGCGGGCAGCAGTCCGACCGTACGCAGACACAGGTCGGCGCCGAGGATCTCGGGGCGGAACTCGACCGGTCTCCGGCTCATCGCCAGCAGGATCGCGGGCAGGTAGAAGTGGTGGTCGGCCACCCGAGGGTCGTGCGCCAGCCGGGCCACCGGCACCGCGTGCTCGGACAGGTGCAGGTGGCGGAGCAGGGCCAGGTAGACGCTGCCGCGCGAGTCCTGCGGCCGACCGACGCCGACGTCGGAGGCGTACAGGGTCAGGATGCGCAGCGTCGTCGCCTCGTCGGCGTTCCCGGGCGCACTCTGCCACTGCAACCAGGCCCCGGACCGCAGCGCGAGCGGCGCCGCCGCCAGGGCGGTGCGGCGGACCAGGGACTCGGTGGCCAGCGGAGCCGGGGCGGTGGAGACCAACTCCTCGAACCGGCGGGACTCGGCGGTCGACCAGCGCACCGCCTCGTCCCGAAGCCCGTCAAGTGCTGCCGGCAGCGACTCCTGGTCGGCGAGGTCGCCGACCTCGGACCGCAGCCGGGCGACGAACGGGTCACCCGGAAAGGAGGTCTCCGGGTCGACCGCGATGACGAAGAGTTCGCGGGACCGGGCCTGATGATCAATCGGTCGGGCCGCCTGCCGGTCCGACTCACCGTCTTCTTTCGTTGACACTGCCAGCTCCTGGCTCTATCCGTGTCTGCTATCCCGAAACAAATTGGTAATCAAATGTCCGGACGGAGTTCGACGGCACGGAGGGCCCGCGCGACGAACATGTCACGTGTCGCCACGGGAAGGTGTCGCCGTCTCGGGAAGCTAGAACATCGGGTAGATGGAGGCGTCGTTCTTCGGCTTCTTCTTGCGTCCGAAGATCTTGTTAAGAATTCTGCGCACCACGTTCATCTTTCTGTCCTCACCTGAGGCGGGCCCGTGTCGGCCCTAGGACGAGAAATGCAACTGTTCGGCCAACAGCCGGGCCACCAGGTCCAAACCGTGGTCGGTCATGTGGGCTCGGTTGACAAACAGCCAGTCGTCGTCCTTGACGCTGGTCGCGAGGAGGGGGTTGATGTCCAGGAATTCCACGCCGATCTTCTCGCAGCCCAGTTGCAGCAGCTCGGCATATCTGCGGGCCGAATCCCTGGTGGCGATGTCACCGAACAGCTCCCAGAAGTTCGAGATCCGGTCCAGCTCGTCGAAGAGTCGCTTCTCCTGTGGTGCCGCCGACTCGCGTACCCAGGTGGCGAGCGGTTGCAGCACGAAGGCGATCCTGGTGTCGGTCGCGGCGGCGAGCTGCTTCCACGACTCCAGATGCCGCACGGTCAGCGCTGCGGCGTCCGCGATGCGTACCTCCAGCGGACGGACCGGTTCGTCGTCTCCGGCCGACGGGGCGGCAGGGCCGAACGGGTGCGTCCGGTGCTGGGACCTGAGCTTGTCCATCTGTCCGAAGAAGTCGCCGCAGTTGAAGAACGCGCCGTCGTCGCCGCGCTGGGCGGCGGGCAGGCGGGCCAGGGCGAGGTTGTTGAGCCCGGACACGATGACGATCTCCTCCACCGGCGGCAGCAGGTGCCGATAGAAGAGGAAGAGCAACAGCTCCTGGGCGGAGGAATGACTGCGTCCCGCGAAGTTCAACCAGGGCAGCGAGGGTGCGTGGGCGGCCCACAGTCGCGAGGCGAGTGTCGCCTGATCGCTGGTGGCTCCGATGCCCATCGCCATGGAACTGCCGGCCAACAGCCGGATCGGGCCGTCGGTCGGCTCCCCACCCGCCGACGCGTGGCTGTCCATGCCGTGCGAGATGCGGAAACCGAGGCGATCCGTATTGATGACCCGGGACCGGTAGTGCACGCGGTGAAAATGCATCACATAGGACATCCAGCGGGCCTGACCGCGTTGGTCGAAATCGTCGTAAACAAGCATCTGCGGGGTCAACTCGGAGCGCGCCGAGCTTGGACAACGCACTGTTCCCCCAATAGAGAGAATTATCCGGCCGCGGCCCCCAACCCATCTACGGCCGTTGTTGCGTGAGTACGGTAACACGCTCAGTGGTGGAGGAAAAAGGGTCGACCACGGGAATTATTGCCTGTCTGGTTTATCCTGGCTTGAGTGGAGGATTCCCGAACCAGCAAACATTGAACTGATCTCAGCGACTTTGCGCGTAGGTATTTGTGTTCGAAACGAGGTGCCCCGATTGTGGCGGCGGCCGTGTCGAGTGAGGTCAGACGGCCTTTCGGGTGTTCTCGGACTGTAGTGCACCACCACCGTTCTCGGGGGGTGGGATGCGCGGGTCGACGCGGCTGCGGCGGCGGCCGGATCGTTCGGCCGAATGATGTACGCCACTGTCCGCCGGTCGCCCTGCGGCGGCGGTCCGCGCAGGACTCGCCGCACCTCGCACGAGAGAGGCCCTGGCCGGCGAGAATGCCGATCAGGGCCTCACATCTGTCGGGGTGGCCGGATTCGAACCGACGACCTCTTCGTCCCGAACGAAGCGCGCTACCAAGCTGCGCCACACCCCGAGGCGTGCGGACAAATACTAGCCCACCCGCCCCAGGGGTCAAACTCGGTACCCCCGGGGCGGGGAGGTCAGCGCGGGATCAGGGTGAGCAGGCTGGCCTCGGGCGGGCAGGCGAACCGCACCGGGGCGGTCGGATGGGTGCCGAGGCCGGCGGAGACGTGTAGCCAGGAGTCCGAGCCGGGCCAGCGGTGCAGGCCCTTGGCCATCGACCGGGGCAGCCCGCAGTTGGTCACCAGCGCGCCCACACCCGGTACGCACACCTGGCCGCCGTGGGTGTGCCCGGCGAGCAGCAGCCCGAAGCCGTCGGCGGCCATCTCGTCGAGCAGAGCCGGCTCGGGGGAGTGGGTCAGCGCGATGGAGAGGTCGGCCGAGGCGGAGACCGGACCGGCCACGGAGGGGTAGTCGTCGCGTTCGATGTGCGGGTCGTCCACACCGACCATGTCGATCGCCCGGCCGCCGGCCTTGAGCGTGCCCCGTCGGTTGTTCAGGTCGGTCCACCCGGCCCCGGTGAAGACGTCGCGCAGGTCCTCGTAGGGCAGCTCGACGCCCTCGGTGTACTCCCGGTCGGGCAGGAAGTAGCTGAACGGGTTCTTCAACACCGGGCCGGTGTAGTCGTTGGAGCCGAAGACGAAGGCACCCGGGTAGTCGAGCAGCGGTTGCAGCGCCCGCA
Organism: Micromonospora sp. NPDC049900; assembly: GCF_044461025.1. Taxonomy (NCBI): domain Bacteria; kingdom Bacillati; phylum Actinomycetota; class Actinomycetes; order Micromonosporales; family Micromonosporaceae; genus Micromonospora; species Micromonospora sp. NPDC049900. The sequence goes on from NZ_JBITKM010000001.1 coordinate 76,588, forward strand.
GGACGCCCGGCACCGCCCCCGGGTGGGCCATGTTGTCCCCGGTGACCACGACCAGGTCGGGGTCGAGGGCGGCCAACGAGGCCACCCAGTTCTGTTTGCGTACCTGGTTGGGGGTCATGTGCAGGTCGGAGAGGTGCAGGACGCGCAGCGGCTCGGTGCCGGTCGGCAGCACCGGGACGTCGAAGCGCCGGAGGGTGAACATGTTGCGCTCGACGAGGGACGCGTACGCCAGGGCGGCGGCGCCCGTCGCGACAGTGGCGGTCGCGAGCCGGAATAGTGTGCGCTTTCGCATGCCGATCAGGGTAGTTTGGGCGACCATGAGCACGCTGAAGGACCGTCTGACCGCCGACATGCGCGCCGCCCTCAAGGCCCGCGACGAGCTGACCACCTCCACCCTGCGGATGGCCCTGGCCGCCGTGGGCACGGCCGAGGTCTCCGGCAAGGCCAAGCGTGAGCTCAGTGACGACGAGGTGCTGGGTGTGCTGACCAAGGAGGCCAAGAAGCGTCGCGAGGCGGCCACCGCCTTCGCCGACGCGGGTCGCGCCGAGCAGGCCGCCAAGGAGACCGCCGAGGGCGAGGTGCTGGAGCGCTACCTGCCGAAGCAGCTCTCCGACGCCGAGCTGACCGAGTTGGTCGCGGGGGCACTCGCCACGGGCGGGTTCACCGGCAAGGCGCAGATGGGGCCGGCCATGAAGGCGGCCCAGGCCGCGACGGCCGGCCGGGCCGAGGGTGGTCGGGTCGCCGCCGAGGTACGCCGACAGCTCGGCCTCTGACACCTCACCGGCCGGTACGCGCCGGGCGGCGCTACGGCTGACCACGCCCGACGACGCGGAACGGGCGGGCAACCCCTCCAGGGTTGCCCGCCCGTTCGCGTGCGGTCTCGGCGGTGATCAGCCGCCCGGTCGGCCCGGCGGTCTACCGGGGCTGCTCGGCGTACCACCCGGAGGGCCGTTGCCGGCGTCGTTGTTGCCGCCACCACCACCGGCGCTGACCAGGATCGTCACGATGCCGTTCTTGATGGTGCGACCGTCCGGGCTGGTGCCGGCTGCGGTGCCCGCCGCGCATTCCGAGGCGACCCGGTTGCTGGAGACCACCGGCTGGAACCCGGCACCGGAGATGCGGGATCTGGCCTCGTCGACGGAGAGGCACTTGACGCCGGGGATGCTGCGCTGGTCGCCTTCGGCGATCTTCCTGCCGGGCGGGTCGAAGTTGATCCTCTTCTTGCCCTTCATGGCGTCCCGCAGCGTCTCGTTGACCGGCGGGTTGATGCCGTCCGGCTGGTTGTGCCTCATCTTGACGTTGGTCTGCGGCCAGTCCGGGTCGGCCATGATGCCGGCGACCGCATACTGCTTGGTCATCGCGACCAGGGAGGCGGACTTCTCGCCGTCGGTGGTGCCGGACTTGCCGGCGACCGGCGCGTCGACGAGAGCCTTGGTCTGCGGGGACGTCCGGCTGCTACCGCACTTGGTGGTGGGGGAGTTGTCGCCGACCGGGCAGCGGGCCGCGTCCACGGCCGCCCGGGCCACGTCCGTGCTGATCCGCTTCTCGCAGCGCGGGTTCGCCACGTCCAGCTTGTTGTCGTCGATGTCGCGGATCTCCTGCACCGGGATCGGCTCGCAGTACTTGCCGTCGGCGGCCAGCGTGGCGTAGGAGTTGGCCAACTCCAGCGGGGTGACCTGCGAGACGCCCAGCGTGAAGGCGCCCCACTGGTTCGCCGACTCCTTGGTTCGCGCGAGGTCCGCGTCCTCGCGCTCCCGGAACTGGATGCCGAGACGCTTGGCCACGTCCACCACGTTCGCCGCGCCCACCTGCTGCTGCAGCGGGACGAAGTAGGTGTTGGTCGAGGCGGAGAACGCGCTCCACATGTCCTTCACGCCACCGGGCTGCTTGTTCGAGTTGGTCGGGCAGTAGAAGTGCGTGCCCTCGCAGGCGGCCGGGCTGCTGGGGCTGATGATGTACTCGGACTTGAACTGCTGCGGGGCGTTGATGGTGTAGCTGAGCGGGATGCCCTTCTCCAGCGCGGCCACGATCGTGAAGATCTTGAAGACCGAGCCGGCCTGGTAGCCGGTGATCCCGTCGCCGCCGGTGAGCAGCGGGTTGACCGTGTTCGGGTAGTTGCCGCGCTTACCGTTCTCGCGTTGCTTGGGTTCGCTGTGCGGCAGGTTCTTCGGCTTGTTCGGGTTGTCCAGCTTGTAGTTGCGGTTGACCGAGAGCGCCCGGACCCGGCCGGTGCCGGGCTCGACCACCGCGATCATCGCGGCTTCCTTGGACTTCACCGACTTGGCCTTGCGGACCGCCTTGTCGGCACCGTCCTGGGCCTGCTTGTCCAGGGTGGTGACGATCGTGTAGCCGCCGCTCTTGAGGAGCCGCTCCCGGTCGTACGTGGTCGAGCCGAACGTCTCCTGCGACAGCCACCAGCGGTAGAAGTAGTCGCAGAAGAAGCCCCAGGCGTTCTTGTTGGTGGCGACGCAGCCGTTCGGTGCCCGCTTGCCCTTCACCACCAGCTTGGCGGCCTTGGCCTTGTCGGCGTCCTCCTGGCTGACGGCGCCGGTCTTGACCATGTTGTCGATCACGTAGTTGCGCCGGGCCTCCGCCAGCGGGTGGCCGCCCTTGGTGGTCGGGTCGAACGAGGTCGGCGCCTTGACCAGACCGGCCAGCATGGCGGCCTCGTCGATCGTCAGGTCCTTCGGCGGCTTGTTGAAGTAGACCTGGCTGGCGGCGTAGACGCCGTAGGTGCCGTTGCCGAACGCGGCGAGGTTGAGGTAGCGCTCCAGGATCTGGTCCTTGGTGAGCGTCTTCTCGATCTGCAACGCGTAGTTCATCTCGCGCAGCTTGCGGGCGCTGGTGTCCTCCGTCGCGGCGACCACGTCGGCCGGGTGCGTCGCCGAGTACGCGATGCTCATCCGGACGTACTGCATGGTCAGCGTCGAGGCGCCCTGCCGGTCGTTGCTGGCGGAGCTGTTGTTGACGAACGCGCGGGCGACGCCGTTGAGGTCGACTCCGTTGTGGTTGTAGAAGTCGTGGTCCTCGGCGGCGATGATCGCGTTGCGCATGTTCTCGCCGATGTCGTCGAACGTGATGTCGCGCCGGTTCTCGTCGTACATCGTGGCCAGTGGTGTCTTCTTGTCACTGGCCAGCAGGTAGCTGATCTGGGGGGCGCGGGACACCGTCAGTTCCTTCGGCAGCGCGCCGAAGGTCTCCGCGCCGGCCTTGGCGGCCAGGCCAGACATCGCCACCGCGGGGAATGCCGCCGCGGCGACCACCACGCCGGCCAACAACCCGCAGATGAGCAGCGATGCGGCGTTGGTCAGAATGTTGTGGTCACGTTTCCGCATCCAGGTCACCTCGACAGGGTACGCGAACAGGTAACGAGGGGCGCTGGGGCGTCTTTTCCCCATTTCCTGCGCGCGCCGTCCTCGTTGTGCTAGACGCGTGGCACCGGAGATCTGGTTGCCTGTGATCCGTGCCGAGTCTCCTCTGGACGAGGGGTGACGCGCAGCGTTTTCGCGGACTCCGGTGGGGTAAGCGGGGGTCCCGAGCCCGAGAAGCCGGGAGTGTCCGGAATGATGGATTTAGCCGACAACGTTGCGTAATCGGGTGACTACAGAGCATGATGGTTGCGGCGACAGCGCCACATGTCGTCTGTGCCGCCTTGGGGTAAGGCGTGCCGGACGACCGGGGGGAATTGCCGGCTGGCCCGCGACGGCGTCGGTAGTACTGCAAGGGGGGACGAGTACAGATGGGCATGATCACTGACTGGCCGTCGTTGGCGGCATGTCAGAACGGGGACCCGGACGCGTTGTTCGTACAGGGCGCCGAACAGAACGTGGCCAAGCGGATCTGCCGGAGTTGCCCAGTCCGCTACGAGTGCCTGGCCGACGCGTTGGACAACCGGATCGAGTTCGGCGTCTGGGGTGGCATGACCGAACGCGAACGCCGGGCACTGCTGCGCCGGCACCCGCAGGTGACGAGCTGGCGCAAGATGTTCGAGGCGGCGATGAAGAAGAACGCCAAGGACAAGGCCGGCAAGGACAAGATCCTCGCCACCACCTGACCGGCGCGATCAGGAGCGGCTGATCGCCGCTGCGATCGTCCGCAGCCCGTCGACGTCGTGCACGTCGGCGGGCTGTGCCGTCACCGAGACGGTCGGCACCTGCGGGAACGCCTCGGTGAACCGTGCCGCCACGTGCTGCTCGCGTACCGCCTGCTCGGCCAGGGCCGCGTGGGCGCGCAACACCTCGACGACGCCCTCGTGACCCCCGGTCGAGGCCAACCGGTCGGCGGCGGCCCGGCTGTCCGACGCGTCCAACCCGGTGTCGGCCGGGCGGTGCACCCGGTTGAGCACGAGGCCGGCCAGCGGCATCCTCTCCTCCCTCAGCCGCCCGGCGAAGTAGGCGGCCTCCCGGACCGCGTCCGGCTCCGGCGTCGCGACCAGCAGGAACGCCGTCTCGCTGGCCTGGAGGATGCGGTACGTCTGTTCGGCCCGCTGCCGGAACCCGCCGAACATCGAGTCGAGCGCGGCCACGAAGCCGGACAGATCAGTCAGCAACTGCGCGCCGAGGATCTTCTGGACCACCCGGGAGAACATCCCGAACGAGGCGGTGACCAGGCTGAACATGCTGCGTCCGCCGGTCCGTGCCGGGGCCAGCAGCAGGCGCAGCATCCGCCCGTCGAGGAACCGGGACAGCCGGGCCGGCGCGTCCAGGAAGTCCAGCGCCGACCGTGACGGCGGCGTGTCCACCACGATCAGGTCCCAGTCGCCGCGCGCGTGCAACTGGCCCAGCTTCTCCATCGCCATGTACTCCTGCGTACCGGCGAAGGTGGAACTCATCGCCTGGTAGAAGGGGTTGGCGAAGATCTCCGCCGCCTTCGACGGGTCGGTGTGCGCGAGCACCACGTCGTCGAAGGTGCGCTTCATGTCGAGCATCATGGCGTGCAACTCGCCGCCGCTGGCCTCGACGTCGATGCCCTTGACCTGCCGGGGTGTGTTGTCCAGCTCGGTCAGGCCGAGCGACTGGGCCAGCCGCCGGGCCGGGTCGATGGTGAGCACCACCGTCCGGCGACCGTGTCGCTCGGCCGCGCGGAGCGCGAGCGCGGCGGCCGTGGTCGTCTTACCCACCCCGCCCGCACCGCAGCAGACCACGATCCGTACGCCGGGATCGGCCAGGATCCGGTCGACGTCCAGCAGCGGCGCGGCGTTGTCGGAAGGCACCATTCGAGCGTATCGGCCCGACCCGGTCCGCGCGGCGGGCCGAGGTCAGGTGTGAGTCAATCGCCCCGCACCAGAGCGGCGGCGAGCACGTCCAGGCCGGCGCGGTCCACCCCGTCGGGCAGCAGCGGCAGCTCCACCAGGGGCACGTCGAGTTCCGCCAGATCGGCGCGGAGCGAGTCCTCCAGCTCGCGGCGGACGGCCTGGTCGCGTGCCTCGTCGCGCAGCCCGTCCAGGGTTCGCCGGTCGGCGGGCAGACCGGCGGCGCGCAGCCCCCGCGCAAGCTCCGCCTCGGTGACGATCCGTCCCGCCGGCAGCGGCGACCGGGTCCCGTTGACGATCACCCGACCCACCCCGAACCCGAGCGAGGCCAGCTCGGCGATGGCGTCGACGGTCTCCTGGACCGGCATCTCCTCCAACAGCGTCACCACGTGCACGGCGGTCATCGGCGACCGCAGCAGCACCGAGACGCTCTCGCTCTGGGTCTTGATCGGGCCGACCTTGGCCAGTCGGGCGGTCTCCGCGGTCACGTTCAGGAAGCGGCCGATCCGGCCGGTCGGCGGGGCGTCCAGCACCACCGCGTCGTACACCCGCCGTTGCTCGACCCGGCGGGTCGTGGCCTCCTTGACCTTGCCGGTGAGCAGCACGTCGCGGAGGCCGGGGGCGATGGTGGTGGCGAAGTCGATCGCGCCGAGCTTGCGTAGTGCCCGGCCGGCGGCGCCCAGCTTGTAGAACATGTCCAGGTACTCCAGCAGCGCTTCCTCGGCGTCCACCGCGAGCGCCCACACCTCACCGCCGTCCGCCGCGTCCGCCAGGTGTCGCTCGGCGTACGGCAGCGGGTCGGTGCCGAAGAGCTGGGCGATGCCCTGCCGCCCCTCCACCTCGACCAGCAGCGTGCGCCGCCCACCGGCGGCCAGGGCCAGGGCCAGGGCGGCGGCCACGCTGGTCTTGCCCGTGCCGCCCTTGCCGGTCACCACGTGCAGGCGGGCGGGCCACTCCGTACCGGCCCGGTCGGCCGGGCGCTGCGCTGCTGCCACCGGCCGAGCCTATCCAGCGGGCCGGCTCAGGCGACCTCGCAGACCCACCAGCCGCTCTTCCGGATCACCGTGAAGCGCAGGTCCTGGTCGGCGATCTTCTCGTCGGCCGTGGTCACCGTCACGGTGGTGGTGACGGTGGCCCGGTCCCCGGTCTCGTTGTCGACCTTCGGGGTGTCCCAGCGGAACCGGGGGCTCTGGTGCGCCGACACGTACTGCTCGACCTCAGCGACCTTCGCCCGGATCTTGTCCTGGTCGCGGGCGCCGGTGCAGACCAGCCGGGTCGCCTTGGCGGCATCGCGTTCCTGGTAGACCGCGGTGAGGAAGTCGTCGACCGCGACCGACGGATCCTGGGCGCCCTCGCCGGACTCGGCGTTGCGCACGGTCAGGAACGCCGCCACACCGCCGCCCGCGCAGAGCAGCAGCACCACGGCCAGCGCGATCGAGGCCACCAGCGCGCCGCCGCGTCTGCGGGACGGCGCGGCCGGCGGCGGGTACGGCGGATAGCCGCCGGACGACGCCGCAGCCGGTCCCGGACCGGCCGGCGAGGAGGGGGCGACCGGCGAGCCGGCCGGCAGCGGGTCGGTGGGGCCGGTCGGGCCGCCGGTGGGTGGCTGGGTCATCGCGTACCCCCGGGTGCGGCGCACCGCCGCGCGACGGCGACGGGCGTGGGATGGGGCGGCCGGGCCGGGCGCCCGTCCAGACGGGAAGGGTAACGGTCCATCGGTCGGGTGCGGGGGTCCCGGTGTCACCCGTGCGGGCCGCGCGATCAGCTTCCTGCTGATGAGGTGTCGCAAATGTGACGAAAGGCCACTGGGCGCGCGCGTCCTGTTGATGGGACCGCCGCAGCGGTCCTACCGTCGCTCCGGCACGCCCTGAAAGGGCTGGCCGCAGCGGCGCCGGACCGGCCGGCGGCGCCGTGACCAGGTACGACGCCCGGAGGCAGTGCATGCGCGAGATCGACAACACCCCCCGAGTCCAGTTCTCCGCCGGGGGGCGCCGGGGCAGCCGGACGGCCGGCGGCGACTCCTCCGGCCGGCTGCCGGTCAACGAGCGGTCGTACCGGCGCACCGTCGACCCGGTCGGGATGGTCGAGCCGGCCGGCGGGCGCGACGACGAGGTCCCCGGCTACGTCATCCACCTGCCCGTCCGGGTGGCCGACCTGGCCGCCGCGACCGCGCTGGCCGCCCGGGTGGCGACGTCGCTGAACTTCCTGCCCGAGCTGGACGCGGGAGAGACCGAGGTGTCGACCGCCGACGACCAGAACAACCGGCACCAGGTCTTCTGCGACCTGCTGCTGCCCGACCGCAGCCGATGCCCGCAGCCGTACGATCACAAGGGCCTCTGTGGCGAGCTGTCGATCGCCCCCGAGCAGCGTCCCGCCGCGGAGCAGTGGCCGACCTCCGAGCAGCGTCCCGCGTCCTGACCGGCCGGCGGACCGTAGGCTGTGCCCCGAAGTGTCCATGCCACCGAGGGAGCTCTCCACCGATGCAGAAGTGGGAATACGCCACGGTCCCGCTGCTGGTCCACGCGACCAAGCAGATCCTCGACAACTGGGGTGAGGACGGCTGGGAACTGGTCTCCGTCGTACCCGGGCCGAACCCGGAGCAGCTTGTCGCCTATCTCAAGCGCCCGAAGGCGTGACGCGGTGAGCAACGGACCGCACGGGAAGTTGGCCGAACTCGGGCTGGAACTGCCGGAGGTGGTGCCGCCGGTGGCGAGCTACGTGCCGGCGGTGCAGTCCGGCCAGCACGTGTACGTCTCCGGGCAGCTCCCGATGGCCGAGGGCAAGCTGCTGGCCACCGGCAAGGTCGGCGCCGGTGTCTCCGCCGACCAGGCCAGACAGCTCGCCGAGCGGTGCGCCCTCAACGCGCTCGCCGCGATCGACTCGCTGGTCGGCCTGGAGAACGTCGTCAAGATCGTCAAGTTGACCGGTTTCGTGGCGAGCGCCCCCGGCTTCACCGGTCAGCCCGGCGTCATCAACGGCGCGTCAGATCTGTTCGGCGCGGTGTTCGGCGAGGCCGGTCGGCACGCCCGGTCGGCCGTCGGCGTGGCCGAGTTGCCGCTCGACGCGCCGGTCGAGGTCGAGGTCATCGTCGAGGTCGCCTGACCCGACGTCACCGTGATCTTGCGGTTCCGCCCGGACGAAGGCCCCTAACGAGGGCGAATCGGGGAGCGGAACCGCAAGATCGCGGAGGTGCGCCCCCGGGGTCGTACGATCGCAGCCATGGGAGGGCATGTGACGGGGGCGGTGACCGCCCTCGCCAGCGAGTTGCCGGGGTGGGTGACGCTGCTGCGGGCACCCAATCCGGGGCCGATGACGCTGGACGGCACCAACACCTGGCTGCTGCGCGCCCCGGGCGCGGAGTACGGCGTGGTGGTCGACCCGGGACCGGCCGACGAGGCACACCTGGCCGCGATCGCCCAGTGGGGGCCGGTCGGCCTGGTGCTGATCACCCACGGGCACCCGGACCACACCGAGGGCTCGCCGCGCCTGCGTGACCTGCTCGGCGGGGCACCGGTACGCGCCGCCGACCCGGCGCACAGCATCGGCGGACCGCCGCTCGACGCCGCCGGTGAGGTGGCCGGGCACGGGCTGACGATCCGACTCGTACCCACTCCCGGGCACACCGCCGACTCGGTCTGCTTCCTGGCCGAGCACGGCGACCGGCAGGTGGTGCTCACCGGCGACACCATCCTGGGCCGGGGCACCACCGTGGTCGCCCACCCGGACGGCCACCTCGGTGACTACCTGGCCAGCCTGGAACTGCTCTCGACGTACCGGGGGATCCCGGCGTTGCCGGGCCACGGTCCGGCGCTGGCCGACTGCGGTGCCGCCGCCGACTTCTACCTCGCCCACCGGCGGGCCCGCCTGGACCAGGTCCGGGCGGCGCGCGACGGCGGAGCGCGGACCCCGGCCGAGGTGGTCGCCGTCGTCTACGCCGACGTGGACCGGTCGCTGTGGTGGGCGGCGGAGTGGTCCGTGCGCGCCCAACTGGAGTACCTGGACCGGGAATCCGAGGGTGACGCCGCGAGGTTGGACCGACCGTGACCTGTCCGGTGTGCGGAACCGTCGCGGTGCCCGGCGCCCGGTTCTGCCACAACTGCGGTGCCGCGCTGCCGGCCGCCGCCACCCTGCCCGCCGCCGAGCGTCGGGTGGTCACCGTGCTCTTCGGCGACCTGTCCGACTTCACCTCCTGGTCCGAGGACCTCGACCCGGAACGCGTCGGCGCGGTCACCGACCGGGTGCTGGCCGCCCTCGCGGGTGCGGTGAAGACCTTCGGCGGGCACGTCGACAAACTCACCGGTGACGGGATCATGGCGGTCTTCGGTGCTCCGGTCGCGCACGAGGACGACGCCGAACGCGCCGTCCGGGCCGCCCTGTCCATGCAGCGCGCGGTCCGTCGGGTGCTCGACGACGAGCGCGGCGGCGGTGCGCCGCTGGGGCTGCGGGTCGGGCTGAACACCGGTGACGTGATCGCCGGCATCCAGGCCGCCATCGAGTACACCGTCATCGGCGACACGGTGAACACCGCCGCGCGGCTGGCCGACGCCGCCGCCGTCGGCGCGGTCTACGCCGGGGCGCGGACCGCGGCGGCCACCCGGCACGTCGCCAGTTGGCGGGCGCTGCGACCGTTGCGGCTCAAGGGCAAGCGCGAGCCGGTCGAGGCGTACGAGCTGCTCGGTCTGCTGGACGCGCCGGGCACCCGCTCCGGCCTCGGCGACGAGGCACCCTTCGTGGGCCGGGAGACCGAGGTCGGCCGGGTCGCCGGTCGACTGGCCGAGGTGATCGACCGGGGTGAGCCCCGGGTGCTGCTGATGACCGCCGAGGCCGGGATCGGCAAGTCCCGGTTCGCCGCCGAGGTGGAGCGCCTGGCCGCCGGCTACGACGTGGGCGCCGGACGGTACGCCGCGCACACCGGCGCCCGGGTCCTCTCGGTACGCTGCGCCGCCTTCGGCGAACGCCGTCGGCTCGCCCCCCTGGCCGACCTGGTACGCGCCGCCACCGGCCTGCCCAACGACACGGCCACCGCGGTCACCCGGGCCGCCGTGGAGGAGCGGCTGCGTCGACTCGGGCAGCGCCTCAGCCGCTCCCGCACCGCGCCCGCCCCGGTCGCCGTGGACCAGTTGCTGGCCCTGCTCGGATACGCCGAACTACCCGCCGCCGGCCACACCGACCAGAGCGAGTGGACCGGCACCCAACCGCCGCCCGACGCCGAGGCGGTGCCCAACGCGGTGGCCGACCTGCTCAGCGCGCTCGCCGAGGAGGCACCGCTGATGGTGGTGGTGGACGACCTGCACGACGCCACCGCGGAGACCATCGGCGCGCTGGAGGTCACCCTGTCCCGGCTCAACGGGCCGATCCTCGTGCTGCTGCTCGGGCGGCCGGAGCTGGTGCGTACCGCCGGCACGCTGGCCCGGGTCGCGGACGCCGAGGTGCAGCCGTTGCCGCCGCTGCGCGGCGCCGACGCGTCCCGGCTGCTCACCAGCTACCTCGGTGGCGGGCGGCTGACGCAGGCCGACGCCGACCGGCTGCTCGCCACCGCCCAGGGCAACCCGTTCTATCTGGCCGAGCTGGTCACCCTGCTGATGGAGCGCGGCGCGCTGACCGCCGGTGCGCGCAACGACTGGCGGCTGGCACCCGGCTCGCTCGGCAGCCGACTGCTCTCCCGGGACCTCGCGGCGGTGCTCGCGGCCCGGATCGACGCGTTGCCCGCCGAGGCCCGTTCGGTGCTGCGGGACGCGGCGGTGGTCGGGGACACGGTGCCCGAGGGGGCGTTGCAGGCGCTGCGCGAGCAGCGGGCCGGACGCGACGGCCGACCGGGCGCGGTGGTCGCGCTCGACCTGGACCGGGCCGTGGAGGAGCTGCTGCAACGCCGGATGCTGCACCGCACCCGCACCGGGTACGCCTTCGCCACCCCGTTGATGCGGGAGGCCGCGTACGCCGGGATCAGCAAGGCGGAGCTGGCCGAGCGGCACGCGGCGCTGGCCCGGTGGGCGAGCCCGGCGGCCAGTGTCAGCAGTGGCCTGGGCGGCCCCGACCTGGTCGCGACCGGCGCCACGGCCGGTCCGAGCGGCTTCACCGAGGCGGCCCGGGACGACTTCGTGGCGCAGCACGTCGAGCGGGCCACCGCGTTGGCCGACGCGGTCACGTTGCGCCCGGATGCTCCGGCCCGGGCGGTCGCCCCGCTCGGGGTCGCCGCGCTCGGCCGGGCCACCCGCCGCGCTCTGCACGAGGGCGAGCCGGCTCTCGCCGTCGAGTACGCCGAACGCGCCGCCGAACTGGCCCGCGTGGACGGCGTACCGGCCTCCGACCGGGTGGTGCACGCGCGGGCACTGCTCCAGGTCGGTCGGGTGGCCGACGCGCTGGCCTCGGCCGAGAAGATCGCCGCCAACGCCGGGGACCAGGCGACCACCCGGGTCAGCGCGTTGCTGCTCGCCGGGCAGGCCCAGCAGGCCATGGGTGACCTGCGGCGGGCCGAGACCTGCTGGCGCGAGGCGTTGCAGGTGGCCACCGACGCGGACCTGCCGAGCCTGCGGGCGTCGGCCATGCGTCGACTGGGCATGGCCGACTTCCTCGCCGGACGGCTCGGCGAGGCGAGTAGCCGGTTGGCCGCCGCGTACCAGGTCAGCCTGGCGGTGCAGGACCGCCGGGGGCAGGCGTGGTCGTTGCAGAACCTGGCCTGGGTGACCACCACCCGGGGCGACTTCGCGGGTACGGACGCGGTGCTCGGTCGGGCCGCCCGACTCTTCGCCGAACTCAAGGATCCGTACGGGCGGGCGTGGTTGCGCGGCACCACCGCCTTCGCCCGACTGCTCGCCGGTCGGCTGAGCGAGGCGCGTCGGCTGGCCCGGATCTTCCTGCCCTTCGGGGAACGGGTCGGCGAGGCGTGGGCGGTGGGCACCCTGCGGGCGGTCGACGCGTACGCCAACGCGGAGTTGGGCGAACTGCTCGACGCGGACCGGGAGGCCCGGCGGGCGTACCGCGAGTTCGCCGCCGCCTCCGACGAGTGGGGGCAGGGTTTCGCGCTCGTCGTCCGGGGTGTGGTGGCGCGTGGCCTCGGCGAGCCCGAACACGCTGCCGACCTGCTCACCGACGCGCTGGAGTACGCCGGCCGGACGGCTCATCCGCTGCTCACCGGCATGGCCGGCACGCTGCGCGGCTTCGTGGCGCTGGACATGGGCGACGTGGCCGGCGCCGAGCAGTACGCGCGATCGGTGCTGACCAGTGTGGAGCCGCACAACCCGCAGGCGCCCGCGCAGGTGGGGCCCCGGGTGCTGCTGGCGACGGCCCGGTTGGCGGCCGGTGACTCCGGCACTGCGGTCGGACTGCTCGCCCCGGTGGCCACCGCCGCCGCCACCTCGCCGTCGCTGCTGTTCTCCCGTCGACAGTCGATGGCGCGTTACGCCTCGGCACTGCTCGCGCACGGACAGTGCGAGCAGGCGCTGGTCTGGGCCCGCCGGGCGGCGGCCACGCCGGCCGAGGACGTCCGCAGCCAGGTGGTCGCGGCCCGGGTACGCGCCGAGGCGCTGGCCGCCTGCGGCCGGTCGGCGGAGGCGTTGACCAGTGCCGAGGAGGCGGTACGCCTGTCGTTCGCCACCGAGCAGCGCAGCGAGCGCGCCGATTCCGAGGCGCTGTACACCCGGTTGCGCGACGCGCGCTGAGCCACGCCGCCGGCTTGTCGACATGGTGTGGTCCGGCCGGTTCTGTCGGTTCCGGTGATGTCGTCTGTCGGGGCCGACCGCTAGCGTGCACGGTGCACGCGGCGGTCAACATGGGCGGTCGTGCCGTCAAGGGGGAGGGCTCAGATGAGGCTGCCGCGCTCGGTCGCCGGCTGGACGATCGCGGTGTTCGGCGTGTTGGCGCTGGTGATGGGGGCGGTCGGGCTGCTCTGGCCGGAGGCCCTGCTCGGGATGCTCGGCTTCGAGATCCCGGCGACCCGGGCGCCCGGCGACTACACCGGCGTGTTCGTGACCGCCTCGTCGATGGCCTCGTTCAACATGGGGGTCTACTACCTGCTCGCCACCGCCACCGAGTGGCGGGCGTTCTACCGCTTCACGGTGGTGTTCCGGTTGGTCACGTTCACCGTGTTCACACTCGCGGTGCTGGCCGACGTGGCGCCCGGCCGGTTCTTCGGCGTGGCGGCGTGGGAGGCCGTGGGTGCGCTGGCCACTGCCGCCGGCCTCTGGTGGGACTCCCGGCGCAGTGCGGAAACCTCGCCGGAGCGGTCGCCCGCCGATGCGGTTCACTGAGCCGCCGGTCCAGTTGGGTATTTTCGAAACCGTGACCGACACCCCGCCCGGCGCCCTGCCGACGCCCATCGTGCCTGGTCTGACTGATTTGCAGGTCTTTGCCCGGGGAGGCTACGCGACCGTCTACCGGGCCACCCAGATCTCGGTGGACCGCGAGGTCGCGGTCAAGGTCGAGAACCGCACCCTGGCCAGTGACCGGGACCAGGCCCGCTTCCTGCGCGAGGCGCGGGCAGCCGGTCGGATGTCGTCGCACCCGCACGTGGTGGATCTCTTCGACGTCGGGGTCACCATCGACCAGCACCCCTACCTGATCATGGAACTCTGCGACGGGTCGTACGCCGAACGGATGCGTACCTCGCCGCTGGGCGCCGCCGAGGCGCGGGACCTCGGCATCAAGATCGCGGACGCGCTCGCCCACTCGCACGCGGCTGGGGTGCTGCACCGCGACGTCAAGCCGGCCAACATCCTCTACTCGCACTTCAACTCGGCCGTCCTGGCCGACTTCGGGCTGGCCGTGGTCGCCGAGATGCGCGACGCCACGGTCGCCCTGGAGGTGCTCACCCCGGCGTACGCCCCGCCGGAGATGTTCAGCCACAGCCCGCCCTCACCCGCGGTGGACGTCTACGCGCTCTGCGCCACCCTCTACGCGGTGATGCACGGCCGTCCGCCCCGCTGGCAGACCGAACGCAACCCGAGCCTGGTCACCGTGCTGGAGATGTTCCACCAGCCGATTCCCGGCATCCCCGGCATCCCGGAGGAGCTGGTCGACGTGCTCCGCGCCGGGATGGCCAACGACCCGGCGGACCGCCCCTCCGTCGTTCAGTTGCACGACATGCTGGTCGGCCTGCAACTGGAGGGTTCCGGCCCGCCGAGCCCGCCGATCGGCCTGCTCGGCGGCGGATTCCAGGGCGGTCCGCGGAGCACGGGTACGGCACCCGACGCCGGGGCCACCGGCACCTCCACCGAGCGCAGCCGGGGACGGCGCTGGTTCCTGGGCGCCACCGGCGTGGTCGCGCTGGCCGCCTCGGCGGGGGTCGGCGCCTGGGCGGCCGGTGGATTCCCGCCCGGCCAGCCCACCGTGCCGAACCGGCCCATCACGACCGGGGTGCACCGTCCGGGCTGCGCCACCCTGCCCGAGGTGCTGCCGGAGGGCGCCCGGTGCGCGGAGGAGTTGGAGTGCTTCGGCCCGGTGCAGGTACGCGCCCAGCGGGCCGAGGCCGACCAGGTGTCGTGCGACACCCGGCACACCTGGGAGAGCTACGCCGAGGGGGAGTTGCCCCGCGCGCTGTTCGACGCCGACCACGACGAGATCGTGACGGACCCGGGCGTTCGCAAGGTCTGCAACACGGAGACGTTCCGGCTGGTCAGCGGCATGGACAAGCCCACCGGGTGGAACCTGGAGGTGCTGCCGCCAGCCGACGCGCAGACCGACGCCACCTACCGCTGCCTGGCCGGGCGGGGTCTGGACGGGCTGGCGTCGCCCACGATCACCGGCGGCTGAGCGAGGTCAGTGGCTCGCGTCGCGGCGGTAGCGGTCCCGCATCGCCCGGACTGCCTCCCGGTCGCCCAACGTCTCCAGGGTGTCCGCGTCGATGCCGGGTGCGTGGGCCATCGGGTGGACCGGCGGGGCCGGAGGCGGGGTGTCGACCGGGCGGGCCTGCCGGGCGGCGGTGACCGCCACTCCGCTGACGATGGCGAGCAGCACGCAGCCCAGGGCCATCGCGACTCCCAGCAGATCCTGCCGGGGCCCGACGATCAGTGTCACCAACAGCCACAGCGATCCGAGTGCGGCGACCACCGCCACGGTGCGCGCGTCAGGTCCGGGGATGCGTCTCACGCGTCCAGAATGTCGGAGATTGCCGATCTGTCAACAGCAGATGGTCGAGCGCCTGCGTAACACCTGATAACTCCAGCTTACGGGATTCGGGAATCGTGACATCGGCGCCTGCATTGTCGGACATGTTGCTGTTCATTGGACCGCATCCATCGTTCGACGTCTCTAGAGTGGCGGAGGTCGAGTCCGACTCGACCTGTCCCGTATCCCACCGGAAGGCGTCCACATGCCACGACCAATCCGGAACCTCGCCGCCGCAGGGCTCGTCGGCGCGCTGCTCGCCGGAGCGGCGGTCGTACCCGCCAGTGCCGCACCCGCCACGATCGGTGCGGGCATCGTCACCGTCGCCCACCGCACCAGCCTGCTGGAGCGGCTGCGGGTCGACCGCGTGCCCACGCCCAGGCTGGACTGGTACGAGTGCTACGACTACGCCGAGTGCGCCACTGTCGACCTGCCGTTGGACTACGACCAGCCGAAGGGTGACACGACCGAGATCGCGGTCCTGCGGGTCAAGGCGCGGGACCAGAAGCGCAAGATCGGCAGCCTCTTCGTGAACCCCGGCGGCCCGGGCGGTTCGAGCACCAGCTTCGCCCTCGCCGCGCCGTACGTCTTCGGTGACGACGTGCTCGACCGGTTCGACATCGTCGGCGTCGACCCGCGTGGAGTGGGCGCCAGCGAGCAGCTCCGGTGCTTCCGGTCGGTCAAGGACCAGGCCCGGGCGTACGAGGGGGCGAACGTCGCCTTCCCGTACACGAAGGCCGAGGAGAAGGCGTACGTCGCCGCCGCGATCAGGATCGGCAAGGGCTGCTCGACCACCGGCAAGCCGCTCAGCGGCGCGATGTCGACCGCCGAGGTCGCCCGCGACATGGACGTGCTGCGGCGGGCGGTCGGCGACCGGAAGCTGTCCTACGTCGGCTTCAGCTACGGCAGTGTGCTGGGGCAGTACTACGCGAACATGTTCCCGGACCGGGTGCGGGCCGTCGCGATCGACGGTGTGCTCGACCCGACGGCGTGGTTCGGCGCCGGTGCCTCCGGGAACCTGGGCCAGGAGGACCGGATGCGCAGTGCGCAGGGCGCGCACCTGGCGCTCCGCGAGATCCTCACGCGCTGCAAGACCGCCGGTGTGGACGCCTGCCCGCTGGCCTCCGGTGACCCGGCCGCCCTGTTCGAGCTGGTGGCGAAGCGACTCAAGGCCAAGCCGTTGGTGCTGGAGGATCCGGACCTGGGCGAGTACACCTTCACCTACGCCGACTTCGTCGCCTTCATCGCGAGCTCCCTCTACGGCCCGTACGGGTACATGGACGTCGCCTACCTCACCCAGGAATTGCTGGTCCTGACCGACCCGTCGGCGACGAACGCGTCACGTACGCAGGCACGTACCTCGCTGCTGCGACGGGCCGAGAAGGCTCGGGAGTCGGCCCGCGCCTACGACTTCCCGTACGAGAACGGTCTGGAGACCTTCCTCGGGGTGGACTGCACCGACGCCAACCACCCGAAGGACGCCGCCTCCTGGGCGGCTCGGGCCGCCAAGGCCGACAAGCGCGACCCGTACTTCGGTCGGTACTGGACCTGGATCACCGCCCCCTGTGCCCGGGACACCTGGACGGTGCGCGACGAGGACCGCTTCACCGGTCCGTTCGACCGGCGGACCGCCAACCCGGTCCTGGTCGTCGGCAACTACTGGGACCCGGCCACCAACTACAACGGTGCCGTCGCCTCCGCGAGGCTGCTGCCGAACAGCCGCCTGCTGTCCAGCGACAACTGGGGCCACACCGCGTACGGCTCGTCGGCCTGCGCGACCGGCGCCATCGACGCGTACCTGCTGCGGCTCACGCTGCCGAAGAAGGGCACCGTCTGCCACGGTGACATCCAGCCGTTCGAGGAGCTGCCGGAGTCGGCGGCCTCCGTCCGGGTCGACATCTCCAAGGAGGACCTGGCGGCCAGGGGCGCGCCGCGCCGCGGTGAGCCGAAGCAACTCCCGCCGGTGGTCGTGCCGATGCCGGCCCTCGGCGCGCCGACGGCGCGCTGAGGTCGCGACACACCTTCCGGGGTGCGGCGGGCAGTCGGATGCCCGCCGCACCCCGGTGCGTTTCGCGGCGGCGTCGACTGGCAGACACTCGCTACTTTCGGTGGCATGACAACTTCGGAAGGTAGTGAGGTGATCCATGGTCGGACGGTTCTCCACCACCCGGTTCCGCTCGGTCGCCACCACCCTCGCGGTCGCCCTGACGCTGTTTCTGGGTGCGGCGGCCGGTTGTGACAGCCAGCAGGAGCCGGAACTGCCCTCGGTGCAGGAGAAGCTCCGCGAGTCCCACATCTGGGAGCAGAACGTGCTGCGGATCGGAGTGGCGACCAACGAGCCGCTGATGGGCGACGTCCGCGACGGCGGGCACGTCGGCTTCGACGTCGAGATCGCCCGCTACGTCGCCGCCTCGCTCGGCTTCGAGGGCGACCAGCGGATCGAGTTCGTGTCGGTCTCCACCGAGGACCGGATCCCCGCCCTCCAGGGCGGCATGGTCGACCTGGTGGTGTCCAGCTTCTCCATCACCGAGGAGCGCAAGAAGGAGGTCAGCTTCGCCGGGCCGTACCTGGTGACCACGCAGGAGGTGCTGGTCCCGAGCCGACACCGGGACACCATCCGGACCATCGAGGACCTGCGGAACCCGGAGTTCCAGATCTGCACCAGCGGTGGCTCCACCACCGAGGCGGAGCTGGAACAGCACCAGGTGCGCGCGGTGGTGGTGAAGGACGTCGGCGACTGCGTCGAGGGCATCCTGGACGGCCGGTACGACGCGGTCAGCTCGGACGAGACGATCCTCGCCGGTTTCGTCGCCCGGTATCCGACCGAGTTCGAGATCGTGGACATGCCCTTCGGCACCAGCGAACTGCTCGGCATCGGCGTGCCCATCGGCGACCCCGCGTTGCGCGACCTGGTGGCGTACTTCCTCGACAAGAGCTACCGGCAGGGACGCAACGGGGAGATCAGCCCGTGGCAGGTCGCGTACAACCGGACGCTGGGCCCGTGGCTGCGGACGGAGAAGCGGCAACCACAACCGCTCGACGTACCCCGACTGGTCGACTTCGACGACAAGGTGCCGGGGCGATGAGCACGCCGGCGGCGACCACCGGCAACGCCCCGGACGCCGACCGGCCGGTGCCGTACCAGGTGACGCCCTCCGTCCCGGCGGATCCGCCGGTGGACGACCGCGCCATGCCGGACGGTCTCGCCAAGTCGAGTGGGCGCGCGGAGGTCGGCGTGGACCGGAGCGAGCGCCGGGCCCGGGCCAGCCAGTCGTTCTGGACGGCGGTGGTCGGCGTACCGGCGGTCTTCTCGGTGCTCCGGCTCGGCGTCGAGGCCGGCGGCGAGTTGCAGACGACGCTGCTGCTGGTGGCCAACGTGGGGCCGGTCAACATGCTGGCCGGCTTCCTCACCACGGCGGCCCGCCTGCTCTGCACCGCGCTGGTGGCGGTGTTCGCGCTCGGCGGGGTGCTCGCGGCCAGCCGGGAGGCCACCGCCCGCCGCTCGCTCTTCGCCCGCTGGATGGACGTCACACCGAGCTGGTTCATCGCGGCGAGCTTCCTGATGGCCCTGGTCACCTGGCCGCTGCTGTACCTGCCGCTGCTGCTGCCGACCCTGGCGGCGGCGTTCGGGCTCGCGCCGGTCCGCCTGCACGAGCGTCCGGCGGTCCGCGCGCTGACGATCACGGCGGCGTACGCGGGCTATCTGTGGTTGCTCGTCCCCACCTTGCGCGACGCGTGGCGGCAGGCCGAACCGCTGCCGATCGTGCTGCTGGTGGTGCCGCCGTTGCTGGCGCTCTTCGTCGCCGGGCCGCTGCCCCGGGTGGTGCTGCGGGCCTTCGCCCCACTGAGTCAGGCCGCCGTGCTGGTGGTGCTGGTCTGGGCGGCGTTGCCCGTGATCAGCACACCGGTGCTGCCGCTCACCGTGACCACCGTCGGAGCCACCCCCGAGGTCACCGAGGAGATCCGGGGGCACGTGGTGACCACCGACGATGTGCACATGGTGATCCTCCAGGAGCGGGGCGGCGTCCGGTACGTGCCCGTCGACTTCGTACGCGAACAGGTGCTCTGCCCCGCCGAGGAGGAACTGCCCCGCTACCGGCTGTGGATCCACGACTTCCACGTCGAGGACTCGCTGCTGGAAGGGCTGGGCCGACGGGTACGCCCGGTGCACCGGGTGGACGCGGCCTGTCGGTGAGCGCCCGACTCAGTACGACTTGTCCTGGCCGAGCACGTGCTGCGCGACGAAGTTGAGGATCATCTCGCGGCTGACCGGGGCGATGCGACCGGCCCGTACCGCCCCGAGCAGCGTGGCCACCCCGTACTCGGTGGTCATGCCGGCACCGCCGAGCGCCTGCACGGCGGTGTCGACCGCGAGCGCGGCGGCCTCGCCGGAGGCGTACTTGGCCATGTTGGCGGAGATGCCGGCCTCCAGGTCTCGGCCCGCGTCGTAGAGCGCCGCCGCCTTCTGGATCATCAACCGGGCCAGCTCCACCTGGACCGCCGCGTGTGCCAGGGGATGGGACACGCCCTGGTGCGTACCGATGGTGCGACCACCCCAGACCGTGCGGGTGGCGGTGTACTCCGAGGCGCGCTCGATGGCGTACCGGCCGGTGCCGGCGCCCATCGCGGCGACGGTGATGCGTTCCGGGTTGAGCCCGGAGAACAACGCCGGCAGTCCGGCGTCGAGCGACCCGCCGACCAACGCGTCGGCGGGCAGCCGGACCTCGTCCAGATAGAGCAGGAACTGGTTCTCCGGGGAGAGGATCTCCATGTCCAGCTTGGACCAGGTCACGCCGGGGGCGTCGGTCGGCACGATGAACAGGGCCGGCTTCAACCGTTGCCCGGCACCGTCGGTGGCGGTGTCGTCCCCGGCCCGGGCCACCACGAGGACGTGCCCGGCCTCGTCGACGCCCGAGATGTAGCACTTGCGGCCGGAGAGGACCCAGTCGTCGCCGTCGCGGCGGGCGACGGTGCCGAGGCGGTGGAAGTTCGATCCGGCCTCCGGCTCGGTGATCGCGAACACGATCTTCCGGGAGCCGTCGGCCAGGCCGGGTAGGTGGTGTTTGCGCTGGTCCTCGGTGCCGTGCCGGGCGATGACCGTGGCCGCGATGGCGGGGGAGACCACCAGCAGCAGCAACGGGCAGCCGGTGGCGGCCAACTCCTCGCAGACGATGGCCAGGTCGGTGATGCCGCCGCCCCCGCCGCCGTACTCGGTGGGGATGTTGACGCCGAGGTAGCCGAGCTGTCCGGCCTCGTGCCACAGCTCGTCGGTGTGCTCGCCGGCCTTTGCCTTCGCCACGAAGTAGCGGTGCCCGTACCGCCGACCGAGCGACCGGACGGCGTCGCGGAGCTGCTCCTGCTCCGGGCTGAGGTCGAAGTTCATGACGATGCCTCCTCGATGGGGGTGACCACGGCCAGCACCGCACCCGTCTCGACCTGACCGCCCGCCGTGACCGGAAGCTCGGTGACCACGCCGTCGGTCGGGGCGAGCACGGGGTGTTCCAGCTTCATCGCTTCCAGGGTCAGCAGCAGGTCACCGGCGGCGACCCGCCGTCCGACCTCGACGTGCACCCGGGCCACCGCCCCGGGCAGCGGAGCGAGCAGCGACCCGGCGGCCAGCTCCGCGCCGGGTGCCGGGAAGCGCGGCAGCTCGGTCAGGCCCGCCGCACCGTCCGGGCCGTCCACGAAGACCACCGCGCCGGTCAGGTGCACCCGGTACGCCCGGCGCACCCCGTCGACGTCGAACACCACCCGGTCCGGGCCTGCCCCGACCAGCGTGACCTCCGGCGCACTGCTCTCCGGTGACCCGGTCTCCGACGACGTGGACCACTCGGCGAGCGAGCCGTCCCGGTCCAGCCGGTACCGCACCTCGACCTCCCCGTCCGGGCCGGTGAACCGGGCGACCTGCGGAAAGGCGGGTACGTTGCGCCATCCCGAGGGCAGTCCGGCCAGCACCGGTGCGGCGGCGCGACGCGCCGCCGCCGAGGCCAGCGCGGCGGCGAGCGCGACCAGCGGCACCTCGCCGGGCGGCAGCAGCGGGGCGAAGACCTCGGGATGCCGCTCCAGGAACCCGGTGTCGACCGCCATCGCGCCGAACTCCCGACTGCGCAGCACCCGCACCAGCAGGTCCCGGTTGGTGGTCACCCCGTGCAGTTCGGCGCGGGCCAGCGCGGCGGCCAGCGTACGGGCGGCCTCGGCACGGGTGGGCGCCCAGGCGACCAACTTGGCCAGCATCGAGTCGTAGTGCACCTGCACCGCCGAGCCGTTCCGCACCCCGGAGTCGAGCCGCACCCCACGCGTCGGAGCGAACTCGCCGACCACCCCGGGGATCGCGAACCGGTGCAGGGTGCCGGTGACCGGCAGGAAACCCTGGGCCGGGTCCTCGGCGCAGAGCCGCACCTCGATCGCGTGGCCCTCGACCGGCGGCGTCACCGCCAGCGGCAGCGGCTCGCCCTCGGCCACCAGCAGTTGCAGCCGGACCAGGTCCAGTCCGGTGACCGCCTCGGTCACCGGGTGCTCCACCTGGAGACGGGTGTTCATCTCCAGGAAGTGGAAGTCGCCGTCCGGGGCGAGCAGGAACTCCACCGTGCCCGCGCCGACGTAGTCGACGGCCCGGCCCGCAGCCACCGCCGCCGCGTGCAGCCGGTCCCGCAGCTCTGGGGCGAGCACCGCCGGAGCCTCCTCGACGATCTTCTGGTGCCGCCGCTGGATCGAACAGTCCCGTTCGCCGAGCGCCAGCACGGTGCCGTGCCGGTCGCCGACGATCTGCACCTCGACGTGGCGACCCCGCTCGACGTAGCGCTCGATGAAGACCGTGCCGTCGCCGAACGCCGACGCCGCCTCGCGGCCCGCGCTCGCCACCGCCTCGGCGAGACCGTCGGCGTCCCGGACGACCCGCATGCCGCGCCCGCCACCACCGGCGGACGCCTTCACCAGCACCGGAAAGTCGGTGACCTGGTCCGGGTCGGTCCAGGTGGGCAGCATCGGCACGCCCGCCTCGGCGAGCAACGCCTTGGCGGCGAGCTTGTCACCCATCGCCGCGATCGCCTTCGCCGAGGGGCCGATCCAGGTCAGCCCGGCGTCGGTCACCGCTGCCGCGACGTCGGCGTTCTCGGCGAGGAAGCCGTAGCCCGGGTGGACGGCGTCCGCGCCGGACCGGCGGGCCGCCGCCAGGATCAGGTCGATCCGCAGGTACGTCTCGGCGGGCGTGTTCCCCGGCAGGCGTACCGCCCGGTCGGCCTCGCCGACGAAGGGCGCGTCGGCGTCCGCGTCGGAGTGCACCGCGACCGTCTCCACGCCGAGCAGCCGACAGGTGGCGATGATCCGGCGGGCGATCTCGCCCCGGTTGGCGACCAGAAGCCTGGTGATCATGGCAGCAGAGCCTTTCTCGCGCTCATCGGGCCGGCCTTTCGTTCGCGACTGCGGGACTCCGCTGCGCTGCGTTCCTCGCGCTCACGGGTGTCACATCCGGAACACGCCGAAGCCGGCGGCACCGCGCACCGGTGCGTTGTGCACTGCCGACAGGCAGAGCCCGAGGACGGTACGGGTGTCTCGAGGGTCGATCACCCCGTCGTCGTAGAGCCGCCCGGAGAGGAACAGCGCGCCGGACTGGGACTCGATCTGCTGCTCGACCATCATCCGCATGGCGGCGTCGGAGTCCTCGTCGAACTCACGCCCCCGAGCGGCGGCGGCCTGCCGGGCCACGATGGACAGCACCCCGGCCAACTGGGCCGGACCCATCACTGCAGACTTCGCGTTCGGCCAGGTGAACAGGAACCTCGGTTCGTACGCCCGGCCGCACATGCCGTAGTTCCCGGCCCCGTACGAGGCGCCCAGGTTGACCGTCAGGTGCGGCACCGTCGAGTTCGACACCGCGTTGATCATGAGCGCGCCGTGCTTGATGATGCCGCGCTGCTCGTACTCGGTGCCGACCATGTAGCCGGTGGTGTTCTGTAGGAAGATCAGCGGGGTGTCGGCGGCGTTGGCGAGCTGGATGAACTGCGTCGCCTTCTGCGCCTCCTCGCTGAACAGCACCCCCCGGGCGTTCGCCAGGATGCCGACCGGGTACCCGTGCAGTTCACCCCACCCGGTGACCAGAGCCGTGCCGTACGCCGGCTTGAACTCGTCGAACTCGCTGCCGTCGAGCAGCCGGGCGAGCACCTCGCGCGGATCGAACGGCACCTTGAGATCGGCGCTGACGATGCCGAGCAACTCCTCCGGATCGTGCCGGGGCGGACGCGGATGCGCGGTACGCGGCCCCGGCCCCTGCTTGCGCCAGTTCAACCGGCGGACACACTGCCGGGCCAGCCGGATGCCGTCCCGCTCGTCGGCGGCGAGGAAGTCGGCCAGACCGCTACGGGTGGCGTGCATCGCCGCACCACCCAGCGACTCGTCGTCGGCGTCCTCCCCGGTGGCCATCTTCACCAGCGGCGGCCCGGCCAGGTAGACCTGCGAACGCTCCCGGATCATGATGGTGAAGTCCGACATCCCGGGCACGTACGCGCCACCGGCGGTGGCGTTGCCGAAGACCACGCTGACCGTGGGGATCTTCTCGGCCGAGAGCCGGGTCAGGTCACGGAACACCCGCCCGCCCGGAATGAAGATCTCCGCCTGGGTGGGCAGGTCCGCGCCGGCCGACTCGACCAGGTTCACCATCGGCAGCCGGTTGGCCAGGGCGATCTCCCCGGCCCGCCGGGTCTTCGCCAGCGACCACGGATTCACCGCACCGCCGCGGACGGTCGGGTCGTTCGCCACGATCAGGCACTCGACGCCCTCGACCACCCCGATCCCGGTCACCACGCTGGCCCCGACCGGGAAGTCCGTGCCGTACGCGGCCACCGGCGACAACTCCAGGAACGGGCTGTCCCGATCCAGCAGCAGCTCGATGCGCTCGCGGGGGAGCAGCTTGCCGCGCGCGTGGTGCCGGGTCACGTACTTCTCGCCGCCACCGGCCCGTGCCTGGTCGAGCGCGGCGTCCAGCTCGGCGATCCGGTCCCGCAACGCCTCCCGGTTGGCCCGGTGGATCGGCGAGGTGAGGTCGACCGTGCTCTCCAACGTGGTCATAGGCCGATGCCCTTCGCGACGATCTCGTTCATGATCTCGGTGGTGCCGCCGCCGATGCCGAGGATCCGGGCGTCCCGGTAGTGCCGCTCCACCTCGGCGTCGCGCAGGTAGCCGAAGCCGCCATGCAGTTGCAGGGCCTGGTCGACCACCCAGTCGCTCGCCGCCACGGCCACGTTCTTGGCCATCGCCACCTCGGTCACCACCGGCTCCCCGGCGACGACCCGGGCGGCCACCTCGTGCACGTACGCCCGGGCGGCCTCGGCGCGGGTGTGCATCTCGGCCAGCCGGTGCCGGACCACCTGTCGACCGACCAGCGGACGACCGAACGTGGACCGGTCCCGGCACCAGCGCACGCTCAACTCCACGCAGCGCTGCGCGATCGCGTACGCCTGCGTGGCCAGGGAGAGCCGCTCGGCGGCGAAGTGCTGCATGATCGCGAGGAAGGCGGTGCCCTCCTCGCCGATCCGGTTCCCCACCGGGACGCGTACGTCGACGAAGGAGAGTTCGGCGGTGTCCGAGCAGTGCCAGCCGAGCTTCTCCAGCCGTCGCCCGACGGTGAACCCGGGCATGCCCTTCTCGATCACCAGCAGGCTCAACTCGCCGTTGCCCGGTGGGCCGGTCCGCACCGCCGTGGTCACGAAGTCCGCCCGCACACCGCTGGTGATGTACGTCTTCGCGCCGTTGACCACGTAGTGCTCGCCGTCGCGGCGGGCGTGGGTGCGGATCCCGGCGACGTCGGAGCCGGTCTCCGGCTCGGTGACGGCGAGCGCACCGATCGTCGTACCGGCGAGCGTCGGCCGGACGTACCGGTCGACCAGGTCGTCAGCGGCCGGCGGGCGCTCGGCCGGCGGACCGGCCGCGCCCGGGAGGGTGCCGCCGAGCCGGCCGCCGGCCGCCGCGACCATGTGCGGCACCGCGATGCCGTGCGTGAACAGGGCCGCGACCAGCCCCGACGATCCGCCGGAGCGGATGATCTCCTCGGTGACGACGATCGAGTCGAGCAGGTCGCCGCCGCTGCCGCCGACCGACTCGGGGAACCCGATGCCGAGCAGCCCGGTCCGCGCGGCGGCGACGTGCAACGTGCGCGGCACCTCACCGACCTTCTCCCAGTCGGCCAGGTGCGGCAGCACCTCCCGGGTCACGAAGGTCCGGGTCAGCTCGCGCAACTGACGCCGCTCCGGCGTGTCCACGATGGTCACGCCTGCGGCCCCCCGACCGAGGCCGACCCGGTGGCCGAGGCCGGTCCGGTGGCCGAGGCCGACTCGGTGGGCGAGGCCGGTCCGGTGGGCAGCTCCGCCGGTAGGTCGACCACCCGGGCACGGAGCAGCTCACCGAGCGCCTTGGCCTGCGGGTCGAACCGGGTCGAGCCGGCCACACCGGGTCCGAGCAGCCCTTCGATCACGAAGTTGACGGCGCGCAGGTTCGGCAGCTCGTACCGCCGGACGGTCAGCGGGGCGGTCTCCGGCAGCAGTTCGGCCAGCCGGGCCACGGTCAGCCAACCGCGCAGCCACGCCCAGGTCGCGTCGGTACGCGCCCACACGCCGAGGTTCGCGTCACCGCCCTTGTCGCCCGAACGCGCCCCGACCAACTCCCCGAGCGCCCCCCGCCGCACCGCTCCACTCGGATGAAAGGAAGGGCCCCCTGCTATCGCCTGGTGTATAGCAGGGGACCCTTCCTTACATCGCAGCGGCGGTGGGGCGATCTGCCGGCGGGTGCCGTCGGGCAGTACGGCGACGTGGGTGACCGCGTCCTGCGACACCGCATCGGTGGTGCAGACGCCGTACGGGGTGGCGTCGCCGGGCAGCGTGGTCAGCGTGCAGCCGGGGTACGAGGCCAGCGCCAACTCCACCGCCGCCGCCGAGAAGGCCCGCCCGGCCCGCGTCCGGTCGACGTCCCGCAGGTGTACGTGCAGCAGTGCGCTCGCCACCTCGGTGTCGGTCGCGTCCGGGTGGTCGGTACGGGCCAACCGGAACTCCAGCCCGTCGGTGCCGACCGCCGCTTCCAGTTGCGCCCGGACCAGGGCCGCCTTCGCCTCGATGTCCAGCCCGCAGAGCACGAACGTCATCGAGTTGCGGAAACCGCCGAGGTTGTTGACGCCCACCTTCAGCGTCTCCGGCGGTGGCGTGCCCCGGACGCCGGAGACGCGTACCCGGTCCGGCCCGTCCTGGCGCAGCTCGATCGTGTCGAGCCGGGTTACCACGTCCGGTCCGAGGTACTCGGGTCCACCGATCTCGTAGAGCAGTTGCGCGGTGACCGTCTCGACGGTGACCGCGCCACCGGTGTCGGGATGCTTGGTGAGCACCGACGAGCCGTCGCGACGCAGCTCGGCGACGGGAAAGCCGGGCCGGTGACCGCCGTCGGGCAGCTCGGTGAAGAAGCTGTAGTTGCCGCCGGTTACCTGCGCCCCGCACTCGACCAGGTGCCCGGCCACGGTGGCGCCGGCCAGCGCGTCCAGGTCGTCGTGCGTCCAGCCGAAGTGGGCCACAGCCGGGCCGACCACCAGGGCGGCGTCGGTGACCCGACCGGTGACCACCACGTCCGCCCCGGCGTCGAGGCAGGCGGCGATACCGAACGCCCCGAGGTACGCGTTCGCGGTGAGCGCGTCCGGGCGGGCCAGCGCGTCGCCCTCGACGTACCCGACCCGCACGGGCAGCCCGAGCCGGTCGGCGAGGGAGCGGATCGCGGCGGCCAACCCGGCCGGGTGGAGTCCGCCGGCGTTGGTGACCAGCCTGACCCGGCGGTCCATCGCGGTGCCGAGGCAGCCTTCGAGCTGTCGCAGGAACGTCCTGGCGTACCCCAGGTCGGGGTCACGCATCCGGTCCCGGCCGAGGATCAGCATGGTCAACTCGGCCAGGTAGTCGCCGGTCAGCACGTCCAGCTCGCCGCCGTCGAGCATCTCCTGCCAGGCGGAGAACCGGTCGCCGTAGAAGCCGGACGCGTTGCCGACCCGCAGCACGTCGGCGCGGGGCCGCCGGTCGGCCGCGCTCACGCGGCGGCTCCGGCCTGGTCGCCCCCCGGCGACCGGGGCGTGGGGGCGGGGCCGGGTGGGCCGGCGAACGCCTGTGCCACGTCCAGCCACGCGTCGGCGACCGGCCCGTCGGCGACCAGGGCGGTGTCGGCGCGGTGCCGCCGCCGGGTCACCAGCAGGCAGAAGTCGTGCGCCGGGCCGGTGACCCGGTCGGTCGCGTCGGGCGGACCGAAGGCCCAGGTCTCCCCGGCCGGTGCCCGCAGCTCGACCCGGACCGGCGCCGTCGGCACCGTCCGGCCGTGCGCGGCGAAGCTGTGCCCGACGGTACGGGAGCCCAGGTACGCGATGTGTCGCAGCCGGGCGGTGGCCGGCCGGGAGACGCCCAGCGCGTCAGCGACGTCCTCGCCGTGCGCCCAGGTCTCCATGATCCGGGCGGTGGCCATCGAGGCGGGCGACATCCGGGTGCCGTACCAGGGCAGTCGCTGCCCGGCCGGAGCGGCGGCGAGCGACGCCGCGAGCGTCCTGCGGCCGACCCGCCAGCGGCTCAGCAGCACCTCCGGCGGGGCGAGGAACGCCTCCGCGCCCGCGTCGACCAGGCGGGTCGGATCCGGGGCGGCGACGACCGAGGCGTGGAACGCGTCCGGATCGGTCGCGGCCAGGTGGGACACGTGGTCGGTCCAGGCCAGGTGAGCGATCTGGTGGGCGACCGTCCAGCCCGCCGCCGGAGTCGGCCGTTCCCACTCCGCCTCGGGCAGGGGCGCGACGAGCACGTCGAGCTGCGCGGACTCGGCGGCCAGGTCGGTGAGCAGGACGGCCAGGTCGACCATGGTGCCTCCGGTGGGGGATCAGTCCCGCTCGTCTTCCGGCCGGTGGTCGGCGGGCGTGAGCAGGGCGGTGAACTGGTGTTTCCAGGCGTGCAGCAGGGCGGCCCGGCGGGCCGAGTCGTCACTGAGCAGGTTGGCCACACCGAGCCCCCGGAGCAGGTCGAGGGTGGCCTGCACCGCTTCGCGTACGCCCGGTCGTCGCTCGTCGACGCCGAGCAGTTCGACGGTCAGTCGGTGCATCTCCCGCCCGACCCGGGTCTCCAGCGGCAGCAGCGCGGCTCGCAGTTCGGCGTCGGTGCGGGCAGCCACCCAGAGTTCGAGGGCGGCCACGAAGAGCGGCCCGGTGAAGGCGGCGGCGAGCAGGTCGACCACCCGGTCCAGCCGACGGGGGCCGGCCGGCAGCGCCTCCGCCTCGGCCCGCAGCTCCGCCGCCCGGCGTTCGGTCAGGTGTGCCACGGCGGCGGTGACCAGGGCGGCTCTGGTCGGGTAGTGGTGCAGTTGGGCGCCTCGGGAGACCCCGGCCCGGGCCGCCACCACCGTGGTCGTCGTGCCGGACCAGCCGTGCTCGACCAGGCACTCGACGGTCGCCTCCAGCAGCCGGGCCCGGGTGGCACGGCTGCGCTGCTGTTGAGGGACGCGGGTCGATGCGGTGGGCACGGGCACAGCCTGCCGTCCGCAAAACAAACAGTCAAGACTGACTTTTTCACCGCGCGGTGTGCCCCGGTATGCGGTCAACGGAGGCGATCCCGGACACGACACCGCCCGGCCGCAGGTGGGCGACCGGGCGGTGGAGGAAAGAGGGGGTCAGACCCGCGCGCGGCGGGCCAGACGCTCCGGGTCGAGGATGATGATGCTCTTGCCGT
Source organism: Micromonospora sp. NPDC049900 (assembly GCF_044461025.1). NCBI lineage: Bacteria > Bacillati > Actinomycetota > Actinomycetes > Micromonosporales > Micromonosporaceae > Micromonospora > Micromonospora sp. NPDC049900. Next base: position 105,658 of record NZ_JBITKM010000001.1, read on the forward strand.
CCAGCCGGAGCCAGCCCCGCGAGGCGAAGTCGGCCAGCGCCTTGTTGACCGTCTCGCGGGAGGCGCCGACGAGCTGGGCGATCTCCTCCTGGGTCAGGTCGTGCGTCACGCGCAGCACGCCACCGTCGCGGGTGCCGAAGCGGCCGGCCATCTGGAGCAGGTTCTTGGCGACCCGGCCGGGCACGTCGGTGAAGATCAGGTCGGCCAGGGCGTCGTTGGTCCGGCGCAGCCGGCGGGCGAGCACGCGCAGCAACTGCTCGGCGATCTCCGGCCGGTTGTTCAGCCACGGGCGCAGCGCCTGCTTGCGCAGCCGGGCCAGACGGCTGTCGGTCACCGCGGTGGCGGTCGCCGTACGCGGACCCGGATCGAACAGCGACAGCTCGCCGACCATGTCCGACGGGCCCATCACCGCGATCAGGTTCTGCCGGCCGTCCGCAGCCCGTCGCCCGACCTTGATCTTGCCGGACAGCAGGATGTAGAGACTGTCGCCGGGCTCGCCCTCGTTGAACACGACCTCGCCCTTGCGGACCTCGATCGTCTCCATCTCCTTGGCGAGCGCCTCGGCAGCCTCCGGGTCGACTCCCTGGAAGATCCCGCTGCGGGCCAGTACCTCGTCCATCGCGCACCTCCGGTTGCGCGTGCCGTCTGTCGGCTGGGTCGCCGTCCGCTGATCCCTCGCGCGCCGACCAGTCTAGGCGCACGTGAGCAGGAATCAGAGGTGCACCCCTGGAATCTTGATCGTTGGGCGTAACCTTCCCGTGTCGGTCGCCCGGTACCATCGCTCGCCCGCGCGGGCCGGCGACGACCGGCGAGGTCGCCGGTCGTAGGGTCACGGCGTGCTGAACGAGCCCCAGGTGACCACCCGTCACGAGGACGGAAGGGACATTCCGCTCCTCGTGTGGCGTGCCGTGCGGCCGTTACGGGCGGTCGGCACCGGCCCGCTCGGCGGCGGGCTCGGCCTACGAAGGTGGGTGCTGAACGCGACCGTGCCGATGTCGTACGACCGGGACGACCCCGCCGAGCACCTGGCCGGCATGGCCCGGCGGCTCGGCCTCGACGGAGCCGGGGTGGGCCTGCTGACCGGCGTCGACGTGACCGAGGTGATCGCCCGGACCGACACCGGCGTGCAGGTCTGGGCCACGGTGGGCCTGGGCACGCCGGTGCCCGCGGCGGCGCCCGACGTGGCGGCCCCCGCACAACGGGTCGGCACCGTCAACATCGTGGTGTACGTGCCGGCCCGGCTCGGCGACGCGGCTCTGGTCAACGCGGTGGCCACGGCGACCGAGGCGAAGGCGCAGGCGATCGCCGACCTCGGCCTGCCCGGCACCGGCACCCCGACGGACGCGGTCACCGTGCTCTGCCCGCCGGACGGGCCGGTCAGTGCGTACGGCGGCCCGCGCTCGACCTGGGGAGCCCCGCTGGCCCGCGCGGTGCACGCCGCGGTGTCGGCGGTCGGCGCCGACACCGTCGTCCCATGGTCGGATCGGCTCCGGGGCTGAATCCTCCACCCGATCGGCCGTCGTCGTGGTGTTTCCCGCCCGGTAGGGTCGCCCCCGATGTATGCTCGCGCCCCCCTCGCGCGCAGACGCCGTGCCTCCGAGGCGTCGCGTCCGCGCCACCACGCCTTCTCCGCCTCACGTCCGTTCGGCCGTGCCTTCTCCGCCTCACGTCCGTTCGGCCGTGCCTTCTCCGCCTCACGTCCGTTCGGCCGTGCCTTCTCCGCCTCACGTCCGTTCGGCCGTGCCTCCTCCGCCTCACGTCCGCTGGGCCGTGCCTTCGGGGCGCCGCGTCCACGCCGCCGTTCCCTGGCCGCGCTCGGTGCGCTGCTCGCCGTGCTGCTGGTCGCCGGTTGTGCCGATCTCGGTCAGGAGCCGGTCTGGCAGCCGGGCGCGGGCGGCGGTGCCACCGGCGGGCCGGTCGAGTCGACCCCGCCCGAGGTCAAGACCATCTCCCTCTCCGCCACCGGCGACATCGTGATGGGCAACGCGCCCAACCGGCTGCCGCCGAACGGCGGGAAGGGCTTCTTCGACTCGGTCAAGAAGGCGATCTCCGCCGACGTGGCGATGGGCAACCTGGAAGAGCCGTTGACGGTGGACACCGGCACCGGCAAGTGCGGGGCCGACTCGACCCGGTGCTTCCAGTTCCGGGCGCCGCCGGAGTACGCCGCCCACCTCGCCGACGCCGGGTTCGACCTGCTCAACCAGGCCAACAACCACGGCTACGACTTCGGGCCAAAGGGGTACGAGAACACCCAGAAGGCGCTGGAGGAGCACGATCTGGCGCACACCGGCGCGCCCGACCAGATCACCGTGGTCGAGGCCGACGGCGTGAAGGTCGCGGTCGCCGGCTTCTCGTCGTACCGCTGGTCGAACAGCCTGATCGACATCCCTTCCGCGAAGAAGGTGATCGAGAAGGCCGCCACCATGGCCGACATCGTGGTGGTGCAGGTGCACATGGGGGCCGAGGGCTCGGAGATGACCCGCACCCGTCCGGGCACCGAGATGTTCCTCGGCGAGAACCGGGGCGACCCGATCAAGTTCTCCCGCGCGATGATCGACTCCGGCGCCGACCTGATCGTCGGCCACGGCCCGCACGTGCTGCGGGGCATGGAGTTCTACAAGGGCCGACTGATCGCGTACAGCCTGGGCAACTTCGCCGGTGGCGGCAACATGCTGAGCAACAACGGCCGCCTCGGCTGGGGCGGGGTGCTCAAGGTGACCCTCGAACCGGACGGCACCTGGTCCGGCGGGTCGTTCGTCTCGACGTACATGAACGGGATCGGCAAGCCGACCATGGACCCGGACGACCGGGGCCTCGGCCTGCTCCGGGACCTGACCAAGCTCGACTTCCCGGAGACCGGTGCCCGGTTCACCAAGGCGGGCAAGATCAGCCCGCCGGACGAGGGCTGATCACCGGCTCGCACGTGTGGGCCGACCGGAGCGTCGGCGCGGCGACGTAGGCTGGCCGTCGTGACCAGAAGCGCCACCGAGACCGACCTGGGTTGTACGCGTCGGGCGCGGCGGATCGGCCGCGTGCTGACCGAGACGCATCCCGACGCCCACTGTGAGCTGAACCACGGCAACGCGCTGGAGTTGGCCGTCGCCACCATCCTCTCGGCCCAGTGCACCGACAAGAAGGTCAACGAGGTCACGCCGAAGCTCTTCGCCCGCTACCCGAGCGCCGCCGACTACGCCGGGGCGAACCGGGACGAGATGGAGGAGATGATCCGGCCGACCGGCTTCTACCGCAACAAGACCACCTCGTTAATCCACCTCGGCCAGGCCCTCGTCGACCGGTACGACGGCCGGGTGCCGGGTCGGCTGGCCGACCTGGTGACCCTGCCCGGGATCGGCCGCAAGACCGCCAACGTCATCCTCGGCAACGCCTTCGACGTGCCCGGCATCACCGTCGACACGCACTTCCAGCGGCTGGTCCAGCGGTGGCGACTGACCACCGAGACCGATCCGGTCAAGATCGAGCACGCGATCGGGGCGATGTATCCGAAGCGCGACTGGACCATGCTGTCGCACCGGATCATTTTCCACGGCCGACGGGTCTGCCACGCCCGCAAGCCCGCCTGCGGCGCGTGCACGCTGGCGAAGCTCTGCCCGTCGTACGGCACCGGCCCGACCGAGGCAGCCGCCGCCGCGAAGCTGCTCAAGGGCCCCCGGGCCCGTGACCTGGCCGTCGCCGCCGGAGTCGACCCCGAGTTGGTGCCGGTGCAGGCGGTCCGGGCGGAGGCGCCGTGACCCGTCGACTGGCCCTGCTGGCCCTGCCACTGCTGCTGGTCGGCACCGTGGCGTGCACGCCGGAGGACGACCAGCCCTCCGCCGCCGGACCGGGGACGAGCACCAGCCGACCGTCCCCGTTCGAGGACTGTGCGGCCCTCGCGGCCGAGCCCGGCACCACCGGCGACGACGCCCCGCAGGGTGACCGGCTGCCCGAGCTGACCCTCACCTGCTTCACCGGCGGCGCACCGGTCGCCGTGCGTGACATCCCCGGACCGGCCCTGATCAACGTCTGGGCCTCCTGGTGTCAGCCCTGCCGTAAGGAACTGCCCGCCTTCCAGCGGCTCAGCGAGCAGACCCAGGGGCAACTACAGGTGATCGGGGTGAACACCCAGGACAGCCGCAGCGCCGCGCAGTCGATCGGCGAGGACTTCGGCGTACGGTTCCCGATGCTGTTCGACCAGGGCAAGGCGTTCCAACGCGCGCTGGAACGCAACGCGTTCCCGATGACGGTGTTCGTCGGCGCCGACGGGGGCGTCCGGCACATCGACACCTCGGGCGCGCTCGACGACGCCCGACTCGCCGACCTCGTTCAGCAGCACCTCGACATCGCGGTGCCGGCATGAGCGAGGTGCCCGCCGGCGTGAGCCCGGCCCGGGAGGCGGCCGGTGCGCCACGACCGGTGCCGGACTGGCTGGACCCGCTGCTGGTCCGGCTCGGCACCGCACGTATGGAGGACTTCACCCAGGTCCGCACCCCGGAGCAGGGCGGCCGGGAGAGCGCCGTACTCGTGCTGCTCGGTGAGGACGCCGAGACCGGGCCGGACGTACTGGTGCTCCAGCGGGCCGCCACGTTGCGTAACCACGCCGGTCAACCGGCGTTTCCCGGCGGTGCGGCCGACCCGGGTGACGCCGACGCCGCCGCCACCGCCCTGCGCGAGGCCAACGAGGAGGTCGGTCTCGACCCGGCGAGCGTCACCCTGCTCGCCGAGCTGCCGAGACTGTGGATCCCGGTCAGCGAGTTCGTGGTGACGCCGGTGCTCGCCTGGTGGCACGCGCCGCACCGGGTGCACCCCCGGGAACCGGCCGAGGTGGCGCACGTGGCCCGCCTGCCGGTCACCGAACTGGTCGACCCGGACAACCGGGTCCGGGTACGCCACTCCAGCGGCTGGGTCGGCCCCGCCTTCTCGGTCCGCGGCATGCTGGTCTGGGGCTTCACCGCCGGGGTGCTGGCCGCGCTGCTGGAGATGGGCGGCTGGAGCCGACCGTGGCCGCACGGACGGGTGATCGACCTGCCTCCGTCGGGTGCCTCGCCCGCCCCCTCGGCCGGCACCGACGAGGTGGACGAGAGCGCGATCCGCTGACCGCACGGTCACCTTGCGCAAGCGATCGTCATCCCGCGAGCCCTCGGCCCGTACGCTTGACCCGTGTCGGCCGTTGATCTCGTTCTGCTGTTACTCATGCTCGTCTTCGCGATCAGCGGATACCGGCAGGGGTTCGTCATCGGGGTGCTCTCGTTCTCCGGGTTCTTCCTCGGAGCTCTGATCGGGCTTCAGATCGGGCCGATGTTCGCCCGGCAGTTCGTCGACAGCGGCACCCGGGTGCTGATCTCGCTCGTCGCAATTTTCGGCCTGGCGGTGATCGGCCAGGCGCTCGCCGGATGGCTCGGCTCCCACCTACGCCGCACCATCGCCAGTGACGTGGGTCGACGGCTCGACGACATCGGCGGTGCCTTCGTCTCGCTCTTCGCGGTGCTCATGGTCGCCTGGCTGGTGGCGGTGCCGCTCGGCTCCTCCTCACTGCCGTGGCTCGCCGCCTCGGTCCGCAGCAGCGCGCTGCTCAACGTGGTCGACCAGGTGATGCCCGACCAGGCCCAGCAACTCTCCACCGCGCTGCGGGACACCGTCGACACCAACGGCTTCCCGGACGTGTTCGACGGCCTGCGTCGTACCCAGGCCCGGCAGGTCGAGCCACCCGACCCGGCACTGGCCGGATCGCCGGTGGTGGCCAACGGCCAACAGTCGGTGGTCAAGGTGCTCGGCTCGGCGAAGAGCTGCTCCCGCCGCATCGAGGGCTCCGGCTTCGTGTACGCCGACGACCGGGTGATGACCAACGCGCACGTGGTCGCCGGCACCGACTCGGTCGCGGTGGAACTGCGTGGCGAGCGGTACGAGGGCACCGTCGTCGTCTACGACCCGAACCGCGACCTGGCCGTGCTGTACGTGCCCAACCTGCCCGGCCCGTCCATGCGGTTCGCCGCCGGCAACACCACCTCCGGCGCGGACGCCATCGTGCTCGGTTTCCCGTTGGACGGGCCGTACAACGCCCAGTCGGCGCGGATCCGCGAGGTCGACCGGATCACCGGCCCGGACATCTACTCCTCGGGGGACGTGACCCGGGAGATCTACACGATCCGGGCGCTGGTGCGCAGCGGCAACTCCGGCGGGCCACTGGTCTCCTCGAACGGCCTGGTACTCGGAGTGATCTTCGCGGCGGCTGCGTACGACCCGAACACCGGCTTCGCGGTGACCGCCGCCGAGGCCCGGCCGGTGGCGCTGGCGGGTGCGGAGCGTACCCGGGGCGTGGGCACCGGCGAGTGCACCTGACGGTCAGCCGTCGGACGGCGACCGTCGGGCCCGGAGCGTGAAGGCCATGGTGGTGGCGGTGACCACCGCCGCACCGAGCAGCCATCCGGCGACCACGTCGCTGGTCCAGTGCACCCCGAGCGCGACCCGACTGAACCCGGTGACCAGGGCGATGGCGAGTGCGGCGGACCAGACCGCCGCCCGGCCCGCCGACCGCACCCGGGGCAGGAACACCACGAGCAGCACACCGGCGGCCAGCGCCGCGTTCAGCGCGTGGCCCGACGGGAAGGACAGTCCGGGGGCCAGCGCCACCGGCTCGGGCAGATCCGGTCGCGGACGGCCCACCACGAGCTTGAGCAGCGGTCCGAGCAGGCCGCCGAGCACCATGGTGGTGGTGACCCAGACGGCCAGCCGCCGCGCGCCCCGGTAGGCCAGCCAGACCACCAGACACAACGCCCCGGCACGCAGCGGCATCGGTGCGAACACGTCCGTCCAGAGGCTCATCACCGACACCCAGGCGGGGTGGTCGCGGGCGAAGCCGTGCAGGTCGGCGGTGATCGCCGCGTCCAGGCGGCGCAGCGGCGACCAGCCGCCCGCCACCAGCATGGCGAGCAGTGCGAACGGCACCAGCATCGACAGGCCGGAGACGGTGTGGCCGGGACGCAGGCCCGACGGGCCGTCCGCCGGACCCGCCGGGTCGCGGATTGGCGGGGGCGCGGTCGTGCGCCGGCCTGAGGCACTCACGCCGACGGTTGTACCCCGCCGAGCGGGATCGAAGACCCGGGATCGCCGGATTGCCCGGCGGCGTCGCTCAGCGCTTCCGCAGCCGGCGCACCATCAGCGCCGCGCCGGTGACCAGGGCGACGAGGATCGCCGAGCCGACCCAGAGGCGTACCGGACCGGTGTCGGTGGCGGTCCCGGCGGCACGCGCCCGCCACCGGGTCTCCTGCTGTGACCCGGTGAGGCCGAGCTGCTCGGCGTCCGGCTCGCCGACCGGCACCGAGCCGGGGGCCGGACCGAAGCCGGTCACCCCGGGCGAGTCGTTGTCGTCCAGCGGGTTGTCGCCGACCAGCGGTACGTCCGCGGTCAGCGCCGCGATCGGGTCGACCAGGCCGTACCCGAACCGGTCGTCGCGCCCGGTGGGCCCGATGTCCCTGGCGGTGACCAGCAGCCGGTTCACCACGTCCCCGGCGGACATCTGCGGGTACCGGGCCCGGACCAGGGCGGCGGTGGCGGCGACCAGCGGGGCGGCGAAGCTGGTGCCCTGCACCCGCCAGTACCCCTGTGGCGGCCGGGCGCCGACCAGGCCGCTGGCCGGGGCGGTGAGGACGGTGGCGCGACCGGTGATCGCACCGCTCCACAGGTTGTCGCTGTTGCGTTCCAACCCGGAGACGGCGATGACGCCCGGCTCTCGGGCCGGATACCACACCTTCGCCTCGGGAGAGGTGGCGAGATTGCCGGTGCAGGCGACCACCACCACGTCCTTGGCGAACGCGTAGTCGATGGCGGCGGCCAGGGCAGGACTGTCGCCGTTGCCGCCGAGCGACAGGTTGATCACCTTGGCGCCGTTGTCGACCGCCCACCGCACGCCCTTGGCGACGATCAGCGCGTCGTCGTACCGGTTCTCCTCATCGAGTACGCGGACCGGCAGGATGCGGGAGTCGGGGGCCAGTCCCACCACGCCCCGGCGGTCGTCGTTGCGTCCGGCGATCAGGCCCGCGACCGTGGTGCCGTGGCCGACCGGATCGGGTTCGGCGGCACCACCCGGGGAGACCAGGTCGAGACCGGGGAGCACCTGACCGGCCAGGTCCGGGTGCGAGCCGTCCACCCCGGAGTCGATCACCGCGACGATCACGCCGCGTCCGGTCGAGGTGCGCCAGGCGACCCGCGCGCCCAGCTTGTCGAGCTGCCACTGCTCGTCACGGACCTGGTCGGCGCGTTCGGCGGTGTCCGGGGCGTACGCCACCGGCACGCCGAAGGAAGTCGGGGCGACCTGCACGGCGGCGGCCGGCACGACCGCGACCGTGACGGACAACGCCGTGACCGCCGCCGCCAGCAGCGCCCGATGCGCGAACCGTCGAGGCCCCGGCGGGCCGCTCTGCCGCACCCTGGTCACATCCTCAGCCATTCGTCGCAGGGACACATGACGATCGGAGATTACCGGTTCGCCTCCCCTTTACGGGACGTTCCGTGGACTCGACGTCACTGTGGCGGCAGGTATGCCAGTTGAACCAGGCGGACACCCTCGCGCCGGGTGGACAGTCGACCGCGTCCGGGGGGCAGTGGCCCGGGCCGGACGGCACCGACCAATGCGCCCTCCTCGGGGCTGCCGGACATCACCAGGCCCGAGGTGGACAGTTCGCGTAACCGCTGCACGACCGGTTCGTACTGGGCGCGGGCGGCACCGCCGCAACGGCGGACCAGCACCAGGTGCAACCCGACGTCGCGGGCGTGCGGCAGGTGCTCCTCCAGCGCCCGCAGCGGGTTCGCCGGCCCGCTCGCCACCAGGTCGTAGTCGTCGACCAGCACGAACAGTTCCGGTCCGGTCCACCACGACCGGTCACGCAACTGCGCCGGGCCGACCTCGGGACCGGGGGTGCGGTCCTGGAGGTAACTGGCGGCGGAATCCACCAGGTCGGCGGTGTGCGCGGCGGCGGTGCCGTACCCGATCAGGTGCTCGGTCTCGATCGCGCCGAGCAGGCTACGTCGGTAGTCCACCAGGATCACCCGCGCCTGCTCCGGAGTGAACCGGGTGACGATCGACTGGGCCAGCGCGCGGAGGAACGACGACTTGCCGCACTCGGCGTCGCCGTAGACCACGAAGTGCGGCTCGGTGGCGAAGTCGAGCACCACCGGACGCAGGTCCGCCTCGGCGATCCCGACCGGGATCCGCAGCCCGGCGGTGGCGGCCAGGTCGACCTCGGCGTAGGGCAGCACCGCCGGGAGCAGCCGGACCCGGGGTGCCGGTGGACCGGCCCAGCTCTGCGCCGCCCGTCGCACCAGAGCGGCGGTGTCCGCATCGGCGACCTGCGGCAGCGCGGTGAGGAAGTGCAGGCTCCCGGCGGTGATGCCGCGACCCGGCGTCCGCTCCGGCACGTCCGCCGCCGCCCGGCGGGCGACCGCCGAGTCCGACGGGTCACCGAGGCGCAGTTCCAGCCGCGCACCGAACAGGTCCCGGATGGCCGGTCGGAAGTCCAACCAGCGCACCGCCGTGGCCACCACGTGCACGCCGTAGGAGAGTCCCCGGGTGGCCAGGTCGGTGATCAGCGGCTCCAGGTCGTCGTACTCGCCGCGCAGCGTGGTCCAGCCGTCGACGACGAGGAAGACGTCACCGAACCGGTCGGTGAGCGGCGCACCGGCGGCGGCCTGCTCGGCTCGCCGCCGCCAGGCCGCCATCGACTCGACACCGAGTTCGGCGAAGGCGCGTTCCCGCTCGGTCAGGACCGTGGCCATCTCGCCCACGGTGCGTCGCACGCCGGTCGGGTCGGCGCGCCCGGTGATCCCACCGACGTGCGGCAGGTCGCGCAGCGCGGCCAACCCGCCGCCGCCGAAGTCCAGACCGTAGACCTGCACCTCACTGGGGGTGTGGGTGAGCGCCAACGCGCAGATCAGCGTCCGCAGCGCGGTCGACTTGCCGCTCTGCGTACCACCGACCACGGCCACGTGCCCGGCGGCTCCGTCCAACGCCAACCAGAGCAGGTCGCGCCGCTGCTCGTACGGCTTGTCGACCACCGCCACCGGCACCTGCAACGCGCCGTGCAGCTCCGGATTGCCGGACGTCAGCCCCCGGGACGGGTGCACGGTCAACGGCCCGACCAACTCGTCCAGCCCCGGTGCGCCGTCCAGCGGCGGCAACCACACCCGGTGGGCCGGTGGCCCCTGGCCGACGAGGCGTCCGATCAGCAGGTCGAGCAGGGTCTCCCGATCCGGTTCCTCGTCCTGCTCGACGGTGGGGGGCGCGGTGGGCGGCTCCGGTTCGGGTGTGAAGTGGGTGGTGAAGGTGAGCAGGCGTGGGCGCTCGCCCCCGGGCGCGTCGGCCGTCGCAGCGTGCCGCCGGACCGCCCCGGAGACGTACGCGGTCTTGAAGCGCACCAGGGGCTCGGTGCCGGAACGCAGGTAGCCGTGACCCGGTGAGCGGGGCAACTCGTACGCGTCCGGCACCCCGAGCACCGTGCGCGACTCCAGCGACGAGAAGGTCCGCAGACCGATCCGGTACGACAGGTGGGTGTCCAACCCGCGCAGCCGACCCTCCTCCAACCGCTGGCTGGCCAGCAGCAGGTGCACCCCGAGCGACCGGCCCAACCGCCCGATCTGCACGAACAGGTCGACGAAGTCGGGCTTCGCCGACAGCAGCTCGGAGAACTCGTCGCAGACCAGCAGCAACGACGGCAGCGGGGCCAGCGCGCTGCTGGCCGCCCGGGCCCGCTCGTAGTCGCGCACGCTGGCGAAGTTGCCGGCGCGACGCAGCAGCTCCTGCCGGCGTACCAGTTCGCCGTTGATCGCGTCGACCATGCGGTCCACCAGCGGCAACGCGTCGGCCAGGTTGGTGATCACGGCGGCGGTGTGCGGCAGCCGGTCGAACGGGGCGAAGGTGGCCCCGCCCTTGAAGTCGACGAGGACGACGTTGAGCTGCTCCGAGGAGTGCGTGGCGGCCAGCCCCAGCACCAGCGTCCGCAGCAGCTCGGACTTGCCCGAGCCGGTGGCGCCGATCAACAGCCCGTGTGGGCCCATGCCGTCCTGCGCCGACTCCTTCAGGTCCAGCTCGACGGCGGTGCCGTCCGCGCCGACGCCGATCGGCACCCGCAGCCGGTCGCGGGCCGACCGGGGTGCCCAGCCCTGCTCGGTGGTGAAGCCCTCCGGGTCGCCGATGCCGAGCAACTCCGGCAGGCCCGGATCGGCGCCGGTGGCGGCGTCCGGACCACGGGCGGCGGCCGGGCGCAACGGGGCCAACCGGCGGGCCACCGCCTCGGCCTCGGCGACCTCCAGCGCGTCGGCCGTGCCCACCTCGGCCGGCCCGTCCGCCGAGTGCGAGTGCAGCCGGTCACCGCGCAGCTCCAGCAGCAGGGCGAACCGGTCCAGCAGGCGCGGCGGCGGGGAACTCAGGTCGATCAGCGTCACCCCGTCGATGCCGCCGTCACCGGCCAGTTCGGTGGCGCCGGTCAGGTCGCCGCCGTCGAGCACCACCACCAGGTGCGGCCCGTCGGTGGCCGGACCGGTCGGGCTGAACCGGGACCGGCTGGCCAGCACCCCGTCGAGCAGCTTCTCCAGGTCCGCCGCCGCGCTGGCGACCAGCCGTACCGGGCCGAGGGCGTCGTGCCGGGACGGGTGACCGGCGTGCGGTAGCCACTTGACCCACTCCCAGGCACCACGCCGTTCCGGTCCGGCGCAGACCGCGATCAGCAACTCGTCCGGGGAGTGGAAGACCGCGAGCTGGGTGAGCATCGCCCGGACCAGCGACTGCGCGGCCGGTGACGCGGGCCCGACCGGCGCGCCCCGGACGAACACCCGGGCGAAGCTGCGCAGCGACACCGCCACCGGCAGGTTCGGCACCACCGAGTACGCGTCCAGGAACCGACGCAGCGCCCCGGCGGTCATCGGCTCCAACTCCTCCAGCGGCCGGGTGACCGGTGGGACCAACGGGGTGGCCAGCGTCTGCGGCCCGACGGCGACCCGCACCACGGCGAAGTCCGGGTCGGCGGGACGACGTTCCCAGACCCGGTGGCTCTCGACCGTCGACCAGAGACCCCGTGGATCCGGGTGCCGGTAGCAGAGGCCACTGCGCTGCCGTGTCGCGGTCTGCCGGACCTGCCGCCGCAACGTCGCCAGGTGCCGCAGGTACTCGCGTCGGGCGGCCATCATCTCGGACTTGCGGGGGCTGCCGGAGGCGCTGCCCCAGGAGGTCACCAGCATCGCCAGCGTGGAGAGGCCGAACATCGCCCCGACCACGTACGCGTACGCGCCGCCGCCCCGCCCGAACATCATCGCCATCGCGACCGTCCCGCCGAGCATCGGCAGCACCATCAGCATCTGCTGCCAGCGGCCACCGGTGACGTCCGGGATCTCCGGCGGGGCCTGCACCGGCACCTCGCCGACGGGGATCTCCGGTGCCGGACGTCGGGCCGGCCGCCGCACGACGACAGTGGACACTCGACCTCCCGACGACGCACGGTGACCCGAGCCTGGCTCATGGTAGGTAAAGTCCTTCCGTCCGCGCAGGCCCGCACCTCGCTCGATATGGAGATGAGTCGATGACGATCGGGCTGGCCCGGGTCACCGTCAACTCGCCCCTGCGCCGGGTCGACGTGGCCCTGCCCGAGCAGGTTCCGCTCGTCGAGCTGCTGCCCGAGGTGCTCCGGCACGCCGGTGTCGGGCTCGCCGACGACGGCGAACGGCACGGCGGCTGGCTGCTGCGCCGCGCCGACGGCAGCACGCTCGCGACCGGGCAGGCGTTGCTCGCCCAGGGGGTCCGCGACGGTGAGGTGCTGCACCTGGTGCCGGGCCGCGCCGAGTGGCCGGAGCCCGAGTACGACGACGTGGTGGAGGCCATCGCCGACGGTGCACGACGGCGCGGTGCCCCCTGGTCACCCGAGGCCACCCGGCTCGCCGCGCTGACCGGTGCCGGAGTGCCGCTCGGCGTCGGCCTGGTCGCCCTGCTCGCCACCGGCCCCGGTGATCAGGCCACCCGGGCGGTGGCGACGTTGGTCGTGATCCTGCTGGTGCTGGCCGGGACGGTGTTCTCCCGAGCCCGGGGCGACGGCGCGGCCGGTGCCGTCCTCGGCGGGTACGCGCTGCCGTACGCCGCCGTGGCCGGTGCGCTCGCGGTCAGCTCGGGCGACCCGGTCGGTCCCCTCGCTCCGCTGCGCTGGGTCGGCGCGGAGGAGGCGTTGGCCGCGGCGGTGGCCCTGCTGCTGGCGTCGGTGCTCGGGCTGCTCGGCGTGGCCACCCGGCAACGGGTCTTCGTGGCCGGCGCGGTGGTCGGTGTGGTCGGCGTACCCGCCGCTCTCGGTGGCGTGCTGCTCGGCCCGGCCGGCGCGACGGCCGTCCTGCTCTGCGTGCTGGCCTTCGCGATCGGCGCGGTCCCGCTGCTGGCGATCCGGCTGGGCCGGGTGCCGCTGCCGCCGACCACCCTGCCCAGCGGTGCCGCCCACGACCTGGACCAGGCCCGTGACCTGCCTGATCGTGGCCGGGTCCACGCGGCGGTGGCCCGCACCGAGGAGATGCTGACCGGGATGCTGATCGGGCACGCGGTGCTGGCCGGCGCGGCCGGTCTGGTCCTCACCGCTACCGGCGGCGTCGCCGGCCGACTACTGGTCGTGGTGACCTCGACGGTGTTCCTGCTGCGCGCCCGGCTCTTCGCGGCGGTTCGGCACCGGGTGCCGCCGTTGTGTGCCGGCCTGGCCGGGTACGCGGCCCTCGGCACGGTGCTCGCCGTCGACGCCGACCTCGGCGCGCTGCTGCTCCCGGTCGGCGGCCTGCTGGCCGGTCTCACGGTCGTGGCGGCCGGCACCGGCTACGCCCACCGGCCGGTCTCGCCGTACGTCGGGCGGATCGCCGACCTCACCGACACCGCGCTGGTGATCTCCGTGGTGCCGGTCGCCTGCGCGGTGCTCGGACTCTACGACCGGGCCCGGGGACTGCTCGGCTGAGCGGTCCGACGGGCCCGTCGCGAGGTCAGTGCGTGGTCTCGCCGCGCTCCTCGGCGTCCTTGGCCCGCCGGTAGGAGGCCAGGATCTCGGTCTCGGCCTCGGTACGCCCCACCCAGGTCGCGCCCTCGACCGACTTGCCCGGCTCCAGGTCCTTGTAGACCTCGAAGAAGTGCTGGATCTCCAGCCGGTCGAACTCGCCGAGGTGGTGGATGTCGCGCAGGTGCTCCTGCCGGGGGTCCTCGTACGGCACGCAGAGGACCTTGTCGTCGCCGCCCTTCTCGTCCGTCATCCGGAACATGCCGATGGTGCGGCACCGGATCAGGCAGCCGGGGAAGGTGGGCTCGGGCACCAGCACGAGGGCGTCCAGGGGATCGCCGTCCGCGCCGAGGGTGCCCTCGATGAAGCCGTAGTCGGCCGGGTACTGGGTGGAGGTGAAGAGCGTGCGGTCCAGCCGGATCCGGCCGGTCACGTGGTCCACCTCGTACTTGTTGCGGTGACCCTTGGGGATCTCAACCGTGACGTCGAAATCCATTCGCACGCTCCCTCGTTCGCCCACGCTGGCCTGACGGAACCGGCGACCAGCCCGGACAGGCGATTGCTCGCCCACCGAGTCCGGCCGCCGCATAGTCTTCGGACCGAAGTAGTGTCACCCAGGCCGGTTTCCGGTGGGGGAGGAGGGGGTCGTGGGGAGGGAAGATTCACACTACCGTCCGGAGGGTGCCACCGAGGGTGGTACCGCGACACCGCCGGTCACACCGGCGACCGGGCGGGTGGTGGTGCCCGGCGCGCACCTGCTCCGGACACCGTCGCCGACACCTGCGGACCCCGCTGCGACGAGCCCGGCACCCGGTGCCACCCCATCCGCCTCCGTGCCCCAGGGCAGCGTGTCCGGCACGCCCGGCACCGAGGCCGGTCCGGTCGGTCGGGTGAGCGTTCCCGCCGCGTCCGTCGCGGTCCCGGCCGCCGACACGCCGTCCGGCCCGCAGGCTGACTCCGGTGCGGTGCCGCCGGCCCCACCCGGGAACACCGCCGCCCTGGCCGACCAGGGGACACCGTCTGCGCCGTCGTCCGCCCTGCGCCGACGATTGCCGCTGGTGCTCGCCGCCGTGCTGGCACTCGTGCTGGTCGGGGTGGGTGTGGTCGTGGTACGCCCCGGCCCGGTCGGTCAGTGGCTGGGCGACGACCCCGATTCGTCGGCGGTCGCCGAGTCGTCCGAGCCCGCGCCGGCCGCGGTGCTGGCCGCAGCCGACGTCGGCGCTCCCGTGCCCAGCGCCGACGGGATGCGTGCCGTGCTCGACCCGCTGCTCGGTGACCCCGCGCTCGGTGATCGGGTCCACCTCGCCGTGGCCGACGCCCTCACCGGGCAGTCGCTCTTCGACCGGGACGGCGCCGAGGCCACCGTGCCGGCGTCGGTGACGAAGTTGTTGACCGCGGTCACCGCGTTGACCGCCCGTGGCCCCGGCTACCGGATCCCGACTCGCGCGGTAGCCGGCGCCCAGCCCGGTGAGGTGGTCGTCGTCGGTGGCGGGGACCCGACGCTGACCGCCGGTGCCAAGGGCTTCTACCCCGGTGCGGCCAGCCTGGAAAACCTCGCCGAGCAGGTGCGTACCGCCCTGGGCGGCACCCCGCCGACCCGCGTGGTGGTCGACTCCTCGCTGTTCTCCGGGCCGGTCTTCGAGCCGGGTTGGGACGACGACATCCCCACCGGCGGCTACGGCAGCGCGATCACCGCGCTGATGCTCGACGGTGCCCGGAAGGACCCCAAGGCGGGGCGGGGGTGGGCCGAGCGGGTACCCGAGCCGGACCTCAGCGCCGGACGGGCCTTCGCCAAGCTGCTCGGCGTACCGGCCGCAGCGGTCGGCAAGGGCACCGCACCGGTGGCCCCGGTCGACGCGACCGGCACCACCGAACCCGGCACCGAGTTGGGCGTGGTGCACTCGCCACCGCTGCTCCGCCTGGTCGACGTCATGATCAGTGAGAGCGACAACATCGTCGCCGAGGCGCTGGCCCGCCAGGTCGCGCTGGCCCGCGGCCAGCCCGCGTCGTTCGCCGGTGCCGCCACGGCGATGGCCGAGATGGTGCCCGAACTGGGTCTGCCGGTGGACGGGCTGACGCTCGCCGACGGCAGCGGCCTGTCCCGGAGCAACCTGATCAGTCCGGCGCTGCTGACCGAGCTGCTGGCGCTCGCGGCCGGGCCGGACCGGCCCGAACTCGGCGGCATCTTCGCTGGACTGCCGGTCGGCGGCTGGTCCGGCACGCTGCGCGACCGCTACGGTTCGGCACCCGGCACGGACGCCGGGATGGGCGTGGTCCGCGCCAAGACCGGCACGCTGACCCGGGTACACGCCATCGCCGGAGTGGTGACCACCGCCGAGGGCCGGTTGCTCACCTTCGCGGTGCTCACCGACCAGGTGCCGCCGGACGGCATGGAACCCGCCCGGGTGGCGCTGGACCGGATCGCCGCGGCGCTCGCCACCTGCGGCTGCCCCTGACCCGGTGGGCCGGGTGCACCGGGCACGATCCGGGGACGGGTGTCGCGGCGCGGGTACGGTGGGTGGCATGGCGCAGTTCGTGGACTGGGATCTGGCCGCCGCTACCGCGGGGGCGCTGGGCAAGTCGGGCCCCCGGGTGTCGTACGCCGAGGCCACCGAGGTGGTCGCCGAGCTGCGCCGGCTGACCGACGAGGCGGCCGCGCACGTCGCCGACTACACCGGGCTGACGTCGCAGGTGGCCCATCCGCCGGTACGGGTGGTCGACCGGCGCGACTGGGCGGCGACCAACATCGCCGGTCTGCGCGAGGTGATCACTCCGCTGGTCGGTCGGCTCGCCGAGGACAAGCAGCCCGGCGCGTTCACCGAGGCGATCGGGTCACGGGTCACCGGGGTCCAGGCGGGAACCGTGCTGGCGTACCTGTCCGGGCGGGTGCTCGGTCAGTACGAGGTCTTCTCCGCCGACCCGGGGCAGCTCCTGCTCGTCGCGCCGAACATCGTCGAGGTGGAGCGGAAGCTGGGCGCCGAGCCACGTGACTTCCGGCTCTGGGTCTGCCTGCACGAGGTGACCCACCGGACGCAGTTCACCGCGGTGCCGTGGATGCGGGCGTACTTCCTGGGCGAGGTCCAGGCGTTCGTGGACGCCTCGCAGGGGGGCGAGCACCTGGTCGAGCGGCTGCGCCGGGGCGTGGGCACCCTCGCCGACGTGGTACGCAACCCGGAGAGCCGGGCCAGCGTGCTGGACATCGTGCAGACCCCGGGGCAGCGCGCCGTGCTGGACCGGCTGACCGCGCTGATGACGTTGCTGGAAGGGCACGCCGAGTTCGTGATGGACGGCGTCGGGCCGCAGGTCATCCCGAGTGTCGAGCGGATCCGGGCCGGGTTCGACCGACGCCGGGACGCCGGCAACCCGGTGGAGAAGGCGGTCCGCCGCCTGATCGGCCTCGACGTCAAGCTGCGGCAGTACGCCGAGGGCCGCAAGTTCGTCCATGCGGTGGTGGACCGGGTCGGGATGGCCGGCTTCAACCGGATCTTCGAGTCCCCGCTGACCCTGCCCCGCCTCTCCGAGCTGAGCGAACCGGACGCCTGGGTGGCCCGGGTGCACGGTCCGGTCGGGCCGAAGCCCCCCGCCGACTGAGCATGGCCCCACTCGCCCCGCCGGTCGCCGCGATCCGCGTCGCGGTCCGTCGCGCGCTGGCCGAGCTGACGGCGTCCGGGCCGGTGCTGGTGGCCTGCTCCGGCGGTGCCGACTCGCTCGCCCTGGCCGCCACCGCCGCGTTCGTGGTACCCCGGTCGGGACGGGCCGCCGGGCTGGTCACCGTCGACCACGGGTTGCAGCCCGGATCCGCCGAGCGCGCCGAGGCGGTCGCGGACTGGGCGCGGCAGAGCGGGCTGGCACCGGTGGAGGTGGTCCGGGTGCAGGTCACCGGCCGACCCGGTGGCCCGGAGGCCGCCGCCCGCGAGGCGCGCTACCAGGCGTTGGCCGAGGTCGCCGGCCGGTATGCGGCGGCGGCGGTGCTCACCGGGCACACCCGGGACGACCAGGCGGAGACGGTGCTGCTCGCGCTGGCCCGAGGTGCCGGCCCCCGTGGGCTGGCCGGGATGCCGGCGATCCGGCAACTGGCCGGGATGCCGCTGCTCCGGCCGCTGCTGGAGACCGGGCGGGAGCAGACCCGGGCGGTGTGCGCCGCGTTGGGCCTGACCCCGTGGGAGGACCCGCACAACACCGACCCGGCGTACGCCCGGTCCCGGGTACGGGCCGACGTGCTGCCCGCGCTGGTCGAGGCGCTCGGCCCGGCGGTGGTGGACAACCTGGCCCGGACCGCCCGGCTGGTCGCGGCGGACAACGCGGTGCTGGACGGGTTGGCCGTCGAGGCGCTGACCGCCGCCCGGCACCCCGACGGCGGGCTGGCCGCCAAGGCGCTGGCCGACCTCGCTCCCGCGCTGCGCAGCCGGGTGCTGCACACCTGGGCGCACGAGCTGGGCGCCGTACCCGCCGCCCTGTCGCACCGGCACGTCGCCGCGCTGGACAGGCTGGTCACCGACTGGCGGGGACAGGGCGCGGCGTACCTGCCCGGCGGGTTGCGGGTCCGCCGACACCGCGACCGCCTGCTGCCGGCGGACCCGACACCCGCGACGGACGACGGCGAGGTCGACACGTGACGTACCCCCGCAGGCCGCTGTTCGCCCCGCACGGCGCGGTGGCCACCAGCCACCCGCTGGCCACGGCGGCCGGGCTGGCCGTGCTGCGCCGGGGCGGCAACGCGGTCGACGCCGCCCTGGCCACCGCGACCACCCTGACCGTGGTGCAGCCGCCGTCCAACGACATCGGCGGTGACCTGTTCGCCATCGTCTGGGACGGCCACCGGCTGCACGGGCTGAACGCCTCCGGCCGGTCACCGTCCGCGCTGACCCGGGACGTGGTGCTGGCCGCCACCGACGGCCGGGGAGCCGAGCCCGTCGACGCGCTGGGCGGGGCGCAGGCCCGGGGCCCGGCGATGCCGGCCCGGGGCTGGCTGCCGGTGACCGTGCCCGGCGTGCCGGCGGGCTGGCGTGACCTGCACGACCGGTTCGGCTCGCTGCCCTTCGCCGACCTGTTCACCGACGCCATCGGGTACGCCGAGCACGGGCACCCGGTCTCCACCGGCACCGCCGAGACGTGGGCCCGAGCGGTCGCCGGACACGCCGGCCGCACCGGCGGGGAGTACGCCGAGTTCGCCCGGGTCTTCGCTCCGGACGGGCGGGCGCCCCGCCCCGGCGAGCGGTGGCGCAACCCGGACGCCGCGCGGACCCTGCGACTGATCGCGCGCAGCGGAGCCGAGGAGTTCTACCGGGGAGGGATCGCGGCGGCTCTGGCCGACCACGCGGCCCGGACCGGCGGGCTGCTCACCGGCGACGACCTGGCGGCGCACACCTCCACCTGGGTCGATCCGGTGGCGGTGGGCTACCGGGACCACGAGGTGTGGGAGCTGCCGCCGAACGGGCAGGGCGTGGCCGCCCTGATCGCCCTGGGTGTGCTGGACGGGCTCGACCCGGCCGACACGTCGTGGCGGCACCGGCAGATCGAGGCGGTCAAGCTCGGCTTCGCCGACGCGCACGCCCACGTCACCGACCCGGACCGGATGCGGCTGCCGATCCAGGCGCTGCTCTCCCCCGAGTACCTGGCCTCGCGCCGGTCCGCGATGACCGGGCAGGCCGCCGATCCGGTCGCCGGGATCCCGGAACGCGGCGGCACGGTGTACCTCTGCGCCGCCGACGCCGACGGGATGATGGTGAGCCTGATCCAATCCACCTATCTGGCCTTCGGCTCGCACGTGGTGCTGCCCGGACACGGCTTCGCCCTGCAGAACCGGGGTCTCGGCTTCCGCCTGGACGCCGGCCACCCCAACGTGGTGGGCCCGGCGAAGCGGCCGTTCCACACCATCATCCCCGGGTTCCTGACCCGCGCCGGTGCGCCGGTCGGGCCGTTCGGGGTGATGGGCGGACACATGCAGCCCCAGGGACACGTGCAGTTGATCTCGTCGACCGTGGACGCCGGTCTCGACCCGCAGGCGGCGCTGGACGCCCCGCGCTGGTACTGGCACGCAGGCCGGTCGCTGCTGGTGGAGGAGCCCCTGGCGGACGGGCCGGGCGGCGTCGAGCTCGTCGCCGACCTGCGCGCCCGGGGCCACCGGGTGACCGTCGCGGACGAGCCGGCCGTCTTCGGGTACGGGCAGGCGATCTGGCGTCGTCCCGACGGCGGCTACGTCGCCGGCTCGGAGTCCCGCGTCGACGGCACCGCCGGAGGCTTCTAGGCGGCGCGCCGAGTCAGCCCGTCGGGGCGCGGTCGCGGAACGTGGTGCGGTACTGGTGCGGGGTGGCGCCGACCCGGCGGGTGAAGTGGTGCCGCAGCGCTGCGGCGTCCCCGAAGCCGGCCCGTTCGGCGACCGCCTCCACCGACAGCCCGGTGTCCTCCAGCAGCCGTCGGGCCAGCAGCACCCGCTGGCCGGTCAGCCAGTCGTGCGGGGTGGTGCCGGTCTCCGCCCGGAACCGGCGGGCGAACGTCCGGGGCGCCATCCCCGCGCGGGCGGCCAGGTCGTCGACGGTGAGCTGCTGGTCGAGCCGTTCCATCAGCCACTCCAGCACCGGCTCCAGGGTGGGTGCCTCGGGTGCCTTCGGGATCGGCGCCTCGACGTACTGCGACTGGCCGCCGTCGCGGTGCGGCGGCACCACCATCCGCCGGGCCAGCCGGGTGGCGATGGCCGAGCCGTGCTCCTGGCGTACCAGGTGCAGGCAGGCGTCGATACCGGCGGCGGTGCCGGCGCTGGTGAGCAGCCGGTCGTCCTGCACGTAGAGCGAGTTGCAGCGGACCCGGGCGGTGGGGTTGCGTCGCTGCAACTCGTCGACGTGCCGCCAGTGCGTGGTGCACTCCCGGCCGTCGAGCAGCCCGGCCTCACCCAGCAGGTACGCCCCGGTGCAGACGCTGAACAGGTACGCCCCCCGGTCGGCGGCCCGCCGCAGCGCCTCGCGCACCTCGGCGGGCGCCTCGGTGCCGTGGTGCGCCGGCACGGCCACCAGGTCGGCCCGGTCGATCGGGCCGAGATCGGCGGTGGGCACCAGGCCGAAACCCGCGATGGTACGCACCGGGGCGCCCTGCGGGCTGCACAGGTCGAAGCGGTAGCCGGGCAGGTCGTCGGCGGTGCGGTCGGTGCCGAAGACCTCGGCGAGCACGCCGACTTCGAACGGGGCGACGCCGTCCAGGGTGAGTACCGCGACCGAGCGGAGCATGTGACGAGGGTAACCCGAGGGGTGGCGGAAAATCGAGGGTGAATGGCATTCCTGCCACTGTCGGGTGGGTGGGGCGTCCCGGAGACTGATGTCAAGCCCGGTGCACCGGCGGCGAGAACACCAGAAACCAGATGAAAGCGAGCGCCGCCATGGGATTCCTGTTCTTCCTCGTGTTCTTTCTGCTCCTCGCCCTGCTCTCGGCCGTCGGGCTGACCGCGGACAGCCGCGACTCGGCCGACTGGAAGCCGTCCGACGGCGGCCACCGCTGGCGATCCCACCCGTACTGAGGTGGTTCATACCCTTCGTCGGAAAGATCCGGGCCGGGGCCGTCCCGAAAGAGGCGGCCCCGCCGACGGCGAAGCCGGGGCGTACGGCAGGCTAGGGCCATGGCTGACGGCTCCTGGTACGACGCCGACATCGACCACGTGATCATCTCGGAGGCGCAGATCCGCGAGAAGACCGCGGAACTGGCAAAGCAGGTCTCCGCGGACTACGCCCACGTCACCGACGGGCTGCTGCTCGTCTGCGTGCTCAAGGGCGCGGTCATGTTCATGGCCGACTTCGCCCGGGCGCTGGGCCGCCAGGGACCTCCCGCCGAGCTCGACTTCATGGCCATCTCCTCCTACGGCCAGGGCACCACCTCCTCCGGCGTGGTCCGCATCCTCAAGGACCTCGACCGGGACATCGCCGGTCGGCACGTCGTCGTCGTGGAGGACATCGTCGACTCCGGGCTGACCCTGTCCTGGCTGCTGCGCTACCTGGAGTCACGGTCCGCGGCGAGCGTCGAGGTGGTCGCGCTGTTCCGCAAGCCGGACGCGGTCAAGGTGACGGTGCCGGTGAAGTACGTCGGCTTCGACATCCCGACGGAGTTCGTCGTCGGGTACGGCCTCGACTTCGGCGAGCGCTACCGCGAGCTGCCGTACGTCGGGGTGCTCAAGCCGGAGGTGTACGCGCGCTCCTGACCTCAGCCCCCGATCGGGGTGAGCGTCGGGTCCGGCGTCGCCGGTCCGGCCGACGTTCAGCCGACTTTCAGCTGGTCGGGCTACCGTGGACTCCGGTGACGGTGGGATCCGCTCTCCGTCACGCCGGTCGACATCCGGTTCGCCGTACGCGTAAGTGCTGGGCTCGCCAGCTCAGATCCGTCTCGTACGGTGTACCGTCGAATGACCGTGGCGCGACAGTTCGTGCCCCGGGGTCGAGGCCGGCCCGCACGGCGGCTCCGGCAGCCGCCCAAGCGGCGACACCCACAGTCGGTCAGGACGTCGATCAGGAGGATGCGGGCGTCTCGGCGCTCGACAACAGCATGGAACGTACGCGTTTCTTCCGCCGACCGGTGTTCTGGGTCATCCTGGTCATCCTCG
Organism: Micromonospora sp. NPDC049900; assembly: GCF_044461025.1. Lineage (NCBI taxonomy): Bacteria > Bacillati > Actinomycetota > Actinomycetes > Micromonosporales > Micromonosporaceae > Micromonospora > Micromonospora sp. NPDC049900. The sequence continues at coordinate 128,233 of NZ_JBITKM010000001.1, forward strand.
GCGCCGTCGTGCTCAGTCAGTTGTTCACCGGTGGGCCCAGCTACCACCGCGTGGACACCTCAGTCGCGCTCGACCAGCTCAACAAGGGCGGCATCGAGAAGGTCGTCTTCCAGGACAAGGAACAGACGATCCAGTTGGACCTGGCCGAAGAGGCCGAGTTCGGCGAGACGAAGACCAAGCTGATCGAGGCCCAGTTCCCGTACGAGGTCGGTAACGAGGTCTGGAACCAGGTCCTCGACGCCAAGGCGAACAACCGGGTCACCGGGCCTGCCGACACGGAGGTGTCCTCCGACAGCATCTGGGTCAGCCTGCTGGTCAACCTGCTCCCCATCGTGCTGCTGGTGCTTCTGCTGCTGTTCTTCATGTCGCAGATGCAGGGCGGCGGCTCCCGGGTGCTCAACTTCGGCAAGTCCAAGGCGAAGATGATCACCAAGGACACCCCGAAGACGACCTTCGCGGACGTCGCGGGCTCCGAGGAGGCCGTCGAGGAGCTGCACGAGATCAAGGACTTCCTGCAGAACCCGGCAAAGTACCAGGCGCTCGGCGCGAAGATCCCGAAGGGCGTGCTCCTCTTCGGGCCGCCCGGAACCGGTAAGACGCTGCTCGCCCGGGCGGTCGCCGGTGAGGCGGGCGTGCCGTTCTACTCGATCTCCGGCTCCGACTTCGTGGAGATGTTCGTCGGTGTCGGCGCCAGCCGGGTCCGCGACCTGTTCGAGCAGGCCAAGGCCAACGCCCCGGCGATCGTCTTCGTCGACGAGATCGACGCCGTCGGTCGACACCGTGGCGCTGGCATGGGCGGCGGGCACGACGAGCGCGAGCAGACGCTGAACCAGCTCCTCGTCGAGATGGACGGCTTCGACGTCAAGGGCGGCGTCATCCTGATCGCCGCCACCAACCGGCCGGACATTCTCGACCCCGCGCTGCTGCGCCCGGGCCGCTTCGACCGGCAGATCCCGGTCGACGCCCCCGACATGGAGGGTCGCAAGGCCATCCTGCGGGTGCACGCCAAGGGCAAGCCGTTCACGCCCGACGTCGACCTCGACTCGGTGGCCAAGCGGACGCCGGGCTTCAGCGGCGCCGACCTGGCCAACGTGATCAACGAGGCGGCCCTGCTGACCGCCCGCAAGGACCAGCGGGCGATCAGCAACGAGTCGCTGGAGGAGTCGATCGACCGGGTGATCGCCGGCCCGCAGCGCCGGACCCGGGTGATGGGCGACCAGGAGAAGAAGATCACCGCGTACCACGAGGGTGGGCACGCGCTGGTCGCCTGGGCACTGCCGCACGCCGCGCCGGTGCACAAGGTGACGATCCTGTCGCGCGGTCGCTCGCTGGGGCACACGCTGGTGCTGCCCACCGAGGACAAGTACACCCAGACCCGGGCCGAGATGATCGACACCCTGGCGTACGCGCTGGGTGGCCGGGCCGCCGAGGAACTCGTCTTTCACGAGCCCACCACCGGTGCCGGCAACGACATCGAGAAGGCCACCGCGCTGGCCCGGGCGATGATCACGCAGTACGGCATGAGCTCCAAGCTCGGTGCGATCAAGTACGGCACCAGCGGTGACGAGCCGTTCCTCGGCCGCAACATGGGCCACGAGCGGGACTACTCCGACGCCGTCGCCGCCGAGATCGACGGCGAGATGCGGGCGCTGATCGAACTGGCCCACGACGAGGCCTGGGAGATCCTGGTCGAATACCGGGACGTCCTGGACAACATCGTGCTCGAGCTGATGGAGAAGGAGACCCTCTCCACCGCCGACATGGCCCGGATCTGCGCCCGGGTGGTGAAGCGTCCGCCGATGGCGCCGTACAACGGCTTCGGCAAGCGGCAGCCCTCCACCGAGCCGCCCGTGCTCACCCCGGCCGAGAAGGACGCGCTCAAGGTGCAGGCCGAGGCCGACGGCGCCCAGGCCACCACGGTCGGTGGCGTCAGCTCGAACAACTCGGACGGCCCGCACTGAGCACCGACGACACGGCGGCCGGTCCCCAGCCACGGGGATCGGCCGCCTCCGCAACCGAGCCCGACATCGACGATCTCGACGACCTCGACTACATCGCCGCCCGGCTGGTCAACGGCCGGCTCACCGGCCGCCCGGTCGAGGACACCATGGACCTCGGCCGGATCGAGAAGGCGGTCCGCGAGATCCTGATCGCGGTCGGCGAGAACCCGGACCGCGACGGCCTCCAGCAGACCCCGGCCCGGGTGGCCCGGGCGTACGCCGAGCTCTTCGCCGGCCTGCGGGTCGACCCGGCCACCGTGCTCACCACCACCTTCGAGGCCAACCACGAGGAACTCGTGCTGGTCCGGGACATCGACGTGATGAGCCTCTGCGAGCATCACCTGCTGCCGTTCCGGGGCAGCGCGCACATCGGCTACATCCCCGGGCCCGACGGTCGGATCACCGGCCTGTCCAAACTGGCCCGACTGGTCGAGGTCTTCGCGCGGCGTCCGCAGGTGCAGGAGCGGCTCACCTCCCAGATCGCCGACCTGCTGATGGAGCGGCTGGCGCCCCGGGGCGTGGTCGTCGTGCTGGAGTGCGAGCACATGTGCATGGCCATGCGCGGCATCCAGAAGTCCGGTGCCAAGACGATCACCTCGGCGGTACGCGGCACACTGCAACGGGACGCCAAGTCCCGCGCCGAGGCGATGGCGCTGATCATCCCGCGCTGAGCGGCTCGGGACGTCCCCGTCACGGGGATCGGCCGGGCACCGGTGTCCCCGGAGCCCGGCCCGCTCAGGCGGCCAGCATCGCCAGGACGATCCCGGCGGTGGCCACCACCGCCGGGACCAGGCAAACCAACGCGCCGAACCGAGGTGTCCGGTCCACCCGCTCACCCGGTCGAGGCGGAAAGAGCCGCCCCACCGCGAGCCAGCCCGCGCCGAACGCCACCGCCGGTGCCGGCAGCCCGACCACCAGAGCCAGCACCGCCACCGCGCCGCTGCCGGCCACCAGATACGCCACGACCTGGAACAGCGGCACCAGCAGCCCCAACGGCCCGTACAGCAGCAGGTTGCGCGGCCGGGCCGGCCAGTGAGCCGCCCCGGGCAGACCCCGGGCCGCCAGCACGTCGTCCGCACCATGCGCCCAGCGGTTCGCCTCCCGCAACGCGGCCAGCACCGCCCCCGATCCACCGGTCATCGAGCGGGTCGCCTCGGTCAGCTCCGGCGGCGACGGGACCAGCGACATCGGCGGTAGCCCCAACTCCCGGAGCTGGGCCTCCTGCGGTGCCAACCGGGTCCGTACCGCCGTCAACTCCTCGCGGGCCGCCTGGACCGTCCGCGCCTGCTCGCTGGCGGCGGTCGCCGCGTCCCGACGTACCCCGTCGAGCTGACGGGTCGCGGCCAGATAGTCGGCCCACGCCGCCGCCACCGGATCGGTGGCACCGGACGGCGACGTCCCGCCGGTCCGCTGCCGCACCGGCCCGGCGGCCGTGGTCGACGATCCGCTGCCCGTCACGCCGCCTCCCCGTCCACGTCATCCGGCACGTCGTACGGCACCAGCACCAGCCCACGCTCGGCCGGACCGTCCCAGAGCACCACCCGCCCGGGCCGGGGCCGCCACTCCACCGGCCGACCGAACACCGGCGTGAGCTGCGCCCCCGGCACACCCGCCACCGCCACCGCAGTCAGCTTGTCGACCGTCTCCTCCGGCCCGAGCAGCGCCGCGAACGACGGCACCGTGCGCCACCAACCGAGCAGGTGCTGCCCCGCCGGAGGGCCCTCCCGCAGCAGCGCCCGCAGCCGATCCGGTGGCAACTGCTCGGGCGGCGCCACGTCCAACCCGAACACCACCAGATAGGCCGGCTTCCCGGCGTCCACGACCGCGAGCAACCCGGCCAGGTCCACCGTCTCCACCGGATGTCGGTCCGCCAGTTCCCGCGCCAGGTCGTCGGCGGACGACCGCGACTCGGCATCCGGCACGGCGATCACGAAGCGGGCCGTCCCCTGCGGGTGGTGCGTGGCCGTGGTCCGGGCGGCCGTGACCAACAGCCGGGTCGCCTCCGGGCGCGGCCCGAGGACGGCGAGGTTGCGCCCGGCGGCCGGACCGAGCGGCACGGCCACCGTGCTCCGGGCCACCTCCACCGCCCGCCCGAGCAGCGCCGCCGGTGCCAACGCCTGCCCGGACTCGGCCGACCGGTGCCGTGGATCGTTACGCAACGAGGGGTACGCGAACCCGGCGAAGACCACCGGCGGCACGCTGCCCTCCGGACGCGCCTGCCAGAGACGATGCCGCAGACCCTCCACGACGTCCGGTTCGTCCTGCGGATCGGGGAACCGGACCATCCGCTCGTGGCCCCGGATCGCGCCACGCGGACCACCCAGCCCCCCGGCCGTGTTCACCACCGCGCTGCCCACCGGCAGCCCCGCTGCCGAGTCGTTGGTCGGCTCCAGCACCGGCCCGCCGCCCGGCAGCGCCACCCGCACCGGGAACTGGCCGAGCAGCGAGTCCCGCTGCCCACCGTCGCGTACGCCCAGCCCCAGATCGCCCTCGCCGGCCAACACCAGATGCACCCCGTACGCGCGGCCCGCCCGGGTCAGCGCGTCCAACCGGGCCACCACGTCGGCGGCCAACCGGTCCCGTTCGGCGAAGAGCAGCGGCAGGTTCTCCACCACGCAGACCACCCGGGGCAACCGGCGGTGCCGCCGCAGCTCGGCGAAACGTTGCCCACCCGCGCGGGTCGCCGCCTCGGACCGCCGGTGCACCTCCGCCGTCAACTGCTCCAGCAGGTCCAGCACGTACTCCCGGTCGGCGGCCATCGCCGCGGCCCGCACCTGCGGCACCCAGGACCGGTCCCGCTCGGTCTGCAGGAACTCCGCGAAGGACTCGCCCGCACCGAGGTCGACCAGGTACAGCTCCAGTTCCTCCGGGCCGTACCGGGCGGCGAGACCCAGCAGCGCCGTGGTCAGGAACGTGGCGCGACAGATCCGGGACCGGCCGCTGACCAGCCAGTGTGGCGTCAACTCGGTGAAGCCCAGAGGCACCGGACGCCCACCGGCGTCCCCGACCGTGGTGCTCAGCCCGTCGGAAGCGTCCACCTGCCACAACTCGTCGTCGTGCGGCGGCAGCAGGCCCGACAGGGACAACCGGGTACCGGCCTCGATCTGCGCGGCGAGCCGGCGGCAGACGGTGTCGACCAACTCGGCCGGCGGATCCGGCTCGACGAACACCGGCGAGTTCAACCCGCCCGGCGAGCCGGTGCCCGCGCTCGTGAACGGTGCCCCGGGCGGGTCGCCCAGCAGCGCGTACGCGGTGCGGACGGAGAGCGCCGTGGCCCGGGGCAGCGGAGCACGTCCGGCCGCCGGCCAGCCGGCGACCACCAGGTGCAGCCCGGCGGCCGGCCCCTGCTCGGCAAGCGCCTCGATCCGCGCCAGTTCGGTCGCCCCGGCGCCGTCCGGCAGGGCCGCGACCACCAACAACATCGACCGGTCGTGCCGACGGGTACCCGAGGCCCCCGGCGTCACCCACCGTTCCGCATCGGCCAACACCGCCCGCAGACCGTCGACGGTCGTGGCCGACGGCGAGAGCACCCCGGCGTCACCGAGCGCCCCGAACGGCCCGAGCACCCCATCCGTCGCGTCCACCGCCCGCACCAGCAGCGCCCCCGCCGGGGTCGCCGCCACCAAGCGGAGCAGCACGGCCCGCAGCAACCCGGCCACCCGAGGATCGTGCGCGTCGACGTCGACGGCCAGATGCCCCGTGCCGACCAGCGGGATCAGCGCGGGGAAGCGGGCATCGTCCAGTGGCGCGGCGGTGCCCACCCGGACGAAGGACGGCGGACCCTCCCCGGCGGGACAGTTCGACGCGATCTCGTCGAGCGCGGCACCGGCCCAGCCGGGCGCGAGAATCTGTGCGGCGCCGCGCAGCCGCTCGGCGAGCGCGTACTGGCGGCGCTGGTCGGCGGGAGCGGGCCGGGTCTCGTCGAGGACCACTGCCGCCGCTGTGACCGTCGCGGCAGCTCGGCGGTGCAGCGTGGCGGCGCGGAGCGTCCGTGCCTTCGGACCGCCCACCGAGTCCACCTCCTCCGCCCGAGTTCGGCACCAGATCCCGGGCAGAGTCGACGGTATCCCAGCCGCAGCGCCTCCTCGGGGATGCGCGGCGACGCAGCGCCGGTGTTGTCGTGGATCTCACCGGACGGGAGTGGTCCGTCACGATCTGCTGAATCTGGGGCATTGGGTCCACAGCGTCCAGCCGTTAGCCTCAGGGGGTGGAATCAGTGCCGCCCCCCGCCGGTTCCCAGGTCTCCCGCGTACCGGCGCAACGGACCCCGCCGGAGGATCTGGCGCCGCCCTCGACCGCGCCGGCGCCACCCCAGCCTCGGCGGCGGCTGCGGAAGGTACTGATGGTGATCACCGGAGCGGTGGCGGCACTCTGCCTGACAGGCGGAATAACCGGCTTCGTCCTATACGACCGCGCCACCACTCCCGACCGCAGTACACCTGCGGCGGTGGTGGACAACTATCTCCGCGCGTTTCTGGTCGACAAGAACGATGTCCGTGCGGATCTATTCACTTGCGACGGCGGCACAAACCTGGAGCAGTTGGGCGATCTTAGAAGCGACCTCGGCGCTCGCGAGGAGCGCTTCGGAACCGCGCTGTGGGTCAGCTGGGAGGAGCTTCAGGTCACCAAGAATGGCAACAACGCCGAGGTTCGTGTTGATGTCACCTTCTCCGCACAGGTCGATGGCCTTAGACAAACCGACCGCCAGTCATGGATGTTTGCTACTCAGCTGCGTGATGATTGGCGCGTCTGTTCAGCAGTGCCAGAAGGCTGAGCTCCTATTCGACCCACAACAGATGTACGGGCACTTCCAGTGTGGTTGGAGACTGGCCGCGCCAGGCCCAGCGGTACCACTCCAGCTCGGGCGCGACGCGTACGCAGATGTCGCCTTCGGCACCGGAGTAGGTCTCGGTGACGGCCCGCAGGTCGCGGTGCTCGACGGTGTCGACCATGTGTACGACGCGTCGGCCGGTGACCGCGTCCGCTTCGAACACCGGGGTGGGGGCCCGGTGAGCCGGTGCGTCCAGCGAAACGAGCCGTAGACTGCCGTCCTCGGTGGAGGGGGCGCGTGTGCCCACCGTCTCGACCCAGACCCGCTCGACCGGTACCAGTGGTGCGAAGACCTCCACCTGATCGGACTCGGCGCGGTACCACTCGTGCTCGGGGATCACCGGCACGTAGGTGCGGCTGTTCTGCACCACCCGCTCGTCGGCCCGCAGGTCGGCGCGCCACCCGAGGCCGGGCAACCCGACCAGGACGCGTTGCCCGCGAAGCTCGACGCGGCCGGTGGCAGGCACGATCTCGATCGGGCGGGGTGGTCGTGGTGCCCAGTCCGGCTGATCGGCGAAGGGGTCGGGCAGTGGTCCGGTCATGACGGCGGGCGTCTCACCCCGCGCCCTTGAGCGGCGCGCCCTTGGACCGCATGAAGGGCACCGGGTCGATGGCCCCCCGACTGCTCCGGTCACTGTCGACGTGCACCTCGAAGTGCAGGTGCGGTCCGGAGGAGTTGCCGCTGCTGCCCACCTCGCCGATCACCTCGCCGGCCTGCACGGTGTCCCCGACCTGGACCCGGGGACGACTGACCAGGTGACAGTACCGGGTGATGAAACCCTGGGCGTGCAGCACGTCCACGAACCAGCCGCAGCCGCCCTTGCCCGGCCAGCCGTCCACATTGCAGCTCAGTCGGCCGCGCCGGTCCGGGTCGCAGCGGGAGACGATGACGCGACCGGTGGCCGCGACCCTGATCAGGGTGCCCTTCGGTGCGGCGATGTCCACCCCGTTGTGCCCGGGCCGACTGGCCGTCCGGAAACCGGAGCCCACGCCGCCGGGGATCGGTGCGGTCCAGCCGGAGGCGGCGATGTCGCCGGAGGCGGCCGCGTCGCAGACCTGTTGGCCGGCGATCAGCGCCGACCGCGCGGCGCCACCGGCGAGCGCGTCGACGATGCGCGAGGCCAGTTCCTCGTGCTTGGCGTACGCGTCGGGGAAGGCGCTGATCTGGACCCGCTGGGCGGCCACGGTCAGCGGCAGCTTCTCCCAGTCGGGCACGTCCACGAGCTTCTCGTAGAACTTGCGGGATGCGTACGCCGGGTTCATCCGCTGCCGGACCGATCCCCACGAGGCGCGCTGCTGGAACAGACCGACCGAGTCGTGGTCGGCGCCGACGCCTTCGTTGGGGATGTCCTGCGATTCGGCGACCGTTCGGTTGGCCAGGTTGAGCAGCCGCGACTCCTGCATTGCGGTCGCCACGGCGACCACCCAGCCCCGGGCCGGCACCTTCATCTCCTGACCGACCTTGATGATCGCCGCAGCGTTGCGCATCTGTCGTTCCCCGTAGTCGGAGAAGCGGGGCATCTTGCCGGTGACGTCGACCTCGAACTCTCCGGTGCACTCCATGCTGACCGGGTCGATCTGCTCGGCGGACTCGCCGCCCAGCTCGCTGAGGAAGAAGGCACCGGCACCACCCGTGCAGCAGAGCAAGGCGAGCGCGGCGGTGAGCGCCGCGGCGAGCGCGCCCACCCGGACCGGCCGACGACGCGGACTGTTCTCGCTGCTCATGACGGCGCTCCGCTGCTGCGCTCCGCGCCACCGTCATACACGACCGCACGGCACCGCTGACTCACTCGCCGACGCTCGCTCATGCCCGCTCCCAGTCCACGGCGTCCACCAACCATCGCCCGTCCGGCGCCACCAGTTCGAGCCTCAGCCGCCCCGTGTCGAGCGTGACCAGTGCCTCCACGAAGGTCTCACTCCGAGGGCGCACGGTCACCTCCTCGGTCACCTCTCCGGCGGGCACACCCGCGGGATCCGCGCCGGCGAGCTTGTCGAGGAGCGCCGGGGTGGCGAACGGGCGTAGCTCCTGTTGCCACTGCTCCGCAGACTGGCCGGGCTGCCCGAGCCAGGCGGTCGTGAAGCGTTCCGCGATCCGTTCCGGCGTGGGCTCGCCGGAACGGGTGACCGGCGACGGTGTCGTGGTCGTCGAGATCGCGCCGTCGTCACCGGTGGTCGGGTGCACCGTCGTGATCGGAGCCGGCGGGCGGTTGCGCAGTCCGGCCGAGTCGTCCGGACCGGACACCACCCTGGCGACCCCGACCACGCCGATCACCAGGACCGCGATGCCGAGCGCGACGCCAAGCCGGGACCGCAACAACCGGGTGAAGACGAACTCGACCGCGCGCCGCACGACGCTCACCGGGCCTCGGACCGAACCCGCGGCGTCACCTTCTCGGGTGCACGCTCAGCCGAGCCCGGACGGTAGATGGCGAACGACGGGTTCTCCTCGGGTACGTCCGGCTGAGTCCAGGAGGCGGGCTGGCGACGGCGTGGCCGGGGCGCCGCGGGCCGCCCCTCGGGACGCGGCTCATCCACCGGGCCGGGCGTGCCCTTGGGCTCCCGTCCGTCCGGGCGCTGCGGTGCGTCCGGACGTTGCGGAGCATTCGGGCCGCCGGTGGGTACCGGGTCCGGCCGGGCCTCCGGGCGCACCTTCGGCTGCTCTGGCGCGAGGGCTCGGCGCCGTCCCATGCCCGGTTCGGTGGTCCCGCCCGGCTCGGCCACGTCGAGCCGGGCGGCGGTCCGCATGTCGCGGAAGAACCGTCGGTGCCAGGATCCGGCGGAACTGACCGCCTCGCTGCTGTCCTTACCGCCCAACTGGGTGATCCGCCGGTACGGGCGCAGCAGCAGCCAACCGACCACTCCGCACAGCCAGACCAGGACCACCTGCAGCCAGCCCGGCAGCGTGGCGGTACTCATGATGAGGTCGACCGCGAAGAGGTAGATGGCGGCGCCCGTGCCGAAGATCGCGATGTTGAAGAGGGCCGCCACCACCGCGTTGCCGAGGCGACGCAGGCCGGCGCTGGCCGGACGGAGCAGGCCGATCGTACCCAGGATGGGTGCGGCGATCACCGCCCACCGGAAGATCAGGAAGCCGAGCAGGACGAGTAGTGAAGCGGTCAGGTCGAACATCGCGAAGAGCAGGGCGGCCAGTACGGCGATGAAGCCCGCGCCGACCCGGTCCATGTCCCGGACGCCCTGCAGGTACTCGAACGCCTCCGGATCCTCCCGCTCGATCTGCGCCGCGACGGTCATCCACTGCTGCTTCTTGGCGGCGATGGTGGCATCACGGGTCTCAGGACTAGTGCGGATCTTCTCCGCCTCTCCCCAGGACAGCGACTTGGCGTCGTACAGCGCCGCACCGTACTTGCGGGCGGTCTCACTGTCGGCCGAGCCGAGGGCACCACGCAACCAGTTGCGGTAGAGCATCGCCTCGGCAGCCGTGTCACTCGCACGGACGGCAGGAGGACGTTTGTCCGTGCAGGCGTCCGGGTTGGGCATGACGCACCGGTCGGGCGGCACGTCCTTGGACGCCGGGCCGACGGCGTCGTGTACGACGCCGAGTGTGGAGACGAGGGCGCCGTCGGCGAGGTTGGCGGACTTGACCGGCCAGGCGGCCAGCGCGGTCACCGCGATCATCACCACCAATGCCCACCCCGCAGTGGTCATGGCGCTGCTCATGTCCGACTGGCGGGACCGCCAGAGCAGGTAGAGCCCCACGACGCAGAGCGTGACGATGCCGAAGACGCTGAACACCTTCTGGTAGATCGCCTTGGTCGCCTGATCTACCAGGGGATCGGCCCAACCCCACATCGTTCCCGGCTCCCAGGCGCGCTCCCGCAGCGCGTTCGAGGCGCCGATGATCGCCGTGGCCATCATGAACTCGCCGTTGGCGACGGTGTTGGTGAACTTGTAGTCCGGGTGCAGCAGTGTGGTGGCACATCCCGACTCGACCTTGTACGTGCTGTAGCTGTAGCCGGCGTAGCCGTAGTCGGTGTAGTACCCCTTGGGGCCGGGCAGCTTGGATGCCTCGGGGCGGGAGGCGAACCAGCCGGCCATGCCGGAGTCCGGTGCGGTCGGGGTCGGGGGGTTCAGGCAGGTGGCCTCTGTCTCCGCGACCTGCTGGAGCTTCGCGACACAGGCCCGGAAGTCGACCTGCCACTCCTGCACCGTGCAGAGGTCGGTGGGCGCCTGGTACGCGACCGGGGCGGCGTACGCGGGTGTGGCGGTGAGCCCGGGCCAACTGATCGTGGCTCCGGCGAGGACGCCGAGTGCCAGCAGGAACGCCGTGATCCTTGCCCGGGCCCTCGCCATGTCACGCCTCCATGTCCGGCAGGACGGTCGGCAGCACCCCGGCGGCGGCGGCGATGGCGGCGGGGGTGGTGTCGAGGTGGCTCAACAGTCCGTCCACATAGGAGACGTCGACCCGGACCTTCTGCACCCGGCCGTCCACGTCACGCATGACGAACTCACGGAAACCGAGCCGGTGGGCGGAGGTCGCGTCGGCGGTGGAGAGCGAGGCGAGGGTGGCCTCGTATCCGTCGTCCACCGGCACACGCAGCAACCGCAGCGCCTCGGAGGCGATCTCGGCGTCCTCGGCGATCCGGCCGACGAAGACGGTGGAGACGAGGTTCTGTACGTCGAGTCCGAGGATGTCCCGTGGGTTCTGCGAGGCGACCAGCGCGGCGAGGTTCCACTTGCGGGAGTCGCGGGCGAGCCGGACCAGGAAGGATCGACCGGAGCGCCATCCCTCCATGAAGTGCGCCTCGTCCAGGCCCACGAGCTTGCGCGAGGACATCGAGCCGCCGTAGCAGCGCCGTACCGCCAGTCGGTGCGCGGTGTGCAGCATCGGCAGGGCCAACGCCTCCTCGGCCGACCAGTACTCGCGTTCGATCTTGAGGTCGGGCAGCCGGAGGCCGGCCATGGTGATCACGGTGAGGGCCGCGTCCGGACCGAGCAGCCCCTCCGGCGGCCGGCCGAAGAAGAGCATGGCCAGCGGCATCTCGGCGGTGTCCAACAGCAGGTTGGCCAGTTCCCGACCGGCGTCGTCGTCGAGCTGCCCGAGGCAGGTGACCACGTCGTCCAGCGTGGAGGTCTCCTCGGCAGGCACCTGGCGTACGGCGTGCCGGAACAGGGTGGCGGTGGACGCCTCGCGGGCCACTTGCGGCGGCACCAGCATCATGCAGATGTCCTGCACCAGCATGCGTCGTTCGGCGCGGGCGTTGGAGACCGCGATCTCGAACTCGCGGTCACCGGCCGCGCCGCTGCTGAACTCGCTGCGCAACGGCGTGGGGATCAGCGAGTACGGCGCGAGGGTGCCGTGCTCGGAACCGGTCAGGTTGAGCACCCGCGAGTACGGGCGCAGCTCCGGCATCGCGCAGAGCCGGGCCAACGGGCCGGACGGGTCGAGCAGGGTCACCTGCACACCACGCCGCGCGGCGAGGTAGCCCAGGGCGCCGAGCAGGGTCGACTTGCCGCCGCCCGGCTCGGCCACGAAGACCGCGAGCCCGGAGCGTTCGCGGACCTCCATCGGGAAGTGCAGGTCGAGGAAGACCGGCCGACGGCAGGTGCCCGCGGTACGTCCGATCAGGTCGCCCCGGCGGTCGCCGACCGTCGAGGCGGCCTGGGGCAGCGCCGCCGCCAACAGCGGGACCGGCATCCGTCGGACGTATCCGGTGTTGGCGATCGGCTCCCCGGGGATGAACTCGCGGGCCAGCCAGTCCTGGCTCTTCGGGTGCTGGAGGGAGACCCGCAGCTCGCGCGAGTAGAGCTGGATCAGCCGCCGGGCCCGCTCCAGGCACTCCTCCCGGGTACGCCCGCCCACCGCGATGCGGTGCCAGCCGTGCGCCCGGGCCGAGTCGACCGGCAACCCGGTGGTCATCTCGTCGCCGATCACCAGTGCGCGCTTGGCCAGGCGTTCCAGCTCGGGCGGGGCGTCGATACCGTGCTCGGCGTAGTCGAGCTGCTGTGACCGGATCATCCGGAGCCGGTGCTCCAGGTTCCGGAAGGAGTCGCCGGATCCGAGGATGTCGACCCGGGTGGAGAGCTCCATCGGCCACGGCAGCCGCTCGTGGAAGTGCAGCCAGGGCTCGTGTCGTTCGGGGATCTCCAGCGGCTCCATCCGGCCGACGGCGAGCACCGCCACGTGCCGTTCCTCGCCGGTCATCCGGTTGACCAGCTTCACGGTCGAACCGTAGGGGGTGCGGTAGCGCTCGACCTGCTCGGTGAGGGCCAGCAGGTCGCCGCGTTCCCAGCGCCCGTCGGTGATGGGCGAGAGCGCGCCGGGCGGGGCCATGCAGAGCGCCACCGAGCGGTACAGCAGCCATTCCAGCTCCTGCGCGGTGACCCGGCGGCCCCGCATGCCGAACGCGCCCAGGACCTCGTCGAACTGTTCGACGGTGCGGCCGAGCTTGCGGCGTTCGCCTTCGGCCACGCCTCGGCCGAAGGTGCGCAGCACCCGTTCGGTGAGCGAGTCGCCGAGCGAACGACGTGCGAAGGTGACGCCGAGGTAGGTCTGTCCCTCGGCGTGGTTGACCGAGAGCAGGTGCCGTTGGGCCGCGACCAGGTGGTCGGCCCAGCTGGGGGTGTCGGGGACGTCCGGCAGCGGCGCGGCGGTGTGGGCGTCGATGGTGCGGGCCCATTCGTCGGCCGGGAAGGGCCGGGTGGTGCGCCGCAGGTGCAGCCGGAACCCGGCGAGGCCGGCGTACTGCTCGGAGATGGCCGAGAGCAGCGCCTCCCGCTCCGCGTCCGGCCGGAACGCCCAGCGCACCTCCGGCAGCCAGTACCAGGCGGTGACGGTGTTGGGGGTGAAGGTCAGGTGACCGGCGATCTCGGTGATGGCGAGTTCGACCGACGGGTCCCGGTCGCCGAATTTGATCTTCGGCGGTCGGACGCGGGCCGGCTTCACCGGGCGGTCGCGCCGCTCCACGGAGCGCTGCCGGGGCGCGGCGGTCGTCCGGGCGGTGGGGGCCGGCGTCCGGCGCGACGGCGGGGCGGTCTCGGCCGTGTGGTCCTCCTCGGCCGGCCGCCGCTCGTCGCGGGGCGGCCGAGGCTCGCGCTGCGGACGGCCGTCGCGGGCCGGACGCTCGTCGACACCGGACCGTTCGGCCCGGGTGGGCTGGTCGTCGACGGGCGGACGGGCGTTCGGGAGCCGGTCGGGGGCCGGTGCCGGCGTCCGCGTGGGTGGCGGCGCGACGGCGGGTGCGGTGGGAGGTTCGACAGCCGGTCGGGCGACGGCCGGGGCCGGGCCGGTGGCCTGCGCGGGCAGTTGCGGTGCGGCCGGACGCTGCGTCATCGGTGCCGGGGGTACGACCGGTGGCGGCGGGGGCGGTGCCTGCTGCGGCACGCTCCGCCCGGGCAGGGCACGCTGGGCGGAACCCGGTCGGGCGTAGGCGCCGCCGAACAGGTCCAGGAAGGGCGAGTCGATGTCGGCCCCGTCGCGGGGGGCCGGTGGCGGCGGCGCGGGTTCGGCCGACACCGAGCGGCGCTGCGGCGGGCGAGGCGCCTGGAAGACGCCGACGCCGCCGTGGCCGGGGGTGGTGGCGAGCGCCGGGTCCAGCTCGGCCTCGTCGAGCTCCCCGGCCTGCGGGTAGTCGAATGATCGCGCACGGTTACCGTGTGGTGCGGCCGGACGCCCGGCCGGGGATCCCGGCGTGGAGGAGGGGCTCATGCGGCCGCCCTGCCCGCGTCCGTGGTGGCCGTCGGGAAGCCGTGTGCCGTCGCGACGACACCGGGGCGGCCCGGCGACCTGTGGGACGGCCGGTACGGCGTGCAGCCGGTCATGCGAGTTCCTCCCGGATCCTGATCCTGCTGCCGACCAGGCGCGGATCGCGCTGTTCGGCGGCCGGCTCCCGGGTGCGTCGCCAGTCGGTCAGCGCGGTACGGATCACCATGCGCGCCGGCCGGTCCGGATCGACGTACCGGAAGACGAACGAGGTGGTCACGATGGCGAGGGCGATCTCCCAGGCGGGGAAGAGCTCGACCTGCAACGTGAACAACCAGTGGATGAACATGTAGAGGGGGACGAGCAGCATGAACAGCCCGTACTGGGCGTACGGCAGGTGGACCGGAAGGGTGTAGCCGGGCGGCCCGAGATAGACCAGGCGGGCCCGGTAGATGTCGTCGTCGGTGCGCAGCCGCATGTCGAGCCCGCGCCTATTCGAAGATCAGGTTGATCAGGAAGTCGCCGATGAAGAAGAGGGTGGCGGCTCCGGCGATGAAGGCCAACCCGACGATCGCGATGGCGGAGCTTGTCAGCACCTTGGAGATCTCGCCCCGGCTGGCGCGGCCGATGAAGATGACGCCGAGGACGGCGAGCAGGATCGGCGCGATCTTGCTGGCGAAGAAGGTGACGACGCCTTCGGTGTTGATCCCGCTCGGCTCGTCGGCGGCGAGCGGGATCGACGACGCCACAGTGGAGAGCAGGTGGGCGGCGTTGCTCGACGCCGTTTCCATCAGCTCGATGGCGATCACTGGAACCTCCCCAAGTCGCGGCCGGCGGTGCCGCGGTGGTGCAGTAGGTAAGCCTTGCGGGATGGGTGCTCGGTCGGTGCAGCGCCCGGGACCCTGCGTGCGTCACTCGCCACGGAAAGTGGCGATTTTTGGGCGAATTACCCCGCTTCGGCCCTCCCCTCCATGCCTCGCCATCTTGATGCTGGGCAATTCCACAGCGTACGGGCCGCCCCCCTTTGCGACAAGCCGCGAAGAGTCTGCCCGAAGTCGCCCGGACGACCGATCGTACACGCGTTCTAATCGCCTTGTCAGTGCCCGGATCCCGGGCCTGCTCAGGGCGGTGGGACGGACCGGTACCGTCTAGTCGTGACCGATCTGGTACGGGCCCCGGCCCCGGTGGTGATGGGCGTTCTGAACGTCACGCCCGACTCGTTCTCCGACGGCGGACGCTACGCCGACGTCGCCGCGGCCGTCGCACACGGCGTCCGGCTGCGTGCCGACGGAGCGGCGTTGGTGGATGTCGGTGGAGAGTCGACGCGGCCCGGCGCCGACCGGGTGGACCCCGAGACCGAGAGCGCCCGGGTACTGCCGGTGGTCCGGGAGCTGACCGCAGCCGGCGTACCGGTCAGCATCGACACCACCCGGGCACGGGTCGCCGAGGCCGCGCTCGCGGCCGGAGCGGTGGTGGTCAACGACGTCTCCGGCGGCCTGGCCGACCCGGACATGGCCCGCGTCGTCCGGGACGCCGACTGTCCCTGGGTGCTGATGCACTGGCGCGGTCACTCCCGGCGGATGAGCGAGCTGGCCAGCTACCGGGACGTGGTCGCCGACGTCCGCGCCGAACTGGGCGAGCGGGTGGACGAGGCGCTCGCCGCCGGGGTGTCCGAGAACCGACTGATCATCGACCCGGGCCTGGGCTTCGCCAAGACGGCGACACACAACTGGCAGCTCAGCGCCCGGCTGCCGGAACTGCTCGACCTCGGCTACCCGCTGCTGTTCGCAGCGAGCCGCAAGTCCTATCTCGGCCTGCTGCTGGCCGGACCGGACGGCACCCCGCGACCCGCCGGCGGCCGGGAGGCGGCCACCGTGGCGACCAGCCTGCTCGCGGTCGCCGCAGGCGCCTGGGGGGTACGCGTGCACGACGTCCGCGCCACCGTGGACGCGCTCGCGGTCTGGCAGGCCAGCGGCGCTCCCCGACTCGGCGACACGCCGCACCCCGGATCGCCCGTCGGCGCGGGCGCGGCCGGAGTCGACCGGGAGGTACGGCGATGACCGACCGGATCGAGCTGACCGGCCTGCGCGCCCACGGCCGACACGGTGTGTACGACTTCGAGCGCGCCCGGGGGCAGGAGTTCGTCGTCGACGTCGTCCTGGAGCTGGACCTGGGCCCCGCCGCGCGCTCCGACGACGTGGCCGACACGGTGCACTACGGCGAACTGGCCGACGGGCTGGTCGCGGTGGTCACCGGCGAGCCGGTCAACCTGATCGAGACGCTGGCCGACCGTCTGATCGAGGTCTGCCTGACCGATCCACGCGTGAGCGCCGCGACGGTGACCGTGCACAAGCCCGAGGCGCCGGTCCCGCACGCGTTCGGCGACGTGGCGGTGACGATGCGCCGGACGCGTACCCGATGACGCGGGCGGTGCTCTCCCTGGGCAGCAACCTGGGTGACCGTCTCGACCACCTGCGTAGCGCGGTGGCCTCGTTCGGCGAGCACGTGCTGATGGTCTCCGGGGTGTACGAGACGCCGCCCTGGGGCGACACCGCCCAGCCGGCGTACCTGAACGCGGTGGTGCTGGTCGGCGATCCGACCGCCGGAGCGTACGACTGGTTGGCGCGGGCCCGGTCCGCCGAGCGGGCCGCCGGGCGGGTCCGCGACCCGCAGCGGCGGTTCGGCCCGCGCACGCTCGACGTCGACGTGATCGCGGTCTGGGACGACGAGGGCGCACCGGTGCTCAGCGACGACCCCGAGCTCACCCTGCCGCATCCCCGGGCGCATCTGCGCGCCTTCGTGCTGCGGCCGTGGATCGACATCCAGCCCTACGGCCGGTTGCCCGGTCACGGCTGGCTGACCGATCTGCTCACCTCGGGGCCACTCGCCGCCGAGGTCGCGGAACTGAGCCCACGGCCGGATCTGACGTTAGAGTCGACGCCATGACGCGGTCCACGCCTCCCGACGACGCACGGATGGGCCCTACCCGCATCTCCACCCTGGTGGTCGCCGCCCTGGCCGCCGCCGCGGCCACCTGGCTGCTGATCAGCAGCTTCTACTACAGCGGGTTGCCGCCGTTGCCCTGGCTGCCGGTGGTGACCCTGGCCGGGCTCGCCGTGCTGGAGGCGTACGCGGCGGTCAACACCCGGGGGCGCATCGACCGTCGACCCGGCCGTGATCCGGTCAACCCGTTGATGGTCGCCCGCTTCGTCGTCCTGGCCAAGGCGTCCGCCCTGGTCGGGGCGATCTTCGCCGGGGCGTACGCCGGGTTGGTCGGTTGGTTGCTGGTGCAGAGCACCCGGGCGGCCGGCGCGGATCGGCCGGCGGCGATCGCCGGACTGGTGGCCTCGGTCGCGCTGGTGGCCGCCGCGCTCTGGCTGGAGCGCTCCTGCCGGGTCCCGGAGCAGCCGGAGGACGAGCAGGAACCGGACGACTGGGAGAGCCGTCCGCCTCGACGCTGAACGCGGGGTTACGTCCGGCTCCGCCGCGCGGGTACGGTGCCTGCGACCAGAAGGTGACGGTCACCGCCGGTGCGTCGATGGGTTCCCGGCGGCTGCTGGGAGGCAACGATCATGGCGTACGACGACCCGGGCCGGAGTCAACTCCCGGAACCGACCTCCGCCGCTCCCGTCGCGGTGACGGACCCCGGTCCCGACGAGCCGCAGTGTGAGACCGGCCCGGACCGCTTCGGTGTGCACATCGTCTGGGAGACGCTCCTGCTGTTGGGCTTCGCCGCGTTGGTCTACCTGGTCTGGCGGGAGGATCCGGCGGTCCTGCGGGGCAGTGGGCTGCGCGTACTCATCGTCGAGGTGGTGGCTCTCGGCCTGCTGGCGCTGGCCGCCGGGTTGAGCCTGCGCACGGCGGCGGTGAATCTGGCGATCGGCCCGGTGGCGGTCGCGGCCGGACTGCACTTCGCCGAGCAGTCGGACCGGGGCCTGGTCGAGGCGGTCGGGCTGGCCGGTGGCGTGGCCGCCCTCGGTGGGCTGCTGCTGGGGCTGCTCGTCGTGGTGCTGCACGTGCCCGGCTGGGCGGCCAGCCTGGCCGGCGCGGCCGGTGTGATCGTCTACATCGAGCGGCGCTCCGCTCCGGTGCTGGTGCAGGGGGACTTCGATCCGCGCGGCGTCGCCGGTCAGCTCTTCGTCGGCTTCGCCGCGATCGCGGTGTTCGGCGCGTTGTTCGGGGCGCTGGGACCGATCCGGCGGCTGGTCGGCCGGTTCCGGCCGGTCGGCGACCCGGCCCGACGGCGGGGCACGGCCGCGGCGGTCGTCACCACCCTCGGGTACGTCGTCTCCACCGTCCTGGCGATGCTCGCCGGTGCGCTGGTCGCCTCTGCGGAGGGCACGGTGACCCCGGCCAGCGGGCTGGACTGGACGGTGTTGGCGGTGGGTGCGGCCGTGCTCGCCGGTACCAGCGCCTTCGGGCTGCGCGGCGGGGTGTTCGGCACGCTGCTGACGGCCGGTGCGATTGGCCTGTTCCTCGCGTACGCGCAGACCCGGGGCTGGACGGTCAGCCGTTGGGCGGTCGGCGGGGTGGTGCTGGCCGCCGGTCTGGTGGTCACCCGGCTGGTCGAGGCGTACGGGCGGCCCGCTCCGATGTTCCGGGCTCCGCCGCCGCCTCCGCCCCCGGACGCCACCAACGGCGGCGGGTGGACGTTGCCGCAGCCGGAGCCGGTCGGTGACTGGCCGCCGATGCCTCCGGCACAGCCGCCGATGAGCAACACCGATCCGTGGGGGCCCCGCCGGTGGGAGACCGGCCCGCGTCCGTGGGACGCCGAGGACCGGTGACGGGCCGTCGTCCCCGTGTGCCGTCGACGCGCCGAATGTGATCTCGGCGGTTAGGCTCGCTTCATGACCGACACATCATCGATCTCCGGCGGCCGGTCGTTCGAGGAGTTGGACGCCCTCTCCACCGAGGAACTGCGCGAGCAGGCGTTCGCGCTCGCCCGGGAGAACCGGGACGTGAAGTTCTTCTGGTCGGTGCTGCGGCGCCTGCCGAACGCGGACGAGGCCGCCGCCCTGGACGGTGCGCCGAACTCGGTGGGCCCGACGGTCGACGAGGCCGTCGCGTTGTGGCGGGAGATGACCGGTCACGGCTACGAGGAGTCCGCTCCGCTGCTGCGTGCCGCCTTCATCGACTACCTGATGAAGCACTGACCGACCAGGTCGGTGCCGGCCGCCGAAGAGGGCGTACCACCATAAAACGCGCCTCGCGTTTGCCCATGTCGATGTGCTGGGAACTAGCGGGGCCATGGCTCTCACCAATCGGTACAAGTCCGCACCGGGCGCCGGCACGCTCGCCGCGCTCATCCTGGTCCTGGTCTTCGGCAGCCCCTGGTACGCCGACTGGGCTCGGGACAACACCGACCCGGACAGCGCCGGCGGCTGGTTCCTGAGACTTCTCGCCTGGCCGGCCTGGCGGTTCGACTCCTCCGACTCGATCCAGGAGATCTTCGCCGCTGATCTCAAGGCGATTCTCGTGGTCGTGATGACCTTCGTCTTCCTGTACCTCCTGCCGGGTTCGCAGCTCGCCCGGGCCCGGGGCACGCTCAGCCAGTTCTTCGCCGGCTGGGCGGCGTACGTCTTCGCGGCAGCCTTCGCGGCCCTGCTCACCGCGCTGATCCGCGCCAACCCGTCGCTGCTCGGCGCGCTCCAGGCCGCCGGTGACGGTGCCGAGTACGGCCTGTTCACCGGCTGGATCATCGGCATCGCCACCCTCGGTGGTTACCGGGGCCGCCGCTGACCTGTCCGTCGACCGGGACCGGGCCTGCCGCACCGGCGGGCCCGGTCCCGGTGCGGACCGAGGTGCGGCGTGGCTCAGCCGGTCGGCGCGCCTCAGACGGTCGGTTCGGCGAGGGTCAGGACGCGTTCCCGGCTGAGCAGGCCGACCGGGCGCCCCTCCTCGGTGACCAGGGCCCGGCCCTGCGCCGAGGTGAGCAGCACCGCCAACGCGTCGTACGCCGAACCGCCCAGCGGTAGCGAGGGCAGGTCCGCCGTACCGTCGGCGGGCAGCGGTTCGAGCACCTCCCGGGTCAGCGGGGTGACCGCCAGCCGGCGGATGCCCCGGTCGGCGCCGACGAACTCGCGCACGAACGGGGTGGCGGGGCTGCCGAGCAGGGCCGCCGGGGTGTCGTACTGCTCCAGCTGGCCGCCCTCGGAGAGCACCGCGATGCGGTCGCCGAGTCGTACCGCCTCGTCCAGGTCGTGGGTGACCAGGACGATGGTCTTGCGGACCTCGGCCTGCAGCCGCAGGAACTCCTCCTGCAACCGGGTCCGCACGATCGGGTCCACGGCGGAGAAGGGCTCGTCCATCAGCAGCACCACCGGGTCGGCCGCGAGCGCCCGGGCCACGCCGACCCGCTGCCGCTGACCGCCGGAGAGTTCGTGCGGGTAGCGCCGGCCGAACTGCGCCGGATCGAGGCCGACCAGTTCCAGCAGTTCGTCGACGCGCCGCCGGGCCCGGTCCCGGGGCCAGCCGAGCAGGCGCGGCACGGTGGCCACGTTGGCGGCCACCGTCTGGTGCGGGAAGAGGCCGACGTTCTGGATGACGTACCCGATCTGCCGCCGCAGCGTGACCGGGTCCACCCGGGTGACGTCGGAGTCGCCGAGCACGATCCGTCCGGCGGTCGGCTCGATCAGGCGGTTGACCATCCGCAGCACGGTCGACTTGCCGCATCCGGAGGGTCCGATCAGTACGACCAGCTCACCCGCGTCGATGCGCAGGCTGAGATCGCGGACGGCCTCCGTACCGTCCGGATACCGCTTGCCGATGCCGTCGAGAGTGATCGACGCCGCGCGCTGACCGTCGTCGGCGACCGGGGTAACGTCCACGTATGTCCTTCCGCCTGAGCTACCGGGCCGACCCGGGTAACCCGTGGTTCTCCTGGCAGTACGTGCGGGACAACTCTGACACGGTGCTGGCCGCCCTGCGCGACCACACCACGCTGACCCTACGGGCGGTGCTGATCGCGGCGCTGATCGCCATCCCGTTGGCCGTCGTGGCGTACTGGTTCCGGCCGTTGACCGGTCCGATTCTCGCACTCACCGGGGTGCTCTACACCGTCCCGTCCCTGGCGCTGTTCGCGTTCATCGCGCCGTACCTGGGCATCGGGGTGGCGACGGTGCTCACCGTGGTGGTGCTCTACGCGCTGCTGGTGATCGTCCGAAACGCCGTGGCCGGGCTCAACCAGGTGCCGACCGAGGTACGCGAGGCGGCCGAGGGCATGGGCTACGGCCGCTGGGGCCGGCTGCTACGGGTGGAGTTGCCGCTCGCCCTGCCCGGCATCCTCACCGGCCTGCGGCTGGCTACGGTCTCCACCGTCGCGCTGGTCACCGTCGGCGTGGTGATCGGGCGTGGCGGCCTCGGGCAGATCATCTTCGCGGGTTTCCAGAACAACTTCTACAAGGCCCAGATCATGACCGGGACGCTGCTCTGCGTACTGCTGGCGCTGGTGCTCGACCTGTTCCTGGTCGGCGTCGGCCGGCTGCTCACCCCGTGGCTGCGCGGGCGGGTCGGATGAGCGCGGACGCGGCGGGCGACCGGCGGGTCGGCGGGAGGACGCGATGAACCCCGTGGAGCAGGCGGTGCTCTGGCTCAACGACCCGTTGAACTGGACCAACCCGGGCGGGGTGCTGGACCGACTCGGCGAGCACGTGAGCATGTCGGCCGCGGCCGTGCTGCTGGGCTGCCTGGTGGCCTGGCCGCTCGGGCTGTGGTTGGGCCACACCGGCCGGGGCGGCGGGCTGGTCGTACTGGTCTCCAACCTCACCCTGGCGGTGCCCACGCTGGCATTGTTGACCATCCTGCCGTTGACCTTCCTCGGTTTCGGCCGTCCGGCCGTGGTGGTCGCCCTGGCGGTGTTCGCGGTGCCGCCGCTGTTGGCGAACGCGTACACCGGGGTGCGGCAGGTGGATCCGCAGATCCGGGAGGCGGCCCGGGGGATGGGGATGACCGGCGGTCAGGTGCTGCGTCGGGTCGAGTTGCCTCTCGCGGTGCCCTACCTGGCCGCCGGATTCCGGACCGCCGCCGTACAGGTGGTCGCCACGGCGGCCCTGGCGACCTTCGTCAACGGTGGTGGCCTGGGAGAGATCATCCGATTCGGCTTCGGGCTGAGCATCGCGGTCGGCGGCGGCCAGATCCTCGCCGGTGGCCTGCTGGTGGCCCTGCTCGCGGTCAGCGTCGAACTGGTCTTCGCGTGGGTCGAGCGGATGGTCACCCCGCGTCCGTTGCGACGCGTCCGGCGTCGGGCCGCACGGCGCGCTGCGGACGCGGTCACCGGCACCTGAACCGCCCGTCCGCACCGGTCCGGACGGCTCCGCACGCTGGGCGTCGTGGACGGATGGTGACGTTCCGGTGACGAAGTTCTCTCCGAGTTGTCGGTGCCTGCCGCGACGATGTTGGGTGGGACTGCGGGCGGCCGAGGCGGATCGCCCGTCGGACACGCGGCCGGCCCGAGGGGGTCGCGCCGGGACACGGAAGGCGGGCACATGCGCGCAGGTAGAAGACTGTCCATCGCGTTCGTCGGCGCGATCGCCGCCGCGGGCGTGCTGGCCGGATGCGGCGAGGCCGGCTCGTCCGGCACCGAGGCGCCGCAGCAGGGGGCCTCGGGGGAGGGCTGCGCACCGGTGGCCGGCGAGCAGCTCATCGCGCTCGACGACGACAAGTCCCTGCAGAACGCGGACAACATCATCCCGGCGATCAACAGCGAGGTGTCCAACCCGCAGCTCGTCGCGGCGCTGGACAAGGTCTCGTCCGTGCTCGACACCCCCAAGCTGGTGCAGCTCAACAAGGCGGTCGACGTGGACCGCAAGAGCGCCCAGGTGGCCGCACAGGAGTTCGCCACGGCGAACTCGCTGGCCGACGGGGTCGAGCGGGGACCGGGCGGGCGCATCACGGTGGGTGCCGGAAACTTCACCGAGAGTGAGATCATCGCCGAGCTCTACAAGATCCAGCTCGCCGCGGCCGGTTACCAGGTCACCGTCCAGCAGATCGGCAACCGGGAGCTGTACGAGCCGGCGCTGGAGAAGGGCGAGATCCAGGTCGTCCCGGAGTACGCCGCCACCATGGCCGAGTTCCTCAACGGCAAGGCGGGCGGCGGCCAGCCGGTCTCCTCGCCGGACGTGGAGGCCACCGTGACCGCCCTGCGTGGTCTCGGCGAGAAGGCCGGCCTCACCTTCGGTGCCCCGGCCGCCGCGCAGAGCCAGAACGCGTTCGCGGTGACCCAGGAGTTCGCCGACAAGTACGGCGTACGGACCCTCTCCGAACTGGCCGAGAAGTGCTCGGGAACGGCCACCGTGCTGGGCGGCCCGCCGGAGTGCCAGGAGCGCCCGTTCTGCAAGCCCGGCCTGGAGGAGAAGTACGGCCTGACCGTGGGTTCCTTCTCGTCGCTGGACGGTGGTGGCCCGCTGACCAAGACCGGTCTGCGTAACGGCACGATCAGCGTCGGCCTGGTCTTCTCCACCGACGCGGCGTACGCACAGAGCTGACCCGTCGACACCCGGCGCCCTCGGTCGATCCGACCGGGGGCGCCGGGTCGTCGCCGGTCCCCGCCGGGTACGGCGAAATCGGCGCATCGCCCATCGAAAGGTTCTCGGCTGACCGTTCCCACCCACCACAACTCTCGGTAGTGTGGGGACCCATGCCTGCCCCGGTACCCGTCGACGCGCGCAACAAGAGAATGCTCAAAGCGCTCTTCTGGGGCGGTGTGGCCCTGGCCCCCGTCGCAGCCCTGATCCTGCTGGTCGCCGACGGCAACGGCCCGCTCCGCTTCGCCGCGGTGCTGGCGATCATGGCCGTGGTGCTCATCGGCCTCTCCATCGCGCTGCGGACCGAGGGGGACGGTTCGGCGCGGAGCGAGGAACTGCGCACGGAGCTCGACGAACTCCGGCGCGAACTGCGGGGCGAGATCGTGGCCGCCGCCCAGCGCGGCAACCAGGCGCTCGACGAGGCGCAGCGGGCCCAGGAGGCGCTGGCCGGGCTGCGACGTCGGCTCGAGGCGAGCGCCGCCCAGTTGGCCGGTACCGACGAGGCGCCCGGCCCGGGGCGGGCCCGGGTCCCGGCGCCCGCCGCGGAGGCGCCGCCCCGGTACGCCGAGCGACCTGCGGCCCCGGCCGGCACGTATGGTGCGGCCCAGGTCGCGGAGCCCGCTGCCGCCGTGGTGTACGGCGCGGCGGCGTCCGCCGAACCCGACGACGCACCGGCTGGCGGATACCACGACGAGCGCCCCGCGTCGCGCGGCGGCGACGAGCGGCCGTCCGGGTACGGCACCGACCGCCCGGCCGGTGGCGCCGGGGTCTACGGCGCGGCGAACCGCCAGGACGCCGAGTACCGCTCGGGTGACCACGCGCACCGCCCGCACGGGGTGGTCCGGCACACCGAGACCGTGCACGTGACCACCCGGCACACCGTCGTGGACGGCGGTGGCGGTGAGTCCGGCGGCCGGTACGGCGGTTACGGCACGAACTGGTCGGAGGAACGGTCCCGGGGCGGGCACGCCGCCGAGCGGGACGACCGGTCGTGGTCCGACGCCGCCGAGCGGTCCCCCCGGGGCGAGAACCGCTCCTGGTCGGCCCCGCCCGGCCGCGAGGATGAGCGGTCCTGGTCCGGCGCGGCCCGGGCGGACGACCCTCAGCGGCCCGGCCGGGCCCGCGAGGAGGACGCCGCCTGGGGGGAACCACAGCCCGAGCGGTCCTGGACCGGCCCGCGCGACGACCGCGCCGGGCACCGCGACGACCGCGCCGCCTACCGGGACGAGTACGCCGGGTACCGGGACGACCGGGAGACGGGTCGGGACGACCGTGGGTGGGACGGCGGCGCCGGGCGGTGGGAGGCGGCGCCCGAGGCCCCGGCCGCGAGTCGGACGGCCCGACCGGACGACACCGGCGAGTACTGGGCGCAGATGCGTGCCGGCGATCGCTGGGCCGCCGTACGCGACGACGAGCAGGGCCGGGAAGTACGGGTCGGTGAGCGGCGCGCCGAGGTGCACGCCGACCAGACCGGCACCGAGTATCGGATGCAGGACCGCTGGGCCAGCGTGCGGCAGGACGAGCCCCGGCGCGGCGGTGCCCGCGACGAGACGTGGCGGGAGAGTTGGGGCGAGCCGGAGGGCCAGCCGGCGCTACCGCCCGGCGGGGTCCCGGTGCCGCAGGAGTGGCGGCCACCTCGCCAGCGTGGTCAGCAGCCGCCCGAACCGGTCCGTGGGCGGACGGAACCGGAGCCGTACGGGCGGCGGCACCAGGCCGAGGAGCCCGGCTACGACGACCGGCCGGGCTACGAGCCCGACCGGGGCCGCTGGCGCTGACCGATTGCGGCCTACTTGTCGATGTCGCCGACCACGAAGAACATCGAGCCGAGAATGGCGATCAGGTCCGGCACCAGACAGCCCGGCAACAGCGTGGCGAGTGCCTGCACGTTCGCGTACGACGCGGTGCGCAACTTCAGCCGCCACGGCGTCTTCTCGCCCCGCGACACCAGGTAGTAGCCGTTGATGCCGAGCGGGTTCTCCGTCCAGGCGTAGGTGTGGCCCTCGGGCGCCTTGAGCACCTTCGGCAGCCGGGTGTTGATCGGCCCGGTCAGCCGGTCCACCCGGTCCAGGCACTGCTCGGCCAGGTCCAGTGACGCGTACACCTGGTCGAGCAGGACCTCGAAGCGGGCGTGGCAGTCGCCGGTGGTGCGGGTGACCACCGGCACGTCGAGCTGGTCGTAGGCCAGGTACGGCTCGTCGCGGCGCAGGTCCAGGTCCAGCCCGGAGGCCCGGGCGACCGGCCCGGAGGCGCCGAACGCGGCGGCGTCGGCGGCGGAGAGCACCCCCACCCCGACGGTCCGGGCCAGGAAGATGTCGTTGCGCCGGATCAGGTTGTCCAGGTCGGGCATCCGGCGGCGTACCTCGGCGATGGCGGCGCGGGCCCGGCCGGTCCAGCCCGAGGGCACCTCCTCCTTGAGGCCGCCGACCCGGTTGAACATGTAGTGGATCCGTCCGCCGGAGACCTCCTCCAGCACCGCCTGGAGCGTCTCCCGCTCCCGGAAGGCGTAGAACATCGGCGTGATCGCACCGATCTCCAGCGGGTACGAGCCGAGGAACATCAGGTGGTTGAGCACCCGGTTCAGCTCGGCCAGGGCCATCCGCAGCCAGGTGGCCCGCTCCGGCACCTCCATGCCCATCAGCCGTTCCACCGCGAGCACCACACCCAGCTCGTTGGCGAAGGCGGAGAGCCAGTCGTGCCGGTTGGCCAGCACGATGATCTGCCGGTAGTCGCGTACCTCGAACAGCTTCTCCGCGCCCCGGTGCATGTAGCCCACGATCGGCTCGGCGGCGATCACCCGTTCGCCGTCGAGGACGAGCTTGAGTCGCAGCACACCGTGGGTGGACGGGTGCTGCGGGCCGATGTTGAGCACCATGTCCGTGCCGAGCTGCTCGCCGCCGGTGCCCGCCACCAACCCGGCACCGGTGCCGACGGTCAGCTCGCGCAGGTCGCCCGTGGTCATGCCCGCCATCGTGCCATGAACGTCAGGCCCGCAGTGGCAGCCGGTCCACGGCCAGGCCGACCGGCTGCCAGAGCCACAGGTGCCCGCCGAGGCCCGCCGGATCGGTCAGCTCGGCCGCCGCCGTCGCCTCGGCCAGTGCCCGCACGTACCCGGCCGGATCCTGGTAGGCCAGGCGCAACGGCGGTCGCCCGCCGTCGGCCCCGAGCGCTCGCAGCCCCTCCCGCTGAGTCCGCAGGGAGTACGCACACCGCGCGACCCGCTCACCGGCAGAGGCGACCGAGTCCATGGCGACGTGTGCGGTCACGTCACACGATCCGTCCGGCACCGGCGGCACCTGTCGCCCATTCCGGTACCCGGTCAGCGAACCCGTGAGGGGCCGCTCCGCGCGCAGGTGCCCGTAGTCCACCGCGACGGCCAGCCCCCGCTCGACGTGGCCCACCGCCGCCGCCCACGCCTCGTCCCGGGTCCGCCCGATCTCGGCCCGCGCGACTTCCGCATTCCGCTCGCTGGGGGTGCCGTCCGTCAGGGTGCCGTCCGTGGGGTGGGGCTGGTTCTGTGGGGGCCACCAGGTGGTGAGCCAGGCGGCGTCTGCTCGGCTGACCGGGTCACCTGTCGTCTCCTCGCCCGACGTCGGGTCCACGAGGAGGTAGCGCCAGCCGTCCTCGCCGTGGACAGCCAGGTCCAGCGGCACGTTGTCCAGCCATTCGGTGGCCAGCAGCAGCCCGATGACGCCGTCGGGGATCTCATCCGTCCAGGCGATCTGTTCGGGCAGCTCATCCGGTCGCGACGCCAACTCGACCGCGGTGAACCGCACCCGCTCCACCAGCGGAACCCCCGTACCCCCGACCTCCGGGGTGAAGCCTCCGGCACGGCCGGCGGCCGTGGAGGTCAGGGTTTCCGGGGAGCCCACCCGCGCAGGGATCAAGCCTGACCGCCCGGAGCGGGTGGGCTCACCGGAAACCTTCACCGCGACGGAAGGCTCCCCGGAAACCCCCACCGCAGCAGCCAACGAAGACAGCAGCTCACCCCGACCAGCCCCCACGTCCACCACGTCGAACCGCTCGGGGAAGCCGAGGGCCGCGTCGAGGTGGTGGATCAACCGGAGCAGTGCCGAGGCGAAGACCGGGGAGGCGTGCACGCTGGTGCGGAAGTGCGCCGCCGGACCGGACCCGGAGACGAAGAAGCCCGACGGTCCGTAGAGCGCCTGGTGCATCGCGGCCCGCCAAGGCATCGACATCGTGGTGCCTCCTCGGCGCCGGTGAACGATTTCACACATCCTTGTTTGAGATCCGTGTCAGCGACGCATACTTGCCCCGACCGGTACCCCATCTCGAGGACTGGATCGTGACATGAGCGCACCGCTGCGCCACCATCCGGCCGCCTTCCGGCGGCCCGCGCCCGGGCCGTCGGCCCAGGTCGCCAAGCTCACCGTCGGCGTCATCGGCGCCGGGCGGGTCGGTGCCACCCTGGGTGCCGCGCTCGCCGCCGCCGGGCACCGGGTGGTCGCCGCCACCGGGCGTTCGGGGGCCTCGAAGGCCCGACTGGCGTTGCTGCTTCCGGCCGCCTCCTGCCGGCCCGCCGAGGCGGTCGCCCGGTCCGCCGCCGACCTGCTGCTGATCGCCGTACCGGACGACGCGCTCGCCGGGGTGGTCGCCGCGCTGGCCGCCGACGGCGCGTTGCGTCCGGGCCAGGTGGTCGCGCACACCTCCGGTGCGCACGGCCTGTCCGTACTGGCACCGGCCGTCCGGGTCGGCGCCCGACCGCTGGCGCTGCACCCCGCGATGACCTTCACCGGTACGCCCGACGACCTCGGCCGGCTGCCCGGCATCTCGTACGGCGTGACCGCCCCGACCGAGCTTCGGCCGCTGGCCGCGCGGCTGGTGGCGGACCTGGGCGGGGTGCCCGAGTGGATCGGTGAGGCCGACCGGCCGCTGTACCACGCGGCGCTGGCGCACGGCGCGAACCACCTGGTGACCCTCGTCAACGAGGCGGCCGACCGGCTGCGGGACGCCGGGGTGGACCGGCCCGAGAAGGTGCTGGCCCCGTTGCTGCGGGCCGCCCTGGAGAACGCGCTGCGCCTGGGCGACGACGCGCTGACCGGCCCGGTGTCCCGGGGTGACGCGGGCACCGTCGAGCGTCATCTGGCCGCGCTCGCCGCCACCGCGCCCGAGGCGGTTGGACCGTACCTGGCCCTGGCCCGGCGTACCGCCGACCGGGCGGTGGCCGCCGGCCGACTGCGACCGGTGGACGCCGAGCCGCTGCTCGGCGTGCTCGGTCGGGACCAGACCGGAGTGGCGGCGTGACGCCGGGCGGTGGCCCGGTCGGGCGGACGTCAGGGAGGTGGACGAGGTGACGGAACTGGTGCACAGCCGGGGTGACCTGGCCCGGGCGCGGTCCGCTCTCACCGGCACGGTGGGGGTGGTGATGACCATGGGGGCGCTGCACGCCGGGCACGAGACGTTGATCCGGACCGCCCGGGACCACGCCGACCACGTGATCGTCACGGTCTTCGTGAACCCGTTGCAGTTCGGGCCGAACGAGGACTTCGACCGCTATCCGCGTACCCTCGAAAACGATCTTGGGGTTTGTCGGCGGGCCGGGGCCGACCTGGTCTTCGCGCCTTCGGTGACGGACATGTACCCGGGTGGCCAGCCGGCGGTCCGGGTCAACCCGGGGCCGCTCGGCGAGGATCTGGAGGGACTCAGCCGTCCCGGGTTCTTCCACGGGGTGCTCACCGTGGTGCTGAAGCTGCTCCAGCTCACCCGGCCGGATCTGACCTTCTTCGGCGAGAAGGACTACCAGCAGTTGACCCTGGTCCGGCGGATGTGCCGGGACCTGGACGTACCGGTCGACGTGGTCGGCGTGCCGACGGTCCGGGAACCGGACGGGTTGGCGATGTCCAGCCGCAACCGGTACCTCTCCACCGAGGAGCGGACGGCGGCGCTGAGCCTGTCGCGGGCGCTGCGTGCCGGTGCCGAGGCCGCCGAGGCGGGCGGTGACGCCGGTGCGGTGCTGACCGCCGCGCACGCGGCCTTCGGCGCCCAGGCCGCCGGTGCCCGGTTGGACTACCTGGTGCTCACCGATCCCGACCTGGCGCCCGGCCCGGTCGACGGTCCGGCTCGGCTTCTCGTCGCGGCCTGGGTGGGCGACACCCGGCTGATCGACAACGCTCCGGTCCGGCTCGCCCCGACCTCCTGACCCCGCATTCCGCGAAAGGCGATCCCGATGTACCGCACCATGCTCAAGTCGAAGATCCACCGGGCCACCGTCACGCAGGCGGATCTGCACTACGTCGGCTCGGTGACGGTGGACGAGGACCTGCTCGACGCCGCCGACCTGCTGCCCGGCGAGCAGGTGGCCATCGTGGACATCACCAACGGCGCCCGACTGGAGACGTACGTGATCCCGGGGCGGCGGGGCAGCGGGGTGATCGGCATCAACGGTGCCGCCGCCCACCTGGTGCACCCGGGCGACCTGGTGATCCTGATCTCGTACGGGCAGATGGACGACGTCGAGGCGCGGACGTACCTCCCTCGGGTGGTGCACGTGGACGCCGAGAACCGGATCGTCGAGCTGGACGCCGACCCGACGACCGCCGCCCCCGGCACCGCCGGCGCTCCCGTCTCCAACCCGCTGACGGTGTAAGGAAGGGCACCCTACTAACGCCTCGTGTATAGCAAGGGTCCCTTCCTTCATCCGAAATCCGGTCTGTCACCGGAAGGTCATTCCTGGTTACCCTGGGGGCGCCGTCGGGAGGCGGTCGCTGGCTGGGGGAGGCGGCGTCATGCAGCGTGCGACGAGAAGCCTGGTCGCGGCCTTCGCCGTGGCGGCCCTGCTGGCGGGTTGCAACGGGTCCGGCGGCCTCGACGATGACCTGACCGACGACTGGGCTGCGCTGCCGCCGCCGGGTCCGTTCACCCCGGCCGCCGGGGTCTGCCACGAGCCCGAGTTCACCCCCACGGTCTCGCTGGCCGCGTACGCGCCGGTGGACTGCGTGCAGCCACACCGGGTGGAGACGGTGCACGTCGGCGCCCTGCCGGCCGAACGTGCCGCGCCGCCCGCGGTGGGCTCCGCCGAGCTGCGTACCGCCTTCGGCGAGTGCGACAAACAGGCCAGCGGCTTCGTCGGTGACAACTGGCGGGCCGGCCGGCTGCGACTCGCCGTGGCGGTGCCGTCCGAGCCGGGCTGGGCCGCCGGCTCCCGCTGGTACCGCTGCGACCTGATGGAGGTCACCACGGCCGAGGCGGCGGCCACGGTGGTGCTGCGTACCGGTTCGCTGCGGGACGCGCTCCGGACACCGTCGCCGTTGCGGCTGGGCTGCCAGCAGACACGTGTCGACCGCAACCGGGTGGTGCAGACCCTGGTCGCGGTGGACTGCGCCACGCGCCACGACGCCGAGTTCGTCGGGGTGTGGCAGTCGCCCGAGCGGGCGTACCCGACGCGTAGCGTCCAGTGGGTGCCCTTCTACGACGGCTGCCGCTCGGTGCTCGCGCGCTACGCCGGCGTACCGGACGACGAATGGCTGGTCTTCCGCAGCGACCTGGTGGTCCGGCCGCCCGGCGCCGGCCGGTGGCGGGCCGGGGACCGCGGTGTGCGCTGCTACCTGTGGCTCGGTGACCGGAAGGTGACCGGGTCGCTCAAGGGCGTCGGCCCGGCCGGTCTGCCGCTCCGGACGAAGTAGCCGGAACCACTCGTCCGGCCCCCGCCGTCCGAGCCGAGAAGCATTCGGGTTGACTGGAGGCATGGAGCTACCGACCGTCGGCCTGCCCACGTTGCCGAGCCTGCTGGCCGCTCCGGCGCCCGGCTGGGTGGAGACCACCGACGTGATCGTGGTCGGCTCCGGGGTGGCCGGGCTGACCGCCGCGCTGCACCTGCGCCAGGCCGGTCTGCACGTCACGGTGGTCACCAAGGTCAGCATCGACGAGGGCTCGACCCGGTGGGCGCAGGGCGGCATCGCGGCGGTCCTCGACCCGGCGGACACCCCGGCGATGCACGCCTCGGACACCGAGATCGCCGGGGTCGGTCTCTGCGACCCGGCGGCCGTGCGGGTCCTGGTCGAGGAGGGGCCGACCCGACTGCGCGAGCTGATGCGCATCGGTGCCGAGTTCGACCGCAACCCGGACGGCTCGCTCATGCTCACCCGCGAGGGCGGGCACCGCGCCGACCGGATCGTGCACGCCGGTGGCGACGCGACCGGCGCCGAGGTCCAGCGCGCCCTGCACGAGTCGGTACGCCGCGACCCGTGGATCCGGTTGGTCGAGCACGCGCTGGTGTTGGACCTGCTCCGTGCCCCCGGCGACGGTCCGGACGGGCTTGGCCCGGCGTGCGGCATCACCCTGCACGTACTCGGCGAGGGCAGCGAGGACGGTGTCGGCGCCATCCTGAGCCGCGCGGTGGTGCTCGCCACCGGCGGGATGGGCCAGATCTTCGCGGCGACCACCAATCCCGCCGTCTCGACCGGCGACGGCGTGGCGTTGGCCATGCGGGCCGGCGCGGCGGTCACCGACGTGGAGTTCGTGCAGTTCCACCCGACCGCGCTGATCGTGCCGCCGACCGCCCGGGTACCCGGTGCCGGGCACGCCCAGCAGCCGCTGGTCTCCGAGGCGCTGCGCGGCGAGGGCGCGTACCTGGTGGACGCCGACGGCAAGCGGTTCATGGTCGGCCAGCACGAACTCGCCGAGCTGGCGCCCCGGGACGTGGTCGCCAAGGGCATCCATCGGGTCCTGCTGGCCACCGGCGAGGACCACGTCCACCTCGACGCCCGGCACCTCGGCGGCGACTTCCTGGCCCGACGCTTCCCCACCATCGTCGCCTCGTGCCTGGCCATCGGCGTCGACCCGGGGGTCGACCTGATCCCGGTCGCGCCGGCCGCCCACTACGCCTCCGGCGGGGTACGCACCGACCTGCACGGCCGGACCTCCATTCCCGGCCTGTACGCCTGCGGCGAGGTCGCCTGCACCGGAGTGCACGGCGCCAACCGGCTGGCCAGCAACTCGCTGCTGGAGGGGCTGGTCTTCTCCCGACGGATCGCCGACGACATCGCGTCCGGCCTGCCCGAGCAGGCCCGCCCGGCGGACACCGGAGCGTGGCGCGGCGGCACCGGCTGGGTGGTGCCCGCCGCGACGACCTCGACACTGCAAGCGGCGATGACCCGGGGCGCCGGGGTGCTCCGGTCCGCCGGGACGCTTGCCGCGACCGCCGCCGAGCTGGTCGACCTGGGCACCGGCCGGGGCACCCCGCGTACCGCCGACTGGGAGGCGACGAACCTGCTCACGGTGGCCGCCACGCTGGTCGCCGCCGCGTACGCACGGCAGGAGACCCGTGGCTGCCACTGGCGCGAGGACCACGGGACGACCGACGAACGATGGCAGGGGCACCTGGTCGGCGCGGTCAGCGCGCAGGGCCGGTTGACGACCCGGTGGGAGGAGAGCTGATGGCGGACACGGCACGGATGCTGCACGAGACCGGCCTCGATCCGGCACAGGTCCGCCGGATCGTAGAGACGGCCCTGGTCGAGGACCTCGGCCCGGACCTGCTCGACGTCACCAGCGTCGCCACCATCCCGGCCACCCAGACCGACACCGCCGACCTGGTGGCGCGGGCCGACGGGGTGGTCGCCGGGCTGGCGGTCGCCGCCGCCGTCTTCGAGCTGACCGGAGAGCTGACCGGGACGGGACGTACCGTCGAGGTGTCCCTGGTGGCCCGCGACGGCGAGCGGGTGGCCCGGGGCGACGTGCTCGCCACGGTCACCGGCCCCACCCGTGTGCTGCTCACGGCCGAGCGGACCGCGCTGAACCTGCTCTGCCGGATGTCCGGCGTCGCCACCCACACCCGGGCCTGGGCGGACGCCCTGGCCGGCGGCAAGGCGATGGTGCTGGACACCCGCAAGACCACGCCCGGTCTGCGCATCCTGGAGAAGTACGCGGTCCGCGCCGGTGGCGGCACGAACAAGCGGATGGGCCTGCACGACGTCGCCATGGTCAAGGACAACCACAAGTTCGCCGCCGGCGGTGTCGCCGCCGCCTACCGCCGGGTCCGTGCGGCGTTCCCGGACGTACCGGTGCAGGTGGAGGTGGACACCCTCGACGAGGCGGTGGAGGCGGTGGAGGCCGGCGCGAGTTTCCTGCTGCTGGACAACATGCCCCCGGCGACACTGCGGGCGGTGGTGGCGGCCGTGGGCGACCGGGCCGAGTTGGAGGCGACCGGCGGGCTGACCCTCGCCGACGCCGCCGAGGTGGGTGCCAC
The DNA here is from genome assembly GCF_044461025.1 of Micromonospora sp. NPDC049900. Taxonomy (NCBI): domain Bacteria; kingdom Bacillati; phylum Actinomycetota; class Actinomycetes; order Micromonosporales; family Micromonosporaceae; genus Micromonospora; species Micromonospora sp. NPDC049900. Next base: position 162,448 of record NZ_JBITKM010000001.1, read on the forward strand.
CGGCGTCGACTTCCTCTCCGTCGGCGCGCTCACCCACTCCTCGCCGATCCTGGACATCGCCCTGGACCTGCGCACGGACTGAACCCGTCTAGGCTTCGTGCGTGCTGCTCTGCATCGACATCGGGAACACCAACACCGTTCTGGCGACCTTCGACGGTGACAAGCTGGTGCACAACTGGCGGATCAAGACCGACGCCCGATCCACCGCCGACGAGCTGGGCCTGATGTTCCGGGGACTGCTCGCCGGCGACGCCGTCGAGATCACCGGGGTGGCCGCCTGCTCGACCGTCCCGGCCGCCCTGCGCTCGCTGCGGACCATGCTGACCCGCTACTACGCGGACCTGCCGAGCGTCATCGTCGAACCGGGCGTCCGCACCGGCGTGCAACTCGCCATCGACAACCCCAAGGAGGTCGGGTCCGACCGGGTGGTCAACACGCTGGCGGCCTACACCCTCTACGGCGGACCGTCGATCGTGGTCGACTTCGGCACCACCACCAACTTCGACGTGATCAGCGGTCGGGGCGAGTTCCTCGGTGGCGCGTTCGCGCCCGGCATCGAGATCTCCTTCGACGCGCTCGCCGCCCGTGCCGCCCAGTTGCGCAAGGTCGAGGCGACCAAACCGCGGTCGGTGATCGGCAAGAACACCGTCGAGTGCCTCCAGGCCGGGCTGTACTTCGGCTTCGCCGGTCAGGTGGACCGGATCGTCGAGCGGATGGCCGCCGAGATGGGTGAGCTGAAGGCGGTCATCGCCACCGGTGGGCTGGCGTCGCTGGTGCTGAACGAGTGCCGGACGATCACGCACCACGAGCCGATGATCACGTTGATCGGGTTGCGCATGGTGTACGAGCGGAACGTCTGACTTCTGTCTGGTTCTTGCTGGTGGGGTTTCCGGGCCGCCCGACCGGCTCCGGGCGGTCAGGCTTGATCCCTGCGCCGGTCGGGCGACCCGGAAACCCTCGGAGGGCGGCGTCATCCGTTCCGGTGAGGTGGTCGGCGGGGGTGGGCAGTGGTGGGGTGGGAGCGAGCGGTGTGGCCGTTGGTGGGAGTCAGAGTCGGGGGGTGCGGGCGGTGAGGGTGCGGTAGGGGACGGTTATCGGATCTTGGGCGCTCAGGGCGGGGTGGGTGTCTAGGAGGTGGCGGACCTGGTGGTCGACCTCGGCCCGACGGGTGGGAGTCGCGGTCAGGTAGTGGGAACGGGTCCGGACCAGGCCCAGTAGTTCGTCGCGGGTCAGCGTGGTGGTGTGGGGGAACTCGGCCCACTCCGGTGGGGCGAAGGCGTCGCCGAAGCCGGTGACGGTCTGGCGCAGGTGGTCGACGGTGTCCCCGATCCGGGCGATCCGGCTCAGCTCGGCCACCCAGTCGACGCGCTCGTCCCGGAGGTTCCAGATCGGGGCGAAGATCCCGCCGGGGCGTACCACCCGGGCGATCTCCGCGTGCGCCGACTCCGGGTCGAACCAGTGGTACGCCTGGCCGGCGAGGAGGGCGTCGGCGGACCCGTCGGCCAGCGGCATGGCCTCCGCGGTGCCGGCCTCGGCGCGTACTCCCGGGGTGATGGCGACCAGGTGGGCGCGCATCTCGGGGTCGGGTTCGACGGCCGTCACCTGGTGCCCGAGGGCGAGCAGGCCGCGGGTGAGGATGCCGGTGCCGGCCGCCAGGTCGACCACCCGGGCGGGCCGGGTCAGCCCCTCCAGCGCCCAGTGCAGTGCGGCCTGCGGATATCGGGGCCGGTACCGGTCGTACTCGGCGGCTGCCGCACCGAACGAGCGGGCCTGGGTGGGATGCGTCATGACCGGCAGGCTATCCGGGGACGGCCGCCGGAGCGCTGAGTACGCTCGGCCTGACCTCGCCCGAAATCTCCTACTGAGGAAGCGTGCCGTGATCCAGCAGAGCCCCGTGCCAGTCGACCCCGCCGACGACCTTCCCGAACAGATGAAGGTCCGCCGGGAGAAGCGGGACCGGATGCTCGCCGACGGCGTGGAGCCGTACCCGGTCAGCTTCCCCCGGACCAGCACCCTGGCCCAGGTACGGGAGCGCTACGCCGACCTGCCGACGGACACCGCGACCGGCGACCAGGTGTCGGTCACCGGCCGGGTGATCTTCGTACGGAACACCGGCAAGCTCTGCTTCGCCACCCTGCGCGACGGCGACGGCACCGAACTCCAGGCGATGCTCTCGCTGGACCGGGTCGGCCCCGAGCGGCTGGAGGACTGGAAGCGGCTGGTCGACCTCGGTGACCTCGTCGGGGTCACCGGTGAGGTGATCAGCAGCCGCCGGGGTGAGTTGTCGGTGCTGGCGCAGGAGTGGGCGACCACCGCCAAGGCGCTGCGTCCGCTGCCGGTGGCGCACAAGCCGCTGAGCGAGGAGGCGCGGGTCCGGCAGCGCTACGTCGACCTCATCGTGCGCCCGCAGGCCCGCCAGATGGTACGCACCCGGGCGGCCACGGTCCGCAGTCTCCGTGATTCCCTGCACGACACGGGCTTCATCGAGGTGGAGACCCCGATGTTGCAGTTGCTGCACGGCGGCGCGACGGCCCGTCCTTTCGTGACCCACAGCAATGCACTCGACACCGATCTGTATCTGCGAATCGCACCGGAACTGTTTCTCAAGCGCGCCGTGGTCGGCGGTGTCGAGCGAGTCTTCGAGATCAACCGCAACTTCCGTAATGAGGGCATCGACTCTTCGCACTCGCCCGAGTTCGCGATGCTGGAGGTGTACCAGGCGTACGGCGACTACAACACGATGGCCGAACTGACCCGCAATCTCGTGCAACAGGCGGCGGTGGCGGTCGCCGGGTCGACGGTGGTCACCCACGCCGACGGTCAGGAGTTCGACCTCGGCGGTGAGTGGCGTTCGGTGAGCCTGTACGGCGTGCTTTCCGAGGCGCTCGGCGTGGAGGTCACGGTACGTACCGAGCACGCCCGTCTGGTCGAGTACGCGGACAAGGTGGGCCTCGCCGTCGACCCCGGGTGGGGATCGGGCAAGCTGGTCGAGGAACTGTTCGAGGAGTTGGTCGTGCCCGGGTTGGTGGCACCCACCTTCGTGCGGGACTACCCGGAGGAGACCAGTCCGCTGACCCGTGGACACCGCGAGGAGCCGGGGCTGGCCGAGAAGTGGGACCTGTACGTCCGCGGGGTCGAGCTGGCCACCGCGTACTCGGAGCTGGTCGACCCGGTGGTGCAGCGGGAGCGGCTGGTCGCCCAGGCGCAACTGGCCGCCCGTGGTGACGACGAGGCGATGCGGCTCGACGAGGACTTTCTCCGGGCGATGGAGTACGGAATGCCGCCAGCCGGTGGCATGGGAATGGGAATCGATCGGCTCCTGATGGCGCTGACCGGCCTCGGAATTCGGGAAACCATCCTGTTCCCCTTGGTTCGCCCCGAGTAGTCGACACGGAACTTTCCGCCGCGATACCGGATCCTATTGACGCTACAAGCGTCTGACGGACTATTGTGCTCTGGTAAGTGGCAGGTGCACCGAACCCTGCTCGAAAGGAATGTGGGACGTGGCCAAGCAGATCATTCAGAGGCTGGTCGATGACCTGGACGGCGGGGACGCGGACGAGACTGTCAAGTTCGCGCTCGACGGTGTTCAGTACGAGATCGACCTGTCGAGTTCGAACGCCGAGAAATTGCGTGAGGCATTCGCTCCGTACATCGCCGGTGGGTCGAAGGTGGGACGCGGCGGCGTGGTCGTCGGTGGGCGTGCCGCCCGGGGTCGGGGTGGCGCCACGGCGGACCGCGAGCAGAACAAGGCCATCCGGGCCTGGGCCCGCAAGGCCGGCAAGGACATCTCGGACCGGGGCCGGATCCCCCAGGAGATCGTCGACGAGTACCACTCCAAGGCCGGTCACTGAGACCAGGTCGTCCGCCACGCCGGTTCGGAGCGCGTCTCCGGGCCGGCGCGGTCGTCTGGTGGGACGATTCGGGTCGGGTCGGACGTTGTCCACAGCCGGTGGACGCGTTGTCCACAGCCTGTGGACGGCGGGTGGGAGGCGACCGTCCGGTGCCGGAAGGGCTCCCGTGTGGTGCTCCCGAGGGCCCACGGCCCGTGCTCGAATTTCGCTCTGCGCGTACAGGCACCATGCCCGGAACACCGGTTGAGCGTGGAGGGTTGTGCAAAACGACGCGTACCGGGCCACCGGCGGAGACACACGAGGTCAGCCGAGTCGGTCCGCGGCGATAGAGTAAAGAGGCGCGGACGCCCGTCCCGGGCGCTCGCGTATCCGGCCCCGCCGAGAGTCTTGACCACCAAGATCGAGTGCGCACGGCACGTGAGGAGCACGAGGGCATGTTCGAGCGGTTCACCGACCGAGCGCGACGGGTTGTCGTCCTGGCCCAGGAAGAGGCCCGGATGCTCAACCACAACTACATCGGTACGGAACACATCCTGTTGGGCCTGATCCACGAGGGTGAGGGCGTCGCGGCGAAGGCCCTGGAGAGCCTGGGGATATCCCTGGAGGGCGTCCGCCAGCAGGTGGAGGAGATCATCGGCCAGGGCCAGCAGGCGCCGAGCGGGCACATCCCGTTCACGCCGCGGGCCAAGAAGGTGCTGGAGCTTTCGCTGCGCGAGGCTCTGCAGCTCGGCCACAACTACATCGGTACGGAGCACATCCTGCTCGGCCTCATCCGCGAGGGCGAGGGCGTGGCCGCGCAGGTGCTGGTCAAGCTGGGCGCCGACCTGAACCGGGTCCGCCAGCAGGTGATCCAGCTACTCTCCGGCTACCAGGGCAAGGAGCCGGCCGCCGCCGGCACCGCCCCGGGCGAGGCGGCCCCGTCGACCAGCCTGGTGCTCGACCAGTTCGGGCGGAACCTGACCCAGGCGGCCCGTGAGGGCAAGCTCGACCCGGTGATCGGGCGGGAGAAGGAGATCGAGCGGGTGATGCAGGTGCTCTCCCGCCGCACCAAGAACAACCCGGTCCTGATCGGTGAGCCCGGCGTCGGTAAGACCGCCGTGGTGGAGGGCCTGTCCCAGAAGATCATCAAGGGCGAGGTGCCCGAGACGCTCAAGGACAAGCAGCTCTACACGCTCGACCTGGGCGCGCTGGTGGCGGGTTCCCGCTACCGGGGTGACTTCGAGGAGCGCCTGAAGAAGGTGCTCAAGGAGATCCGGACCCGGGGCGACATCATCCTGTTCATCGACGAGATCCACACCCTGGTCGGCGCGGGTGCCGCCGAGGGCGCGATCGACGCGGCGAGCATCCTCAAGCCGATGCTGGCCCGTGGTGAGCTGCAGACCATCGGTGCGACGACGCTCGACGAGTACCGCAAGCACCTGGAGAAGGACGCCGCGCTGGAGCGTCGTTTCCAGCCGATCCAGGTGGGTGAGCCCTCGCTGGCCCACACCATCGAGATCCTCAAGGGCCTGCGGGACCGCTACGAGGCGCACCACCGGGTGAGCATCACGGACGCGGCGCTGGTGGCGGCGGCGACACTGGCCGACCGGTACATCTCCGACCGCTTCCTGCCGGACAAGGCGATCGACCTGATCGACGAGGCCGGTGCCCGGATGCGGATCCGTCGGATGACCGCGCCGCCGGACCTGCGCGACTTCGACGAGCGCATCGCCCAGGTGCGCCGCGACAAGGAGTCCGCGATCGACGCGCAGGACTTCGAGCGCGCCGCCCAGCTGCGCGACAAGGAGAAGCAGCTCCTTGGTCAGAAGGCGCAGCGGGAGAAGGAGTGGAAGGCCGGCGACCTCGACGTCGTCTCCGAGGTCGACGACGAGCAGATCGCCGAGGTGCTGGGCAACTGGACGGGCATCCCGGTCTACAAGCTGACCGAGGAGGAGACCTCGCGCCTGCTGCGCATGGAGGACGAGCTGCACAAGCGCGTCATCGGCCAGGAGGACGCGGTCAAGGCGGTCTCGAAGGCGATCCGGCGTACCCGCGCCGGCCTGAAGGACCCCAAGCGTCCGTCGGGTTCGTTCATCTTCGCCGGTCCGTCGGGTGTCGGTAAGACCGAGCTGTCCAAGGCTCTCGCCGAGTTCCTGTTCGGCAGCGAGGACGCGCTGATCCAGCTCGACATGTCCGAGTTCCACGACCGGTACACCGTGTCGCGGCTGGTGGGTGCGCCTCCCGGCTACGTCGGGTACGACGAGGGCGGGCAGCTGACCGAGAAGGTGCGGCGTCGGCCGTTCTCGGTGGTCCTCTTCGACGAGATCGAGAAGGCCCACCCGGACGTGTTCAACACGCTGCTCCAGATCCTGGAGGACGGTCGGCTCACCGACGGTCAGGGTCGGATCGTGGACTTCAAGAACACGGTCATCATCCTGACCACCAACCTCGGCACCCGGGACGTGGCCAAGGCGGTCTCGCTCGGCTTCCAGCAGTCGGAGGACTCCGAGTCCAACTACGACCGGATGAAGCAGAAGGTCAACGACGAACTCAAGCAGCACTTCCGGCCCGAGTTCCTCAACCGCATCGACGACACCATCGTCTTCCACCAGCTGCGCCAGAACGAGATCCTCCAGATCGTGGACATCATGATCGCCCGGATCGAGACGCAGCTTCGCAACAAGGACATGGGTCTCGAGCTGACCGACAACGCCAAGAAGTACCTGGCGGTCAAGGGCTTCGACCCGGTCCTCGGCGCTCGGCCGCTGCGTCGCACGATCCAGCGCGACATCGAGGACAACCTCTCCGAGCGGATCCTCTTCAACGAGCTGACCCCCGGTCAGATCGTGGTGGTCGACTGCGAGGGCGACCCGAACGACATCGACAAGTCCAAGCTCGTCTTCAAGGGCTCCGACCGGCCGGTCACCGTGCCGGACGCGGTCCCGGCCGAGCTCGGCGGCAGCACCGCTGCGGCGGGCGCGGACGAGTAGGTAACCGGCTGGTCCGACCAGCGGCGGCCCGGTGGCATCTGCCACCGGGCCGCCGTCGTCTGTCGTCATCCTGGTGGAGCGGCGGAATCGGACATCCGGTCGGTTGGACCGCATCCAGGCGCATTCCATCACTGACGGATCGCGTGGGAGAACCCCGTCACCCGCCGGCGGGGCATGGGCGGGCACCCCGAGCGGTTGTACCGGGGTGGTCGCCGCGGCGCCCCGTGCGTAGCCGCCTCCGGCGGCCTCGCTGTTCCGCAGGGCGACTCGCGTACGCCCGGTAAGCCCGGAATGTGTGGCCCATTCGAGCCGTTGCACCCAGGGCAGGCGGCACCCCACCGATCGTGGTGCCGCCCGCCTCCTCCCTTCCGATGCGGTATCCGCACCCTCCCTGCACTTTCGGGTGTCGTGTCGATCCCCCGAGCTGGAAGGCATGATCATGACGACGTTGATGCGTAAGGCCGCCCTCACCGCCGCCGGTGCCGTCTGTGCCGGCGGGATGATCAGTGGGCCGATGGCTGCGATGGCGGCGACGACGAGCAAGACGGACGCCCTGTCCGTCGTGACCGAGCGCGGCCATGGCAAGGGCGAGCGGCAGTTGAAGGTCCGCTATCAGGCCCAGCCGAACTTCTACTACTGCGGCCCGGCGGCCGTGCGGAACGCCCTCAGCGTGATGGACAAGGACGTCTCCCAGGACGACCTGGCCCGGGAGATGGGCACCACCGAGCGGGGCACCGACTCCGCGTTCGTGATCACCAAGGCGCTGAACGGCAAGGCCGGCAAGGACGTCTACCGCACCGTCGAGATCCCCGGCCAGGTCGCCGACGAGGCCGAGACCGAGCGGTTGCGCGACGACATCGTGCGTACGGTCGACGACGGCCGGAGCGTGGTGGCCAACGTCTTCGGCACCGCGGTCGACACCGGCGGAGGCAGCCACTCCTTCGAGGGCGGCCACTACATCTCGGTGACCGGCTACCGGGACGGCGGCAGCCAGGTGAAGATCGCCGATTCGGCGGATCCCGCCAAGGCCGAGTACTGGATGGAGACCGAGGCGCTGGCGGACTGGATCGCCAGCCGCGGCTACTCCGCCTGACCGAGCCGTCGGCCGTCGCCGGCATCCCGGCGCGGATCTACACCGCGCCGAGGGCCGGGCAGCCCCGCAAGGCAGGACCACGCGGGCCGGCTCCCCAACCGGGGAGCCGGCCCACCTGTCTGTTCAGGCCGCATCCGGGTCAGGTCGGCACCGGCGCCGGTGGGCCGTCGCCGACCAGGCGGAACGCGGCCTCGCCGACCGGCTCGACCAGACCGTCGGTCACCAACCCGGACAGCGCTCGGGCCCGCTGCACGTCGTCGGACCAGACCTGGTCCAGCCGCTGGTGCGGCACCGGACCGGTCGCCTCGCGCAGCACCCCGAGCAGCAGGCCGCGTACCTGCCGGTCGGTGCCGGCGTAGCGCTGCGGTCGGCGGGTCGGGCCGTCCGGTGCGACCTGGCCCGACGCGCGCCACGCACAGCTCGTCTCGACGGGGCAGACGCCGCAGCGGGGCGAGCGGGCGGTGCAGACCACCGCGCCCAGCTCCATGAACGCGGCGCTGGCCAGGGCGGCGGCCGCCGGTTCGACCGGCAGCAACTCCTCGGTGGCGACCAGGTCCGCCGGGCGGGTCGCCGGGCCGGCGTCCGGCTCTCCGGCGATCGCCCGGCAGACCACCCGCCGCACGTTGGTGTCGACCACCGGATGCCGCTGCCCGTACGCGAAGGCCGCCACCGCCCGCGCGGTGTACGTGCCGACCCCCGGCAGGGCGAGCAACTGCTCCAGTTGATCGGGCACCTGACCGCCGTGCCGCTCCACGACGGCGACCGCGCACTCCCGCAGCCGGAGCGCCCGGCGGGGGTAGCCGAGCCGCCCCCACATCCGGATCGCCTCGGCCGGGGTGTCCTGCGCCAACGCCGCCGGGGTGGGCCAGCGGGCCAGCCACGCCTGCCAGGCCGGCAGCACCCGGACCACCGGGGTCTGCTGGAGCATGACCTCGCTGACCAGGATGGCCCACGGACTGACGTCGGGATGGCGCCACGGCAGGTCCCGGGCGTTGCGCTCGTACCACCGGCTCACCAGGCCGGCGAAAGTGGGTTCTGTCATCGCGTCGCCGATCATGTCACGGGCGTCGGATTCCGCCGACTGGACGGTCCGGGCGGGCCGCCACCGTCGGCGGACGTGGATCGGGGAGAATGCCCGGATGAACGAGCTCGCGATCACCGTCATCGGTCGGGACCGACCCGGCATCGTGGCCGACGTCGCCGAGGTGCTGGCCCGACTCGGGGCGAACCTCACCGACAGCACCATGACCCGGCTGCGCGGACACTTCGCGATGACCCTGATCTGTGTGGGCCCGGCCGCCGCCGAGGTGGAGGCGGCACTGGCCACGCTGACCGCCGACGGCCAACTGCTGGCGACCGTACGCGAGGTGACGCCGGACGGGGAGACGACCCCGGCCGGCGAGCCGTACGTGGTGGCGGTGCACGGGGCGGACCGGATGGGCATCGTTGCCGCGATGACCCGGGTGCTGACCGAGGCCGGCGGCAACGTCACCGACCTGAGTACCCGGTTGGTGGGGTCGCTCTACGTGGTGGTGGCCGAGGTCGAGTTGCCGTCCGGTGCGGCCGAACCGCTCGCCGCCCGGCTGTCCGAGGCCGCCACGAATCTCGGTGTCGACGTCACTCTCCGTCCAGCCGAACCGGATCTCCTGTGAGCGGCGACGCGGGTACGCCGGACCTGACCGCCGAGGCGTACGCCGGGCTGGGGGCGTGGACACCCGAGACGCTGGGGGCCGGTGCGGTCCTGCCGGTGGTCTCCGCCCCGCACACCGTGCTCGGTCGGGCCGGCGCGGAGGTCGACCCGACCGACGCGGAGACGATCCGGCTGGCGGCCGACCTGATCGCCACCATGCGGGTCTCGCCCGGCTGTGTCGGCCTGGCCGCACCGCAGGTGGGGGTGGGAGCGCACGTGTTCGCGGTGGACGTGACGGGCCATCCCAAGGCGGTCACGGTGCACGGCACGTTCGCGCTCTGCAACGCCCGGGTGGTGGAGGCGACCCGGTGGAAGGCGGGCCGGGAGGGGTGCATGTCGGTGCCGGACCTGACCGGTGACGTCAAGCGCGCGAGCCGGCTCGTGGTCGAGGGGGCGCTGCCGGGCAGTGGCGAGCTGGTCCGCCTGGTCACCGACGGTTTCGAGGCGCGGGCCTTGCAACACGAGATCGACCACTGCGCCGGGCTGTTGTTCCTGGACCGGGTGGCCGGCGCGCACGCGATCTACCAACGCAAGGTGTATCTCTGACCGAGGGCGGATCGACACGGTGAGTGACGAATCGGCGATGCCGACACCTCGTACCGTCGTGAATGGAGGATGGGTTCCGATGGGTCCGGTCGACCCCGGCGCGTCGCTACCGTCCGTCGTGTGCGACGCCGCTACGGTGGGGGCATCATGCGTCTGACGGTCGGCCCCCTGTCTCCCGCGGTGTACTGGCGGCGTCGTGCCGTCGTGCTCGGCGCGGTCCTGCTCCTGCTGGTTGTCGTGCTCTACTCCTGTAACGGGCAGAGCGGCGAACCCGGTGCGACCGGCGACGGTCAGCCCGATCCCGGTGTGTCGACCGGTACGCCGGGGCCGACCGGATCGGTGCTGACACCGGAGACCGGCTCACCCCCGTCCGGCGACGCCGGGGCCGATCCGTCCACGCCGTCCGGCGGCCCGGCGGCCAGTCCGTCGACCGAGCCGTCGCTCAGCAACGACCCGCCGGTCAACAACACCTCGACCGACGACGGCACCTGCGCCGACAACGAGATCGTGGTGACCGCCCAGGCGCTGCCCGGCGAGGTGGTCCGCGGAGCCGCCGTGGACCTGCACCTCAAGATCCGGAATCGGTCGGAGCGGACGTGCAGCCGGGACGTCGGCGCGGACGCGCAGGAGATCTTCATCAAGTCGGGCGCCGAGGTGGTCTGGTCCTCGGACACCTGCGGTGCGGCCTCCGGGTCGGACCCGCAGACCTTCACGCCCGGCTTCGAGCGCTCCTACCAGGTCGGCTGGAACGGCAAGGACAGCAGCCGGTGCGCCGAGGGACTGGCGAACGGCCCGGTCGTGCAGGCCGGGACGTACGAGGTCTTCGCGCGGGTGGGCACCCGACTGAGCCAGCCGGCCAAGCTCCGGCTGACCGGCTGACCGGGCGGGGAACCGATCCGGGCCGCTGATCGCGGCCCGGGTCAGACGTAGCGTTCGAGGATGGACGCCTCGGCGAGTCGGGACAGTCCCTCGCGGACGCCCCGGGCCCGCGCGTCGCCGACGCCCTCCACGGCCTGCAGGTCCTCGACGGTGGCACCGAGCAGCCGTTGGAGGCTGCCGAAGTGCAGCACCAGCCGGTCCACCACGGCCACCGGCAGCCGGGGCACCTTGGCCAGCAGCCGGAAGCCGCGCGGGCTGACCGCCGCCTCCAGCGCGTCGGAGGCGGCCGGGTAACCGATCGCCTTGGCGACCGACACCAGGTCGATCAGCTCGGTGGCGCTGAGCAGGTCCAGCTCGACCAGGGCCTCGTCGAGCGTGCGGGGCTTGCGGCCGGTGGGCAGGTAGTCCCGGATGACCAGGGTGCGGTCGGCGTCGACGCCGGCCATCAGCTCGTCGAGTTGCAGCGCGAGCAGCCGCCCGTCGGTGCCCAGCTCGACCACGTAGCCGGCGATCTCGTCGGCGATCCGGCGGACCATCTCCAGCCGCTGCACCACGGCCACCGCGTCCCGGACGGTGACCAGGTCCTCGATCTCCAGCGCGGAGAGGGTGCCGGAGACCTCGTCCAGCCGGAGCTTGTAGCGCTCCAGGGTGGCCAGCGCCTGGTTGGCCCGGGACAGGATGGCCGCCGAGTCGTCCAGCACGTGCCGCTGGCCGTTGACGTAGAGGCTGATGATCCGCATCGACTGACTGACCGAGATCACCGGGTAACCGGTCTGCCGGGCGACCCGCTCGGCGGTGCGGTGCCGGGTGCCCGACTCCTCGGTCGGGATCGTCGGGTCGGGCATCAGGTGCACGGCGGCCCGGACGATCCGGGTGCCGTCGCTGGAGAGCACCACCGCGCCGTCCATCTTGCACAGCTCACGGACGCGGGTGGCGGAGAACTCGACGTCCAGCGGGAAACCGCCGGTGCACAGACCCTCGACCACCTTGTCGTACCCGAGGACGATCAGTGCGCCGGTGCGACCGCGCAGGATGCGCTCCAGGCCGTCGCGGAGCGCGGTGCCCGGTGCCATCAGCGCCAGATTCGCGCGCAGCGGGTCACCGGCGCTGCCGCCCCCGGTCACGCTGACGCTGATCGGACGAGCGGGCGAGCCCACGGCACCGGTGCGGGCGTGGGGTGTCGCGCCGGCAGGCTTGGTGGCTTCGCGGTCGATCGGCACGGGCACAGTCTACGGACTGCCCTGCGGTGGGTGCTCCCGTGGTTACTGGGATGTGTCACGATTCGGCCCGTCCCGTCCGTCCCGTCCGCCGGAGACGCGGCTCACTCCGCCGAGGCCCGGGCCGCGGCCTGCAACGCCGCCCGGACGTCGGACACCTCCACCACCCGCATCTGCTCGGGGCCGGCGCCGGTGCTCGCTGGGCCGCAACCCGGTGGCACCAGGGCCAGCCGGAACCCGAGCCGGGCCGCCTCGGACAGTCGTCGCGGCACGGCGCCCACCCGGCGTACCTCGCCGGTCAGGCCGACCTCGCCGATCGCCACCAGATGCGGCGCGATCGCCAGGTTCAGGCCGCCGGAGGCGACCGCGAGGGCGACCGCCAGGTCCGCCGACGGCTCCACCACCCGGATGCCGCCGACGGTGGCCGCGAAGACCTCCCGGTCGTGCAGGGTGAGCCGCTCGGTACGGCGCTGGAGCACCGCGAGCACCATCGCCAGCCGGGCCGAGTCCAGCCCGGAGACGGTACGCCGGGGCGAACCGGCCACCGTGGCGCCGATCAACGCCTGTACCTCGGTCACCAGCGCCCGGCGTCCCTCCATCGCCACCGTCACGCAGGTGCCCGGCACCGGCTCGCTGTAGCGGGTGAGGAACAGCCCGGACGGGTCGGCCAGGCTGCTGATGCCGCCCTCGTGCATCTCGAAGCAGCCCACCTCGTCGGCGGCACCGAACCGGTTCTTGACCCCGCGCACCATCCGCAGCGAGGAGTGCTTGTCGCCCTCGAAGTGCAGCACCACGTCGACCAGGTGCTCCAACACCCGGGGGCCGGCCACCTGGCCGTCCTTGGTCACGTGGCCCACCAGCACGGTGGCGATGCCGCGCTCCTTGGCGACCGAGACCAGGGCGGCGGTGACCGCCCGCACCTGGGTCACTCCGCCCGGCACGCCCTCGGTGCCGGTGGTGGAGATGGTCTGCACCGAGTCGAGCACCAGCAGGCCGGGCTGGACCGCGTCGAGGTGACCGAGGACCGCCGCGAGGTCACTCTCGGCGGCGAGGTAGAGCTGGTCGTGCAGGGTGCCCATGCGCTCGGCCCGCAGCCGCACCTGGCTGACCGACTCCTCACCGCTGACCACCAGCGAGGGGCTGCCCGCTCCGGCGGCCCACTGCTGGGCCACGTCGAGCAGCAGGGTCGACTTGCCGACCCCCGGCTCACCGGCGAGCAGCACCACCGCCCCGGGCACCAGCCCGCCGCCGAGCACCCGGTCCAACTCGCTGACGCCGGTGGGGCGGGCGCGCGCCGGTGCGGCGCTGATGGTGGCGATGGGGCGGGCCGGCTCGGCGGGCATCCGGGAGCTGACCACGCGCCCGGAGACGGTCGGACCGGTGACGGTGCACTCGACCACCGAGCCCCATTCGCCGCACTCGGGGCACCGTCCCACCCACTTGGGCGGCTGGTGGCCGCAGGCGTCGCACTCGTACGCGGGGCGGGGCTCGCGGGCGGCGGCCCGGCCGCGCCCGCCACCCGCTCCCCGGGCCGGGGTCGATCGGGAGATGCTCACCCGAGCGACGCTAACCCCTTGGTACGACGACGGCACCGCCGGCATGGGTGCACCACGCCGACGGTGCCGTCGGAGACTCCGGCGGGACGGGTCAGTGGCCGCCTTCGCCCTCGAACTCGGTGTGCCGTTCGATGATCGGCGACGGCGGCGGGGCCGGGCTGAGCGGCACGGCCACCGGCGCGGGGCTGGTGATCGTGTTGCCGTCGCCGAAGTCGAAGCTGACCGTGATGTTCTGACCCGCGAGCAGGGCCGAGTTCAGCCCGAGGAGCTGGAGCACCTGCTCACCCTCGGTGTTGAGCTGTACGTAGCTCAGCGGCGGGATCTCGATCCGGGCCGGGCCGCCGGCCGGCGACTCGGTCGCCTCGGGCGACGGCGTCTCGTCCGGCGAGGGCGTCTCGTCGGGCGACGGGGAACCGCCCGGGGAGGGGCTGTTCTCCGGTGACGGCGAGCCGGTCGGCGAGGGCGAGGCGGAGGGTGACGGGCTGGTCGCGGCCTGGACCGTGGTCAGCACCACCTCGCGGGCGTCCGACGAGGTCACGGTCACGGTGACCGGGTCGGGCGAGTCGTTGTAGAAGAGCGCGTTCAGGATCGCGTCGTCACCGGCCTGGTAGCCCTCCACGCCGGGGTAGGCGATCAGCACGCTGCGTACGCCGTACCGGCCGTCCTCCGCCTGGAGGTCGACGCCCTGGATCGACGGGACCTTGTTCGCCGTCTCGGAGATCTGACCGGCGCCGCACCCGGACAGCAGCAGCAGCCCGGCTGCCGCCGCGATCCCGGGCAGCATTACGGCAGCCCGCCGGGAACCCCTGATCGAGCGCGTCACGTCGGTCCTCCTCGTCACGATCACACCCCGGCGACGTCGCCGGAACCGCTGGCCATACCCGCGCAGACCGCTTCCCAGCGTAGTTGGAGCTGATCGTGGCCCGCACGGCGACCCGGTGCTGCCACCTGCCGGGGGACCCGGTCAGATCAGGCGACCACTCGTGACCAGCAGGACGACATCGATCAGGGCCACCAGCATGACCGCCCGGAAGGCGGCCACCGGGCGGGCGCCGGGGCGGTCGTCGGTGCGTCCGGCGTACCAGGCGAGAACCAGGATGATCACGGCCGCGACGACCGCCGCGAGGCCCAGGCCGGACGGCGGGCCGGGCGGACCCAGCACCAGCGTGACGGTCGCCGCGACGAGCAGGCCGACGGCGGCTGCCCGGCTGCCCGCCGGACCCAGCCGGTGTGGCAGACCGCGTACCCCGGTCCGGGCGTCGTCGGCGAGGTCGGGCAGCACGTTGGCGAAGTGCGCACCGGCACCGAGCAGCGCCGCGGCGGCGATCAGCCACACCGGCGGCGTCGGTGCGCCGGGCAGCGCCAGCACCACGAAGGCCGGCAGCGCCCCGAAGGAGATCGCGTACGGCAGCACCGAGATCAGGGTCCACTTGAGCGGCCAGTCGTAGAGCAGGGCCGAGACCAGCGCGACGACGGCGCAGAGCGCAGCAGCCGGGTTCGTGGTCAGTGCCAGCGTCACGGTGGCGGCGGCGGCCAGCACCGCGGCCACCGCGACGGCCCGCCGGCTGACCGCACCGGCGGCCACCGGCTTGTCGGTACGCCCCACCGTGGCGTCCCGCTCGGCGTCCAGCGCGTCGTTGGTCCACCCCACCGCGAGCTGGCTCGCCGCCACCGTCAGCGCCACCACGGCGACCCCGCCGGGCGGGTGTCCGACGCCGGCCGCGAGCAGACCGGCCACTGTGGTGACGGCCATCGTCGGTTCCGGATGGCTCGCTCTGACCAGCCCTAACACCGTGGACGACATAACGGAAGTCTGGTCGTTACCCGCTAGTCGTGCCACGCTCGGTGAATGCGTGACGCCGGCCTGAGCCTGCCCCGCAACGACCCGCGTCAGTACGACGACCTGGCCGGCGAATGGTGGCGGCCGGACGGCGCATTCGCGATGCTGCACTGGCTGGCCGAGGCGCGGGCGGCGATGGTCCCACCGGCGACGCGGCCCGACGCGGTCCTGGTCGACCTCGGGTGCGGTGCCGGCCTGCTCGCCCCGCATCTGGTCGGCAAGGGCTACCGGCACGTGGGGGTGGACCTGACCCGGTCCGCACTGGCCCAGGCCGCCGCGCACGGTGTGACGGTGGTCAACGGCGACGCCACCCGGGTGCCCCTCGCCGACGGCTGTGCCGACGTGGTGGCCGCCGGTGAGCTGCTGGAACACGTCCCCGACTGGCGGGCCGTGGTGGCCCAGGCGTGCCGCCTGCTGCGTCCCGGCGGGCTGCTGGTGCTGGACACGCTCAACGACACCGCGCTGGCTCGGCTGGTGGCGGTCCGCATTGCCGAGCGGCTGCCGACCGTGCCGCGTGGCATCCACGACCCACGGCTGTTCGTGGACCACCGTGAGCTGATCGCCGAGTGCGCCCGGCACGGCGTGGACCTGCGGGTCCGGGGCGTCCGTCCGGCGGTGCCGGGCCTGCTGCGCTGGCTGTTCCGCCAGGTACGCGGCGCGGCGACGCCGCCCGGCCAGGCACCGCGCATCGTGCCGACCGGTTCGCCGGCCGTGCTCTACCAGGGCCGCGGGGTGTACGGCGGGTAGCCGCTGCGGGCGGGGGTAAGGGAAGCCGAGAAGGGGGTTCCATGAGCGAGCGCCAGCGAGCGAGTCATCGGCTCAGTGTGTGGGTGTCTCGTGGCGGCACGCAGCGCAGCGGAG
>NZ_JBITKM010000001.1:179051-611423 GCF_044461025.1 Micromonospora sp. NPDC049900
GTGCCGGCATGAGCGGGCGCCAGCGAGCGAGTCATCGGCTCAGTGTGTGGGTGTCTCGTGGCGGTACGCAGCGCAGCGGAGTGCCGGCATGAGCGGGCGCCAGCGAGCGAGTCATCGGCTCAGTGTGTGGGTGTCTCGTGGCGGTACGCAGCGCAGCGGAGTGCCGGCATGAGCGTGCGGTCGGTGTTGGACGCCGCGCGGCGGCTGGCGCCCCGGCTGGCGGCCCGGGCGGCCGGGCACGACCGGGACGGGTCGTTCCCGGTGGACGACTTCGCCGATCTCGGTGCGGCCGGGCTGTTCGGGCTGATGGTCCCCGCCGAGCTGGGCGGCGCCGGGGCGACGTTCGCCGGGTACGCGGCCGTCGCCACCGAGCTGGCCCGGGGCAACGGTGCCACGGCTCTGGTGTTCAACATGCACGCCTCGGTCACCGGCGCCCTGGGTGCGGTCACCGAGGAACTGGCCGAGGCGTTGGGCGTACCGGACGAGGCGCTCGCCGCCCGCGACCGGTTGCTGCGGGCGGCGGCCGAGGGGGCGTGGTACGCGGTCGCGATGAGCGAGCGCGGCGCCGGTGCCCGGTTGTCCCAGCTCGCCACCGTCTACGAGCCGGTCGACGGCGGATGGCGGATCAAGGGCAGCAAGACCTTCTGCTCGGGCGCCGGCCACGCCGACGGCTACCTGGTGGCGGCCCGCAGCGCGGCCGACCCGTCGGTGGTCTCGCAGTTCCTGGTGCCGGCCGGTGCGGGGCTGACCGTCGAGCCGACCTGGGACGCGCTCGGCATGCGCGCGACCTCCTCGCACGACCTGCACCTGGACGTCACCGTGCCGGCCGATCGGCTGCTCGGCGGGGTCGAGGGCCTGGCCCTGGTGGTCGCCCAGCTCATGCCGCACTGGCTGGTGGCCAGCTACGCCGCCGTCTACGTCGGGGTGGCACAGGCGTCGATCGACGCGGCGGCGGAACACCTGAACGCCCGAGGTCTGACGCACCTGCCGGCGGTCCGCGCCCGGTTGGGGCGGGCCGACGCCGCGGTGGCGGCGGCGCGGCTCACGGTCGCCGAGGCGGCCCGCCGGGTGGACGAGGCACCGGGCGACGCCGAGACGAACCGTTGGGTGTGGCGGGCCAAGCTGCTGGCCGGTACGACCGCGGCGGAGGTGGCCGCGTCCATGCTGGAGGCGGCCGGCACGTCCGCCACCCGGCGCGGCCACCCGTTGGAGCGCCTCTACCGGGACGCCCGTTGCGGGTCGCTGCACCCGGCCACCTCCGACGTCTGCGCCGACTGGTTGGGCATCGCCGCGCTCGGCGGTGACCCGGACCGTGACGGGTCGGCTCCTCGTTGGTGAGCGTGGGGAGCCCGAGCGAGCGGAAGGTGGGACGGTGACCGTACCGGTGATCGCGGGTGTGGGTACGGCTCATCCGCCCTCGGCCGACCAGCAGGAACTCTGGGAGCGGTTCTTCTCCCGGCACTACTCCGGCAGTACTCGTGCGCTCGCCGAACGGATCTTCGCGAACTCGGGGGTGACCCGCCGGCAGGCGGCGGTGAGTCCGCTGATCGAGGACGTCTCGGACTGGCCGACCGAGCGGCGGATGCGCCGCTACCAGGTGGAGGCGTTGCCGCTGGGCAAGGAGGCGGTCGGTCGTGCGCTGACCTCGGCCGGGCTGGACGCCGGGGACGTCGGTCTCTTCGTGGTCTGCTCCTGCACCGGGTACGCCACCCCGGGGCTGGACATCCTGCTCGCTCGTGACCTGGGCATGTCCTCGACGACGCAGCGGATGTTCGTCGGCCACATGGGCTGTTACGCGGCCCTGCCGGGGCTGGGCGCGGCGAGTGACTTCGTGGTCTCCCGGGGACGCCCGGCGTTGCTGCTCTGCGCCGAGTTGACCAGCCTGCACCTGCAACCCTCGTCGGCCCGGGTGGACACCCAGCAGATCGTCTCCCACGCGCTCTTCTCGGACGCCGCGGTCGCCGCCGTGATCATGCCCGGCGGCCGGGGGTACGCGGTACGCGAGGTCACCTCGGTCACCGACACCTCCACGGCCGACCACATGACGTGGGACGTGACCGACACCGGATTCCGGATGGGGCTCTCGCCGAAGGTGCCGCAGGTGCTGTCGACCCACGTACGCGGGCTGGTGGAGGGCCTGCTGGCCCGGCACGGCGCCACGGTGTCCGGGGTGGACGGCTGGGCGGTGCACCCGGGCGGGCCGCGCATCCTGAACGTGGTGGAGCGCGAACTGGAGCTGCCGCCGACCGGGTTGGCGGCGTCCCGGGCGACGCTGGACGAGCACGGCAACTGCTCGTCCCCGACGGTGCTGCTGATCCTCGACCGTCTGCTGCGGGCCGCGCCGTCGCCTCGCCGGGTGCTGATGCTCGCGTTCGGACCCGGGCTGACCCTCTACGCGGTCCTGCTGGAACGGCACGTCTGATCGCGCGGGCGGCTACCCTGGAACTCATGCACGTCGATCCGGTTCATCGGCTGCGCGGCGCTCTGCTCGCCGGGATCGGTGCGGTCGCGCTGGCGCTCGGAGGCTGGTGGTGGCAGGCGCAGGCACCGACACCGGCCCCGGCGCCGATCGGTCCCGGCGACGGCCCGTGGTCGGCGACGACGTGGCGGATGGAGCCCGGCATCAGGACCAGCGTCGTACTCGACGGACGAAGCGGTGCCGTCGTCTCGGCGCATCCCGGCGGCGGGTACGGGCCGCCCGGCGGCACGGCGGACGCGTCGTCCAGTGCCGACCATCGGAGCCCAGGGCGGGCGGAGGTCCGCAATGTGGTCTGGACCGAGTCGACGAAGCTCAGCGAGGGCGCGTCGGTGGTCCGACGGGCCCCGATCGGGTACGGCGAGTCGTTCCGGCTCCGCTTCCGGTGCATCGGGCCGGGAGACCTGTTGGTGACGGTCGACGGAGCGCGGGCGGCGGACCCGATCACGATCGGCTGCGACGGTGCGGCGGCCACGACGGAGGTGACCGGCACCGGCGGCCCGGTACGCATCTCGTTCTCCACCGCAGGTGCGGAGCCGCTGCAACTGGAGGCCCGCCTGATCGCGCCGTCCTGAGCCGCTCGGGCAACTACTCTTCTCGGCATGCGTGACGATCCCGTCCATCGGCTCCGAGGCGCCCTGCTCGCCGGTGTGGCGGTGGTGGCGCTCGCTGCCGGTGGCGGTTGGTGGCAGGCGACCGCACCGGCCGGGCCGACATCCAGCA
The DNA here is from genome assembly GCF_044461025.1 of Micromonospora sp. NPDC049900. Classification (NCBI taxonomy): domain Bacteria; kingdom Bacillati; phylum Actinomycetota; class Actinomycetes; order Micromonosporales; family Micromonosporaceae; genus Micromonospora; species Micromonospora sp. NPDC049900. The sequence goes on from NZ_JBITKM010000001.1 coordinate 182,251, forward strand.
GCGTCCCCCAGGCGAGCGGCTGGCAGGTGGATCCGCTCACCGGTGGCTGGACCCGGCAGTATCGCGGTACCGACTCGCCCCGACCAGAGGCGACGGCGACATTCCGGGTGGATGCGGCGACCGGCGCGTCGTTCTGGGTGGATCCGGCCACCGGTTCCTCGCTCGTGTTCGAAACACGCGACGGCAGGAGACGCGTGCTGGCCGGGGCGGGTTCGGGTGACGTCAGCGTTCCGGAGACCGGAGAGCCGGGCCGGCGGCGGGCCGGCGGCGGCAACGTGGTGTGGATCGACCGATCGACGTTGCGGGCGGGCGAGCCCGTGGTCCGCAGGGCTCGGGTCGCCGACGGCGACCAGTTGACGTTGCTCGTCAACTGCACCGGTTCGGGCGAGGTCAGCGTCGCCGTCGACGGTGCCCGGGGTGCGTTCTACCCACACCGGGTCGAGTGCACGGGGGCGCTGTCGACGATCGGGATCACCGGTGCCGGTGGGCCGCTGCGGGTCACGTTCTATCCCGGCGAGGCGGCGCAGGCCCAACTGGTGGCCCGCCTGATCGCTCAGTCCTGAGATCGGTCAGACCGGCCAGGCCGGGTGTCGCGGCGGTGGCCGGGTCGGGCCCGGCCACCGGCTCACCGTCCAGCTCCGCGAGGCGCGGTCAGCCCGCCAGGCGGGCGAGTTCGGCCTGGTAGTCGGCGAGAGAGCCGACCTCGGGCACGACCAGGACGATCCGGCCGGTGCGGTCGGCGAGCAGGGCGGTCACGGTGTCCGGGCGGGCCGGCAGGTGCAGGAAGTCGCGGAGGCCACCGGCCGGATCGGCCAGCGCGCGGACCTCGGTGCCGGCCGGTGCGGCCCGAGGACGGGCGGCGGCGACGGTGACCACGCTCACTCCGGCCGGTGCCGCCGTCGCTGCCTCGGCGACCCGCTCCGGGCAGGCGCACCCGTCGACCAGCAGCACCACGGTCGGCACCAGGCCGCGCAGCGGCACCGGGGACTGCCCACCGTCGACCAGGTCCAGGGCGGGCAACGGTCGTCCGGTGAGGCGGATCGGTGCCGGGTCGGGAGTGCCGGTGGTCGGCCCGGGGGAGCGGCCGGCGCGGGGCCAGGTGCCAGCGGCCAGGCCGGCGACCGTCGCCACGACCGCGAGCAGCAGCGCGAGCACCGGCAACGCGGACGAACGCCACCGCCGGGCTCGTCCGGCGGTGGGGCCGTGCAGCTCACGGCGTACCTGCTCGGCCTCGTTCGCGAGGGCGGCGGCGTCGTCGGGGACGACCACCCGGCCCCACTCGGGCGGCAGGTCGGGTAACCCGGGACCGTCGGCGTCGGCCTTGCCCATCACCACCCCCTCAGGGCGACCGGCGGTGGGACCGCCCTGTCGCCGGTCGGTCCCGACCCTCGCGGATGCGGGTACGCGGGCACCCCTCCAGCGTCCCGTACCAGGCCCGGGTCGCGCTACCGCTGCCCACACTCCGCAACGGCGGGATATCATGGGGCGGGTGGCGTAGGCCCTGACGTGCAATGCCAATCGTGATCTTCGATGGCTCTCGCCGGACGATGTCCGGGGGTCATCTTCTGATTACGCAGCGTGGTCGAATCATTGTTTGGGTGGTCTGTCAAGCCGAAGAAATACCTCTCACAGGGCCCCTGAGCTGCGCCAACGGTCAGGACAGCGGTGAGACATCGGTGCCTGAGCGTGTTACCCTAGACACAGCGAAAGGGGTTTCGAACCTATGGTTTTCAGTGTCGGCGAGACCGTTGTTTACCCCCACCACGGGGCCGCACTCATCGAGGCAATCGAGACTCGGGTCATCAAGGGCGAGCCCAAGCAGTACCTCGTCCTGAGGGTCGCGCAGGGTGACCTGACGGTCCGGGTGCCCGCTGAGAACGCCGAGATCGTGGGTGTGCGCGAGGTGGTCGGCGAAGAGGGTCTCGGCAAGGTCTTCGACGTTCTCCGGGCTCCGCACACCGAGGAGCCGACCAACTGGTCGCGGCGTTACAAGGCAAATCTGGAGAAGCTGGCCTCCGGCAACCCGCTGAAGGTGGCCGAGGTCGTGCGTGACCTGTGGCGCCGGGAGCGGGAGCGTGGGCTGTCCGCAGGTGAGAAGCGGATGCTCGCCAAGGCTCGCGACATTCTCGTCGGCGAGGTCGCGCTGGCCGAGAAGAGCACCAAGGACGAGGCGGAGACGCTGCTCGACAAGGTGCTGACCGAGGCCTAGTCCGCACAGCATCGTCGTACCCACTTCGTAGCGAAGAAACCATCGAGGACCGCGACGTGACCGCGCAGCTTAATCCGCGCGGTGACGTCGCGGTCCTCGTGCCTGCGGCCGGTGCCGGCGTACGCCTGGGGCCGGGCCGTCCGAAGGCGCTACGGCTGCTGGCCGGCGAGCCGCTGCTGGTGCACGCGGTCCGCCGGCTCGCCGCCGCTCCGTCGGTGCGCACCATCGTGGTGGCCGCACCGGTCGCCGACGTCCCGGCGGTGCGCGACCTGCTCGCCCCGGTCGCGCCGGTGACGGTGGTGCCGGGCGGGGCGGAACGGCAGGCGTCGGTGGCCGCCGCCCTGGCCGCCGTGCCGGAGGGCCCCGAGATCGTCCTGGTGCACGACGCGGCCCGCGCGTTGACCCCGTCGACCCTGGTGGAGTCGGTGGCCGCTGCGGTCCGGGACGGCCACGACGCGGTGATCCCCGTGCTGCCCGTGGTCGACACGATCAAGGAGGTCGACGCCGGTGAGGTGGTGCTCGGCACCGTCGACCGGGCCGCGTTGCGGGCCGTGCAGACCCCGCAGGGCTTCCGCCGGGCGGTGCTGACCGCCGCGCACGCCGCTGCCGGTGACCCGCTCACCGACGACGCCGGGCTGGTCGAGAAGCAGGGGGTACCGGTGTACTGCGTACCCGGATCGGACCACGCTCTGAAGATCACCCGGCCGTTCGACCTGGCGCTGGCCGAGCACCTGCTCTCCGCCGGGCTCTGACGCGTACCCTCGTTTCATGATCGTTCCTCGGGTGGCCATCGGCACCGACGTGCACGCCTTCGAGGCCGGTCGGCCCTGCTGGGTCGCCGGCCTGCACTGGCCCGACCAGGACGGCCTGGCCGGACACTCGGACGCGGACGTCGCCGCCCACGCCGCCTGCAACGCGCTGCTCTCCGCCGCCGGTCTGGGCGATCTGGGTGCCAACTTCGGCGTGGACCAGCCCGAGTGGGCGGGTGCCAGCGGGGTGGCTCTGCTCGCCGAGTCGGCCCGTCGGGTCCGGGCTGCCGGCTTCGTCGTCGGCAACGTGTCGGTCCAGGTCGTGGGCGTACGCCCGAAGATCGGCCCACGGCGCGCGGAGGCCGAGCAGGTGCTCTCCGAGGCGGTCGGCGCACCGGTCACCGTCTCCGCCGCCACCACCGACGGCCTGGGCTTCACCGGGCGCGGCGAGGGGCTCGCCGGGATCGCGGTCGCCCTGGTCCACGAGCAGGCGAGCTAGGCTCGCGCGATGTCCGCCGACGTCCCCACCGATCCGCCCACCGCCGACGGCTACCTTGAGCGCGCCACCCTCCTCGCCGAGCTGGGCCGCTACGACGAGGCCGCCGCCGAGCTGGGCTTCGCCCTCGCCCTCGATCCGGCCGCCGTCGAGGCGTCGACGATGCTGGCCCGGGTGCACCTGGCCGCGGACCGCCCGGCCGAGGCGCTCACCGCCGCCGAGACGGCCGTCGCGGCGGCGCCGGGGCAGGTCGCCCCACTGGTCGTGCGGGGGCTGGCCCTGGGCGACCTGGAACGGTACGGCGAGGCTGCCCGTACCGCCGACGAGATCCTGGCGCTGGGGCCGGAGGACGCGTACGCGCAGCGCAGCGGGGCGGCGATCCTGGCCGGATCCCGTAACGGGCAGCCGGCGCTGAACGCGGCCTGGCACGGGGTGGAGCTGGCACCCGAGGAGCCGCAGGCGCACCTGGTGCTCGGTCTGGTCGCGGCCAACATGCAGATGTACGACCTGGCCGAGCGTGCCTATCGGGAGGCGCTGCGGCTGGACCCACGCCTGGCCGAGGTGAGCGGGGACGTCGGCGTGCTGCGGTTGGAGCAGCGCCGGTGGAGTGCCACGCTGGAACAGCTCGCGGAGGCGGCGGTGGCGAGCCTGCCGCCCGATTCGGGCCGCCGGGACGGGTCACGGACCGACCCGAACCGGCCGGACGCCGTCCCGGACGACCTGAGCGGTCTCGACCAGTTCCGGGACGACACCTCGGACGGGCGGAAACCGGGTCCGGGTGGGTCGGGCGGCCCGACGGCTGGCCAGAGCGGTCCGAGCTGGCCCAGCGGCGGCCCAAGTTGGCCCAGCGGCGGTCCGAGCTGGCCCACGGCGGGCCAGAGCGGGACGAGTCGGCCGGAGAACCCGACCGGGCCCGGGACGGGCCAGCCGGAGGGGCAGAGCGGCCCCGGTCGGCCGTTGGGCGGTCAGAGCGGCACGAACCAGGGCGGATCGGACCAGGCCAGCGCGGACCAGGGCGGCGCGGACCAGGCGGGGGCAAGCGCCGGGCGGTCGGCCGACGGGCGGGACGAGCCGCCGGCCTGGCCCGCCGAGAGCGGACCGGCCGAGGCGTACCGGGCTGACCCCTTCGCCGCACCGGGGGGCAGCGCGGGGCCGGTCGGTCCGGTCGCCGACCGTACCGTGCCGGCGGCGTTGCGGCAGCTTGTCGTCTGGGGCGCCGGCTGGTCGGTGATCGCCGCCGTGATGGTCGCCTGTTCGGCCGCCACCGGGCCCGGCTTCTCCCGTCTGATGGCGGTGCTGGCCGCGGCCGGCGGCGGCTTCGTGGTGTGGCGGCAGGCGTCGCGGCTGCCCGGGCTGACCCGGACCGTGCTGCCGGTGCTGCGGCGCACCGACCGGACGCTCGCGTTCGCCGTCTACGGTGCCTGCGTGGCACCCGTGTTCATCCTGCTCTACGCCCTGCTGGGCACCCCGTGGCCGCTGGTGCTGGCGATCGGGGTGGCGATGGCCGCGCAACTCGCGATCGTCACCCGACCGGTCGCCTGACCGGCTGGGGTACGGCGGCCCGGGTCAGGGGCGGCGGGCCCAGGTCCAGGCGTACGCGTCGTCCTCGCACTCGTTCGCCGCGTCGCACAGGTCGAGTGGCCGGAAGGTGTCGACCATGACCGCCAGCTCGTCGAAGAAGTCCACCCCGATCGAGCGCTCCGCCGCGCCGGGCTGCGGTCCGTGCGTGAAGCCGGACGGGTGCAGCGAGATGGACCCCTGCTCGATGCCGGAGCCGCGCCGGGCCTCGTAGTTGCCGCCGGTGTAGAAGAGCATCTCGTCGGAGTCGACGTTGTGGTGGTGGTACGGCACCGGGATGGCGCCCGGGTGGTAGTCGACCTTGCGCGGGACGAACGAGCAGATCACGAAGTTCGGCCCCTGGAAGGTCTGGTGCACCGGTGGCGGCTGGTGGACGCGGCCGGTGATCGGCTCGAAGTCGTGGATGGAGAAGGCCCACGGGTACATGTGCCCGTCCCACCCGACCACGTCGAACGGGTGGTTGGCGAAGACGTGTCGCGTCCAGCCCCGGCGGTGGCGGACCAGCACGTCCACGTCGGTGCCGTCGACCAGCAGCGGCGTGTCCGGGCCCCGGACGTCGCGCTCGCAGTACGGCGAGTGCTCCAGGAACTGCCCGCGTACGGAGAGGTAGCGCTTGGGCGGGCCGATGTGACCGGACGCCTCGACGGCGAGCAGCCGGGTCGGCGTGTCACCGGTGGGCACCAGACGGTGCACCGTGGAGGTCGGGATGATCACGTAGTCGCCGGCGGTCACGTCCAGCACCCCGAAGGTCGACTCGACCCGCAGCGCCCCGGACTCGACGTAGAGGCAGTGGTCGCCGGTGGCGTCCCGGAACAGCGGGGAGGGCCGTTCGGCCAGCACGTACGCGATCCGGACGTCGTCGTTGGCGAGCAGGTAGTGCCGTCCGAGGACCGGGTCGGTCCCGGTGCCGTCGAGCTTGTGGGTCCGCAGGTGCCGGGGCTTGAGCGGCAGGTTGGGCACCCGGGTCACCACCGGTGGGGTGAACTCCTCGGCGGCGACGATCGCGGTCGGCGCGTACCGGTGGTAGAGCAGGGAGGAGTCGGAGGAGAAGCCCTCCTGGCCCATCAGTTCCTCGGTGTAGAGGCTGCCGTCGGGCTGCCGGAACTGGGTGTGACGCTTGCGTGGCACCTCGCCGACGCTGCGGTAGTACGGCATCTCGCCTCCCGGTCACCAGCGCGTCCGATAATCGGACGCTGTTGTCCGCTTCTTAGAGCGTCCCGTACATTCTTGTCTCGTGTCAACGCAGCTTCCCGCGCTCGTCACCGGACTCGTCGACGACGCCGCCGTCTTCCCGCCGGGCAGCGCGTCGCTGCGCGACGCCCTCGCCGCCCACCGGCAGCACCGCGCCGCCTGGTACGCCGACCTCGTCGGCCCGCTGCTGCTGCCGGCCTCCACCGTGACCGCGGGCGAGCTGGACGGCCTGGTCGATCCCGGGCTCGCCATCGGGTTGATCGGCGACACCGGTCTGGACCGCCTGCCCTTCGCGCTGTCGTTCCTGCCGCCGCTCGGCGTGACCGCCCGGCAGGTCGAGGCACCGGTCGCCCGGCGCGGTGAGGACCCGCAGCCCGGCCTGGCCGAGCTGGTGACGCTGACCGACCGGCTGGACGGCGTCCCCGTCTATGCGGAGATCCCGCTGACCTTCGGGCTGATGGGGGCGCTGGACGCGCTGGCCGAGGCGCGGTCCGGTGGGCTGCCGGTCGCCGCGAAGTTCCGCACCGGCGGGCTCGCCGCCGAGCTGTTCCCCACTCCCGCCGAGCTGGCGGCGGTGATCTGCGCCTGCCGGGACCGCGAGCTGCCGTTCAAGCTGACCGCCGGGCTGCACCACGCGGTGCGGCAGGTGGATCCGGAGACCGGCTTCACCCACCACGGCTTCGGCAACGTGCTGACCGCCACGCTGGCCGCCGCCGACGGAGCCGGGGTGGACGCCGTCGCCGAGCTGCTCTCCGTGCGCGACGAGCGCCCGCTGGTGCAGGGCACCGAGGGACGACGGGACTCGGCGCGTCCACTCTGGGTGGGCTTCGGCTCGTGCAGCATTACCGAACCACTGACCGACCTGATCCGGCTCGGGCTGGTGAACGGAGGATTCGAGGGATGAGCGAGTGGGCACTGTGGAACGGAGGGGCGGCGTGAGCTGGGTGACGGGTGCCGAGAGTTCCGGGTACGGGGTGCACCACCTGCCGTACGGGGTGTTCCGGGTGGGCTCCGGCGAGCCCCGGATCGGCGTACGCGTCGGGGACCTCGTGCTGGACCTTGCCGGCGCGGAGGAGGCCGGCCTGGTGCTGGCCGGTGGCGCGTTGCGGCAGCCCACGCTCAACGCGTTCCTGGCGCTGGGCCGCCCGCAGTGGACCGCCGCCCGCCAGCGGATCACCGAGCTGCTCACCGAGGAGACCCATCGCGCGACGGTGGAACCGCTGCTGGTTTCGCTGGCCGAGGTGACGATGGAACTGCCCTTCGAGGTGGCCGACTACGTCGACTTCTACTCCTCGGAGCACCACGCCTCGAACGTCGGACTGATCTTCCGGCCGGGCCAGCCGCCGCTGCTGCCGAACTGGAAGCACCTGCCGATCGGTTACCACGGCCGGGCTGGCACGGTGGTGGTCTCCGGTACCCCGGTGGTGCGCCCGCACGGCCAGCGCCCCGGCCCGCAGGGGCCGGTCTACGGCGCGTCCGCCCGCCTGGACATCGAGGCCGAGGTCGGGTTCGTGGTGGGCGTACCGAGCCCGCTCGGCCGACGGGTCGCCGCCGCCGACTTCGCCGACCACGTCTTCGGGGTGGTGCTGGTCAACGACTGGTCCGCCCGGGACATCCAGGCGTGGGAGTACCAGCCGCTCGGGCCCTTCCTCGGCAAGTCGTTCGCCACATCGGTGGCCGCGTGGATCACCCCGCTGGACGCGTTGCGACACGCCTTCGTGCCCGCTCCGGAACAGGACCCGCCGGTGGTCGACTACCTGCGCGAGGAGTCCCGCCTGGGGTTGGACCTGCGGCTGACCGTGCACTGGAACGGCGAGGCGGTCAGCGAGCCGCCGTTCGCCGGCATGTACTGGACGCCCGCCCAGCAACTGGCGCACCTGACCGTCAACGGCGCCTCGCTGCGTACCGGCGATCTGTACGCCTCCGGCACCGTCTCCGGTCCGCAGCGGGACCAGGTCGGCTCGTTCCTGGAACTCACCTGGGGCGGCACCGAGCCGGTCGTGGTGGGCGGAGCGGAGCGAACCTTCCTCGCCGACGGGGACACGGTGACCATCACCGCGACCGCTCCCGGACCGGACGGCAGCACCATCGAGTTGGGTGCGGTCACCGGCACGGTCACGCCCGCCAACTGACCCCAACTTGACACTATTCCTTGATCGCACTCGATGTGCGATCAAGGACCGTCACCGACTTCGTTGATGACCTCGGAATCGCGTCGCCACGAGGAGCCGGGCCGGCCGGTGCCCCCCGTTCCGGTCGGCCCGGCCCCGACTGGCGACACGTCACAAACCGAGGAGATGACGATGCACGAACTCGTGGGCGCGGTCTGGCGCACCAGCAGCCGCTCGAACGACCAGGGACTCTGTGTGGAGGTGGCCGACAACCTGGCCCGTGTCCACGGCGTGGTGGGCATACGCGACTCCAAGGACCAGGCCGGGCCGGTCCTGGTGGTCAGCCCGCCGGACTGGACCTCGTTCGTCGGCGCGATCCGGGCGGGGCACTTCACCCGCTGACGCCGTAGGCCGTGTTCCGCGAGCGCCGTACCGTTCTCGTGGGACACGGCCGTTCCCGTGCCGGGACGGCCCGGTGGCGGTGGGTGTGCCGCCCGTACCGCCGGGACCGTCCCCCGGCGCACTCAGCCCGGCTGGATAGGGTGCCGGTCGGAGGTGCGGGATGGCGTTGACGACGGGCCGGCGACGGATCGTGGCGGTGGTGTCCGTGGCGGTCATGGTCGCGGTCACCGCGATCACCGCGTACCGCGTACTCGCTCCGGCCGAGGTCAGCACGACCGCGCGGGGTGAGTACCCGGCCGCCGCCGTCCGGGAGGCCGGGGTGGTCGGCCGGTTGCCGGTGGCACCGTTGATCGTCGACGGGCGCCTCCGCGTGTACGCGGCACAGCGCCAGGTGTACGCCGACGGGCCGGTGGACGCCCGGCACCGGGGCACGCCGTACTGGTCGTACCGGCGCTGGCCCGCCGAGGTGAGCGGGGTCGTGGCGGCCGGGACCACGGTGGTGAGCCACTGGTCGGACGGGAAGCTGGTGGCGCTGGACGCGCGTACCGGACAGGTGGCCTGGCAGGTCGACGGCCCGGCGCCCGCCGATGGGTGGACCGCGCGCCGCACCGGCGCCGGTGCGGTCTGGAGCCCGGCGGGCCTGTTCCACACCGGGACCGGCGACCCGCCGACGCTCGTGGTGTCCGGGCCGGAGCGCCTCGCCGCCTTCGCGTTCGACGATGGCCGGGAACTCTGGTCCACGGAGGTGGACGGCGCATGCCGCACCGACGTCGGTACCACCTCGACCGGTCGGTTCGCCGCGGTGGACCGCTGTGCGGGCCCGGCGGTGGTCGAGTTCCGCGACGTGCGCAGCGGTGAGCTGGTGGACCGGTGGCAGCCGCCGGGTGTCACGGCCGAGTGGAGCGTCACCCCGGTCGGTTGCGTCACCGAGGGCGTCCGCTGCGGTGGTCTGCGTGTCACCGGTCCGAGCGACGACGGCGGACGCGGCTGGTTGCTGGCCGCCGACGGCCCGGTGGCCGTGCCCGCGCTCGATCCGTCCGACGCCGAGCTGACCGGCGAGTGGGTCGTCCGGGCGGCGGACGGCGTGGTCACCGGCGGGTCCGCCCGCGACGGCGAGGAGGTCTGGCGACGCACCGACCTCGGGACGGTCCGGATCGTGGCGGTCCAGGCCGACCGGGTGCACCTGGTCACCGAGACCAACGACCTGATCACCGTCGACCCGGCCACCGGTGCCGAACGGTCCCGTTTCGTGCTGAACGTGGGCGCCGACGGGGTCGGCTGGACGCCTGGCGCGGCGTACGCGAGCGGGGGCTATCTGGCGCTGGAGCGGCTCCGGCCGCCGCCCGCCCCGGACGCCGACGACCAGCGCTACTTCCTCACCTCGGAGCCGCTGGTGCTGGCGGCGACCTGAGTCGGCGGGCGCTAGCGAGTCTCGGGCAAATCGGACAAAAGTTACGTATGCTCTCGGTGGGCTTCCGGGCCGGTCCGCTGGGGGATGGCGGACCGGCCCGGCACCGCTCGTGGCTCAGCCCAGCGCGGACTCGGCGGCGGCCAGGAAGGCGTCGTTCTCCTCCGGAGTACCGATGGTCACGCGCACCCCGTCACCCGCGAACGGCCGGACGATCACGCCCCGCGACTCGCACGCCTTGCCGAACGCCACCGCCCGCTCGCCCAACGGCAACCAGACGAAGTTCGCCTGGCTGCTCGGCACGTCCGGGACGAACTTGCGCAGCGCCTCGGTGACCCGGTCCCGCTCGGCCACCACCAGCGCACACCGTCGCTGCACCTCGTCGGCCTGGGCCAACGCGGCCAGCGCGCCCGCCTGCGCCGCCATGCTCGTGGAGAACGGCGTGACGACCTTGCGTACCGCCGCCGCCACCTGCGGCTGCGCGACGAGGAAACCGATCCGCAGACCGGCCAGGCCCCATGCCTTGGACAGGGTGCGCAGCACCGCCACGTTTGGCCGGTCGGCGTAGGTCAACCCGTCCGGCACCTCCGGGTCCGTGACGAACTCCCGGTACGCCTCGTCGATGACCACCAGCACGTCGTCCGGTACCGCGTCCAGGAAACGGTCCAGCTCGGCCCGGCGGACCGCCGTACCGGTCGGGTTGTTCGGGTTGCAGACCAGGATCATCCGCGTCCGGTCGGTCACCGCCGTGGCCATCGCGGGCAGGTCGTGCCCGTGCCCGGCCGCGTTGGGCACCTGCACGCTGGTCGCGCCGCTGGTCGCCGCGATGATCGGGTACGCCTCGAAGGAGCGCCACGAGTAGACCAACTCGTCACCGGGCAGGCAGGTGGCCCGGACCAGGTGCTCGGCCAGCGCCACCGAGCCGCAGCCGGTCGCGATCCGGTCCGGGTTCACGCCGTACCGGTCGGCCAGCGCCTGACGCAGCGCGACGACACCCATGTCCGGGTAGCGGTGCGCACCGGCGACCGCCTCGGCGACCGCCTCCACCACCCCGGGGAGCGGGCCGTACGGCACCTCGTTGCTGGCCAGCTTGATGGCCTCGGGCAGACCCAGCTCGCGGGCCAGGTCGGCCGGGCTGCGTCCGGGTACGTAGTTGGGCAGTGCGTCCAGGTCGGCGCGGGTCAACCGGGGTGCCGGCTGTCGTCCGGTGTCGGTCATGGGGTGTCTCCCGATGTGTCGGCACGGTCGTCGGGGCTGCGGTCGTCAGGGGTGCGGGGAAGCTGGACCACCACGGTCTGCGCCCGCTTGTCGTGCAGGGCCTGCCGTAGCGGGTGGTCGAAGAGCGGCGAGAGTGAGTCGATCAACTGGAGCACCAGGCCGAGGCCGCAGCAGTACCAGAGCAGGGTGGGCAGGCCGAGCGTGTTCCAGCGGCGCAGGGCCCGGGCGAAGCCCAGTGGTGCGTCCGCCTCGACCGGCACCGCCTTGACCCGGAGCAGCCGCTTGCCGAAGGTCTGCCCGTTGGCCGCCATCGCCGGAACCTCGTACGCCAACCACAGCGCGGTGGCGAGCAGCAGGATCACCACCACCAGCGAACCGGCCTGGTCCCCGGCCGGGGGCAGTGGGTCGGTGGTGCGGTCCTGCGCCTCCACCCGCCGCCAGAACTCGTTGAGCGGCGTGGCGTACGCCTGCGCCAGCCAATAGACGAAGATCCCGTTGACGAACACGTTGAGCAGGAAGACGATGCCGAAGTCGATCAGTCGGGCGCCGAAGCGGGCACCGAACGAGGCCAGCGGCAGCCCGTGCGGCCGAGGTGGGGGTAGCTGACCGGGCCAGGTCGGATACGGCCAGCCCGGCGGCGGTCCCGAGCCGGGCGGCCAGCCCGGCTGCTGTCCGGGGTGGCCGCCGGGTTGTTCGGTGGTGCCGCCGAGTTGGCCTGGCTGTGCTCCGGGTGTGCCGCCGGGCTGGCCGGGCCAGGTGGTCTGCGGGCCCGGCTCGGTGGGTGTGCCGGTCGACGAGCCGGGCCCGGCGGCCGGGGTCGCCGGCGCGGGTTCGGGCGTCGGCTCGGGTTCCGGTGGGGGTGGGCCCTCGGGTGGGGTGGCGTCCACCGGGATGGGCGCGCCGATCCAACCCTCACCGTCCCAGTACCTGCGGGTCTCGGGGTCGGCGGGGTCGACGTACCAACCGGGTGCCACGCTCACGTCGCGGCCTCGCTGCGCTCGTTCACCTCGACACCTTAACGACGACGGTCCCGGCGAACTTGTCGTGGAGGCACTGCTGCCAGGGCTTGTCCCACAACTGCCAGAGCCCGTCGAGGTAGCTGCCGCCCGGCACCAGGGACCCGCCGACGAACTGCACGAGGTACCGCCTACCTGCCGCCCGGCGGTCCAGGGCGTGCGTCGGGTCGAGCATCACCACCCGCAGGTTCATCACCCGCTTGCCGACGCTCTGCCCGCCGTTCCGGATCAGATACTCCACGTGGTAGACCCAGTACAGCGCGAACATCGCCACGAAGAGACCAGCCTGGAGCAGCAGGAGTGGCAGCAGGAAGTTGGTGACGATGTTCCCCGGGTCCGGTTCGACCAGGGTGCCGTCCGGGTTCGTCCGGGTCAACGCGCTGAACATCCGGAACCAGACGTAGAGGAAGGCCGGCACGAAGAACACCAGCAGCACCGCACCGGCGACCAGCGAGTCGATCATGTACGCGGCCAGCCGGTCACCGAAGCCGGCCAGCGGCTGCCCGCCCGGTCCGAGTACCGGTGGCGCCACACCCGGCGTCCAGCCGGGCGGCGGCTGCGGTCCGGGCGGACCCGGCCAGCCCGCGCCCGGCTGCTGCGGTCCAGGCGGACCCGACCAGCCGGGCGGTGGCGGATAGCCGGGCGGCGAGTGGCCCGGCGGTGTGTACTGGGGCGGAATCGGTTGCGGCGGGCCGAGGGGCGGCGGTGCGCCGCCGGCCGGGGGCGTAGGCCCACCGGCCGGCGACGGGTGCGCGGGAGGCTGGGTCACGCTGGACAGTGTTACAGGTTGCCGCGCTTGTCCTGCTCCCGCTCGATCGCCTCGAAGAGCGCCTTGAAGTTGCCCTTGCCGAAACCGAGCGAGCCGTGCCGCTCGATCAGCTCGAAGAAGACGGTCGGGCGATCCTGCACCGGCTTGGTGAAGATCTGGAGCAGGTAGCCGTCCTCGTCCCGGTCGACCAGGATCTTGCGGGACTTCAGCTCCTCGATCGGCACCCGCACCTCGCCGATGCGGGCCCGCAGCTCCGGGTCGTCGTAGTACGAGTCCGGCGTCTCCAGGAAGTCCACGCCGGCGGCGCGCATCGCGTCGACGCTGGCCAGGATGTCGTTGGTGGCGACGGCGATGTGCTGGGCCCCCGGGCCCTGGTAGAACTCCAGGTACTCGTCGATCTGCGACTTCTTCCGGGCGATCGCCGGCTCGTTGAGCGGGAACTTCACCTTCCGGGTGCCGTTCGCGACGACCTTGCTCATCAGTGCCGAGTAGTCGGTGGCGATGTCGTCGCCGACGAACTCCGCCATGTTGGTGAAGCCCATCACCCGCCGGTAGAACTCGACCCACTCGTCCATCCGGCCCAGCTCCACGTTGCCGACCACGTGGTCGACCGCCTGGAAGAAGCGCTTCGGCTGCACCCCGGCGTCGATCATCGGCTGCCGGTCCACGATCGGCTTACGGGCGACGAACCCGGGCAGGAACGGGCCGGAGTACCGGGAACGGTCGACCAGGGTGTGCCGGGTGTCGCCGTAGGTGGCGATGGCGGCCAGCCGTACGCTGCCGTGCTCGTCGGTGACGTCGTGCGGCTCCGCGAGCCCGGTGGCGCCCTGCGCGGTGGCGTGCGCGTACGCGGCGTCCACGTCCGGCACCTCCAGCGCGATGTCCGAGACACCGTCACTGTGCCGGGCGACGTGCTCGGTGCCGGTGGCGTCCGGCCGTACCGCGCCGGTCAGCACGAACCGGGCCGAACCGCTGGTCAGCACATACTCGGCGTGGTCGCGGTAGCCCTGCTCCGGGCCCCGGTAGGCCACGCAGGTCATGCCGAACGCGGTGGAGTAGTAGTGCGCGGCCTGCTTGGCGTTGCCGACCAGGAAGCGCACGTGATCCATGCCCTTGACCGGGAACGGGTCCTTGCTGGTGTCGTGGTCGACAGCGCCGACGAGCGCGTCGACGTCGACCTCCTCGGTCGACTGGGGTCGGTCGATCGCCTGGGTCATGGTGGTGGCCTCCCTTGCGTACCGGCCGGCCTCGTGGGCCGACGGGGTCGTCTGCTGCTGCGAGCATCGCGGTGACCGGGCTCACTGGGCAACACACTCCGCCTACGCTGGTCAGGTTGCGCAAACGGTATGGTGTTTCCACATGAACCCTGGGCAGGTTGTACAGCTCGACGCGTTGGACGCCAGACTGATCGAGCTGCTCGCGGCGGAACCCCGGATCGGTGTGCTGGAGTGCTCCCGTCGACTCCAGGTCGCCCGGGGCACCGTCCAGGCCCGGATGGACAAGCTGGTCGGCCGGGGCGTGATCACCGGTTTCGGGCCGGACCTCGGGCCCGCCGCCCTCGGTTTCACGGTGACCAGCTTCGTCACGCTGGAGATCAGCCAGCGGCTCGGGCACGACCCGGTGACCCGTCACCTCGCGGCGATCCCCGAGGTGCTGGAGGCGCACACCATCACCGGCTCGGGTGACGTGCTCTGCCGCATCGTGGCCCGCTCGAACACCGACCTCCAGCGGGTCATCGACCAGATCGTGGCGTACGAGGGGATCACCCGCGCCTCGACGATCATCGCGCTCGCCGAGCAGATCCCGTACCGCGTCCTCCCGCTGGTCCGCTCCGCCGCTGTGTAAGGAGGGGACCCCTGCTAACGCCTGGTGTATAGGAAGGGACCCTTCCTTGCATCCTCAGCGTTCGGCGAGGGCGTCGCCGAGCGGGGTGCGTCGGTAGCGGACGGCGCGGCCGGAACGCACCCGGCTGACCAGGCCGGCCTCGCGCAGCACGGTCAGGTGGTCACCCACCCCGCCCAGGCTCAGCCCGAGTTGGGCGACGAGCTGACTGGTGGTGGCGGGCAGGGCGAGCGCCCGCAGCACCGCCGCCCGGGACCGTCCGACCAGGCGGTCCAGCACCTCGTCGGGGCGGCTCGGGTCGGGCGGTCCGAGCAGTTCCGCCGCACCGTAGGCCGGGTAGACGATCGCGAACGGCCAGGGCGGTTCGAGGTATTTGATCAGGATGCCGAAGACGGTGGGTACGAAGAGCAGGCCCCGCCCGGCCAGCGAGTGTGTCTCCTCCTGGTGCGGGTCGTCGACCTCGATGGTGCCCACGTCGCCGCCGGGCACCCAGCGCATCCGGGGGTCCAGGTCCGCCACCGCCGAACCCCAGCCGTACGCGAGCAGCCGGCCCGCCCGGTGCAGCAGGTCGCGTTCCAGCACTGCCCGCAGGCGGGGCCAGTCCGGCTGTACGAGCGTCGTCCAAGCCGCCTCGATCGCGTCCGCGAGCAGATCCACCACGTTCGGCGACCGGTAGATCCGGCGGGCGTACCCGGGGGGTGTGGTGTGCGGGGCGACGAGGTTGCGGGCCAGTTCGTCGCGCGCCTGGGCGAGCGGGGTGGCCCGGACCACCGCCAGTTCGTCGGCGAAGTCCTGGGCGGTGTCCGCCGGTGGCGGATGGATGAAGTCGGCGTTGTAGCCGCCCCGGCGCATCAGCGCCAGCAGTGCACCGACCTCCGGCAGGTCGCGCCGTAGTCGCTCGTACACCGGCCGTTGCCGGGCCACCCAGGGGGTGAGCCCGGGGGCGCTGTTCAGCCCGGCCAGCAGCCGCAGCGCGGAGACCGTCTCACCCAGTGGCGAGATGGCGAACCGGCTCGCCGCCAGGTCGGCCGGGGTCACCTCGATCCGCATGCCCATGACCTTTCGCCTCCTGGCGAAAGGATAGAGCCCGCCCGGCCGGACCACGAAGCTTGCCGACGTGAACAGCACCAGTGCCACCGCAGCTCAGGCTGCTGCCGACCGGCCCGCGACGTTCCGGGACGTCTTCGCCGTCGCCGAGTTCCGGGTGATCTTCGCGAGTTTCAGCGTCTTCATGATCGGCGAGACGGTGAAGATGCTCGCCCTGTCCGTGCTGGTCTACGAGCGCACCGGCTCCGGACTGCTGGCTGCCCTGGCGTACGTGACCGGGTTCCTGCCGCACGCCCTGGGCGGGGTGTTCCTGCTGGCGCTGGCCGACCGGTGGCCGGCCCGGGCCATGATGGTCGGGTACGACCTGCTCCGGATGGCCATGGTGGCGGTGCTCGCCGTCGGAGCGCTGTCCCCGTCGGCCATGCTCGGGCTGGTCGCGGTGGTGGCCCTGTTCGGCCCGGTCAGCAACGCCGCCCGCACCGCGCTTCTGCCCGAGGTGCTGCACGGCGACGCGTACGTGCTGGGGCGCTCGCTGCTCTCGGTCGCCTCCGGTGGGACCCAGGTGGCCGGGTTCGCGGTCGGCGGACTGCTGCTCGGGCTGGTCGGCCCGTACGGTGCGCTCTGGTTGACCGCGGTCACCTGCGGGCTCTCGGCGCTGTTGGTGCGGGTCGGTCTCACCCGACGCCCGGCCCGCATCCAGTACGCCCCGACGACCGACAAGCCGGCACGCGGGGCGGTACGCGAGACCCTGCGGGTCAACCGGAGCCTGCTCGCCGATCGCCGGATCCGGGGACTGCTGCTCGCCCAGTGGCTGCCCGGTTCGCTGCTGGTGGGCGCGGAGGGGGTGGCCGTGCCGTACGCGGCCGACCTGGGTCCGGGCGCCAGCGCGGGCGTACTGCTGATGGCCGGTGCGGGCGGCATGCTCGTCGGTGACCTGCTGGTGGGGCGGTTCGTGGCACCGGCCCGGCGGGAGCGGTGGACGCCCTGGCTCGCGCTGCTGCTCGGCGTACCGATGCTCGCGTTCGTGGCCCGGCCGTCGTTGGTGCCGGCGGCGGCGCTGTTCGCGGTGGCCACCGCGGGCTTCGCCTACCAGCTCGGGTTGGCCCGGCGGTTCCTCGACGCGGTGCCCGAGGGGCGGCGTGGGCAGGCGTTCGGGCTGGTCAGCACCGGCATGATGGCGATGCAGGGGTTGGCTGCGGCGGGCGCGGGCGCGCTCAGCGAGGTGCTCGCGCCGGGCCTCGTGATGGCGCTGGCCGGTGCCGCGTCGGCGACGGCGACGTTGGTCCTGTGGCCGGTGCTCGCCCCGACGGGCCGCACGCGTCGGGTCGCCGCGTGAGGCGGCCGTGTGAGGTCGCCGCGAGCAGTTAGGAAGGGACCCCTTTACCACCGGAGCCGTTAACAAGGTGCCCTTCCTTTCACGACACGCGGGGCGGTGCGGGCGGTTCAGAGCGCGGGTGGCTACCGTGATCCGGTGGCGAAGGGCAGCGGGCTCGGCGTGCGTGGCGGCCTGCTGCTCGGGCTGGCCGCGGTGGTGGCGCTCGCCGCGACCGGAGTGTGGAATCCGTTCCCCACGATGTGGGACTGGGTGAATCGGCGTCAGCCCATCTCCTCCCCGGACGTGCAGTGGCAG
Organism: Micromonospora sp. NPDC049900; assembly: GCF_044461025.1. Lineage (NCBI taxonomy): Bacteria > Bacillati > Actinomycetota > Actinomycetes > Micromonosporales > Micromonosporaceae > Micromonospora > Micromonospora sp. NPDC049900. The sequence continues at coordinate 199,917 of NZ_JBITKM010000001.1, forward strand.
CAGCGCATCGGCGGCACCCCGCGCAGCGTCACGATCGCCGGCGAGGCGGTGGTCGTCGAGCAGCGCACCCGCGTCGAGGCCCGCAGCCTGGCCACCGGCTCGCAGCTCTGGGAACGCAAGGCCGACTGGAGCGCGGTCGCGGGCGTCGGCCCGGAGTCCGTCGTCGCCGTGGGCAAACTGCTGGTCAAGGGGTACGAGGTCCTCGACCCCAGCACCGGTGTGACGCGCCGACGCGACGACGACGCGGTGGCCGTCTGGACGTACCGGAACATGCTGCTCGACGCGCGGTGCGTGGAGGCCACCGACTGCACACTGAGCGCCTGGGATCCGCGCGGCACCGCCCCGATCTGGACGGCGTTCCTGCCCGGCGTCAGCAGTGGTCTGCTCGCCGACAACCCGAACCTGCTGGACACCCGTCGCCTCAGCGCCAACCGCATCCATGAGGAGGTGGCCGGCCCGGAGTCGGTGCCACCGCTGCTCGGGTTCCCGGTCGACGGCCGGGTGCACGTGGTCGACACCGCCACCGGACGGGTGTTGCAGAACGTCGAGCCCGGCCGGGACGAGCGGCTGGCGGTGATCGGTGGGCGTCTGCTGCACGTCGCCGCCCGCTCACAGGACGGCAACTGCTACTTCGCCATCACCGGACGTGACCCGGCCACCGGTCAGGAGGCGTGGCGGCGGTCCGGGATCAACCTGCGGACCGCCGACAGCGCGGGCTGCGTGCAGCGGGAGGACCCGTACGGTGCCCGCAACGTGCTGATCGGGGTCGCGCCCGACGGCCGGGAGACGGTTCTCGACGGCTACGACGGACGGCTGCTGCTGGTGGCCGCCGAGGGGGAGCGGGTACTCGCCGTCGACGACCGGTACGGCGTGGTGCGGACCGCCGACGGGGAGACCGTCTCCGGCCGGGAACTCGGCACCGACCGGACCAGGTGGAACCGGCCCGCCGGGCAGAAGACGGGTGCCGCGCTGACCCAGTACGCGGCGGTACTCGCCGACGAGAAGCCGAACCGGCTGGTGGCGCTCGATCCGCGTACCGGTCGGGAACTGGCCGTGCTGCGGACCTCCGCCAACGCCCTCGCGGTCGGCCCCGCCGGCATGGTGATCGGCGAGGGCCGCGAGATCGGGTACGTCCGCTTCGGTGCCACGGGCGGCCCGGCGCGCGACGGTGACGGGGGAGTACCCGGTCCCGCCGGCAGCGGCCAGGGGCCGCAACCCCAGGACAGTTGCGGCCCCAAGAACGAACTCTGCGCCGCCCCCGATCCCGGCAAGTGAGCCGGTAACCGGGGCGGATGAGTGCGACGCCCCACCGCCCCACCCGGCGGGTGGGAATGATCGACCCGTCTGCCCTAGGCTTTGCCGTCATGAGCGAGCGCCAGCGAGCGAATCATCAACTCGGTGCGGTGATGGCCTCATGGCGACACGCAGCGAAGCGGAGTGTCGTCATGAGCGAGCGCCAGCGAGCGAATCATCAGCGCAGTGCGGCGGTGCCTCATGGTGGCGCGGAGCGAAGCGGAGCGTCGTCATGAGCGGTGCTGTGGATTTCTCGTACGCCCCCCTGCTGCCGACCGGTCCCGACCAGACGGAGTACCGCCTGATCACCGACGAGGGCGTCGACGTCGTCAACGGTCCCGGTGGTCGGCGGTTCCTGACCGTGGACCCGGCGGCGCTGACCGCGTTGACCGCCGAGGCGATGCACGACATCGCGCACTTCCTGCGGCCGGCGCACCTGGCCCAGTTGCGGTCGATCGTCGACGACCCGCAGGCGTCGCCGAACGACCGGTTCGTGGCGCTCGACCTGCTGCGTAACGCCAACATCGCGGCCGGCGGGGTGCTGCCGATGTGCCAGGACACCGGTACCGCGATCGTGATGGGCAAGCGTGGGCGGCACGTGCTCACCGACGGCAGCGACGCCGAGGCGATCTCGCGCGGCGTGTGGCAGGCGTACACGCGGTTGAACCTGCGCTACTCCCAGCTCGCCCCGCTCACCATGTGGGAGGAACGCAACACCGGCAGCAACCTCCCGGCCCAGGTGGATCTGTACGCGGAGGACCCGGACGGGCACCCAGACGCGTACAAGTTCCTGTTCATGGCCAAGGGGGGCGGCTCGGCCAACAAGTCGTACCTCTACCAGGAGACGAAGGCGCTGCTGAACCCGACGCGGATGATGCAGTTCCTGGACGAGAAGCTGCGGCTGATCGGCACCTCGGCCTGCCCGCCGTACCACCTGGCGGTGGTGATCGGCGGCACCAGCGCCGAGTACGCCCTCAAGACCGCCAAGTACGCCAGCGCCAAGTACCTCGACGCGCTGCCCACCTCCGGCTCGATGACCGCGCACGGCTTCCGGGACCTGGAGTTGGAGGCCGAGGTGCTGGAGCTGACCCGCAACTTCGGCATCGGCGCGCAGTTCGGTGGGCGGTACTTCTGCCACGACGTGCGGGTGGTGCGGCTGCCCCGACACGGCGCGTCCTGCCCGGTGGCGATCGCGGTGTCCTGCTCGGCGGACCGCCAGGCGGTCGCGAAGATCACCCCGTCGGGTGTGTGGCTGGAGCGACTCGAAACCGACCCGGCCCGCTATCTGCCCGAGGTCACCGAGGCGCAGTTGGATGCCACCGAGGTGGTCCGCGTCGACCTGAATCGCCCGATGGACGAGATCCGGGCCGAGCTGTCGAAGTACCCGGTGAAGACGCGTTTGTCGCTGACCGGCCCGCTGGTGGTGGCCCGCGACATCGCGCACGCGAAGATCGCCGAGCGGCTGGACGCGGGCGAGTCGATGCCGCAGTATCTCCGCGACCACGCCGTCTACTACGCCGGTCCTGCGAAGACCCCGGAGGGGTACGCCTCCGGCTCGTTCGGTCCGACCACGGCCGGGCGGATGGACGCGTACGTGGAGAAGTTCCAGGCGGCCGGCGGCTCGATGGTGATGCTCGCCAAGGGCAACCGGTCGACCCAGGTGACCCGCTCCTGTGAGCAGCACGGCGGCTTCTACCTGGGCTCGATCGGTGGGCCGGCGGCCCGGCTCGCCCAGGACTGCATCAAGCACGTCGAGGTCCTGGAGTACGCGGAACTCGGCATGGAGGCGGTCTGGAAGATCGAGGTGGAGGACTTCCCGGCCTTCATCGTGGTCGACGACAAGGGCAACGACTTCTTCGCCGAGGTGACCAAGCCGGTCCTCAGCATCGGTCGCCGCTGACCGCGCTGCCGCGATCATCTGCACGTCCGCTGTCTGCGGGGCAGGATGGAACGCGTGACGAACACGGAGACCACGGGCTACCGGATCGAACGCGACTCGATGGGCGAGGTGGAGGTGCCCGCCGAGGCGCTCTGGCGGGCCCAGACGCAGCGGGCGGTGCAGAACTTCCCGATCTCGGGCCGGGGGATCGAGCCGGCGCAGATCCGCGCCCTCGCGCAGATCAAGGGCGCGGCGGCCGAGGTCAACGGGGATCTGGGCGTGATCGCCGGGAACGTGGCCGCCGCGATCGCCGCCGCCGCCGCGCACGTGGCCGACGGCGGGTACGACGACCAGTTCCCGGTCGACGTGTTCCAGACCGGCTCCGGCACGTCGTCCAACATGAACACCAACGAGGTGATCGCCACGCTCGCCGGGCGGGAGCTGGGCGACGCCGTCCACCCCAACGACGACGTCAACGCCTCGCAGTCCAGCAACGACGTCTTCCCCTCCTCGATCCACCTGGCGGCCACCGAGGCCGTCGTACGGGATCTGCTGCCGGCGCTGGACCACCTGGCCGCCGCGCTGGAGGCGAAGGCGTCGGAGTTCGAGACCGTGGTCAAGGCCGGGCGTACCCACCTGATGGACGCCACGCCGGTTACCCTCGGGCAGGAGTTCGGCGGGTACGCCGCCCAGATCCGCTATGGCCGGGACCGGGTGGAGGGCGTGCTGCCCCGGCTGGCCGAGCTGCCGCTGGGCGGTACGGCGGTGGGCACCGGCATCAACACGCCGCTCGGATTCGCCGCCCGCGTGATCGAGAAGCTGCGTGACTCGACCGGGCTGCCGCTGAGCGAGGCGCGGAACCACTTCGAGGCGCAGGGCGCCCGCGACGCGCTGGTGGAGACGTCGGGCCAGTTGCGTACCGTCGCGGTGGGGCTTTACAAGATCGCCAACGACATCCGCTGGATGGGTTCCGGCCCGCGCGCCGGCCTGCGTGAGCTGCGTATACCCGACCTCCAGCCGGGCTCCTCGATCATGCCGGGCAAGGTCAACCCGGTGGTCTGCGAGGCGGTTCGGCAGGTCTGCGCGCAGGTCGTCGGCAACGACGCCACGGTGGCCTTCGCCGGTTCGCAGGGCGACTTCGAACTGAACGTCATGCTGCCGGTGATGGGCCGCAACCTCCTGGAGTCGATCCGGCTGATCGCCGCGTCGAGCCGCCTGCTCGCCGACCGCTGCGTGGTCGGCCTGGTCGCGGACGCCGAGGTCTGTCTGTCGTACGCCGAGGGCTCGCCGTCGATCGTCACCCCGCTCAACCGCCACCTCGGGTACGACGAGGCCGCCTCGATCGCGAAGGAGGCGCTGGAGAAGCAGATCTCCATCCGGGAGGTGGTGATCTCGCGGGGCCACGTCGAGTCCGGCAAACTCAGCGAGACGCAACTGGACGAGGCGCTCGACCTGCTCCGGATGACCCACCCCTGAGCGTGGACCTCTGCGGGGGCGCCGGTCACGGGCCGGGGGTGTGTCACGGGTCAGGCTGGTCACGGTCAGGTTGACCGCGCGGCACCCAGGCGAGGAGCGGGCGAAGAGTGCCGCTGGAGTCGGTCCGTCGTCCGGATTCAGGCGGTACAGGTCGGCGGTGGCGTCGTGCAGCACCGCACACAGGTAGACGCTGAGCGCGACGCGGTCGTGGGCGTACTCGGCGACGAGGGGCGGGCCCCGCGGTGGCGCAGGGCCAGGGTGCGGCGCAGACCCGGCAGAGCCACAGCGGACGCAACGCCAGGTGCGGGCGGACCGGCGTGACCGGCACCGACGAGCCGGTCACCACTGGCCGCCGTCGGCCCGCCAGGACTGTGTCAGCGTGCGCCTGCCGGCCCTGCCGAACTGCGGGTTCGCCACGGCGGCCTGGGCCACGGCGGCCTGGGCCACGGCGGCCTGGGCCCACGAGGGACGGTTCGGCGGCGGCGCGGCGGTCGGCTCGGTCGGCACCGGGGCGTGCCGGTCCGGGCAGGTGCGCCAGCGCAGGCCACAGGAGCAGTAGCGGCGCAGCCCACGCCAGACCCGACGGTGTCGGGGCGCGAGGGGGATCGGCCGTTGATTGCGGCGGGTGCTGCGGAACCAGGTCGGTCGGGCGGGTCGGGACAGGCGCGGCGTCCTTTCGAGCTGAGTCGGATATGCCATCGCCCCCGGCAGTGGTCCCGTCGGCTCAGTGTGTCTCGGGACCAAGATCATGCTCGATCCGGGATCGAGTGGCATCGGTCGCCCGCGATAACCACTTGATCCTGGATCGAGCGTGACCTTGCTCCCGAGCGTGACCTTGCTCCCGAGGACGGCGGGCGGGCGATGAACGGCTCGGGGTCGGGTCACCTCAGGAGCGGGCGGCGGCCTTTCGGGCGCGGTAGGCGCTGACGGCGGCGCGGTTGCCGCAGCCCGCTTCGCAGAACCGGCGGGACCGGTTCTTCGACAGGTCGACGAGTACGTTGTCGCAGTCGGGGTGATCGCAGGTCCGCAGTCGGCGTAGCTCGCCGCCGCGGACCACGTCGGCGATCGCCATCGCGGCCTCGACCGCCATCCGGGTGGCCAGCGGGGCGTCGCGGGGGACGGCGTGCAGGTGGTACGGCTCGTCGTCGTGCGTGATGAGCTGCGGCAGGGCGCGGTGCTCGCGGAGCAGCCCGTTGACGATCTCGACGATCTCGTCGACGCCGGCGGACCAGAATCGTCGCAGGCGGGGACGCAGGGCGCGTACCGCGCGGAGTTCGGCCTCGCTGTGCTCGTGCCGACCGCTGTAGGAGTGGGTGACGTAGAAGGCGTCCAGCGCGGCGACGTCGGGCAGTTTGTCGCCGTCCCGTCCGTCGGTGTTGACCAGCGCGGCGGCGGCGGTCAGCGAACATTCGGTGTCATGGGCGAAAAGCAACTTGACTCCTGTCGTGGCCCCGCTTTAGCGTCATCGGCGTAAGACTAGTTTGCCCATGGCGGGCGACCGTGCCAAGGAGAGTCGATGCGTCATTCCCCCGTCGCGGGGGCCGGGCTCGCCCTGGCTCTGCTCTCCGCCGTCACGTTCGCCACGTCGGGCACCTTCGCCCGTTCGCTGATCAACGAGGGCTGGTCCGCCGAGGCGGTCGTCGCCGCCCGGGTCGGCATCGCGGCCCTGGTGCTGGCCGGGCCGGCACTGCTCGTGCTGCGAGGCCGGTGGACGGTGCTCCGCCGCAACATCGGCTCGATCGGCGTCTTCGGGCTGCTCGGGGTGGCGCTCGCCCAGGTCTGCTTCTTCAACGCGGTCCGCTATCTGCCGGTCGGTGTCGCGCTGCTGCTGGAGTACCTCGGCATCATCCTCGTCGTCGGATGGACCTGGTTGGTCCAGGGGCAGCGACCCCGCCGGCTGACCGTGGCCGGCTCGGCGGCGGCCCTCGCCGGTCTCTTCTTCGTGCTCGACCTCACCGGAGCCGGGCGACTCGACCCGATCGGGGTGCTCTGGGGGTTGGGCGCGGCGGTCGGTCTGGCCGGCTACTTCGTACTGGCCGGCCGGGTCGACGCCGCATTGCCGTCGGTGGTCATGGCCAGCGGCGGAATGGCCGTCGGTGCCGGTGCGCTGCTGGTGCTCGGCCTGCTCGGCGCGCTACCGCTGCGGGCCAGCTTCGGCACGGTCGAGTTCGCTGGACAGGAGACGAGTTGGCTGGTGCCGATCGTCGGCCTCGCGCTGGTGGCGGCGGTGGTCGCCTACCTGGCCGGGATCGCCGCGGCCCGTGTCCTGGGTGCCCGGATGGCCTCCTTCGTCGGGCTCACCGAGGTGATGTTCGCGGTGCTGATCGCCTGGCTGGTGCTGGGTGAACTGCCGACGGTCGTGCAACTGCTGGGCGGCGCGTTGATCGTCGCCGGGGTGGCCCTGGTCCGCGTCGACGAACTGCGCGCACCCGCCGCCACGGATCAGACGAAGGCGGCGGAGCCGGCCCTCACGTAGGACGCGACAGTGTCCATGCTTGCGGAGCTGCCTGCCGTCCTGGTCGGCCTTTCCGGCGAAGCGGAACTTCCGCCGCGTTACCGACGCCGGTCTGGCGAAACGTCATGCGTTGATGTCTGATGACGCCACGTCCCTCAAAGAGAGGATTCGATGTGGTGAGCAAGCGCTTCACCGTCGGTGTCGTCGCGACCGCGGCGGCACTGGCACTCACGGTGACGGGTCTGGGCGTGCCGGCCAGCGCCGAGCCGACGACCGTCCGGACGTTCACCGTGGTCGCGGAGGACGGGTACTCCGCCGACGCGGCCCTCGCCGCGATCCGGTCGGCCGGCGGGACCGTGGTGTCCCGCACCGACGAGGTCGGCGTGTTCCAGGTGACCAGCGACCGGGCCGACTTCGCGACGAAGGCGACGGCTGCCGCCGCCCTGATCGGTGCCGCCGAGCAGAAGGCGATCGGCCGCAAGCCGAAGCTGGACCGGGTCGAGCAGGAGAACCTGCTGGCCGTGGCCGCCGCGAAGGGGGCCGGCAAGCAGCGGGGCAAGAAGCTGGACCCGCTCGACGACAAGCTGTGGGGCCTGGAGATGATCCGGGCCGACAAGGCACGCAAGATCGAGCCCGGCGACCGCCGGGTGACCGTCGGCGTGCTGGACACCGGCGTGGACGCCGCCCACCCGGACATCGCGCCGAACTTCAACTGGGCACTGTCGCGCAACTTCGCCCCGGACATTCCCGAGATCGACGGGGAGTGCGAGGTGCCGAGCTGCCTCGACCCGGTCGGCACCGACGACGGCGGGCACGGTACGCACGTGGCCGGCACCATCGGCGCCGCCGCCAACGGATTCGGCCTGTCCGGCGTCGCTCCGAAGGTCTCCCTGGTCAACCTCAAGGGCGGCCAGGACTCCGGGTACTTCTTCCTGAACCCGGTGGTCAACGCGCTGCTGCACGCCGGCCGCTCGGGCCTGGACGTGGTGAACATGTCGTTCTACGTCGACCCGTGGCTCTACAACTGCACGGCCAACCCGGCCGACTCGCCGGAGGCGCAGGCGGCGCAGCGGGCCACCATCCGTGCCATGAAGCGGGCTCTGACGTACGCCCACAACCGGGGCGTCACGCTGGTCGGCGCGCTCGGCAACAACCACGAGGACCTGGGCGACCCGCGTACCGACGTGTCCAGCCCGAACTACGGTGACGTGGCGCCGTACCCCCGGGAGATCGACAACGAGAGCTGCTGGGACCTGCCCGCCGAGGGGCCGCACGTGATCAGCGTGTCCTCGGTCGGCCCGTCCGGCAAGAAGGCCGACTACTCCAACTACGGCACCGAGCAGACGGCGGTGGCCGCGCCGGGTGGGTGGTTCCGGGACGGCTTCGGCACCGACACGTTCCGCACCGACGCCAACATGATCCTCTCCACCTATCCCAAGAAGGTGCTCCAGGAGGAGGGGACGGTCGACGAGGCCGGCAACATCGTGCCGGGCGCCGAGACCTTCGTGTTCAAGGAGTGCAAGGCCAACGGGCAGTGCGGCTACTACACGTACCTCCAGGGCACCTCGATGGCCGCTCCGCACGCCTCCGGCGTGGCTGCGCTCATCGTGAGCAGGTACGGCAAGCCGCAGGGCCGGGGCGACTTCGGTCTGGCCCCGAAGCTGGTCGAGAAGCACCTGCTCCGGACCGCCACCGAGCGGGCCTGCCCCGAGCCGCGGTTGCAGACCTACACCAACGAGGGGCGGCCGGCCGAGTTCGACGCCTACTGTGACGGTTCGGTCGACTTCAACGGCTTCTACGGCCACGGCATCATCGACGCGTATGCGGCGGTGACCGCGCCGCTGCGCCGGTGACCGGATAGGACACCCGCCCTCGACGGGCGAACAGACGGCCCGGCCGGGTTGCCCCCGGCCGGGCCGTCCCCCGTTCTGCCCCGTCACCGACGCAGGCCCCCGTCGAGGAGTGCGGCGCGGATCTCGCGGGCGACCCCGGGGAGATCCTGGTGCAGACGCCGGCCGGTGACGTGCCGTATCAGCCAACCCGCCCCGGCCAGCGGATAGAGCCGCTGACCGTCGAACTCCACCGCCACCCGCTGCTCCGGCCAGCACAGGACGGGTCGCAGCACCACGCCGCCGGGCAGGCCCACCGGATGGTGGGCCACCGGGCGTGGTAGCCCGGCCAGCACCAACCCGACCCGCAGCCGCGACTCGTCGGGAGACTGCGCGGCCGGGTCGGCCAGGTCGAACACCCAGCGCGCCCGGCGTCCGCCGGGGCGGTCGTCGTTCGCGCCCGCCACCTCGGCCAACGCCGCCGTGGTGGTCAGCCCTCGGCCCAGCAGCGCGTCCACGATGCCGACCGAGCGACTCGGCTCCAGCCACACCGCGCTCTCCCAGGCGGCTCGGGCGGTGTCGGTGTGCGGCGGGGTGCCCTTGATCGTCAGCCGGGCCAGCGACTGCGGGGACTCGGTGTGCACCTGGAGCCCGCGCTGGCTGCGCAGCCCGGCCCGGGTCGGCACCAGGACGTGGACGGCCTGGTCGAAGTCGGCGGCGTGCCCGACGCCGTGCAGGTAGGCCGCGGACGGCCCGGCGACGGCCGCCCCGGCGGGCAGTTGCAGGGCCGCCGCGCGGCAGGCCAGGGTGTGGTCCCGGTCGAGTCGGGCGTCGGCGTAGACGTCGTGCCGCAGTCGGATCCAGGCGGAGTTGCGGAGTTGGTGGGCGGTGAGCAGACCTCGGCGGACGACGTCCGAGCCGCGGAAGACCTGCCACGCCAGGGCATCCGGTGGCTGTGTGCGAACTGGCATGAGAGCAGCCTGCGGCCCGTGCCACCGCCCCGGCGACCCCTGTGGACAACCGCGACGGCAACCGGGACGACCGCCTGTGGACAACGCCTACCGAGGGCGTGGGATGTGGTATGCCGCCGGATCAGCTCAGCGCGGTGGCGATCGCGGTGGCGGCGGCGAGTACCTGCGCACCGACCGCCTCGGCGTCCAGCGGAGCCAGCGCGACGACCCCCACGCTCGCCTCCAGCCCCGGCACCCCGAGCACCGGCGCGGCCACCCCGTACGCGCCGGGTTGCAGCTCACCGGCGGTGCTCACCGGGTCGGCGACGCCGGCCCGTCCGGCGAGGATGGCCTGCCCGGCGGCTCCCCGCTCCAGCGGGTGTCGGGACCCGGTCCGGTACGCCACGTGGAACGACGTCCAACTCGGCTCCACCACCGCCAGCGCCACCCCCTCACCGCCCTCCACCACGGTCAGGTGGGCGGTTGCCCCGGCCTGCTCGGCCAGCCGACGCAGGGCGGGCAGTGCCCCCTCGGCGAGCAGCGGTTGGGCCCGGCGGGCCAGGTGCAGCACACCGGCGCCGAGGCGCAACCGACCGGTGGCGTCCCGGCGCAGCATGCCGTGCCCGGCCAGCGGGCCGACCAGTCGATAGACGGCCGCCCGACCGATGCCCAGCCGGGTCGCCGCCTCGGTGACCGTCAGCCCGCCCGCCGCCTCCGCCACCAGGTGCAGCAACCGTAGGCCCCGGTCCAGCGTCTGCGACGTCTCGCCACCGGGTACGGCGGGTGCCGGCGGATCGATGTCGGGCGTCGCTGCGGAGTCCACGACCAGCAGCGTACGACCCGGCTCCGGCGGACCCGGAAAACGACGGACGGCTACCCTTGTACGGTGACGCTACGCCTGTATGACACCGCCACCCGATCGGTGCGGGACTTCGTCCCGCGGGAAGCCGGCAAGGTGGGGGTATACCTGTGTGGTCTCACCCTCCAGGCACCGCCGCACATCGGCCATCTCCGCTCCGGCGTCAACTACGACGTGTTACGGCGCTGGCTGCTGGCCGCCGGCTTCGAGGTCACCTTCGTCCGCAACCTGACCGACATCGACGACAAGATCCTGGTCAAGGCGCAGGAGCAGGCGCAGCCCTTCTGGTCGATCGCGTACGCCAACGAGTTGAAGCTCGGCGAGGCGTACCGGGCGTTGAACGTGCTGCCGCCGACCTACGAGCCGCGCGCCACCGGGCACATCCCGGAGATGCACCAGCTCATCGCGGAGTTGATCGAGCGGGGGCACGCGTACCCGGCCACCGACGACTCCGGGGACGTCTACTTCGACGTGCGGTCCTGGTCGGCGTACGGCGCGTTGTCCAACCAGTCGCCGGACGACATGCTCTCCGCCTGCGAGGGCCCGGAACGCGGCAAGCGGGACCCGCGTGACTTCGCGCTGTGGAAGGGTGCGAAACCGGACGAGCCGACCGACGCCTACTGGTCCTCGCCGTGGGGGCTGGGCCGTCCCGGTTGGCACATCGAGTGCTCGGCGATGTGCTGGCGCTACCTCGGCGCCGAGTTCGACATCCACGGCGGCGGGCTGGACCTGATCTTCCCCCACCACGAGAACGAGCTGGCCCAGTCGCAGGCCGCCGACCTGCCGTTCGCCCGGTACTGGGTGCACCACGGCCTGCTCGGCATCGGCGGGACCAAGATGGGCAAGTCGCTGGGCAACACCCTCGACCTGGCCTACGTCGCCTCGCTCGGGGTGCGGCCGGTCGAACTGCGCTACTACTACGTGGCCGCGCACTACCGCTCCCGGATCGACTACTCCGAGGACGCGTTGCGGGAGGCGGCCGTCGCGTACCGGCGGATCGAGGGCTTCGTCCAGCGGGCCGTGGAACGGGTCGGGGTCGGCCAGGTCGGCGCGGTGCCGGCGGCGTTCGCCGCGGCGATGGACGACGACCTCAACACGTCGGCCGCGCTGGCCGTGCTGCACGACGTGGTGCGCGACGGCAACACCGCGTTGGCCGACGCGGACGATGTGACCGTCCGCACGACGCTCGCCGACGTCCGGGCCATGCTGGATATCCTCGGCGTCGACCCGCTCGACCCGGTGTGGACGGGTGGCGCCCGGGCGAGCGACCTCCGTGGTGTGGTCGACTCCCTGGTCGCCCTGGCCCTCGAACAGCGCGCACAGGCCCGGGTCCGCAAGGACTGGGCCGCCGCGGACGCGCTGCGGGATCAACTCAAGCGAGCCGGTGTGGTGGTCGAGGACACCCCGCAGGGCCCGCGTTGGACAATTGGAGAACATGACTGATGGCCGGCAATTCGCAACGCCGTGGCCGGCGGATGACGTCGAAGGCGGGAGCCCCGAAGGGCTCCGGCGGCAAGAACCGGGACTCCCTCGCCGGGCGTGGCCGGACCCTGCCGGCCGACGAACGTCCCTGGCACAAGGGTTACTCGGGCACCGAGAAGCTGCCCCAACGCACCGCCTGGAAGCAGGAGAAGGAGCGTCGGGCGGCGGCCGAGGAGGGGCGCGCCCCGAAGATCGGTACGCCCGGCAGCAAGGACACCACCTGGGGTCGGGGCGGCGGTCGGGGCACCCAGGCGGCCAAGCCGACCCGGGGTAGGCAGCCCGCCGCGCGCGGTGGCCCCCGGGTCGCGCCCGGGCGCAAGTCGAACCCGGCGAAGGACTCGCCGGAGCTGCTGGTCGGGCGCAACCCGGTGCTGGAGGCGCTACGCGCCCAGGTGCCGGCCACCGCGCTCTACACCGCGCAGGGCATCGATGTCGACGACCGGATGAAGGAGATCGTCCGCACCGCGGCCGACCGGGGCATCGCGATCATGGAGGTCAGCCGGGCCGAGCTGGACCGGATGACCGGGGGCGTGCTGCACCAGGGCGTCGGCCTCCAGGTGCCGCCGTTCGCGTACCAGCCGTTCGAGGACCTGGTCGCCGCCGCGGTGGAGCAGACCGCGCCGCTGTTGGTGGCGCTGGACGGTGTCACCGACCCGCGCAACCTCGGCGCGGTGATCCGGTCGGCTGCCGCGTTCGGCGCGCAGGGTGTCTTCGTACCCGAGCGGCGGGCCGCCGGGATCACCGCGACCGCCTGGCGGACCAGTGCCGGTGCGGCGGCCCGGGTGCCGGTGGCGCAGGTCACCAACCTGACTCGGGCGCTGAAGGCGTGCCAGGACGCCGGCTTCCTGGTCGTCGGGCTGGACGCCGACGGTGAGACGGACCTCTACGACTTGGCGGCTGCGGTCGGCCCGCTGGTCGTGGTGGTCGGCTCGGAGGGGCGCGGGCTGTCCCGCCTGGTCGGCCAGACCTGCGACCTGACCGTCAGCATCCCGATGATCTCCGAGGTGGAGTCGCTCAACGCGAGCGTCGCCGCCGCGGTGACGCTCGCCGAGGTGGCGCGCCGCCGCGCCGCCGAGCTCTGACCCCCCCCCACCAGACCCCGGGAGTACGCGGAAGGGGCGGGCCGCCATCGGCGGACCGCCCCTTCGCGGTTGCTACGTCAGATCCGCTTGCCGTTGGCGGCGTGGAAGACGTGGCTGCGGCCGGTACGCGGCTTCACGAAGATCGTGTCGCCCATGTTCGGGCTGTGCTGCCGGTCGGTACGCACCACGAACCGCTCGGAGGAACCGTCCAGGGCGGCGTGCCCGTAGACGTTGGCGTCCGAACCGAGGTCCTCGACCAGCTCGACGACGACCGGCATGCCGCCCTCGGTCGGGCTGACGATGTCGCAGTCCTCCGGACGGAAGCCCACGGTGACCTTGCCGTCGCCGCCCTCGGCGCGGGCCGCCTCGGCCTGCTCCCGGGTCAGCGGGACGAACATCTCGGCGAACGACGCACCCTGCTCGGTGAGCGCCACGGTCTTGATGTTCATCGCGGGCGAGCCCATGAAGCCGGCGACGAAGACGTTGGCCGGGGTGTCGTAGAGCGCACGCGGGGTGTCCACCTGCTGGAGCACACCGTCGAGCATGACCGCCACCCGGTGACCCATGGTCATGGCCTCGACCTGGTCGTGGGTCACGTAGACGGTGGTGACGCCGAGCTTGGCCTGCAGCGAGGCGATCTGGGTACGGGTCTGCACCCGGAGCTTGGCGTCGAGGTTCGACAGCGGCTCGTCCATGAGGAAGACCTGCGGCTCCCGGACGATGGCGCGGCCCATCGCGACCCGCTGGCGCTGACCACCGGAGAGCGCCTTGGGCTTACGGCTGAGGTACTCCTCCAACTGGAGCAGCGCCGCCGCCTCCTTGACCCGACGGTCGATCTCGGCCTTGGAGGTCTTGCGCAGCTTGAGCGCGAACGCCATGTTCTCGTACACCGTCATGTGCGGGTAGAGGGCGTAGTTCTGGAAGACCATCGCGATGTCGCGGGCCTTCGGCGGGAGGTGCGTGACGTCCCGGTCGTCGATGTAGATCGCGCCGTCGTCGACGTCCTCCAGGCCGGCGAGCATGCGCAGGCTGGTGGACTTACCACAACCGGAGGGGCCGACCAGGACGAGGAACTCCCCGTCGCCGATCTGGAGGTCGAGCTGGTTGACCGCCGGGCGTTCGGTGCCCGGGTAGATCCGGGACGCCTTCGCGTACGTGACCGTAGCCATGAGGGGGTGCGCTTCCTTTCACCGGCAGGAACGTGCCGGACGATCCGAGTGAAGGAGCGACCGGCACGGGAGACCCGGACCGGCGCGACGGACGACGTGAGGAAAACCCCGGTGTCGCCCGTGTCACTGCACGGTAAACGGCTTTCGCCGCGATGCCAAGGTTCGGGACGATGCATGGGACTGAGAGCATTCGCATTCCGGTCACTCGGGCACGGTCGGACACGAATCGACGCCCGCGGGTCGGGATGTTGACGTTTCCCGTGCTCGGGACCCCTGCCGAGCGGGAAAAGCAGACGTCGGTCGCTATGCTGACCGGGAAACAACGCCCCTGTAGCTCAGCTGGCCAGAGCACCCGCCTTGTAAGCGGGATGTCGCCGGTTCGATCCCGGCCGGGGGCTCCATCCGTATCGCGCACGGAACACCGGGCGACACCTCGTCGTGGCCGGGCGTTCAGGCGGGCTGGTTACCGTCCGCCTGAACGCCCCCGCCACCCCCCAGGGACACCCACACCGTGCACCACGCCAACCACTACTACGGGCACTCCCACGTGCTGGCCCGCTACTGCGGACTCGACGACCGGGAGCCGCCCCGGATACCCGGCTACCTGCAACACGGCTGGAACATCGGCGACGGGATGGCCCCCGACCACGAGTTCGTACCCGGGGTCCCGCTGTTCCTCTGGTCCGAGCGGACGCGCCGCCGCGCCTGGTCCCTCGGGCACCGGCGGACGTACGTCCTCGGTGCGCCGTTCGCGTACCTGGCCGCCCTGACGCCCGCCGGACCGTCCCGGCGCGAGGGCACCGTCTGGTACCCCTTCCACGGCTGGGAGGGGCAGCGGATCCTCGGCCACCACGGCCGGCTGGTCGACGAGATCCGGGCCGAGGAGCCGGGTCCGGTGACGGTCTGCCTCTACTGGCAGGAGTACCGGTCGACGCGGGTCCGCCGATACTACGAGCAGGCCGGGTTCCGGGTCGTCTGCCACGGCTACCGGGGCGGCCGGTGGACCGACCTGGACCCGGCGTTCCTCGGCCGGCAGCTCGCCGAACTGCGTCGGCACCGACGGGTCGCCTCCAACCGGCTGTGCAGCGCGATCCTCTACGGCGTCCTGGCCGGTTGTGAGCCCGCCGTGTACGGCGACCCGATGCGACTGGCCGGGGAGGCCCCCGTCTGGGGCGGCCAGCAACGCATCCGCCGCCAGTGGGCCGACCTGCACGGTCCCCGGGTCGACGTCACCGTGGCGCGCGCGGTCGCCGACGCCGAGTTGGGCGCCGACCGCCTGTTGACCCCCGCCGAGTTGCGCCACCTGTTCCGCTGGCCGACGCCGGCCGCCGTACCGGCCCCGCCGGATGTCCCTGCGGGCGTACCGGCACCGCTGCCCGCCGCAGGCGCGCGGCGGGGTGCGGGGGCGGCGTCCGGCGATCGGAGTTCGGCATGACCCCCGGAAGCCCGCGGCTGCTCGGCGGCGAGATGCTCGGCTGGTCCGACCTCGACGGGTCCCGTGGGCCCGGCCCGGTGGGCGGGCCCACGCTGGCCGCGCTGCTGACCGCCGTCGGCGGACGCACCCTGGTGGTCGGACCGCACCATCCCGACCTGCTCGACGTGGTGCCCTCGTCCGACCTGACGATTCTGGTACGCGGACTGGCGGACGCCGAGACGCTGGCCGCCCGGTACGCCGATCGGCCGGAAGTGCAGGTGTGCTGCGGCAGCCCCGAGAAACTGCCCGCCTCGCCGCAGTACGACAACCTGGTGGCCCTGGACGGGCTGGGGCGGCTCGCCTCGGTGGAAGGGCCGGAGCTGAGTTGGACCGACCTGTTCGACCTGCTGACGTCGATGCTGCGCCCCACCGGCCGACTGCTGCTCGGCGCGGAGAACCCTCTCGGGCTGCACCGGTTGCCGTTTCCGCCGCCGCCACGCACCGACTCGGACTGGGCCGCACCGGACGACGAGTACGACCACACCCGTCCCGCCGGTCTGCCCCGGCTGCGGGATCGGCTGGCCGCGTCCGGCCTGTGGACCGTCGGCACCTGGGCCACCTTTCCGTCGCCGCGAACGCCGACCGCCCTGCTCGGGTCCGCCCTGCTGGCCGACGCCGACCTGACCGGCTTTCTCCAGGCCACCCTGAGCACGACCCAGCCGACCGGAGCCGCCGATTCGGACCGGCCGATCCCGGTGCCGCCGTTCGCCGATCCGGCCCGGCTGACGGCGTTGGCCGTCCGGCACGGGGGTGCCACGGAGTCGGCCCCCGGCTGGGTGGTGCTGGCCGAGCGCCTGGCCGCCGCCGACTCCACTTCGGACCTGTCCGACGAGGTCACCGATCAGGTCGAGGGTCGGCCTCCGGCGGGGGTGCTGATGCGGGACGGTCAGCGTCGAGAGGTCCGCCGTGGTCCGGCCGTCGGATGGCGGTTCGCCGACGGGACGGTGGTGCCGTCGGGGCGTACCGTCGAGGACCTGGCCTTGACCGCGACGGCCCGGCGGGATCTGCCCGGGTTGCGTGCGCTGCTCACCGGCTGGCAGGCCGGTGCGGTGGCGGACGTGCCGGCGGACCAGGTGGTGGTCGCACCTGACGGCGCCTGGCACGCCGTCGTGGCGGCCGGGTCGGCGGGGGTCGAGCTGCGGGAGGCCGGGTCGGTGCGGGTGCTGCACCGGTTGGCGGCCCGGACGGCCGATGCCGGGCTGGCGCACCTCCTGCCGTCCGGTGAACTGGCGGCCACCCTGGCCGTCCTGGCGGGGCGGGATCCGGAGTCGTTCGCCGACGACCGTGTGCAGACCACCGCACGAGGGTGGCGGGAGTTGCTGATCGACCGGGACGAGCTGGCGTGGAAACTGGGCGAGGCCCGAGCCCTGGCGCAGTGGTACGAACGGACGCTGGCCGAGCGCGACCACGAGTTGACGCGGCTGCGGCGGATCGTCTCGCTGCTCAGCGGCACCCCGACCGCCCGCGTCGCCCGAATCCTGCTGGCCGGTGCCAGGTCCGCCCGCCGCTCCGCCCTCCACCACCTACGCCGCCCCACCTGACCCCCTACACCCCCATCCCTGCCCGGCCCTCTCGGCGCGTCGATCATGGAGTGGTGGTGAGTGCAAATCAGGCTCAAGGGTGCGTATCGCTCGCCGCACCTCCATGATCGATGGGGGAGGGGTGGGGTGAGGGGGCGGTCAGGCTGGTATAGAGGGATTCCAGGGTGTGGCTTTGGCGGTGGAGGTCGAAGCGGGCGGCGGCGTGGCGGTGGGCCGCTTCGCCGAGGCGCTGGCGTAGCGGGCTGTCGGTGAGTAGTCGACGGAGGTTGGCGGCCAGGGCAGGCGGGTCGGCCTCGGGACCGAGCAGGCCGGTCACCTCGTGCCTGACCGCTTCGGGAATGCCGCTGTGGTACGTCGACACCACCGGTACGCTCCGGCTCGCCGCCTCCAGGATCGTCGTCGGCAGGCCCTCGGTGTCGCCGTCGGCGGCGGTACGTGACGGGGCGGCGAGCACCCGGGACCCGGCGATGTGCCGCAGCACCTCGTCCGGTGGCAGCGCCCCGGCGAATGTCGCGTCCACACCCGAGCGCTCGGCCTGGGCGCGTACCCGGGCGAGCAGCGGGCCGGTGCCGATGAGCAGCGTGCGGGGGCGCAGGTCGGCGAGCAGGCCCAGCGCCTCGACGAGGTCGTCCACGCCCTTCTTGTCGACGAAGCGGCCGACGAAGACCACGTCCCAGTTCTTCGGGCCGGTCGGCGGCTCGGCGGGTACCGGCACGCCGGTGTGGTGCACGCGTACCTTGGCCGGGTCCGCGCCCAGTTCCAGCGCCCGGTCGCGGATCGGGCCGGAGACGGCGAGGATCAGCGCGGCCCGGTCGAATGCGGTCCGGAGGTGGCGTCGGTGCCGGGCACCCCGCCAGCCCGGGGCGGTCGGTTGGCGGGTGACGTCCAGCCCGTGCAGGGTGATCACCAGCGGGATGCCGAGCCGGGTGGCGGCACGGCTGACCAGCCAGCCGTCCCCGCCGAAGTGGGCGTGGACCACGTCGGGCCGCAGTCGGGCCAGCAGCCGGCGCAGTCGGGGCAGATCGCCGGTCAGTCGCAGCCGGAGCCAGTCCCGGCGACCACGGGGGGTGTCCGGGCAGAGCAGCACGTCGGTGTCCCGGCTCAACGGCGAGTCGACCCGGATCGCGCCGAGGTAGACCGCACGCCAGGTGGGCAACGTGTCGCCCTGGTGGCGGACGAACGTCTCCGAGCCGGGCAGCAGGCAGCTCCGCCAGATCACGGCGACCCTAGCGTCCGACATCGGCTCCGAGCTCCGTGGCCACCGGGATCGCGGCGGAAGGTGAGGCTGTGGCGGAAGGCGGGGCCGGGCGTACGGTCCGGCGGGCGAGGATCCGGTCGCGTACCCGGTGGCGCAGGGCCGGTGGGATCAGCCAGATCTGCGCGAAGGTCAGATAGTCGACCAGGCCGGGGCTGCCGTGTCGACGTGCCTCGGCCAGCAACAGGCGGAAGACCCGGAGGCTGCGGGTGGGTGCGGCCATCGAGCTGATGATGCTCATCGTGATCGCCGCGTACGCGCGTGGGGTGATCAGCGGCCGGATGCCTTGCAGCCAGGCGAGTTGGGCCTCCCACGGCGAGCTGAGGCTGATCCGGGGCCGGTCCTCGTCCTGGTGCCAGAGCACCAGCGGCTCGGCGGCGAAGACCAGCTCGACGTCGGGGTGGCCGGTGGCGCGGACGGTCCAGTCGAGTTCCTGCTGCCGACGGAGGCCGACGGTGAACGGCACCCGCCGTAGCAACTCGGTCGGCGCCATGATCGTCGAGGTCTGGATGAAACCGTCACCGTGGAACAGGCCCCGGCGCACGGTCAGGTACTCGCTGATCGGCTCGCCCGGCTCGGGTAGCCGACGGGGCAGGACGAACTCCGCCCGGGGCGTCTTGTTGATCAGGCGGCTGGCCACCACCGGGCTGGACACACGGCTGCGTCGGGCGACGTCGAACTGAACGGCGAGCTTGGTGGGCAGCCATTCGTCGTCATCGTCGAGCAGGGCCGTCCACGGCGCGCGGGCCTCGCGTATCCCCGTGTTGCGGGCGTTCGGCGCGCCGCCCCGGCCGGGCAGCTCCACCACCCGTACCCGGGGGTCCCCGATCTCGGCGAGGGCCGCGCCGGTCGCGGCGTCCGGTCCGTCGACGACGACGATGACCTCGATGTCGGTCACCGTCTGGGCGAGGACGCTGCGGACCGCGCGGGTCACCAACGAGGGTCGGGCGAAGGTCGGCACGACCACGCTGACCTGGGGTGTGAAAGCCATGATCACCTGTTCGCTCGGCCGGAAAGGAGACGCGCACACCGACGCTGTCAGGCGTGGGCGGCCCGTCGGTGAATGCCGGGCAGCTACCAGGCGTACAGCTCGGGTCACCGGACGGGCGGCGGGCGCGGCCACGGTGCGGGTTACCCTCAGGCCGTCGGCAGGAGGGGGTCGGTGATGGCAGACGCGGAACTCGTCGTCGAGGTGACCGGCGCGGTGGCCACGGTGGTGATCCGCAACCCGGGCCGTCGCAACGCGATGACCACGGCGATGTGGCGGCAGCTCCCGGTGCTGCTCGACGGCTTGGAGGCCGATCCGGCGGTACGCGTGCTGGTGCTCACCGGCGCCGACGGCACCTTCTGCGCCGGTGTCGACCTCGGTGATCTCGACGAGGTGCTGAACCCGGGCGACGGC
This sequence comes from Micromonospora sp. NPDC049900, assembly GCF_044461025.1. Classification (NCBI taxonomy): domain Bacteria; kingdom Bacillati; phylum Actinomycetota; class Actinomycetes; order Micromonosporales; family Micromonosporaceae; genus Micromonospora; species Micromonospora sp. NPDC049900. The sequence continues at coordinate 220,063 of NZ_JBITKM010000001.1, forward strand.
AACGTGGTGGACGTGGCGGAGCGACGGCTGGCCGACTTCGCCAAGCCGACCGTCGCCGCCGTGCGGGGTGCCTGCGTCGGCGGTGGTTGCCTGCTGGCCGTCGCCTGTGACCTGCGGCTGGCCGCCGACGACGCGCGGTTCGGCGTACCACCGGCGCGGCTCGGCCTGGTCTATCCGGCGCCGGCCACCCGGCGGCTGACCCGGCTGGTCGGCCCGTCGGCGGCCAAGCACCTGCTCTTCACCGGCGAACTGGTCGACGCCGACCGGGCGTTGCGCACCGGCCTGGTGGACGAGCTGCTTCCCGGCGCAGACCTGGCCGTCCGGGTCGCCGGGCTCACCGCGACGATCGCCGAACGCTCGCAGCTCAGCGTCGCCGCCGCCAAGGAGATCGTGGACGGTCGGGCCGGCGTCGCCCGCATCGCCTGGTGGCACGGGCAGGCGCGGGACAGCGGCGAGGCCCGGGAGGGCGTCGCCGCCTTCCACGAACGCCGACCGGCCCGCTTCGGCTGGACCCCGCCCACGGCCGGCTGACCGGGCCGGTCAGGGCCGGGCGAGCAGGCCCCGGGGGCGTACCGAGTGGATCGGCTCGGCCGCGCCGCCCTCGGCCCGCAGGATGTGGTTCGCGGCCAGGATGCCGGTTGCCGCGGACCGCTCCATCAGCGCGCTGGGGAAGTCGGTGCGGATGCCGTCGCCAGCCAGGTACAGCCCGGCGGCCTCGGTGCGGACGCCGGGCCGTCCGGGCTGGCTGCCGGGGGTGAAGGCGGGTGCCTTGGCCTCCACCCGGGCGCGCCGCTCGCGGATCCGCAACCGGTGCGTCTCCGGCCAGAGCGCGCCCAGCTCGGCCCACATCCGGTCGGCCAGATCCTCGGCGGACACGTCCGGATCGCAGGCGTACGCGTGCAGCTCGACCACCGAGCCGCCGTTCTGCGCCGCCCAGCGTCGCGGCTCCTCCTCCAGCCGGTGGTACAGGGTCACCGAGTCCAGGGTGGACTGCCGGGACACCCCGTTGAAGGTCGCCCGACCCGGGTCCACGTCGCCGTCGCACCAGTGCCTCGCCACCGCGTACGGCGGACCGGGCCGACCGTACGCGGGCATCGCCGCCGCCAGGGCCGGTGCCGCCTCGGCCAGGGCCGGGGAGGCGGCGACCAGGTCGGCCAGGGCCGGCGGGTCGAGGGCGAGCACCACGTGCCGGGCCGGGTACGAGCCGTCGTCGGTGCGTACCCGCCAGCCGGTGCCCTCGCGGTCCACCGTGGTCGCCGCGACGCCGGTCTGCACCCGTCCGCCGTGGCGCTCCAGGTGACGGGTCAGCGGCTGCCAGATCGCGGTCGCGTAGTCCTCGTCCGGGCAGTCGAAGGCCAGCCCCTCGGGGTTGCCGAGCAGATAGAAGTGGAACTGGGCGATCATCTCGGCGGCCGACATCTGCCCCTCGTGGTTGAAGAACGAGTGCGAGAAGACCTCGAAGAGCATGGCCCGGGCACGGTCCGGCAGCCGCAGCGAGGTGAGCAACTCGTCGGCGGTGCGGTGGTCGAACTCGGCGTACGTGCGCTCCGGGTGGTAGGTCAGCAGCGGCAGGGCGGCGTCGCGGTCCATCGTGCGCAGGTCACGCAGCCGCAGGCTGGGGCTGCGGGCCAACAGGGTGAGCAGGTTGGCCGGCGGCGCGGGTGGCAACCGTCCGAACTCCTCGGTCGGCCACTGCGCGCTGAGCACCGGGTAGCCGGGCACGGGTCGCAGGAAGCGGAGCGTCGGATCGACGCGGCGCAGGATGTTGCGCCAGTTGTAGTACTGCCGGAAGAAGGCGTGGAAGCCGTGCTCGTCGACCTGCCCGGTGCCGTCGGTCAGCGTGTCGGGCCAGGCGCCGAGCCGTCCGCCGAGAGTCGGCGCGGCCTCCAGCACCGTCACCTCGACCCCGCGTTCGGCGAGCACCACCGCCGCCGACATTCCGGCGATGCCGCCGCCCACCACCACCGCGTGCACCGGACGCGGCACGCGGGTCGCGCCACCGCCGCCCGGGTCCACCTGGTGCGGCCGTACGCCGATGAGCCGACCGAACGCCTGTGACAGCTTCACACCGCACCTCCAGATGACCTCTCAGTCTGCCCGAGCGCACGGCATCGCCGTGGGTATGGGTGTAAGGAAGGGACCCTTGTAATACACGAGGCGTTAGCAGGGGGCCCTTCCTTTCACCGGTCCTTTCACCGGTCGGAGGTCGGCCAGACGTACTCGACGTCGGTGGGGGTGTCGTCGCCGAAGATCGGGCGGTAGTGCTCGGGATCCTTGCGCAGCAGCGACGAACGGTGGCTCAGGTGCAGGTCGGCGCGGCCCAGCCAGGGCGGCAGCTCACCGGCCTCGGCCAGTTCCGGTTGGGTACGGACCCGCTCGATGCCCCGGGCGGCGGCGAGGTCGGCGGTCAACGTGGTGGCGCAGGTGTCGGCCCGTCCGGTCGCACACCAGACCGCGCAGACGTCAAGCCCGTAGCGGGTGAGGGCCTCCTCGTAACCGGTCCACATCTTGACGGCGGGATGGTGACGCCAGCCGTACCCGGGGCGGGTCAGACCGCGCAGCACCTGGATCGCCTCCACCCGCTGCTTGCCCAGCCGCCGTTGATCCAGCGCACGGGCACTGGCCAGGAAGTCCGGGTACGGCAGGAAGGTCTGCATGGGGCTGCCGTACCCGTCCTCGACCCGGACATGCCGGGAGAGGACTTTCATGATCGTCGCGGGGCTGCGCGGAATGCGATCGGCTGTTTACGATGCGAAGCATGGCGGAGCCGCTGCTCGATCGCGCTCGGCGGGCAGGCCGCCGGTTGCGGGTCAACGGGGAGCCGCGGGCGCACTACGTGGTCTGCGGCCAGGACCCACTCGCGTACTGGGTGGTGCGGGCGATGCTGGCCAGCGAGACGCAGGCCGGGCGGCTGCGGATCACCCTCATCGTGCCCGAGCGGCAGCGGTCACCCGGCCCGGACGGGCGTGACCTGCCCGGCATCGAGGTGATCCCGGCCGACCGCCTGGACGAGGCCACGTTCCGCCGGGCCGGGCTGGCCGGGGCGGCCGGGCTGGCCCTGCTGCACCAGGACGACGTGGGCAACATGCAGGCCGCCCTCTGCGCACAGGAGGTCGAGCCCCGGCTGCGGCTGGTCGTCCGGATGTTCAACACCGGCCTGGCCAACGGCGTACGACAGATCTTCCCCGACTCGTCGGTGCTCTCCGACGCCTCGATGGCCGCCCCGGCCTTCGTGGCCGCCGCGCTCGGCGAGGTCGCGCCGACGCACTTCCGGCACGGCGGTCGCACGCTGTACGTCGCCCGCCGCGACGACGTACGCCCGAGCGAGATCGTCTGCGGGGTGGCCGACACCCGTGACGCCCAGCAGGACCTGGTGCTTCCGGCCGACGACGAGGACGCCGACGTGGTGCTCGCGGAGGCCGTGGGCCGCCCGGCCGGCACCGAGCTGGCCGCCCGCCGGCTGGTCCGGGCGCGGCGTCGGCGACGCCCGGTGGCGATGTTCCTCGGGGCCGTGCGGGGCTTCGCCACCCGCAAGATCGGCATCGCGGTGATCGTGCTGCTCGCCGTGATCGCCGCGCTCGGCGGGCTCTACGGGTACGCCGCACACGTCCCGTGGGCCGACGCGCTCTACCTGACCATGGTCACCACACTCACCGGGCAGGACCCGGACACCGACAAGGGCGGTGCCGAGCAGGTCATGCAGGTGGTGCTCAACCTCGCCGGGCTGGCGTTGATCCCGCTGATCACGGCGGTGGTCGTCGACGGCGTGGTCCGGGCGCGGCTGGCCCTGCACGCCGGGCGGAACTTCATCGAGCGTTCCGGGCACGTCGTGGTGGTCGGGCTGGGCAACATCGGCACCCGGGTGATGGCCCAGCTCAACGACTTCGGCGTCGAGGTGGTCGCGATCGACAGCAACGCCGACGCCCGGGGTGCCGGGTTGGCCCGGCGGCTGGGCGTACCACTCGTGGTGGGCGACGCGGCGCAGGAGGAGACGCTGCGCGCCGCCTCGGTCGCCACCTGCCAGGCGCTGGTGGTGGTCTCCACCGACGACGGCGCCAACCTGCGGGCGGCACTGAACGGCCGCACCATCAACGACCGGCTCCGGGTGGTGCTGCGACTCTTCGACGGCGACTTCGCCGAACGGGTCCAGCGGGCCTTCGGCATCGGCACCTCACGCAGCGTCTCCTACCTGGCCGCGCCCTCGTTCGCGGCGGCCCTGCTGGACCGCGCGGTGATCGCCACCATCCCGGTCGGCCGGCACGCGTTGCTGGTCACCGAGGTCGCGGTGGCGGCCGGCTCGACGCTGGACGGCCGGACGCTCGCCAGCGTCGGCCGACCGGGCAGCGTCCGGTTGCTCGCGCACGCGAAGGTCGGGCAGCGACTCGACTGGTCGCCGGACCGGCGGATGGTGGTCTCGGCCGGGGACCGGCTGACCGTGATGGCCCGCCGCGCCGGGCTGAACTCCCTGCTCCGCGAGGTCGCACCGCCCGAGCCGGAGCCACCGGCACCGACCGGCCCGCCGGTGCCGCGCGCGACCGACGAGTAACGGTCCACGGACTCTTCGCCGACTCGTCGACGACGAACGGCGCACGGTCTGGTTCACGTCGGTCGGCACCGGCCATCCACGCGAGACGGCGTGACCGGGCCGGGTCAGGCGTGACCGGGGCGCAGGGCGTACCAGGCGGCGCCGAGGGCCAGCCCGCCGAGGCCGGCCAGCACGCTGGTCAGGGGCAGGTTGACCGCGAGCACGACGCAGCCGACCAACCCCACCACGGCGAGTGCCCGCACCGGCAGTCTCCGTGCCGGGTCCGGTCCGAGGGTCAGCGCCGCCGCGTTGGTGATCGCGTAGTAGACCAGCACGGTGACGCTGGAGAAGCCGATCGCGGCCCGGACGTCGCCGAGCGCCACCACCAGGATCACCACGGAGGCGACGGCCAGTTCGGCGCGGTGCGGCACCCGGTGTACGGGGTGCACGGCGGCCAGGGCGGCGGGCAGGTCGTGACGGCGGGCCATCGCCAGCGTGGTGCGGCCCACCCCGGCCAGCAGCGACAGCAGCACCCCGGTCACCGCGACGGTCGCCCCGGCGCGGACCACCCAGGCCAGGCCGGGCTGCCCGGCGGCGCTGACCACGTCGGCCAGCGGCGCGGTGGATCCGGCGAGCCGGTCCGGCCCGAGCACCCCGAGCGTGATCACGGCCAGCACCAGGTAGACCACCAGCACCAGGCCGAGCGCCAGCGGTACCGCCCGTGGAATGGTCCGCTCCGGCTCGCGTACCTCCTCGCCGAGGGTGGCGATCCGGGCGTACCCGGCGAAGGCGAAGAAGAGCAGCCCGGCGGCGGTGAGCACACCCCGCGCGGAGCCGCCGGACTGGTCGATCCGGGCGATCTGGACGCCGGTCGCGCCGGCCACCGCGACCAGGGCCAGCACCGCCAGCACGACCAGCACCAGGACCCGGGTGGCGCCGGCGGTCTTGGTGACCCCGCGCAGGTTCACGCCGGTGACCGCCACGACGGCGGCGACGGCCACGAGCCGGGCCTGCCCGGGCCAGAGGTACGCCCCGACGGTCAGCGCCATCGCCGCGCAACTGGCCGTCTTGCCGACCACGAACCCCCAGCCGGCGACGAATCCGGCGAACGGACCGAGTCGTTCCCGCCCGTAGACGTAGGTGCCGCCGGATTCCGGATAGCGGGCCGCCAGCCGGGCCGAACTGGTCGCGTTGCAGAACGCCACGGCTCCGGCCAGCGCCAGCGCGACCAGCAGCCCGGTGCCGCCGGCTGCCGCAGCGGCCGGGGCGAAGACCACGAAGACGCCCGCGCCGAGCATCGACCCCAGACCGATGACGACCGCGTCCGGTACGCCCAACCGCCGTGCCAACCGTTCCACGGCGGCAGCCTAGGGGCGTTCGGTGAACGGAGCGCTCCAATCGCGTAGCCGACCGGGGAGCGGCAGCCCGTCCCAGGGCACCCGGTGCAGCAGCCGGTCCAGCAGCAGGCCCAGCAGCAGGGCGGCCAGCCCGTCGGTGAGCCAGTGGAAGTTCAGATACGTGGTGGTGACCAGCAGGATCGCCGGGGGCGCGTACCGGACCAGCCGGTAGAGGCCGGTCGGGAGCCGGCCGGCGGCCAGCGAGAGCAGCAGGACGGCGATCACGCCGTACCAGACGATGGCGTTGGCGACGTGGCCCGACGGGTACGACAGCGAGTAGGCGTCCGGTGGCAGCTCGTGGAAGATCCGTACCGCCTCCTCCGGTGCCAGGTACGGCTCCTTGACCGAGGCGGTCGGCGCGGCCCGGTCGGTCCAGAGCTTGAGCGGGCCGATCGTCAGCATGGTGCCCACGAAGGCGGCCCCCACCAGCAGGAACGGCCGGATCGTACGGCGTCGCCAGGCCACCGCCACGGCCAGTCCGCCGGAGAGCGGCAGCAGCAGCCCGCCGCCCTGACCGAGCAGGTTGAACGCCCGAGCGGTCCAGTACAGCGGGGTCGGTGCGTGTGTGAAGGCCCACTCGCTCACCGCGAGGTCGAGACCGTAGAACCGGCCGGTGGCGAGCACTGCGGTCAGCGCCGCGAACCCGGCGACCAGCAGGGCGTCGAACCACCAGCCGGCCGGGCGTACCGGCGCCGGGCGCAGCCTCCGGGGTGTCGTTTCCCGCACCCCGCCACGCTACCGGCCCACCCGGACGGACGGACCGCGCCTCCGCCTCGGCACTGTGGGGCCGACCACGCGGGGAAGCGTTCCGGGCGGGAAGCCGTCAGACTTGAGGCCGTGCGGATCACTTCGGCCCTCGTAGACCCGGCGTTGCTCGACCTGCCCTGGTCGACACCGCTGGAGGAGTGGCCGGCCGAACACCTGGTCGCGCTTCCGCAGGGCATCTCCCGGCACGTCGTGCGCTTCGTCCGCCTCGGCGGTTTCGTCTACGCGGTCAAGGAGACCGGCGAGCGGGTGGCCGAGCGGGAGTACGACCTGCTGCGCGCGCTGGAACGGATCGACTTCCCGTCGGTGCAGGCGGTGGCGATCGTCGCCGACCGGCAGTCCGACGCCGGTGAGCCGCTCGACCCGGTGCTGATCACCCGGCACCTCCAGTTCTCCCTGCCGTATCGGGCGTTGTTCTCGCACACGCTGCGGCCGGAGACGATGGGCCGACTACTGGACGCGCTCGCCGCGTTGCTGGTCCGGATGCACCTGACCGGCTTCTTCTGGGGCGACTGCTCGCTGTCGAACACGTTGTTCCGCCGGGACGCCGGCGCGTTCGCCGCGTACCTTGTCGACGCCGAGACCGGGGCGCTGCGCAGCGCACTCAGCAACGGTCAGCGTGGTGAGGACCTGGAGATCGCCCGGGTCAACATCTTCGGCGAGGCGCTCGACCTCGCCGCCGCCGGTCTGCTGCACGACTCGATCGACCCGGAGGTGGTCTGCGAGGAGGTCGTGCAGCGGTACGAGCGGCTCTGGCACGAGATCACCTACGAGCAGCAGGTGGAGCGGGACGCCCGACACGACGTCGAGGGTCGGATCCGGCGACTCAACGAGCTGGGCTTCGACGTGGCCGAGGTGGCCATGTCGACGATCGACAACGGGCGGTACCTGATCCGGCCGAAGGTGGTCGACGCCGGCTACCACCACCGGCGGCTGCTCCGGCTCACCGGCCTGGACGCCGAGGAGAACCAGGCCCGCCGGCTGCTCAACGACCTCGACGCGTACCGGGCGGAGAGCGACCTGATCGACGAGCAGCAGGCGGCGCACCGCTGGCTGACCGAGGTGTTCGAGCCGGTGGTCCGCGCCGTGCCCGCGCACCTGCGGCGCAAGCTGGAGCCGCAGGAGCTGTTCGCGCAGATCATCGAGCACAAGTGGCTGCTCTCCGAGGAGGCCGGCCGGGACGTCGGCATGCGGCACGCGGTGCACTCGTTCCTCGGCGACGTGCTGGTGCACCGCCCCGACGAGCAGGCGGTGCTCGGCGTGGAGATCCCGGCGCCCCGCTGACCGACCGGGTCACTCGACCCAGTCGCCGCCGCGCATCACCCGGACGACCCGCAGGTCGTCGTCGAGCACCACCAGGTCGGCGCGCAAACCGACCTGGAGGGCGCCGACCTGGTCGGCGAGGCCGATCGCGAGAGCCGGCGTGGTGGACACCATGCGGACCGCGTCGGCTACCGGGACTCCGGCAGCCACCGCGTTGCGCAGTGCCGCGTCCATGGTCAGGGTGCTGCCGGCGATCGCGCCGTCGCGGGCCAGCCGGGCCTCGCCGCCGGTCACGGTCACCGCCTGCCCGCCCAGCTCGTACTCGCCGTCGGGCATCCCGGCGGCGGCCATCGCGTCGGTGATCAGCGCACAGCGCTCCGGGCCGGCCGTGCCGGTGGCGAACGTCAACGTGCCCTCGTGCAGGTGCACCCCGTCGGCGACCAGCTCGCACACCACGTTCGGGGCGGTCAGCAACGCCACCACCGGCCCCGGCTCGCGGTGGTGCACCGGACGCATCCCGTTGAACAGGTGGGTGCCGACGTTCGCCCCGGCCGCCACCGCCGCCACGGTCTGCTCGTACGTGGCGTCGGTGTGCCCGACCGCGGCGACCACGCCGTGCCGGGTGAGCAGCTCGATGGCCTCCAGCGCTCCCGGGCGTTCCGGGGCGAGGGTGACCATCCGGACCGCCCCGTCGCCGATCTTGATCAACTCGTCCAGTTCGTCGGTGGACGGGTCACGGAGGAACTCCGGGTTCTGCGCGCCGCACCGGGCGGCGGAGAGGTACGGCCCCTCGAAGTGGACACCGGCCAGCACCCCGTCGCCCACCAACGGCGCGAACGCGGTGGTGGCCGAGCGCATCAGCTCGAACGGCGCGCTGACCAGGCTGGCGAGCAGGCTGGTGGTGCCGTGCCGCAGGTGGAACGCGGCGGCGGCCCGGGCCTGGTCGGCGTCGCCGGTGGTGAAGGTGTGCCCGCCGCCGCCGTGGGTGTGCATGTCGACGAAGCCGGGCACCACCCAGTGACCGTCCCGGACCGACGGGTACTCGGCGACAGCGCTGATCCGGTCACCCCTGACCTCGACGCAACCCTGCCGGATCACCCCGCCCGGGGTCACCACCCTGCCGTTAACCCGTTCGGTCATCACGTCTCCAACTGGTCGAGGGCGAGCAGGGCGGCACCGAGGCAGCCCGCCTCGTCGCCGAGGGCGGCCGGGACCAGCCGTGGCTCCCGGTGGAACGTCAGCCGGTCCCGCAGCGCCGTACGCAGCGGATCGAACAGCCCGGCACCGGCCTGGGCGAGCCCACCGCCCAGGACGATCGTCTCCACGTCGAAGAGGGCCTGGCCGGTGGCCAGCCCGTCGGCCAGCGCCACGACGGCGTCCCGCCAGACCCGGCCGGCGAGCTCCTCGCCGGCCGCCGCGCGGGCGGCCACCTCGGCGGCGCTGACCATCGTCGGCGGCGTACCGGGACCGGTGGCGGACCCGCCGTCCGACCCGGCGCGCCCGGTGGTGGCGGCGCTCGACCCGGCGTGTCCGGCGGCGGACCCGTCGGTCGCCGGCGTGGCGGCGGACCCGGCCGTGCCCGGTGCGGCGGTGAGTGCGGCGTAACGGCGGGCCACGGCCGAGGCGGAGGCGATCGACTCCAGGCAGCCGGCCCGGCCGCAGCCGCAGGGCGGGCCGTCCGGGCGGACCAGGATGTGGCCGAGCTCCCCGGCCGCGCCGTGCGCGCCGGTGGCGGCCGACCCGGCGACCACGTGCGCGGCGGCGATGCCGGTGCCGATGGCCACGAACAGCACGTGCCCCGCGTCGCGACCGGCGCCGAGGCGGGCCTCGGCGAGCCCGCCGGCCCGCACGTCGTGCCCCAGCGCCGTGGGCAGGCCGAGCCGTGCCGTGGCCAGCTCCCGCAGGGGTACGTCCCGGAAGCCCACGTTCGCCGACCAGACCGCGACCCCTCGGGCCTCGTCGACGACGCCCGGGACCACGATGCCGAGTGCGGCCGGGGCGAGGCCGTCGGCGCGGGCCTTGTCGGCCAGCCCCTCGGCCACGGCGAGGATCGTGTCGACCACCGCCTCGGCACCCCGGTCCGCCTCGGTGGGGTGCCGTTCGGCGTGCACCACGGCACCGTCGGGCCGGATCAGCGCGCACTTCATCCCGGTGCCGCCGACGTCCAACGCGACGACGACCCGCTCGTGGTCAGCGGTCACGTGAGTACCACGGACCTGCTCAGGTGCCGGGGTGCGTCGGGGTCGAGCCCGCGACTGGTGGCCAGGGCGACGGCGAAGCGTTGGGCCAGGATCAGGTCGGCCATCGGGTCGACCGGCGTACGTCCGGCGGCCCAGCGGCCCAGCACGGTCCGGACGCCGTGGGTGCGGCTGTGCGCGAACGCCGCACCGGTGGCGGCGACGTCCTCGGGCAGCCCGTCGGGCAGCTCGCCGAAGGCCCAGACCAGCCGGCCGGGTGCGGCCACCGAGATCGGACCGTGCCGGTAGTCCATCGCCGGGTACGCCTCGGCCCAGAAGGTGGCCGCCTCGCGGCACTTGAGCGCCGCCTCCTGGGCCAGTCCGATGGTCCAGCCCCGGCCGAGGAAGGTGACCTGCTCGATCAGGCTCGGGTCGATCGGCAGCGGGGCGCGGACCGCGACCTCCGCGTCGGCGACCAGCGCGGTGATGTTGTCGCCCAGGTGGGCGCGGAGCAGCGCCAGGGCGGTGGTGGGGAAGCGGGTCTGGATGACCGAGCGTTCGTCGGCGAAGGGCATGGTGACGCTGGCGTCGGCGATCTCGACCGCCGGGGAGGCGGGGTCGCCGACCAGCACGGTGGTCGGGATCCGTCCGCGTACCGTGGTGAGCAGGTCGAGCACCTCGGTCGTGGTGCCGGAGCGGGTGATCGCCAGCAGCCGGTCGTACCGCCGGTCGGTGGGGAACTCGCTGGCCTGGAAGGCGTCGGTCTCGCCGTGCCCGGCGGCCTCGCGGCGGGCCGCGTACGCGGAGGCCATGAACCACGAGGTGCCGCAGCCGACGACGGCGACCCGTTCACCGGTGCGGGGTAGCCGGTCGACCACCGAGGGAGCCAGGTCGGCCGCCTGGCGCCAGCAGTCCGGCTGACTCGTGATCTCCGCGGAAACGTAGGTCATGAGAACTCCTCGCAGGCCGGCTCGCTGCCCGGGGGCAGCGTGTCGCGTCGTGCAGTGCGTCGCGCGGTGCACCTTTGCAGCGCAACGGCGGTCCGGTGCGCAGTGCAACGTGTTGCGCGATGCAGCTCACTGCGCAATACGGCTCGTTAACCGCATCTTTCGAGCGCCATTCTGCTCGAAACGCGGTGGTAATGGCAACCGCAGGGGTGAACGCGCAGTCGGAGGTTTTGCCTCATCGTAGTTTCGCGCACTACTGTGCACGCAACCAATCACGGATCGTGCAGTGACGGAGGCTCCGGGGTGGACCGCTACGCGAGATGGAACGCCCTGCTCGAAATGCTGACCGACTCCGGTCGGGTCACCGTCGAGGAGGCCGCCGAGCGCCTGGACGTCTCGCAGGCCACCATCCGCCGCGACTTCGACCAGCTCGCCCAGCAGCAGATGATCACGCGTACCCGGGGCGGCGCGGTCGCCAACGGCGTCTCGTACGACCTGCCGCTGCGGTACAAGACCGCCAAGCACTCCGCCGAGAAGCAGCGCATCGGCACCGCCGCCGCGGCGCTGGTGTCACCGGGCACCGTGGTCGGCCTCAACGGCGGCACCACCAGCACCGAGGTGGCCCGGGCGCTGGCCGTCCGCCCGGATCTCAACACCAACGCCGAGGGCGCGCAGTTGACCGTGGTCACCAACGCCCTGAACATCGCCAACGAGCTGCTGGTCCGCTCCCGGATGAAGGTCGTGGTGGCCGGCGGGGTGGTGCGGCCGAAGTCGTTCGAGCTGGTCGGGCCGTTGGGCGGGGCGCTGCTGCGCGAGGTCACCCTGGACGTGGCGCTGCTCGGCGTGGACGCGATCGACCCGCAGCTCGGGGCCGCCGCCCATCACGAGGGTGAGGCGGCGATGAACAACCTGATGGTGGCAAGGGCCAAGCGGGTCGTGATCATCGCCGACTCGTCCAAGTTGGGCGGTCACGCCTTCGCCCGCATCTGCCCGGTCGACCGGGTCGAGACGCTGGTCACCGACTCGGGTGCGGCACCCGGGGTGGTCGATGCCTTCCGGGCTGCCGGCGTGCACGTCATCTGCGCCTGACCTGCAAGGAAGGGCACCTTTCCATCGTCTGCGGTAGAGCAGGGGACCCCTGCTTGCAGAACGCCCGGCGTGGCGGTGCATACCGGGTATTGCCTTCCGCTGCATACCGCGTATGGTGTCGTCGTCGCCCACACACCAACGGGGGAGGTGCAGCTTGCCGGCTGTCCTGGAAATCGAAGGTCTACGAAAGACGTACCGGAGCCGACGACGTGGCACCCGCAACGCCTTGGACGGCTTCGACATGCGCGTCGAGGCGGGGCAGGTGCACGGCTTCCTCGGCCCCAACGGGTCGGGCAAGACCACCACACTGCGTACGCTGCTCGGCCTGATCCGGCCCGACGGCGGTCGGATGGCGATCCTCGGGCACGAGGTGCCCGCAGCGTTGCCGCAGGTCGCCGGTCAGGTCGGTGCGATCGTGGAGAGCCCGCAGTTCTTCCCGCACTTCAGTGCCCGGGACACCCTGTCGCTGCTGGCCGGCGCCGGTGACGTGCCCGCGCAGCGGGTCGACGAGGTGTTGGAACTCGTCGGCCTGCGTGACCGGGCCGTCGAGCGGGTCAAGACGTACTCGCTCGGCATGAAGCAGCGGCTCGCGGTCGCCTCGGCGCTGCTCAAGAACCCACGGCTGCTGATCCTGGACGAGCCGGCCAACGGCCTCGACCCGGGTGGCATCCGGGAGATGCGCACCCTGATGCGCAACCTCTCCGAGTCCGGCATGACGGTGGTGCTGTCCAGCCACATCCTGGGCGAGATCCAGCTCATCTGCGACTCGGTCACCATCATCTCGCTGGGTCGGCGGGTCGCCTTCGGCCCGGTCGACGAGGTGCTGGCGCAGCACTCGTCCGGCGGGGTACGGGTCCGGCTGGAGGCCGTGACCGACCTGCCGGTCGCCGCCGCCGCGCTGACCCGGGCCGGCGTACGGGTCACCACGAACGACGACCACCTGATGCTCGCCGGAGTGGACAAGCCGGCCACCGTTACCCGGCTGCTCGCCGAGCAGGGCCTCTACGTCAGCGAACTCGCACCGATCGCGGTGGACCTGGAGAGCGTCTTCCTCGAACTGACCGCCACCACACCGGTCCCCGGTCAACACCGGCAGGTCGACCAGTCCGTACGAATGGATGGGGCGGCACCGTCCGCGCCCACCGCAGGAGGTTGGGGCGCGTGAGTCTCTTCCGTACCGAGTTGCGCAGGTTGGCCAAGCGGCGCTTCGCCCGCTTCATGACGGCCGGTGGCCTGCTGGTGCTGGCCCTCGTCGTGGTCGGCATGTTCCTCAGCAATCAGAAGATCGGCGCGGACCAGTGGGCCGAAGCCGAACGCGCCGCCGACCGGCAACACCAGGAGCAGGTCCGCGGAGCCGAGCAGGAACGCGCCGCCTGCGAGCGGGCCAAGGCGGCAGGCGAGGAGTTCTGGACGGACGACTGCGCCGACATCAGCCCGCCGTTGCGCGAGGACATCCAGGCGGAGTGGTTCCTGCCCTCGACGTTCGACTTCCGGGAGAGCTTCGGCGACATGCTGATCCCGCTCGCCGCGATCCTGGCCCTGATCGGGTTCGTGGTCGGCGCCTCCTTCGTCGGCGCCGAGTGGAGCACCGGCGGGATGATGAACCTGCTGCTCTGGCGACCGAAACGGCTGACCGTGCTGCTGACCAAGCTGGGCGCGCTGCTCACCGGGCTGCTCGCCCTGGCGCTGCCCGCCACGGTGGCCTGGTTCGGCAGCCTGTGGCTGGTCGCCAACCTGCGCGGCAGCACCGCGGAGATGACCTCCGGCGTCTGGCAGTCGTTCCTGCTCACCGGGGTGCGCGGCATCGTGCTGGCGCTGGTGGCGGCGACCGTGGGCTTCGCCCTGGCGTCGCTGGGTCGGCACACCGCGATGGCGCTCGGCGGGGCGATCGGAGTGCTGGTGGTCGGTCAGGTGGCGATCGCCATGCTGCTGAGCATGATCCAGGTGCGCTACCTCGACGCGTGGCTGCTGCCCACCTACGCGTACGCCTGGATGACCAAGAAGGTCGAGCTCCAGGACTGGCGCTCCTGCAACGACTCGTACAGCGGCATGTGCGAGCCGGCCACCCTCGACATCACCTGGCAGCACTCGTCGGCGCTGTTCACGGTCGGCGTCGTGCTGGTCCTCGGCGGGGCGCTCTGGGCGATGCGCCGCCGCGACATCAACTGACCCGTCCGGGCTGCGACACCACTGCCGTCACCGACCTCACCGCCGGTGGTGGCAGTGGTGCCTACGCGTCCAGTGCGTCGGGTGATGGCCCTGGTTAGGCTGGTGGGACCCGGTCGGCGCGGCTCGTGCCGGCCGCCCCTCGCAGAGGAGCCCCATGCAGCCCGCCGACGCCGCGCAGAGCGCGGAGACCGGCCCGGACGCCGTCACGGTGCCGCCGCCACGGTCCGCCCCCGAGATGGAGTCGAACCCGGCGCCGGACACGGGTGCCGATGAACCCGACGACACTGCGGCGGAGGGTGCCCGCGAGGCGGCCGGAGGGCTCGGCGAGCGGGATCGCGAGATCCTCGCCTTCGAACGCCAGTGGTGGCGGCACGCCGGTGCCAAGGAACAGGCCATCCGGGACCGCTTCGGGCTCTCCGCGACCCGCTACTACCAGTTGCTGAACGCGTTGCTGGACAACCCGGCCGCGCTGGCCGCCGATCCGGTGCTGGTCGGCCGGCTGGCCCGGTTGCGCGCCTCCCGGGCGCGGAACAGGCGCCGCTGACCCGGGAAGAATGTCGGGCCGTCCGGCGGGTAGCCGGGGCGCGGAGGTGGCGACGATGACCGGAGCCGGCCCGGCGCGATCGAGGCGTACCGCACAGGTGACGTATCCGAGGACGGACACCGGGCTGCCCGAGGCCGTCGCCGAGGAGCGTCGGCGGGGCCCGGCGGTCGGTGCCGCACCGATCATGCGGGTACGCTCCGCGTCCGCCCCGCCACCCGGCCGGACGGTCAACGAGGATCTGGTGTTCCGGTTCGGCCCGCTGGTCGGGGTACTGGACGGGGCGACCGTGCCGGAGGGCTTCGACACCGGCTGCGTACACGGGCCGCAGTGGTACGTCCGGCACCTGGCCGCCCGGCTGGGGCTGGCCGAGGCGGCCCGTCCGGCGGCGACGCTGGTGAGCAACCTGGCGGCGGCGATCCTGGCGGTCCGCTCCGACCACGGCGGGCAGTGTGACCTCGACCACCCCGGTACGCCGTCGAGTACGGTGTGCCTGCTGCGCGACGGCGGCGACCAGGTCGACTACCTGGTGCTCTGCGACAGTCCGCTGGTGCTCGACATCGGCGGCCGGGTCGGGGTGGTCACCGACGACCGGCTTGCCGCCTCGGTGGCCCGCCTGCGTGCCGTCGCCACCGCACTGCCCGACTCCGCCGATCGGGCGACCCGCTTCCGGCACGCCGTCACCGCACAGCGCGAGCAGATGAACCGTACGCACGGTTACTGGGTCGCCGCCGCCGATCCGGATGCGGCGTACCAGGCGGTGGTCGGCACCCTCCCGTTGCGTGGCCCGGAGGCGCTGCGACGCGCGGTGCTGCTCAGCGACGGCGCCTCCGCCGCCGTCGAGGAGTTCGGCCTGTTCGACTGGGCCGGCCTGCTGGACGTGGCTTCCACCGGCGGACCGGGCGCGCTCGTCGACCTGGTCCGGGCGGCCGAGCGGGACCACCCCGACCGGCTGCGCCGGCACAAGCCGGCCGACGACGCGTCCGCCGTCTACTGCGAATTCACTCCGCCGGACGACAGCGGAGCGTGAGGTAGTACGAAATCCGGTCCGACCGGTCGAACCCGTCCGCCGGAGGGGTCGGTCGACGCGGACCGGGTGGACTTGCGGCGCCGGGCGCGGGAGACTGCGGCACGTGACGGGTGCGGTCCGGTTGGAGCCGGTAGACGAGAAGAACCTCGAACCGTTGCTCTCCGTGGCGGCGGCTGAGGCGGAACCGGCCGAGGTGATGCCGCCGGTGGAGGCACCGGCGGGCTGGTCGCACGCGCGACGGGAGGCGTTCCGGGAGTTCCACCGGGCGAGCTTCGGCGGACTCGACGGGCCCACCCGCACCGCCATGTACGCCATCCTGGCCGGTGGCGAGGTGGTCGGCATGATCCGGATGACCCGGCGTGACGCCCCGGACACCGTCGAGGTGGGCATGTGGCTGGGCCAGTCCGCCCGGGGCCAGGGCATCGGGCGTGCCGCGCTGTGCGAGCTGATGAACCTCGCGCCGGACGTCGGGGTGCGGACCGTGGTCGCGGACACCACCACCGACAACCACGGTGCGCTGTACGTGCTGGAGAGGTGCGGCGCGAAACTGCGCGAGGACGGCGACCGGGTGTACGCCGAGATCTCCCTCGACCCCGCCCGCTGACCCCACCCCCACCGCCTCGTCCCCACCGCCTCGCCGGGGGTAGCCCGGGGGCAGGGTGGGTCAGGTGCGTTGGTCGGCGTATGCGGCGAGCCAGGCGACCTGGGCGGGGTCCAGGGACGGGCGTACCCGGGCACGGGCCGTGGCGACGTGGTCGGCGGTGACCGTGGCGGCGGTCAGCGACTCACGCATCGCGGCCAGCGCCGCCTCCCGGACCAGCGCCGCGCAGTCGGCGGCGGAGAAACCGTCCAACTCCGCGCCGAGCGAGGGGAGGTCGACGTCCTCGGCGAGCGGTACGTTGCGGGCGGCGGCCCGCAGGATCTCCGCCCGGGCCTCGGCGTCCGGCGGCGGCACGTAGACCAGCCGTTCCAGCCGCCCGGGACGTAGCAGCGCCGGGTCGACCAGGTCCGGGCGGTTCGTCGCGCCGATCACCACCACGTTGCGCAGCGACTCGACGCCGTCCATCTCGGTGAGCAACGCGGCCACCACCCGGTCGGTGGTGCCGCCGTCGCTGGCCTGGCCGCGCACCGGAGCCAGGGCGTCCACCTCGTCCAGGAACACCAGCGTCGGCGCGGCCTCCCGGGCCCGCCGGAACAGCTCGCGGACCGCGCGTTCGCTCTCGCCGACCCACTTGGACAGCAGTTCGGCACCCTTGACCGAGAGCACGTTCGCCCGACCGGACCCGGCCAGCGCCGTCACCAGGAACGTCTTGCCGCAGCCGGGCGGGCCGTAGAGCAGCACGCCACGGGGTGGCTGTACGCCGAGGCGGGCGAAGGTGTCCGGGTAGGTCAGCGGCCACAGCACCGACTCGGTCAACGTCTGCTTGACCTCGACCAGGTCACCGACGTCGTCGAGGGTCACCCGGGCCAACTCCAACGTGGACGCGGCCATGCTGGTCGGCCGGACCACCTCCAGGGCGGCGGTGAAGTCGGCCTTAGCGACGGTCGGGTTCTCCACCGACTTCTGCCGCAGGGCCGCGCGCACCCCGGCCTCCCGCACCAGCGCGGCCAGGTCGGCGGCGACGAACCCGGGGGTACGCCCGGCGACCTCGTCCAGCCGTACGTCCTCGGCGAGCGGCACCGGGCGGGTCAACACGGTGAGCTGTTCCCGTCGCAAAGCGGCGTCGGGCAGCGGAACGTCGATCCGTAGCGAGAGCAGGTCCGGGGCGCGCAGCGCCGGGTCCACGGCCTCCGACCGGCCGGTGGTGCAGACCACCGCCGAACCGGCCCGGATGATCTCGGCCAGGCACTGCCGGAACACGGTCGCGACCGGGCCGGGACTGTCCGCCGGGGCCAGCGCCTCCACGTCCGAGACCAGCAGCACGGCCGGGCCACCGGCGACCACCTCGGCGGTCACCGCCCGGAGCCGGGCCGCGGCCGAGGTGTTGCTCAGCGCCGCGACCTCGGGCGCCCAGAGCTGGTGCACCCGGGCACCGACCTGCGCGGCCACCGCCCGGACCAGCGCGGACTTCCCCGAGCCGGCCGGGCCGGCGACGAGTACGCCGAGCGCGACGGTGGTGCCCAGCCGGCCGAGCACCTCACCGTGGTGGAAGCCCAGGTCCAGCAGCTCGGTCAGTTCCTCGGCCTGAGAGCGCAGGCCGGGCAGCTCGTCCACCGAGGGGATCTGCTCCTCGTGCACCTCGCTGCCGGTCCAGACCTCGGCACCGGTCTCCGCGTCGGCGTCGGTGCGGTCGCCGACCACCGTCGTACGCCCACCGGCCGCTCGCCCGCGCCCGGCGGAGACGGCGGTCGCCGACCGGCGGACGTCGGTCTCACCCCGGGTCTCCGGACCGTGCTCCCAGCCGACCAGAGTGTCCATGGTGACCAGCGCCCCCGGGGCCGGGTCGGCGTCGACGACGCGGAGCAGCGTGCTGGTCCAGGCGTACCCGACCCGGGTGGAGAGGCTGCGTCGGGCCGCCTCGACGAGCGTGCGTGTCGAGGCGTCCGGCAGGACGTCCTGGGGCAACAGGGAGACGTCGTCCCCGGCGGTGACCACCTTGCCGAGCAGCGCCAGCCGCAGCATCTCCGGGGAGACCACCGCGACGATCTGGGCCGGGCCGGAGAGCAGCACCCGGCGGGCGGCGGTGACCGGGGCCGCGCTCACCGTGACCTCTCCGCCGTCGCGGACACCGAGGTTGCCCAGCGTCAGGTCGTCGGCGTGCAGCAGACCGGCGCCGGAGCCCGGCTCGGCCTCGGCGGCGATGCCGGCGGTCACCCGCCGGCCGGCCAACCGGACCGGATCACCGGCCCGTAACCCGAGCGCGGTCAGCGCCTCGGGGTGCAGTCGGACGATGCCACGCCGGGCGTCCAGCGCGGCCGGACGCAGACTCGCGATCAGGGTCAACTCGGGTTCGCCCACCCGAGCGACCCTAACCGGCCCGGTCACCCCACGTGCGGTCAGCCCGGCGGATCCTCACCGGTGAGCAGGGACGGGTCACGACGGATCAACTCGGCCAGCCGGGCCGCCGGGTCCGGCTCCGGGGCGTCCGGAGGGCCGGACCACCCGGCCGCGTCGCTGGTCGGCATCGGCCAGGCCGGCGGTGGCGTGGCGGGCTGCCCGCTGACCGCGATCTCCTGGCCGACCCAGGCCACCCGCAGGTCGTACGCGGTGCCGTCGTGGTCGACCCGGGCGGTGACGCTGCTGCCCGGATGTGCCGCGACCACGGCGCGCAGCGCCTCGGCGACCTCCTCCGCGACGTGTCGCGGCGGCGTCGCGGGTACGCGTTCCGGCGCGCCCACCCAGCCGGGTCCCGCGTTCCGGCTGTCCGTCCGGCTCACCGTCGCACCGGGCGGCACGTCCGGGCCCGGATCGGGCTGGTCGTCGGCCGACGGATCCGTGGACCGGCGGCGCAGCGCCTCCTCGCGCCGACGCATGCGGGCCAGTGTCTCGTCCAGTCCGCCTCTCATCCGCCTCACCCCTTCCCACGAGCGGCCGTGAGCCGGTCGGCTCAGGCCCGCTTGTCCCGGATCGCCCGGTCCAGCGCTCGATCGAGGACGACCAGCAGGGCGTCCCGCACCGAGAGCCGGTCCCGGGCGTCGAACTGCACCAGAGGTACGTGCTCACCGATGGCCAGGGCCCACCGGATCGCGTTGAGGTCGTGCGCCAGCCGCCCGTCGAAGGCGTTCACCCCGACCACGAAGGGCAGGCCGGCCCGTTCGAAGAAGTCGATCGCCGGATAGCAGTCGTCCAACCGGGCGCTGTCCACCACCACCAGCGCGCCGAGCGCACCCCGGGCCAGGTCGTCCCACATGAAGCCGAAGCGGGCCTGGCCGGGCGTACCGAACAGGTAGAGCTTCAGGCTGCGGTCGATGGTGACGCAACCGAAGTCCATCGCCACCGTGGTCGTCGTCTTGTCCGAGCGCTGGCCGGGGTCGTCGACCCCGATACCGGCGATCGTCATCTCCGCCTCGGTGGTCAACGGCACGATCTCCGAGATGGCGCCCACGGTGGTCGTCTTACCCACTCCGAAGCCGCCGGCCACCAGGATCTTGACCGGGATCGGCGGGGTCCGGCGGTGTGCACCCGTGCCGCCGGTCGCCGCCGGAGGCAGGTACGGCGGTGGCGGGGTCACCGGGGCGGGGGGCGGCGGCGGAGTGGCCCGTCCCACCGGTGGTGGGACCGGCGCGGAGCCACCGTAGCGGGCCGCGGCGCTGTTGGCGGAGAGCGCGCCCTGCGGGGCGACCGGCCAGTCAGGAGATTGCACGAAGTCCATCAATCACTCGCAGGATGACGTCGGGGTCGAGGGCGTCGTCGGCATCGTTGACGTGTACGTCCAGATGGCCGGCGGCCCGCAGGTCGCCCACCAGGACCCGGGTCACACCGAAGTGCAACCGGGTCTTGGCGGAGATCTCGGCGACCGAGATCGGGTCGCCGCAGAGTGCCACGATCGCCTGGAGTTCCGGGGTCAGCCGAGCGGTCACACTGGTCCACGGCTCGGGGCCGGGCCGGGCGGTCACCTGGGTCTCCAGGCCGATCGACGGGTCCGCGCCGGCCACCCGCCCGGCCGTGAGCACGAACGGGCGGAGTCCGGTCGGACCGGCCGTCTCGGGTTCCGATCCGACCGCCGCCGGTGCGTCCACCGGGCCGGCGTCGCCGCCGACCGGGGAGGGCTCACGCAGGTAGGGCCGGATCCGGAGCACCGGCTCCGGTTCCGCACCGGCGGCGTCGGGATTCATTGCTGAACGGAGTTCTTGAGTTCGGCGATCAGGCGCGGAGTGAGTGCGCTTCCGGCCCGACCGGCGAACAGGGTCATCTCGTACGCGACGGTGCCGAGGTTGGCCGACCGGTCGGCGACCACACCGAGTACCGAGCCGCTGCTGATCGCGCTGATCAGCAGATAGCCCTCGGCCATGTCGACCACGACCCGGTTGAGCCCGCCCAGCGCGTACCAGCTCGCGGCACCGCCGGCCAGGCTGGTCATGCCGGAAACCACCGCGGCGAGCCGTTCCGCGTTGGACCGGTCCTTGATCGCGGACATGGCCATCAGCAACCCGTCGGACGAGACGGCGATCGCCTCCAGCACCCCTGCCGTGCTCGAGGTGAAGGTGTCCAGGAGCCAGTTGAACGTGCGGGCCTCGGGGCTGAGGTCGCCGGCCGGGTGACTCTGGTGGTCGAGGTTCTCGTGTACGTGCGGGCTGGTCAAAGTGGCGTTCCTTCTTCGTCGCTGCGGTCGGGACGGACATCGCGCAGAGCCCGGGCGACGCCGGTCTCGAACGCGTTGAGGAGATCGCGGACCTCGGCCGGGTCACCGGGGTTCTGGGCCACCGTCTGACGGGGAGCCGTGGCGATCAGGTTCGCGCCCGGCACGCGCCGGGTCAGTTCGGCGGGGGTACCGGACGGTGCGGGCGCGACCGGCTGTGGGAGCGCCGCCGCGCGGCTCAGCTCGGCCCGGCGTACGCCCGACTCGAACTGCTCGACGAGGGCGCGGGCGGCGACCGGGTCGGCACCGGTGGCGTCCACCGGCCCCACCCGGGGCGCGCTCCGGGACAGGCTGGCGCCGGGGACGCGCTGCCGGACACCGGGCAGCCGGCCGGTCGGTGCGGGCGACGGTGCCTCCGCCCGCGCCGGCTCGGCCCCGGCCGGTACGGCGGGGTCGCCCTCGGTTGGACGGTCCGGCGCGACGGTGTGGTCCGGGGCGGAAGCGTGGCCCGGTGCGACGGTGTGGTCCGGTGCGACGGTGTCCGGAGCGGTGGCGAAGGCGTCCCAGGACTCACCCAGCTCCATGCTCTCGGTGGCCCGGCTGAGCAGTTTCTGGTCGAAGCCGGGCAGTGCGGTGGCCTCGACCGGGGGCCGGGTCGGACCGCCGACCCCGACCGGCACCGGTTCGGCCTGCGCCGGGCCGTCCGGCATCGGCGGGGTGCCCGGGTCGGGTTGGTGCCGGGTCGGCAGCGCGACGGCGGTGCCGACCCGGACGGTCGTGGTCACGCCGCCGGTGCCGAAGACCAGTGACACCCGGGGGATGAGCAGGGTGGCGGTGACGCCGCCGCCGGGCGTCGCGGACAGGCCGACGCCCCAGCCGTGTCGCCGGGCCAGTCGGCCCACCACGAAGAGTCCGAGCACCTCGGTCGGGGCGAGGTCGAGCCGTTCCCGGCGGGTGAGTCGGACGTTCTCGTCGGCCAGCCGCGCCTCGGTCATGCCGATCCCGTGGTCGACCACGGTCAGCCGGGCACCGTCCTCGGTCACCTCGCCGCCGACCACCACGCGGGTGTGCGGCGGGGAGAAGACCGTGGCGTTCTCCATCAACTCGGCCAGCGCCAGCACCAGGTCACCGATGATCGCCGGAGCCGCCGAGACCTCGGCCGGGACCGCGACGTCGACCCGGGTGTAGTCCTCGATCTCACCGAGGGCGAGGCGGACCGCGTCGGCCAGCGGGACCGGCGCGACGTGGGTGACGTCGCCGGTGGCACCGGAGAGCACCACCAGGTTGCCGGCGTTGCGCCGCAACCGGCTGGAGATGTGGTCGAGCCGGTACAGGCTCTCCAGCCGACCCGGGTCCGCCTCCTGCTGCTCCAGCCGGTCGATCAGCGCGATCTGCCGGCCGACCAGGTTCTGCGTACGTCGGCCGACGTGCCCGAACATCTGGGCCACGTTGCGCCGGCTGGCCACCTGCCGTTCCACCAGCCGGGCGGCGGTGCTCTGCACCCGCTCGAAGGCGCGGGCCAGGTCACCGATCTCGTCCCGGGCGCGGACGTCGACCCGGTCGAGCCGGATCGGCTGGGCGTTGTCGGTCTCGTCGTCGGCCACCCGCACCAGCTCGGACTCGGCGACCCGGGCGACCCGGTCGGCGGAGCGGGTGAGGCGGGTCAGCGGTCGGGCCACGGTCCGGCCGATGGCCAGGGCGAGCAGCACCACCACGACCAGGATCAGCAGCACCAGGGCGGTCACCCAGTACGCCTCGGCGAGCGCTGCCTGCCGGTCCGCCCGCACCTCGGCGGTCACGTCGGCGACCAGCTTCTTCTCCACGAACTGGCCGAGGGTGATCAGTGAGGAGATGGTCGGGTAGAGGACCTCGACGGGCGTCTGGGACACCGCACCGACCGGGTCCAGCGAACTCTGGTCCAGGAAGCCCGGCCCGGTCCGGGCGTCCAGGGCGGCCTGCTCGATGTCCATCAGTGCCAGTTGCTCGGGTGTGATCAGGCCGAGCAACTGGTTCGTCTCCGACTGGAGGGTGGCCATGTTGGCCACGAAGACCGTGGCGAGTTGCGGGCTGGGCTTCGCCGCGACCAGCACCAGCAGGGCGGCTCCGCTGCCGAGCCCCTCGCTCTTGCGCAGGATCCCGTCCAGCGCCAACACCTGTCGTCCGGCCGAGGTGCGGGTGTCCACGTCGTACGGCAGCCGCAGCGAGTCGATCAGGTTGAGGTTCACCGGCCCGTACGCGCCGATGACCTGGTCCGGGCCGGCCTGTCCGGCGAGCGTGGCGGTGCGTACCGGGGCGAGTTGCCGGACGCCGTCGAGCGCGGTCGACACCTCGCCGGGCAGTTCGTCGCCCAGCTCGGTGCGCAGGTCGACGATCAGGTCGTCCACCTCCGCGATCTCCTGGACCAGGTCGGTGCGCTCGACCTGTCGCAGCAGCAGTCCGATGGCGAGCATCCGCTCCCGCTGGAGGTGTTGGAGCAGGGTGCCGACCCGGCTGGCGACTCGGACGGTGCTCTCGATGTCACCGGCCCGCTGGGCCACCCCGGCGCGTTCCCACACCACCGGCAGCGTCAGCCCGAGCATGCAGAGCAGGGGGATGAGCACCAACAGGGCCAGCTTGCCCCGGATCCGGAGCCTATCGAGCAGCATCGAAGGGCCTCCACCGATCCGGGTCGTGGCCGTGCCCGACCGGCTGGAGCGCGCGGTCGCCCGGCGTACCCATGGGCTCCCACCGGGTGTCGGCAGGGTGCTCCAGGTCGCCGGCTTCGTCGTCGGTGGTGTGCGGTCGACCGGTGGTGTCACTCGGGCGAGACAGCCACCCGGCCACCGCCAGGGCGATCAGGAGCAGGCCGGCGACGCCGCCCGCGACCATGGTCAGCACGTCGTCCCGGTCGAGCTGGTCGATCCGCTCCACCAGCAGTCGGTCGATCTCGTCGAGCAGGATCGGCTGGAGCTGTCCGGCGGCCCGCTGGGCGTCGTCCCGTGCGCTGGTCAGCCGGACCAGGTTGATCGTGCCGGTCCGGTTGTCCGGCTGGGAGTGCAGCGCCATCGCCTCGGCGGCCCGCTGGTAGGCGTCGAACGGCGTGAGCACGCTCGCGCCGAGGTCGGCGCTCGCCGAGCTGTCCACCACCGCGCGCAGGTTGTTGACCAGGTCGTTGGCGGGTTGCAGGGCGGCCAGCCGCAGCGTGGCCAGCTCGCTGAGGGTGCGTACCTGGTCGCTGGCGGGCCGCTGCCCGGCCAGGACGGTCGCGTCGACGAGCCGCCCGGCGGCCACCGTCGCCTCCGGCATCTCCTCGCCGACACCGTCCTGGAGGAAGTACGAGGCGGCGCCGGAGTCGCGGATCAGGCCGGAGGTCTCGCGTACCTTGCCGTGCAGGGCCAGCAGCAGGTCGGTGACCTCCCGGTAGGCGCTGAAGGCCGCCTCGGGGTCGAGCGACCGCTCGGGCAGCGCCTCCAGCTTGGCCCGGATCCCGGCCCACCGTTCGTTGGTGCTCAGCTCGGCACCGATGCGGGCGTCCACGGCGGCGACCTGCTCGACGGCCTTCTGGAGGTTCTCGCGGGGCGGTCGGCGGTCGGCCACGGCGGCGCTCTGCGCGTCCACCAGGGCCTCGGTCACCGGTCCGAGGGCACGCAGGTACTCCACGCCCAACCGCTCCTGCTGGAGGGCCTCGCGGTCGGCGTCGATGTACTGGTGGGCGCGTATGACGAGGAACGCCACCGGCAACAGCAGCGCGGTGGCGAGTATCAGCGGCAGGATGCGGCCCGGTGTCCGGGGCCGGCGACGGACCCGCGAAGCGGGAACGGTCATGGTTTCTCCTCCGGGTGGCGCAGCGGTCGGGGGATGGCGTCAAGGAGCCGGTCCCGTGCGCCGGACCGGAAAACTAATCGAACCGGGACTGTCTGTATCGGTCTCTCCGGGTCAGGTTTGCGTCACTTCGAGCGATGTGACGGAGGATTAACTGATTGACTACGGTGGGTGGCTCTTTCCATGGAGATACGTCGTAGTAACGCGTAGTTTCCAGTGAAAGGCATTAATTTCCATGATGCGAAGTCATCCCAAAGGTTCGCCTACGGAGGATGTGCGGTCGACCTCTTGCGGATGACGATCGGCCGAGTAGGACGGACGTACGGCGGATCTCAGCTACCACTCAGGTTGCGGGCCGTACCGTGTGCCGAATGAGATCGCCGTTCTCGGCCGAGCGGATTCGCCGTGCCCTGCCCACCGGCCGCCGGGCCGTCGCCGCGTCGGTGGCTGTCGCACTGCTGGCGGCGGTCGTCGTCTGGGCGGTGTGGCCGGACCGGCCGAGCTTCCGGACCGAGGCCGCGATGCTCACCGTGCGATCCGGGCCGACCGGCGACGAGCCCGTCGACCTGGACACCACGCTGTACCTGCCGCGCGAGGCCGCCGCCGACCGGAAGGTGCCCGCGGTACTGCTCGCGCACGGGTTCGGCGGCACCAAGAACTCGGTCCGCACCGACGCCGAGGACCTCGCCGACCGGGGTTACGCGGTGTTGACCTGGACCGCCCGGGGCTTCGGTCGCAGCGGTGGCCAGATCCACCTGGACAGCCCCGACCACGAGGTCCGCGACGCGCAGCGACTGCTGGACTGGCTGGCCGACCGTCCGGAGATCCGGACCGACGCGGCGGGCGACCCCCGGGTCGGCGTGGTCGGCGGCTCCTACGGCGGCGCGCTGGCGCTGCTGCTCGCCGCCCAGGACCAGCGCGTGGACGCGATCGTCCCGATGATCACCTGGAACGACCTGTCCCGGTCCTTCCTGCCGGAGAGCGCCGGTGGGGAACCGACCGCCGGGGTGTTCAAGTCCGGCTGGGCCGGCATCTTCTTCGGTGGTGGCGGCGCCGTCGGCTCCGGACCGGCCGGTATCTCCGGCACCGGCGCCGAGTCGCCGGAGGGTGCGCCGGACGCCGGCCCGCCCAGCCCCGCGCCGGGTCAGGGGCCGGGCACCGCGCCGGGCGCCCCGGCCGCCGGTGCCCTGCCCGATCCCTCCTGCGGCCGGTTCGCCGCCGACGTCTGCGCCGCGTACCTGCGCATCGCCGCCACCGGTCAGGCCGACCAGGCCGCCGTCGACCTGCTGCGCCGGTCCAGCCCGGCCGGTGTGCTGGACCGGATCGAGGCGCCCACCCTGCTGGTCCAGGGCGCGGCGGACACCCTCTTCCCGCTGGGCGAGGCCGACGCCAACGCCCGGGGCATCGCCGCCAACGGCACCCCGGTGCGGGTCGCCTGGTTCACCGGCGGCCACGACGGCGGCGCCGGACCGCAGACCGACTCCGACCGGGTGAAGTTCCTGACCGCGCAGTGGCTCGACCACTACGTCGCGGGCACCGGGGACGCACCCGGCGACACCTTCACCTTCTCCCGGATCGCCGGCTTCGACGCGATGGACCGGGGGCTGGTCGCCACCGGTTACCGCACCGACGACTACCCCGGTCTCGGCGGCGACTCCCGCCGCGAGGTGACCGTGGCCGGGCCGCCCCAGCCGGTGGCCAACCCACCGGGCGGCAACCCCGCCGCGATCTCCTCGGTGCCGTTCGCCGGCTCGTTGAGTTCACTGCTCAGCGGGGTGGCCGGCGACATACCGGGGCAGCATGCCCGGTTCGAGTCCGAGCCGCTGACCGAGGCGGTCGACATCGTCGGTGCGCCCACGGTGTCGCTGCGGGCCGCGTCGAGCAGCGGCGAGGCGGTCCTCTTCGCCAAGCTCTACGTGGTCGACCCGGAGGGGGCGGCCACCCTGCCGAGCGGGCTGATCGCGCCGATCCGGCTCAGCGGTCTGCCGGCCACCGTCGACGCCGCCGCGCCGGTCACCGTGACCCTGCCGGCGATCGTGCACCGGGTGGAGGCCGGGCACCGGCTCCGGCTGGTGGTGGCCACCTCGGACCAGGCGTACACCACCCCGATCGAGCCGGCCGTCTACACGGTCGCGGTCGGTGACACGCCGGTCGGCCTGCCGACCGTCGACAGCGACCCGATCCCCACCGAGGCGGCGCTCTGGCGCTGGGTGCTGGTCGGGCTGATCGCCGCGATCGTGATCGGGCTCGTCGTGCTCGTGGCCGTGCTGCGCCTGCGGCACCGCCGCCAGGACACCTCGATCCATCCCGAGTACGCGGACACCCCGCTGGCCGTGCGCCATCTGCGCAAGGAGTACGCCGACGGCTTCGTGGCCGTCTCCGAGGTGGACTTCGAGGTGCACCCCGGTCAGGTGGTCGGCCTACTCGGGCCCAACGGTGCCGGCAAGACCACCACCCTGCGGGTGCTGATGGGGCTGACCCAGCCGACGGCCGGGGAGATCTACGTCTTCGGGCATCGGCTGGTGCCGGGATCGCCGGTGCTCTCCCGGATCGGCGCGCTCGTCGAGGGGCCCGGCTTCCTGCCGCACCTGTCCGGTTTGGAGAACCTCAGGGCGTACTGGCGGGCGACCGGGCGGCCGGAGGCCGACGCGCACTTCGAACAGGCGCTGGAGATCGCCGGGCTGGGCTCGTCGGTGCACCGGCGGGTCCGCAAGTACAGCCACGGCATGCGGCAACGGTTGGCCATCGCCCAGGCCATGCTCGGCCTGCCCGAGCTGCTGGTGCTCGACGAGCCGACCGACGGGCTGGACCCGCCGCAGATCGCCGAGATGCGTCGGGTGCTCCAGCGGTACGCCACCGACGGCCGCGCGGTGCTGGTCTCCAGCCACCTGCTCGCCGAGGTGGAACAGACCTGCACGCACGCCGTGGTGGTCAACAAGGGCCGGATCGTGGCCTCCGGGCCGGTGGAGGACATCGTCGGCGACTCGCCGAGCGTGCTGTTCGAGGTGAGCGACCCGCGCGCGGCCCGGGACGTGCTCAACGACCTCGGCGGCGTACGGGTGCTGGACGACGCCGACGGGCACCTGGTGGTGGACACCAACGGCACCGCCCGCAGCGAGGTGGTCGCCGAACTGGTGCGGGCCGGTATCGGGGTGGACCGGGTGGTGCCCCGGCGCCGCCTGGAGGACGCGTTCCTCGCCCTGGTGGGCGAGAACTCTCGGGGAAGCGGGGACCGGTGATGGCGGGATCGACCGTGCCGACGCGGGAGGAGTCCGAGGTGGCTCCGTCGGGCGCCGCCGCCGGCTACCGGCCGTCGAGGACGCTGCCGTTCGGTGCCGAGTTCCGCCGACAGGCGGCGCGGCGGCGCACCCAGTTGGCGCTCGGCTTCATGGTGCTGCTGCCGTTGATCATCCTGATCGCGTTCCAGTTCGACTCGGGTGACGACGACAACGGCCGGGGCGAGTTCGGCAGCCTCGTCTCGTTCGCCACCTCCGGCGGGCTGAACTTCACCCTGTTCACCATCTTCGTCTCCGCCTCGTTCCTGCTGGTCGTGGTGGTGGCGCTGTTCTGCGGCGACACGGTGGCCAGCGAGGCGAGCTGGGGCAGCCTGCGTTACCTGTTGGCGGTGCCGGTGCCCCGGGCCCGGCTGCTGACGGTGAAGCTGCTGGTGGCGCTCGCGTACTCGGCGTTCGCGCTGGTGCTGCTCGCCGGCACGGCCCTGCTGATCGGCACCCTGCGGTACGGCTGGTCACCGCTGCGTAGCACGGTCGCCGCGCAGCTCGAACCCGGCGAGGGGCTGCTCCGCCTGCTGGCGGTGCTCGGCTA
Organism: Micromonospora sp. NPDC049900; assembly: GCF_044461025.1. NCBI lineage: Bacteria > Bacillati > Actinomycetota > Actinomycetes > Micromonosporales > Micromonosporaceae > Micromonospora > Micromonospora sp. NPDC049900. Next base: position 248,832 of record NZ_JBITKM010000001.1, read on the forward strand.
CCTGGCGGTCGTGCTGCTGGTCGTCGCCGGTCTGGCGTTCCTGCTCTCGGTGGTCACCGACGCCGCGCTGGGCGCGGTGGGCGGTGCGGTGCTGCTGTGGATCCTCTCCAGCATCCTCGACCAGATCACCGCGCTCGGCGCGATCCGGTCGTTCCTGCCGACCCACTACAGCACCGCCTGGCTGGGGCTGCTCTCCACGCCCGTGCAGACCGACGACATCGTCCGAGGGGCCATCTCGGCGATCTGCTACGCCACCCTGTTCTGGGGGCTCGCCTTCTGGCGCTTCACCCGCAAGGACATCACGAGCTGAGTGCGGCGTCGACGCCGTCGTCCGCCGAATCGGTGGGCGTCGGTGTCGGGCCCGTCCGCTTCTTCCAGGCGCTGACTCCGATCCGGTCGGTGTTGCCGAGGTCGATCGGCCCCTCCATGTCGAGTACCTGCCCCGGCTGCCCCTTGCCCGCCGCGATCTCCACCCGCGTGGCCTCGGTGGCGGCCACGGTCGGGTCGTCGACCAGGTTGCGCCAGATCACGGCAGCTCTGGCCGCGTCGCCCGGTGCCACCACCAGCCGCCGGGGCGGGTCGTCGAAGCCCGAGGCGATCCCGGCCGCCCCGGGGACCACCCGGACGCTGAGCGGTCGCCCCTCGCCGTCGTAGAGCCGTAACGCCGGATAGCCGTGCAGCGGGTACGGCCGGTCGCCGCAGTTGACCAGTTCGACGCCCATCGCCCGGAGCCCCATGGCCGCGCTGACACCGAGGTAGCGGATCCGTACGCCGGACTCGGGGCAGACCTCCGGCCCGGCCGAGGTCGGTGCCGGGGCGGTGGCCGCGCCGAGCGGCTCCGGCGGCGGGTCGCCCGGGGCGTTGTGCGACGCGTCGGTCGGCGCGCAGCCGGCGAGCATCGTGACGGCGGTCAGCAGCGCGGCGTGCCGCGTACGCCGGTCACCCGGGCCGTGTCTCGGGGTCGTCTCCGGAATCGATCCCCCGTGGATGTCTCGCATCGGGCCATCGTCGCATCACGGTGCTCGATCGCTCGCCCGGCTGTCGGCGTGGCGAGGCGGGTGGTTCGGGACGGCGTCGCGGTCGGCCGGGGGCCGCTCGGTGTACCGGCTGGTGGGACGACGGTGGCCGCTTCCGGACCCGGGTGGGCGCGCGGCTCCGGCTCGGATGACCGCGACTTGTTGCCGTCACATGTCCAGGGTGTACAGGGAGTCGTTACGGAGGGTGATCAAAACGATCTTCGCCGAGGGGGGTTCCTTCGGAAGTTCCAGTCGCTACCATCGATGTGGGAGCGTTCCCAAAGGAAGAGATTGCATCGACAAATATTTATCAATCCCGCATTCTGGTTGCCCTCGTCCATCCACAATGGAGGTTCCGGAATGCGTACTGACCGGTTCGGCGGGCCGGCCCTGTCCCTGTTCCGCATGGTCATCGGCCTGCTGTTTCTCTGCCACGGGTTGTCGTCTCTGTTCGGCGTCTTCGGCGGTGCCCGGGGGAGCGGTGAACCCGTCCCGCTCGGCACGTGGCCGGGCTGGTGGGCCGCGCTGATCCAGGCCGTCTGCGGCGCCCTGGTGCTCGTCGGTCTGCTCACCCGGCCGGCGGCCCTGGTGGCGTCGGGCTCGATGGCCTACGCCTACTTCGTCGTCCACCAGCCCGAGGCGCTGCTGCCGCTGCGCAACAACGGCGAGTTGTCCGTGCTGTTCTGCTGGTCGTTCCTGCTGATCGCGATACTCGGTCCGGGTAGCTGGGCGCTGGACAACCTGCTGCGCCAGCGCAGCGGGGCCGCACTGGACGTGAAGGCGGCCGAACGCAGGTCCGTACCGGCCTGATCCGGCTGGTGCGGCGGCCAGGCCGACGCTCGTGCGCGACCCTGGACCGGGTCTCCTCCGGCACCGCCGGAGCCGTCCGGTCCAGGGTCGTCGCCGTCCCTCAGGCGGTGGCGGCGGTGAGGAATCGCTCACAGGCTGAGATCGAACGCTGACGAGCGCGGCGCGATTGCCTAGACTCGGCGGCACAACTGAATACCTCATCCAGAGGGGCTGAGGGATACGGCCCGACGACGCCCCGGCAACCACCCCACGCGCTCATCGCTGAGCGTCCCGTGGGGCAGGTGCCAATTCCGTCCCCGCCGCAGGGTGCGATGTGGGGGAAGATGAGAGGACTCGGACATGACGTCGACGCTCGCCCCTACCGGGATCGACACCACCGCCAGCCCCGCCCGCGCCCTGGTCTGCCGCGCCTGTTCGGCCCGCTACCCGTTGGCCGCGCAGCACGCCTGTTACGAGTGTTTCGGCCCGCTGGAGGTCGACTACGACCCGGCGGCCCTCGCCACCGTGACCCGCGAGCAGATCGAGGCGGGCCCGCAGAACATCTGGCGCTACGCGGCGCTGCTCCCCGCCGGGCAGGACCCGGCCACCCGGGTCAGCCTGGACCCCGGTTTCACGCCGCTGGTCGCCGCCGACCAGCTCGCCGCCGAGCTGGGCATCACCGGCCCGCTCTGGGTCAAGGACGACAGCGCCAACCCCACCCACTCGTTCAAGGACCGGGTCGTCTCGGTCGCGCTGACCGCCGCCCGGGCGCTCGGCTTCGCCCGGTTCGCCTGCGCCTCCACCGGCAACCTGGCCAACTCCGTCGCCGCCCACGCGGCCCGGGCCGGCACCCCGTCGGTGGTCTTCATCCCCAGTGACCTGGAGCAGGGCAAGGTCGTGACGACCGCCGTGTACGGCGGTGAGCTGGTCGCCATCGACGGCTCGTACGACGACGTGAACCGGCTCTGCGGCGAACTGGTGGAGACCGACGAGTTCGAGGACACCGCCTTCGTCAACGTCAACGTCCGGCCGTACTACGCCGAGGGGTCCAAGACGCTCGGCTACGAGGTCGCCGAGCAGCTCGGCTGGCGGATTCCGGCCCAGGTCGTGATCCCGATGGCCTCCGGCGAACTGCTCACCAAGGTCGACAAGGCGTTCAGCGAGCTGGTCGAGATCGGCCTGGTCGAGGCACCGGCCGGCGGGTGGAAGGTCTTCGGTGCCCAGTCGGCCGGCTGCAACCCGATCGCCACCGCCCTGCACGGCGGCGGGGACACGATCACCCCGGTCAAGCCGACCGGGATCGCCAAGTCGCTCAACATCGGCGACCCGGCCGCCGGCCTGTACGCCCTGGAGGCGGTACGCCGTACCGGCGGCTGGATGGACTACGCCGACGACGACGAGATCCGTGCCGCCGTGCGGCTGCTGGCGCGTACCACCGGGGTCTTCGCCGAAACGGCCGGCGGGGTGACCGTCGCGGTGCTGCGCAAGCTGGTCGAGTCCGGAAAGTTGGACCCGACCGCGGAGACGGTGGTCTACAACACCGGCGAGGGGCTCAAGACGCTCGACGCGGTCGCGGGCGAGGTCGGACCGACCCACCGGATCAAGCCGTCGCTGCGGGCCGCCCGCGACGCCGGCCTGCTCGGCTGAGGCACACCGCGAACTCGTCGGCTGGTCGGCATGTTGCACGCCGACCGATCCGCCGGGTAACGGGCTTTTCGCGGTGAGTGCCGAAAACACGCCGTCGAGTACTTGACGGCAGGAACCGGGCGGCGCAAGATGCTTCGTGCGGGAGGGCGTTTCGCCGTAGACTTTCAGTCTTTACGACCCAGCGCCGGAGGCGTTGTGCGATCGTCCCTCCCGACCAAGCTTCCCGACGGGGCCGGCGAATAATCGCTGGCCCCGTCGCTCGTCGTCCCGCAGGCTGCGGAGATGGCCATCACCATCACCCCCTTCGGTGCCGACGACGAGTCGGCCATCGAGCAGGCGTTCCAGGTCGGTGCCGACTACAGCGCCGCGGAACTGCCGGACTACCCACCGTTCAGTCGGCAGCGGTTCGCCGCGCTGTTCCACCAACCGATGCCGGGCACCGAGACACTCGCCCTGCTGGCCCACGTCGACGGCGTCGCCGCCGGATACCTGCTGCTCCACCTGCCGCAACTCGACAACACCGAGAACGCCTCGGCCGAGCTCGTCGTCCATCCGGAGCACCGCCGCCAGGGGGTCGGTCGGGCGCTGTTCGAGCGCGGCCTGCGCGTGCTGCGGGAGCGCGGACGTAAACGGGTCAGCGCGATGAGCCGGGCACACCTGCGCGGCGAGCCCCACCAGCCGGGTCCGGCCACCCGGTTCGCCGCCACCGTCGGCGCGGTCGACGCCCTGGCCGACGTACGGCGGCGACTGCACGTCGCCGAGCTGGACCAGACCGCCCTGGACGCGCTGCTCGCCGACGCCCGGTCCCGGGCCACCGACTACGAGGTGCTGTTCTGGCGCGGGAACACGCCGGACGACCTGATCGCCGACGTCGCGTATCTGGACGGGCGGCTGCTGGCCGACGCGCCGATGGGCGACCTGGAGTGGGAGCCCGAGCAGGTCGACGCGGAGCGGGTACGCGGCACCGAGCGGGCGCTCGAAGCGCGCGGCAAGCGGCGGTACCACGCGGGCGTACGGCACCGGGGGTCCGGCCGACTGGTCGCCTGGACCCTGCTCGACATGTCACCGACCGCCGACTGGCACGCCTTCCAGCAGATCACCATCGTCGACCCGGAGCACCGGGGGCGCCGCCTCGGCCTGCTCACGAAGATCGAGAACCTTCGTCACCTGCTCGACCACGAGCCCGCTGTCCAGGTGATCGACACCTTCAACGCGGACAGCAACGACCACATGATCGCGATCAACGAGCAGCTCGGGTTCCGGGTGATGGACCGGTGGAGCAACTGGCAGCTCGACGTCTGAGGTGTGACACGCCCCTACTGATCGCGGGGCTTCCTGTTGCATGATGGCGGGCATGACGGAGACCCCGCACCCCCTCTACGACAGGCACGCCGACACCCTCGACCGCGCGCTGACCGCGATCGCGGAGCGCGGGTACTGGTCCGCCTACCCGGAATCACCCAGCCCCCGGGTGTACGGCGAGACCGCAGCCGCAGACGGCAAGGCCGCGTTCGAGGCGTACCTGGGCGGGGACTTCCCGCTCGACCAGCCGGGCGACGGCGACCGGGTCGCCACCGAGACCAGTCCGTTCGGTGTGCCGCTGAACGTCCGGTACCCGCACGCCACCGCCGACCAACTCGTCGCCGCCGCGTCCACGGCGCTGCCCGCGTGGCGGGACGCCGGTCCACAGATCCGGGTCGGGGTCTGCCTGGAGATCCTCGCCCGGCTGCACAAGCACGTCTTCGAACTGGCCAACGCGGTGCAGTTCACCAGCGGTCAGGCGTTCGTGATGGCGTTCCAGGCCGGTGGCGCGCACGCGCTCGACCGGGCGCTGGAGGCCGTCGCCTACGCGTACGCGGAGATGACCCGGCACCCGGGGACCGCTGCCTGGGAGAAGGCCGCCGGCAAGGGCGACCCGTTGCGGATGACCAAGACGTTCCACGTGGTGCCGCGCGGCGTCGCCCTCGTCATCGGCTGCAACACGTTCCCGACCTGGAACTCCTACCCGGGCCTGTTCGCCTCGCTGGTGACCGGCAACCCGGTGGTGGTCAAGCCGCACCCGCGCGCCGTACTCCCGCTGGCCGTGACGGTCCGCTACGCCCGGGAGGTGCTCGCCGAGGCCGGCTTCGACCCGAACCTGGTCCTGCTCGCCCCTGAGGCGCCCGGCGAGAAGCTGGCCTCGACCCTGGCTCTGCACCCGGCCGTCAAGATCGTGGACTTCACCGGGTCCACCGAGTACGGCGACTGGCTGGAGGCCAACGCCCGCCAGGCGGCGGTCTACACCGAGAAGGCCGGACTCAACACGGTCGTGGTCGACTCCACCGACGACTTCGCCGGCATGTGCCGCAACCTCGGCTTCACCCTGACGCTCTACAGCGGTCAGATGTGCACCACCTCGCAGAACATCCTCATCCCCCGGGACGGCATCGACACCGACCAGGGGCACAAGAGCTTCGACGAGGTGGCCGCCGGGATCGCCGCCGCCGTCGGCAAGCTCACCGCCGACCCGGCCCGGGGGGTCGAGCTGACCGGCGCCATCGTCAACGACGGCGTCCTGGACCGCCTCGACGAGGTGACCAAGGTCGGTACGCCGGTGCTGGAGTCGCGTGCCGTCACGCACCCGTCGTTCCCGGACGCGGTGGTGCGTACGCCGACGGTCGTCAAGCTGGACGCGGGCGACACGGCGACCTACTCGCGGGAGTGGTTCGGGCCGATCTCCTTCGCCATCGCCACCGACTCCACCACGCACAGCCTGGACATCCTCCGGGCGACCGTGGGGGAGAAGGGTGCGCTGACCGCAGCCGTCTACTCCACCGACGAGGCGGTGTTGGACGCCGCCGAGAGCGCCGCGATCGAGGTCGGGGTGCACCTGTCCGGCAACCTCACCGGCGGCGTCTTCGTGAACCAGTCGGCGGCGTTCTCCGACTTCCACGGCAGCGGCGCGAACGCGGCGGCCAACTCGGCGCTGACCGACGGCGCGTACGTCGCCAACCGTTTCCGCATCGTGCAGAGCCGCCGCCACGCCTAGGGGTATGGGTTTCGATTGCTTGCGGTGTGGGCTGCCCCGGAACCCCGGCGGTACTCCCGCCTGCCGCTTTCGCTCTGCTTCACTCCACGCAACACTTCCGGGAAAGCGTGCTGGTTCTGGGCAACTGCCAGGGCTCTGCCAGTGCGCTTTCTGTCAGAAGGAACGAATCGCCCTGTTCGTTGCGTGGGTTGACGCAGAGCAAAGGCGGCGCAGGGGACCTGGCGCGCGCCGCACCCGCCGGGACAACCCGGCCGTTCCGCCTCCCCACGACCGTCAGGGGTCGCCCCAGCAGGGAGAGGGCGAGTGGGGCCAACCCGAGGACGACCCACGAGACCAGCCGGACCACGTCGGGTTTCCGGGCAGCCCACCCTGCGGAGGGATCAAGCCTGACCGCCCGGAGCAGGGTGGGCTGCCCGGAAACCCCCACCCCACTCCCAACTACGCGCGTCGGCGCATCTGGAGTTCGCGGAGGGCGGGGACGGTCGGGTGCGGGACTCGTACGCCCGTGTCGGCGAAGCCGATCCGTTGGTAGGCGCGGTACGCGCGGTCGTTGCCCACCACGACTTCGAGCATCAGCTCGCGCCGCCCGCAGTCCCGGGACCAGGCGCCCACCGCTTCGATCAGGTCCGCGAGCAGGCCCGTGCCGCGCCAGGTCGGGGTGACGTAGACCGCGTAGACCACGGTGACCGCGAGTTCCGTGGGGTGGGCGACACCGCCGGCGTGCCCGACCAGCCGGCCGCCGGGGTCGGCCACGAACTGGGCGGTGTGGGTGCCGGCCGAGACCTGGGCGATTCGGGCGGCGTACTCGGCGTGCGGGCGGGCTGCGGCCTCCGCGATGGTCTCCAGGAAGGCCAGCGGGGCGTCGGCGAGCATCTCCAGACGGAGGGCCCGCATCCGGGCTGCGTCCGTCGGCTCGACCCGGCGGACGTCCGCGCGCAGGGTGTCGGCCCCGTCCATGGTGCTGGTCATGTCGGCATGCTTACCACAATGACGTACGGCGATGCCGTCAGTCGGAATACGCCCGATTTGTGGTCGTGCGCGGTCGTCACGCCTCGTGTACCGTGCGATTTCGGTCACCGTTTTCGGGGTCGTCGCGGATCGCTGAAACCGGTGGTCTCCGGGTGCTCGGCGTGCCGGTGCCCGGAGTTGTGGTACGCCGCGCAGAGTGAGGACAACACCGTGGCACAGGGCACCGTGAAGTGGTTCAACGCCGAAAAGGGCTACGGCTTCATCGCCGTCGACGGCGGGCAGGACGTCTTCGTCCACTTCTCCGCGATCGAGATGGACGGTTACAAGGCGCTGGACGACGGCCAGCGGGTGGAGTTCGAGATCGGCCAGGGCCAGAAGGGCCCCCAGGCAGAGCGGGTCCGCGCCATCTGAGCACCGACCCCGTCCGCCTCGCCGACTGATCGTCTGGCGGGGTTATGGGATCGTGGCCGGTGCAGGGCTGCGGCGCCGGGGCCGACCAGGGAAGATCATGTGCCGATCCAGCCATCGCTGAGGAGCGTCCATGTCCGACCAGCCGCCCCCGGCGGGTCCGTCCTCGTCCTCCGACGAGCCGGGCCGGCCCTCGCCTGCGAACGAGCCGACCCCGTCGACGGACGGGTCCGACTCACGCGCGAACGAGCCTGAGTCGTCCGTGACCGGGCCCGACTCGTCCGTGACCGGGCCCGGCTCGTCCGTGACCGGGCCCGGCTCGTCCGTGACCGGGCCTGATCGGCACGCCGACGTGTCCGGCCAGCCGGGCGCACCGACGCCCCATCCGGGCCAGTCCTACCCCGGCCAGCCCTACCCCGATCAGCCGTACCCGGGCCAGCCCTATCCCGGTCAGCCCTATCCGGGCCAGCCGTATCCGGCCTCGGCCCATGGTGGGTATCCGCAGCCGGGGTACGGCCTCGACCCGGCCAGCCCGCTGGTGAATCCGCCCGGTGCCGGAGTGGGCGGCTGGTACGCGCGCAGCGTCGGCGCGCTCCGCCGGGGCTGGCCGGTGCTGCTGCCGATCGTGCTGGTCACCCAGGTGTTGCCGGCGGTGGTGGTGGCGGTGCTCGGGCTGGTGGTCGATCCCTCCGCGCGCTGGGAGGAGCAGCTCGCCCGCGACAGTGAGGCGCTGCCCGCCGGGTTCTGGGCCGACGCCGTCATCTGGGTGGGCAGCCTGTTCGGGGCCGGTCTGGTCGCCAGCCTGGCGCAGTGCGTGGGGTGGGCGGCCGGTACCTGGGTGATCGCCCGGCAGGCGGCCGGTGCGCCGGTCGACCTCGGCACCGCCCTGCGCTACGGGCTCCGGCGGGCGCTCGGGCTGTGGGGCTGGACACTGCTGGTCGGCATGATCGTGCTGTTCGGTCTCTGCCTCTGTTTCCTGCCCGGCATCTACGCGGTCTTCGCGCTGGCCATGGTCGGCCCGGTCTATCTCTTCGAGCGGGACAACCCGATCGGCCGTTCGCACCAGATGCTGCGGCAGCGGCTGGGTCTGCTGCTCGGCCGGTTGGCGCTGGTGATCGGCGCGGTGATCGCCGTGTCGCTGGTGGCGGCCGGGATCGAGCAGGTGGGGCTGTTGCTCATCGGCACCGGCCCGATGGACACCCGGACGGTGACGGTCGGCACGGTCCTGGTGACGGTGATGGCGGCGCTGCTGACCCTGCCGGCCCACCTCGCCCAGTTGGTCGGGCTGGTCGTCACGTACGCCGAGCAGCGGGCACACGAGGGGCCGGTGAACGACGCCCAACTGGCGCACGAACTCGGCTGATCGCGGCGGTCGTGCTTGCACTCGGCAGGGCAGAGTGCTAAACAAGTCATTGGCACTCGCATGGCGTGAGTGCCAGTTGGTCGGGACGGTGGGGCCACCGTCGCACTCGGGGGACCACCCCGGGCGGGGCAGTGGCCGGTCGTCGCGGGCTATCCGGCCCGGCCGAGGAGACGTCGCCGTCGCCAGGTGGCGACGTCCCAAGGTGCGTACACCAGACGGCCCGTCCGGGGCACACCCCGGCTGGTCCGTGAGTGTCCAGGAGGACAACGCCGTATGGCCAAGATGATCGCGTTCGACGAAGAGGCTCGCCGCGGCCTCGAGCGGGGCATGAACCAGCTCGCCGACGCCGTGAAGGTGACCCTCGGCCCCAAGGGCCGCAACGTCGTGCTCGAGAAGAAGTGGGGTGCCCCCACCATCACCAACGATGGTGTGAGCATCGCCAAGGAGATCGAGCTCGAGGACCCGTACGAGAAGATCGGCGCCGAGCTGGTCAAGGAGGTCGCCAAGAAGACCGACGACGTGGCCGGTGACGGCACCACGACGGCGACCGTCCTGGCCCAGGCTCTCGTTCGCGAGGGTCTGCGCAACGTGGCCGCCGGCGCCAACCCGATGGCCCTGAAGCGGGGCATCGAGTCGGCCGTGGCCAGCGTCTCGGAGGAGCTGCTGAAGCTCGCCAAGGACGTCGAGACCAAGGAGCAGATCGCCTCCACCGCCTCCATCTCCGCTGGTGACACCAGCGTCGGCGAGATCATCGCCGAGGCGATGGACAAGGTCGGCAAGGAAGGCGTCATCACCGTCGAGGAGAGCAACACCTTCGGGCTGGAGCTGGAGCTCACCGAGGGTATGCGCTTCGACAAGGGCTACATCTCGGCCTACTTCATGACCGACCCGGAGCGTATGGAGGCCGTCTTCGACGACCCGTACATCCTGATCGCCAACAGCAAGATCTCGTCGGTCAAGGACCTGCTCCCGATCCTGGAGAAGGTCATGCAGGGCGGCAAGCCGCTGCTGATCATCGCCGAGGACCTGGAGGGCGAGGCCCTGGCCACCCTGGTGGTCAACAAGGTCCGGGGCACCTTCAAGTCGGTCGCCGTCAAGGCGCCGGGCTTCGGTGACCGCCGCAAGGCCATGCTGACCGACATCGCCATCCTCACCGGTGGCCAGGTCATCAGCGAGGAGGTCGGCCTCAAGCTGGACGCCGCCGGTCTCGACATGCTGGGCCGCGCCCGCAAGGTCGTGGTGACCAAGGACGAGACCACGATCGTCGACGGTGCCGGTGACGCCGAGCAGATCCAGGGCCGGGTCAACCAGATCCGGGCCGAGATCGACAAGAGCGACTCCGACTACGACCGGGAGAAGCTGCAGGAGCGTCTGGCCAAGCTGGCCGGCGGTGTTGCGGTGATCAAGGTCGGCGCGGCCACCGAGGTCGAGCTCAAGGAGCGCAAGCACCGCATCGAGGACGCCGTCCGCAACGCGAAGGCCGCCGTCGAGGAGGGCATCGTCCCGGGTGGTGGCGTCGCGCTGGTGCAGGCCGGCAAGACCGCCTTCGACAAGCTGGACCTGGCCGGCGACGAGGCGACCGGCGCGCAGATCGTGAAGATCGCGCTGGACGCCCCGCTGCGGCAGATCGCCGTCAACGCCGGCCTGGAGGGTGGCGTCGTCGTCGAGCGCGTCCGCAACCTCGACGCCGGTCACGGCCTCAACGCCGCGTCCGGTGAGTACGTCGACCTGCTGGCCGCGGGCATCATCGACCCGGCCAAGGTGACCCGGTCGGCGCTGCAGAACGCCTCGTCGATCGCCGCGCTGTTCCTCACCACCGAGGCCGTCGTGGCGGACAAGCCGGAGAAGACCCCGGCCGCCCCGGCTGGTCCGGGTGGCGGGGACATGGACTTCTGAGTCCAGCTCCAACGCCGGAAGGGGCGGACCGCGTCAGCGGTCCGCCCCTTCCCTATGTCGGCAGTGGCCGTTCGTCGCGCTGGTGCCGCGCCCGCTCGTACGGCCCGTGGTGCGGTGCCGGTTCGTCGACCAGGATGAGCGGCTCCTCGGGGGGCTCGGCGGCCCCGAACATCTCCGCCAACTGCTCGGCGTCGCCGTAGTCCAGCCGGTCGATCGGCAGTTGGGCCGGGAGTTCGGGAACCGCGACCAGGGGCACCGCCAGGGTGTCCCGGGTCTGTTCGTCATCCGTGGTCATGGCTGCCTCCTCTACGCAAAACCGTAGGGGGCGTCGATGACCGGGGTGGGGGAACGGTGCTATCGGCGGCTATGCGCCGGTTGACTCGTTCCGACCGGTGAGCGCCCTGCGGTACAGGAAGAAGACCCGCTCGATCCGGGCCCCGGCACTGCGCGAGTAGAAGGGCACCGGCCCGACCCAGCCGATCTGGGCGAACTCGACACCGGCCGCCCGCTGGTCCCGTAGGCAGCGGCGGAGCAGGACACCGCCGATGCCCGACCCCTCGGCGGCGGGCGCGGTGCCCATCGGCCCGAACCAACTCGGCCGGGACGACCCGTACGCGGCGAAGCCGAGCAGTGCACCGTCGCGCTCGGCCAGGTGGCAGCCGGCGTCGGGGCGGCCCACCGAACCGGCCAGTTCGGCGTCCCACGCCCCGCCGAAGGTCGTCTGCGCGAACGCGGCGAGCGTCGGCAGGTCGGCCGGCTCGGCCCGGCGTACCGTCACGCCCTGCCCGGCCAACCGGGCCTCGGCCGCTTCGGTGGAGCGCAGCGCCGGTGACGAGTCGGACGACAGGTCGGCGGTCATGTTCCAGGCGGTACGGTCCTGGCGGTAGCCGAGCGCGAGGGCGAGACAGATCGCCGGGGTGTAGCGGACGTCGACGCCGGGCCAGCCGTAGTGGGGCGGGTTCCCGGCGAGCACCATCTCGGCCGCGCCCGCCTCGGCCAGCACCCGCTCGGCGTGCCCGAGCAGGGCCCGGGCCACGCCCTGACGACGGACCTCGGGGTCCACCGCCAGCAGGTCCACGTGCCCGGCCTCGCCGGAGAGCGAGCCGATCAGGACCCCGACCAGGTCTTCACCCCGGTACGCGCCGAACACCCGCACCGGCCGGTCGGCGGCGGCCCGGTGCCAGAGCGTCGCCACGAGCGGCTCCGCCTCGGCCGCGTCCTCCGGCAGGTCGAGCGCCCGGCGGCAGACCTCCACCACCTCGGCGGCCCGCTCGACGCTCAACTCGGCGATGGTGGTCCCGTCCATGGCTGCCGACCCTAGATCACATCCGGTCCGGTGTCAGACCCGATCGGACGTCAGCCCCGGGCGGCCTCGACGGCGGCGTACGCGTCGACCAGCCCGGCGCCGGCCACGTTCGCCGTACCGCCGCAGGTGCCGGTGCCGCTCGGGACGTCGATCGGGGTGGCCGTCTCGCGCAGGATGCGTCGGGTTCGGTCCAGGTCGCCGACGAGGTCCGGGTTGGCCGACCACATCAACGCCACCACGCCGGCCACCTGCGGGGTCGCCATCGACGTGCCGGCGAGCGCGGCGTAGCCACCTCCGGGCATCGCGGAGAGGATGTCCTCGCCCGGCGCCACCAGGTCCGGTTTGTGCACTCCCGACGGGGTGGGTCCCCGGGACGAGAAGTCGGTGACGCGTCGCCGCTCGTCCACCGCGCCGACCGTCAGCACGTCCGGGTAGGGGGCCGGCGGGTCCTGGATGGATCGACAGAACGGGCCGGTGTTGCCGGCGGCGGCCACCACGAGGATCCCGGCGGCCTCCAGGGCGTCGACGGCCGGCAGCAGTGTCCGGGGGGCGCAACCCTCGATCGACGGGCAGCCCCACGAGTTGGTCAGGATCTCCGGTGCCCGGGCCGGGCGTCCCTGCGCGAACGGGTCGCCGCCCGGCGGGAAGGGCGCCAGCATGAACTGGAGACAGTCCAGGTACGCGGCGGGGTTGCCCAGGTTGCGGTCGAGGTTGACGCAGCCCACCCACTGCGCTCCCGGTGCCACGCCGATGCCGTCCCGCCCGACGGCGCTGCCCGCCGTGTGGGTGCCGTGCCCGCTGCGGTCGGTCGGCGTACGGGTGTCGTTCCACGGGTCGAACCACGAGTCGTCGCCGCCCCGGAAGCCCGGGGTCAGCGCCGGGTGCCCGGCGTCCACCCCGGAGTCCGAACTGCCCACGGTCACCCCGGCACCGGTCACCCCCAGCTCGGACCAGACCCGGTCCGCGCCGATCATGGTGATGTTCCAGGGCGGCCCGGTCGGCGCGGGGGCGTCGCCGCGCGTCGTACCGTCCGGCACCGGCAGTGGGCGCAGCCGCTGGCTGACCAGGACCCTCGCCACTTCGGGCCGGGTGGACAGCCAGGCCCGCGTCACCGGCCCGCCGTCCACCTCGATCGCGTTGACCAGGTAGTAGGCGGTGTGGTCGAGCCGCAGTCGGCGCAGGTCGCGGCGCAGGTCGGCCTGGGTCCGCTCGGCGGTGTCGACCAGCCGACGGTAGACCTCCTCGGCGCGGGCGTCCCGGCCCGCCCGGCCCGTCCCGGCCGGCAGGCCGGTCAGGTCGGCCTGCTCCCGCAGCACCACGAACAACCGTTCGCCGTGCAGCCCGGGCTGGCCGGCGACGACACCTCCGACGCCGACCGTCAGCAGCATCACCACGGCGGTCGCCCAGGCCGTGGCCCGACGTGGCGGGCGCGCCGAGGGCCGGGCCAGCGTCAGCGCGTACGCGGTCGACAGCAGCAGCGCGATCAGGAGCCCGGCACCCGTGGTGACGGCCACCCAGAACGGGATGTCCCGGCTGCCCGACAGGAGCAGGGTGACCTCCTCCGGGTCGGTGAAGGCCAGCGGACCGAACACACCCAGCCCGACCAGCGTCGCGGTGGGGAGGCGACCGCGTCCCGGGTCGGTACGCCGGGCCAGGGCCCGCAGCGCGGCCAGCGCGAAGCCGGCCGGTGGCAGGGTCAGCAGCAGCGGCAACTGGGCGCCCGACTGGCCGGTACCGGCACCGACCAGCAGCAGCACCACACCGGCGACGAGACCGCCGAGCAGCACCAGCCGGGCCGGTCGGGGTGGCTCGCCGACCTCGTGGTGGCCCCAGAAACGGGCGTCCAGCAACTCACCGGCCAGCACTCCCACGGCGGCGGCGGCCAGCCCGGCCAGCAGCGTCTCCAGCAGCCCGCCGAGCGCCCCGAACCGGACCCAGGGCATCAGCAGGACCAGCCCGCCCGCGATGCCGAGCAGGGTCACCACGGTCGGCCGGGGAGCCGGTGGGGCGGCCCGGTCGGGCTCGGGGCGGGCGGGGTGGGGAGCGGGGGCCAGGCGGGGGGAGAGCCGGTGCGCGAGCAGCGCCAGCAGCGCGGCGGTCACGGCCAGTGCGGCGAGGTACGCCTCGTGGTGCACCGGCGGGATCGTCCGCAGCAGCCCGAGTACGACCATCGCGAGCGTCCCGGCCAGCCAGGCACGGCCGGCGGCCCGGATCGCGGCCGAGCGGGGGACCAGGGCCAGCGGCAGCGTGGCGGCACCGACGAGGAGCACGGTGAACAGACCGGCCAGAGGCCAGAGCGGCACGAACCGGTCCAGCCCGCTGAGCAGCAGCACCTGGTCGACCAACCAGCCACCGGCCTGTGTCAGCAGGGTGATGGTGACCGTGGCGCCGCCGACCAGCACCGCCGCGACAACGGCCCAGGGACTGCCGGCGTCACCGGACGTCAAGTGATCGTCACGCATCCGCACACCCTACGGTCCGGGCTCCACCGGCCGTCCCCGACGGCCGTCGTATGCCACCAGGTGATCGCTGCGGCTACCGTGGACGGGTGCGCGATCCCCACGTCTTGCGATCCGTTGCCGGCCAGCTCTCGCCCGCCCGCCGGGCCGACGACCTGCGTCGGCTGCGTGCCGAGCGCTTCGACGTACTCGTCATCGGCGGTGGTGTGACCGGAGCCGGCGCGGCCGTCGACGCGGCCTCCCGGGGGCTGAAGGTGGCCCTGGTCGAGGCCCGCGACTTCGCGGCCGGTACGTCCAGCCGATCCAGCAAGCTGATCCACGGCGGCCTGCGCTACCTGGAGCAGTTGGAGTTCAACCTGGTGCACGAGGCGCTCACCGAGCGGGGCCTGCTGGCCACCCGGTTGGCGCCACACCTGGTGCGTCCGGTGCCGTTCCTGGTGCCGCTCCCCGCCGGGCAGGGCGTACGCGACCTGCCGGCCCGGGTGCTGCGCCGGGCGTACTACGGCGCCGGGGTGGCCGCGTACGACGCCTTCGCGGGTCTCTTCGGCGGTGGCCGGGGCATGCCGCTGCACCGGCACCTCAGCCGCGAGGGTGCCCGCCGGGTCTTCCCGAGCCTGCGCAACGAGGGGCTGGCCGGCGCGATCCGCTACTACGACGGCCAGGTGGACGACGCCCGGCTGGTGGTGACGCTGGCCCGGACCGCGGCGAGCCTGGGCGCGACGGTGGTGAGCAGCACCCGGGCGGTCGGGCTGATCCGGCAGGCCCGGGAGGTGACCGGGGTACGGGTCCGCGACCTGGAGGCGCCCGCCGGTTCCCCGGAGGCCGAGTTCGAGGTACGCGCCCGGACCGTGATCGCCGCCACCGGCGTGTGGACCGACGACATGTCGCGGATGCTCGACGACGTCGGGTTGCGGCGCGGCATCCGGGTCCGGGCGTCCAAGGGGGTGCACCTGGTGGTGCCCCGCTCGGCGATCACCGGCGAGACCGGGCTGATCCTGCGTACCGCCCGCAGTGTGCTGTTCGTGATCCCCTGGGGTGGGCACTGGATCATCGGCACCACGGACACCGACTGGCGACTGGACCGGTCGCATCCGGCGGCCTCCGCCAGCGACATCGACTACCTGTTGCAGCAGGTGAACACCGTGCTGGACCGGCCGCTCACCACCGCCGACATCGAGGGCGTGTACGCCGGGCTGCGCCCGTTGCTGGCCGGCGAGGCGGACTCCACCTCGAAGCTGTCCCGGGAGCACGCCGTCATCGAGCCGATGCTCGGGTTGTTGCTGGTGGCCGGCGGCAAGTACACGACGTACCGGGTGATGGCCTCGGACGTGGTCGACCGGGCCGCGCACCGGCTCGGGGCGCAACGTCCCTCGCGCACCGCCGACCTGCCGTTGCTCGGGGCGGACGGGTACGCGTCGATGTGGCGGGACCGGGCCGATCTGGCCCGTCGGCACGGGGTGCCGGTCGGGGTGGTCGAGCACCTGCTGGAGCGCTACGGCAGCCTCACCCTGGACCTGCTCGCCCTGATCGACGCCGACCCGTTGCAGGCGTCGCCGCTGGCCGGTGCGCCGGAGTACCTCGCGGCCGAGGTGACCTACGCGGCCCGTGCCGAGGGCGCGCTGCACCTGGAGGACGTGCTCACCCGGCGTACCCGGATCTCCTTCGAGACCACGCACCGGGGGCTGGACTCGGCCGAGCACGCGGCCGAGCTGATGGGCGCGGTGCTGGGCTGGGACGCGGCCCGGCGCGAGCGCGAGGTGACGCACTACCGGGCGCGGGTGGAGGCGGAGCGGCAGTCTCAGTTGATGCCGGACGACGCGACGGCGGACGCCGCCCGGCTGGGTGCGCCGGACGTGCGCGGCTATCCGGCGGACCGTGGCGCGGACGACGGTGCGGCGGGGCTGCCACGCTGACCAGGTCCATTCTGGATATCGCTGTCGATGGATGTCCGTCCGGACGCTTCCGTGTCCTACCTACGGTAGGGTAGGTTCCGCGCGTGATAGCGCAACCCTGGTCACGGCTGGTGTCCCTGCCCGTCACGGCCCTGGTGGTGGTCGCCCTCAGCGGATGCGCCTCGTTCGGCCAGCGCGCCGCACCGGAGACGTCGGCGAGCGGGCCGGCCGCCGACCAGCCCGGTGCCGGTGGCGCCGCGACCAGCGGCCAGGGGCGGGTCAGCCTGTTGCAGAACCTCGGCAGCGACGGGCCGCTGCGCACCCTGAACGTGACCCCCGACGGCCGGTGGGAGTGCATCGACTGTGCCGGCGACGGCGTCACCTCCACCGGCACGCTCAGCGAGGAACACCGCCAACGGTTGCAGCAGTTGCTCGCCGACCCGAGGCTGGCGAAGGAGACCGACGAGGCCCGGGGCTACCGGGTCACCTGCGTCGGCGCGTTGACCTCCAGCCTGCTCACCTCGGCCGGTCTGATCACCTCGCAGGACTGCCCCGGCGAGGAACGGCCCGAGGTGGCCGAGGAGATCCTGCTGCTGCTCACCCAGAACACCCCGGCCGAGATGGTCGGCTGAGGCCGCCCGTCAGAAGCACCTCGCCCGGGCGGCGCAGTCCGGACGGCCCGGATCAGAGCACCTTGCCGGGGTTGAGCAGCCCGGACGGGTCGAGGGCGTGCTTGATCGCCTGATGCACCCGGACGCCCACCGGCCCGATCTCGCGGGCCAGCCACTCCCGCTTGAGCAGCCCGACGCCGTGCTCGCCGGTGCAGGTGCCACCGAGCGCCAGGCCGAGCCGCATGATCTCGTCGAAGGCCCGGCGGCCCCGCTCCAGACTGGCCGGATCGGCCCGGTCGACCACGATGTTCGGGTGCATGTTGCCGTCACCGGCGTGACCGACCACACCGATCGGCACCTCGCACTCGACGGCGATCCGGGCGACCCCGTCGAGCAGCGCGGCCAGCGCCGCCCGGGGCACCGCCACGTCGTCGATGACCAGGCCGCCGTTGCCGCCCGGGTACGTGTCCGTCGCGTACTTCTCCATCGCCGGGTGGGCCAGGCGTCGGGCCTGGAGCAGAGCGGCGGCCTCCACCGCGTCGGTGGCCGCGTACACCTCGGCGGCACCGGCGGCCGTGCAGACGGCGGCCAGTTCGGCCAGGTCCTCGGCGGCCCGGGGACCGGTGTCGGCGGCGGCCAGCAGCAGCGCCTCGGCGTCGGTGCGCAGCCCCATCGGCCGGTACGCCTCGATCGCCACCAGGTGCGTGCGGTCGAGCAGTTCGAGCAGGCTGGGGGAGAGCCCACGAGCGGCGATCCGGGCCACCGCGTCACCGGCCTCGGCGGTGGAGCCGAAGACCGCCACCAGCGTCAACGACTCCGCCGGGGCGGGCCGCAGCGCCACGGTCACCTCGGTGATCACCCCCAGGGTGCCCTCGGAGCCGACGAAGAGCCGGGTGAGGTCGTACCCGGCCACCCCCTTGGCGGTACGCCGACCGGTGCGCAGCACCTCGCCGGAGGCGAGCACCACCTCCATGCCGAGCACGTACTCGGTGGTGACGCCGTACTTGACGCAGCACATCCCGCCCGCGTTGGTGGCGACGTTGCCGCCGATGGTGGAGGACTCCCAGGAGCCCGGGTCCGGTGGATACCACAGGCCCTGCTCGGCCACGGCGGCGCTGAGTGCCGCGTTGACCACGCCGGGCTGGACCACGGCGATCCGGCTCACCGGGTCGATCTCCAGGATCGCGTCCATCGCCACGGTGCTCAGCACCACCGCGCCCGCGACGGCGTTCGCCGCACCCGCCAGGCCGGTCCGCGCGCCCTGCGGCACCACCGGTACGCCGTGCCGCCCGGCCGCCCGCACCACGGCGGCCACCTCCTCGGTGCTGCGCGGCCGGACGACCGCCAGCGGGGTGCCGGACGCGCACAGGTCGGCCTCGTCCCGCTCGTGCCCGCGCAGCAGGTCCGGGTCGGTGAGGACCGCGTCCGGGCCGAGCGCGGCGCGGAGGTCGTCGAGGAGGCTGGCCATGGGCCGAGGCTACGACCGGCCGATGGTGATCATCAACCTCGGGTCGTCGCCGGGTACCGTGGCTGCCGTGATCTACCTGGACCGGCCGGCCTGGCCGGCACGGGGTCGACTCTGGTCCCACCTGATCAGTGACGTCTCCGTCGCCGAACTGCACGCCTTCGCCGAGGCGCTCGGCGCTCCCCGGCGCGGCTTCGACCGGGACCACTACGACATCCCGGCGGAACGTTTCGCGATGGCGGTCTGGCTCGGCGCGCAGGTGGTGCCGAGTCGCGAGATCGTCCGGCTCCTGCGGGCCACCGGCCTACGTCGCCCCAAACACCTCGCCGCCCGCGCCCCGGCCGGTGAGGGCGGCCAGCTCGCGGGTCAGGTTGGCCCGCGCCCGCGCCTGTCCGGCGTCGGCCAGCGGGGCTAGCCGGAACAGCGCGGGCAGGGCGAGCAGCCCGGAGAGCACCCGGGCCCGACCGACCCGGTAGTCCGGCTCCGGCACGTGGGCGTACTCCCGGCGGATCGCCGCCGCGTACCTGTCGTACTCCGGCTCGGGCGCGGCCAGCACCGCCAGGTCGGCGTCGCAGAGCAGCCCGCCGTCGCGGTCCGCCGGGTCCACCGCGTGCCCGGCGGTGAGCAGGACCAACCGGCCGACCTCGGCCACCTCGGCGGCGGGCAGTCCGGCCCGGGTGAGCAGGGACTCGGCGAGCGCGGCGCTGTCGCGTTCGTTGCGGTCGCCGGGTGCCCGGGGGTCGTACACCGCGTCGTGGCACCAGGCGGCGAGCCGGACCAGGTCGGGCCGGGACGCGGCCGGTGCGTACCGGTCGACGAGGTCGAGCACGGCGGTCAGGTGGTCGACCGTGTGGTAGTGACGGTGCGGCTCCCGCCAGCGGGTGAGCAGCTCGGCCCCGGCGTCGTCCACCGCCGCCGACCGGGTCGCGCCCGCCGAGCGGGCGGCGGCCCGCCACCGTTGCGTCAGCCCCGTCACCCGGACGAGTCTGCACCACCGGGGGGTTTCTCGGGTCACGGCGGGTCCGTCACCCGTTGGGTGGGCGCACCCGCCCGGCGAGGATTGTCCCTTCGTGCCGTGGGTAGTCGCGGCCATGGCGGTGGCCCGGGACCGACGATTCACCCTGCTGCGCGACAACCGCATGCGCGAGGGCCTGTCGGACGTGGACACCCAGCGGATCTCGGAGACGGTCGCGCAACTGCACCACCGGGGCAAGGCCACCCTCAAGGACCGCCTGCACCGGGTACGGATGTCGCTCGCCCTGGCCCTCCAGGCGGGTCTCGCGGCCGGGCTGGCCTGGGTGGCCGCGCACGAACTGCTGGGCAACCCGCAGCCGGTCTTCGCACCGATCTCGGCGGTCGGCACCCTCGCCGTCTCGGTGGGCCAACGGTTCCGTCGCACCGCCGAACTGATCATCGGCGTGGGAGTCGGGGTTTTCGTCGGTGACCTGCTGGTCTATTTCCTGGGCACCGGTCCGTGGCAGCTCGCGCTGATCGTCACCTCGGCGATCCTGCTCACCATCTTCGCCGGTGGCAGCGTCGCGATCGTCATCCAGGCGGCGGCCACCGCGGTGCTGATCGCGACGCTCAGTCCCTCGGTCGAGGACCTGGAGATCCCCCGGTTCATCGACGCGCTCGTCGGCGGCAGCATCGCGTTGCTGGTCACCGCGGTCCTGCTGCCACTCAACCCGCTGCGGGTGCTCAACCGGGCCGCCCGCCCGGCCCTGGACCTGCTCGCCGAGCAACTCGACAACGCCGCCCACGGCCTGCGCGACCGGAACCGCGACCGGATCCAGGAGGCGCTGGACCGGCTGCGGGACAACAAGGAGGAGCTGACCGCGCTCTCCGAGGCGATCGAGGGCGCCAAGGAGACCGCCCTGCTTTCTCCGGCGCGCTGGCACCGGCGCAGCGAACTGACCCACTACGCGGAGGCGGCCGAGCCGATCGACCGGGCGATGCGTAACAGCGGCACGCTGATCCGGCGGGCCGTCACCCTGGTCGAGGACGACGAACCGGTCCCCGGGCCGATGCCGGACGCGGTCGCGCACCTCGCCGAGTCGGTCCGCCTGCTCAAGAAGGAGTTCGCCCAGGGCGAGGAGCCCGAGCAGGCCCGGGAGCGGTCGCTGCGCGCGGTGAGCGAGGCCGGTCGGGCGTACGCCGAGGGGGTCGGGTTCTCCGGCAGCGTGGTGGTCGCCCAGGTGCGCACCACCGCCAGCGACCTCATGGTGGCCTCGGGGATCAGTCAGGAGGAGGCGAACCGGCTGGTCCGGCAGTCCTTCGGTGAGCTGGACCGACCCGGTGCGCCGGCCGGTCCGGAACCGGCCGCCAAGGCACCCACCGCGCCCCCGGTCGGCTGAGTCGCGGGCGTGGTGCCGATGCGTCGGGCCGGGTGGGCTCGGCATGACTACGCTGACCGCATGGCCGACACCCCGTCCGGCGGATACCTCCCGCCGTCGCCTCCCGTGCCCGGCGCACCACCCGGTGGCCCCGGCACGCCCGGCATGCCACGTCGCCGGTTCGGCTGGCGGCGGGCACTGGTACTGGCCGGGGTGATCCTGCTGATCGCCGTCGGCGCGATCTTCATCATCTTCAGCATCGGTGCCAGCATCGGTACGGAGGCGTTGCTGGTCGGCACCGCCGCCGCGATCCTCCCGGTGCCGGTGCTGGTGGCCTGTTTCCTCTGGCTCGACCGGTACGAACCCGAGCCGCTGAAGTATCTGATCTTCTGCTTCGCCTGGGGCGCCTTTGTCTCCACCTCGATCTCGCTGCTGGTCAACGAGACGGCCGCCAACTGGTTCGACGACCAGGGACTGCCCGCCGGCCTGACCGCGGTGCTGGTCGCGCCGTTCATCGAGGAACTGACCAAGACCCTCGGCCCGATCCTGCTGCTGATCTTCCGGCGGCGCGAGTGGTCGGGCATCACCGACGGACTGGTCTACTGCGGACTCTCCGCGATCGGCTTCGCGATGGTGGAGAACATCCTCTACCTCGGTGGCCTCGGCTACGCCTCGGGCGTCGAGCAGTACGGCCCGGCGACCGGTGCGCAGCAGGTCATCGCCATCTTCATCGGCCGGATCCTGCTGTTCGGCTTCGCCCACCCGCTGTTCACCTCGCTGGCCGGTATCGGACTCGGTATCGCCGCCCGGTCGGCGGACCGGCGGGTGCGTTTCTTCGCCCCGGTCGCCGGTTTGCTGCTGGCGATGATGCTGCACGGCGCGTGGAACCTGCTGCCGACGCTGGCCGAGGCCACCGGCGAGGTGCTGATCTCGGTGGTCGGCATCGTCGGGGTGATGGTGCCGATCTTCTTCGGCATGGTCGGCTTCGCGGTCTGGCTGCGGGCCTGGGAGGGCCGGCTCACCGAGCGGGTGCTGCCCGACTACGTCCGCGCCGGGTGGCTGACCCCGCCGGAGGTGGCGGCGCTGAGCAGTCTCGGGCGGCGGCACGCGGCCCGGGTGTGGGCACAGCGGGTGGGTGGCGAGGCCGGGCTGCGGGCGATGCGCGGCTACCAGTTCGCGGCCACCCGGCTGGCGTTGCTGCGCGACGGCGCGACGCGGGGCCTGGACCGTCGGCCCGCCGACCGGGAACGGACGGCACGGGAGGAACGGGAGCTGTTGGACTCGATCAGCCTGTACCGGTCGTACTTCGTGGGCCGGGACCCGCAGACCCCGGTGGGCGTCTGGGACGGACAGCGGTATCTTCTGCGCTTCCCGGACGGCTCGCAGCGGGCGGTCGAGGCACCGGAGGAGCCGGTGGTGCCGATCCCGGTGGTGCTCGCGCCCCCGCAGCCCCCGCCGCCACCGGTCCACCACGGCGGCTACGGCCCGTACGGCTGGCACGGGCAGCACCCGCCCGCGCACTGGCCGCCGGGCCACCGCTGAGCGGGCGGGTGCCCGTTCAGGCCATCAGGCTGGTCAGGAAGTCCCCGAGCCCCTGCGCCATCATCATCAGGGCCGCCCCGATCGACCGGAACATCTGGGCGGCGCCCTCCGGTCGGAAGGCCATGAAGTAGATCAGGAACGCGAGGCTGCCCCAGGCCAGCACCTTCTTCACGAGAACCGGCATCGTCCCTCCCCAGGGCCGGTGGTGCGGCTGGCTTCCCGCCGGGGAGCGTGGCAAACGACGCGGACGGTGTCAGGCCCGGTGAACCGGTGCCGCCGGGGTCACAGGTAGAGCCCGGTGGCGTTCTCCTCGACCCGCTCGGCGGCCACCGCGTGCACGTCACGCTCGCGCAGCAGCACATAGCCGCGCCCGTGCAGTTCGACCTCCGAGCGGTCGTCCGGGTCGAATAGCACCCGGTCGCCGGAGACGATCGAGCGTACGTTCGGCCCGACTCCCACGGCCGTGGCCCAGGCCAGGCGCTTGCCCACGGCGGCGGTGGCGGGGATGACGATGCCGGCGGTGGAACGGCGCTCGCCCTCGCTGCCCTCCACCCGGACCAGCACGCGGTCGTGCAGCAGCCGGATGGGCAGGCCGGAGTCGAGATTCGGGTCGGCTGTCACGCCGCAGACGCTACCGTGTCGCCTCCGGCGCACCGGTCGGTGGTCACCCGGGTTGGGCAGCCGTCCGCGGGGGCAATGTGTGGCGGAAGTTTGCCCTACCGTGGAGCGGTCGGACGTATCCTGTCCGCCGCTGGCGCCCATGCGCGGGCCGAGAATCTGCCTGGAGGTGCCCCGTGAGCCGGTTCGAGCGGATCCGCAGCCGCGTGCGGCGCGCGTACGAGTCGGGTCGGGATTCCGTGCGGGCGGCCCGCAACCGGCCGCCGGACGTGCCGGAGCCGGCCGTCACGGCCTCGCCGTCGCGACCGGGTCCGGCGGCGTCACCGGCCACCACCGTGGTCGACGAGGAGTCCCCGGAGTCCGGGCACGTCTCCACCTCCAGTCGCGACGACGCGGACGTGCCGCACGCGTTACGCATCGCCGCCGGGTGGTCGTGGCGGCTGATCGTGGTCGGCGTCGTGTTCTGGGCGCTGATGAAGGTCGTCAGCACGATCAGCATCGTGATCATTCCGCTCGCCGTGGCCCTGCTGCTGTCGGCGTTGCTGGCCCCCGCCGTCGGGTGGCTGCTGCGGGCCCGGTTCCCGAGGTCGCTGGCGACGGCGGTGGTGCTGGTCGCCGGTCTGGCCGCGGTGATCGGCACGCTGACACTGGTGGTCAACGAGTTCATCAAGGGTGTGCCGGAGCTGGCCGCGAAGTCGACCCAGGGTCTGCAACAGATCCAGGACTGGCTCAAGACCGGGCCGCTGCACCTGTCCGACAACGACCTCGACCGGTACATCGAGGAGCTCCAGCAGTTCGTCAACAACAACACCGAGCGGTTCACCAGCGGCGCGCTCTCCACCGCCGCGACCCTGGCCGAGGTGCTGACCGGTACGGTCCTGGTGCTCTTCGCGGCGTTCTTCTTCCTCCGTGACGGCACCATCATCTGGCGGTTCCTGGTCCGGTTGCTGCCGGTGGCGGCCCGCTGGAAGGTCGACGACGCCGGTCGGGCCTCCTGGGCGACGCTGGGCGCCTACGTGCGGGCCACGGTGCTGGTCGCCTTCATCGACGCGGTCGGCATCGGGATCTTCCTCGTCATCTTCGACATCCCGTTCGCGTTCCCGCTGGCCGCGCTGGTCTTCCTCGGTGCGTTCATCCCGATCGTCGGTGCCACCCTCTCCGGTGGCGTGGCGGTGCTGGTCGCACTTGTCGACAGCGGTCCGGTGACCGCGTTGATCATCCTCGGCGTGGTGATCGGCGTGCAGCAGGTGGAGGGCCACATCCTCCAGCCGCTGATCATGGGTCGGGCGGTGGCCATCCACCCGCTCGCGGTGATCATCGGTCTGGCCGCCGGTGTGGTGCTCGCCGGGATCACCGGCGCGCTGGTCGCCGTGCCGCTGATCGCGGTGCTCAACACGGCGGTGCGTCGGCTCGCCGCGCGCAGCGTGCCGGACACCCCGCCGGATGCGGTGGTCGTCGCCTCCCGCGCGCCCTGACCCATGGTGGTCCGGCGCGGCCCGGTCGGCGTCAGTCGGCGGCGAGCCGGGTCAGCGCGCCCTGGACCACCTCACGACGGGTCGTGTACCAGAACGGCGGCAGCGAACGACGCAGGAACGGGCCGTACCCACGGGCGGTCTCCAGCCGGGAGTCCAGCACCGCCACCACGCCCCGGTCACCGGTGGCCCGGATCAGTCGCCCGACCCCCTGCGCCAGGCGGACCGCCGCGATCGGCACGCTGACGGCGGCGAAGCCGGAGCCGCCCTGGGCGTCCACCGCCGCCGCCCGCGCGGCGGCCAGCGGCTCGTCCGGCCGGGGGAAGGGCAGTCGGTCGATCACCACCAACTGGCACGAGTCACCGGGCACGTCCACCCCCTGCCACAGCGACATCACCCCGAACAGGCAGCTCGACCGCTCCTCCCGGAACCTGCGCACCAGCAGTGGCAGCGCCTCCTCGCCCTGTAGCAGCACCGGCAGGTCGGTGCGCGCACGCAGCAGCTCCGCCGCCTGCTGCGCGGCCCGCCGCGAGGAGAACAGCCCGAGCGTACGGCCGCCGAGCGCGGTGACCAGGGAGAGCAGTTCCTCGCCGGCGGCGTCCGGTAGCCCGGAGACACCCGGTCGGGGCAGGTGCGAGGCCACGTAGAGGATGCCCTGGCGCGGGTAGTCGAAGGGGGAGCCGACGTCCAGCGACCGCCAGCCCGCGCCGGAGTCGGTCGCCGCCTCGGCCGTGGACCCGGTGGGATCGCCGCCCGACCCGGTGTCGACCGGCGTTGCGCCGCCCGACGCCGTGCGGGGGCGGCGGGTGGTGTCGGCGAGCGCGGCGGCGGCCGGTGTCGGCGGGGCGGGCGGCGGCGCGTCCAGCCCCAGGGCCCGGGCCACGGTGTCGAAGCGCCCGCCCAGGGCCAGGGTCGCCGAGGTGGCCACCACGGTCCGCTCGTCGTACAGGTGCGTGGCGAGCGTGCCGGCGACGGACAGGGGCGCGACGACCAACGCGCGCCGCCCGCTGTTGTCGTTGCGCTCCACCCACGCCACGTCGTGCTCCGCCTCGTCCAGCAGCCGCTGGGCGGTGGTGGAGAGCTCGTCCAGCACGGACTTGGCCTGCTGCTTGCGCACCGGGTCGGGGTCGTCGGCCTTGATGTCGCCGATGCTGTCCAGTGCTGCCCGGGTCGCCGCGTCGAGCAGCGTGCAGGCTTCCCGCAGCGGGTCGGGCAGGCCGCCGGTGATCCGCCCGACCGGCGCCTCGGCCAGCCCGACCGCGAGGGCGTCACCGGACGCGGTCAGCGCCTCGGCGGTCTCCGGCCGCAGCAACGGGCGGGCCCGCCGGGCGGACCGGTCGATCAGCTCCGGGGTCAACTCGGCCTGCGCCGCCGAGGAGACCCGGTCGGCCAACTCGTGGGCCTCGTCCACCACCAGCAGCTTGTGCGGCGGGACGATGTGCCGTCCGGCGAGCATGTCGACGGCGAGCAGGCTGTGGTTGGTGACCACGATGTCTGCCTCCCGGGCGCGGGCCCGGGACGCCTCCGCGAAGCACTCCGCGCCGTACGGGCAGCGGCTCGCGCCGACACACTCCCGGGCCGGCATGGAGACCAGCCGCCAGGCCTGGTCGTCGACGCCCGGGTCGAGTTCGTCCCGGTCACCGGTGTCGGTCTCCATCGCCCAGTCCCGCAGGCGCTGGATCTGCTTGCCGAGTCGGCCGGCCTCGCCCAGCCACTTGGTGCCGCCGCCGGGGCGCTCGGTCGGGGCGTCGAAGAGGGTGTCCTCCGGCTCGTCCTCGTTGGAGTTCTCCAGGCGGGCCATGCAGAGGTAGTGGTGGCGGCCCTTGAGCACGGCGAAGGTCGGCCGACGGCCGAGCACCGGCTCGACCGCGTCGGCCAGTCGCGGCAGGTCGTGCTCGACCAGTTGGGACTGCAACGCCAGGGTGGCGGTGGAGACCACCACCGGACCGTCGACGGTCAGGGCGGGCGCCAGGTAGGCCAGCGACTTGCCAGTGCCGGTGCCGGCCTGCACCAGCAGGTGGTCGCCGGAGGCGACGCACTCCTCGATCGCCGTGGCCATCTGCTGCTGACCGGGACGGGCGGCGCCGCCCGGCACCGCGCCGACCGCGGCGGCGAGCAGGTCGGCCCCGCCGGGCCGGTCACCTCGACGGCGGGCCTTGGCGCGGGCGGAGCCGGTGGCGGTGCGGGGCGGAGTCACCGTGGCACGGTACCCGCCGGGGCCGACGCGGACCGTACCGATCGGCCGTGTTGCGGTGTCACGGTGTGGGCACTTCTCTCCCCGTCGTCCGGTAACTTCCTGACGGCGACGGGTGGGCGGAATCGGTTAGGGTGCGACTCATGCCGAGCGACGTGGTCCGCGTGATCTACCGCAAGTACGACGGCAGCGCCCACCGCGACTACCCGGCCCGTCGACTGGCCGAGGACGACCTCGGCGTCTGGCTCGGCGTGTCGGCCGGCACGAGTTCCGTCTACCACGGTCGCCCGTCGGTCGAGCAGATCCCGTTCGTGCTGCTCGTGCCGCACCACGCCTGGTGGACCGGCATGTTCAACCCGCCCCCGCGCACCAGCGAGGTCTACTGCGACATCACCAGTCCGGCCCGCTGGGAGGGCGAGGACACGGTGCACCTGATCGACCTGGACCTGGACGTGGTCCGGCGTCGGGAGACCGGCCTGGTCGAACTGCGCGACGAGGACGAGTTCGCCGAGCACCGGGCCCGCTTCGGCTACCCCGACGACCTGGTGGTGGAGGCCGAGGCGGCGGCACGGTGGCTGCTCGGCGCGCTGGGCGACGGCACCGAGCCGTTCGCCGCCTCGTACCGCAAGTGGTTGGCCCTGGTGGTCTGAGCCCGGCCTGCTCCGGCGTCGCCGCGCGCCACCACCGTGGTCGCGCGATGATGCTGCGATGGGCTACGAGGGAACTGACGTGGTGGCGCCGGTCGGCGGCGCGGTACGCGATCTGCTCCGGGTGCCACCCGGAGGGCCGGTCGACCTCGGGGCGATCGATCCGCGCGCGACGCCCGGGTTGCCCGGCCCGGAGGTGACCGGGCCGGACCGCAAAGGGTGGGCCCGTCGGCAGGTGAGGTTCGTCGGCGACGGGTTGGCCCGCCAGCAGGAGATGCTGTTCGCCGGTGCGAAGGCCGACCCGGGGTCGGGGCGGCGGGTGCTGCTGGTGCTCCAGGCGATGGACTGCGGTGGCAAGGACGGCACGGTCAAGCGGGTGGTCGGCGCGATGAACCCGCTCGGGGTGCACATCCGGGCGTTCGGGCCGCCGACCGCCGAGGAGCTACGGCACCACTTCCTGTGGCGAATCCGACAGGCGCTGCCGCCCGCAGGCCACCTGGGGGTGTTCAACCGCTCGCACTACGAGGACATCCTGGTGCCCCGGGTGCAGGAGCGCGCGCCGGAGCGCGTCTGGCGCCCCCGGTACGCCGAGATCGACGACTTCGAGCGGGAGCTGACCGAGGGCGACGTGGCCGTCGTCAAGGTCTTCCTGCACATCTCGAACACCGAGCAGGCGCGCCGCCTGCTGGCCCGGTTGGACGACCCGACGAAGCACTGGAAGTACCACCCCTCCGACGTCGACGCCCGCGCACGCTGGGACGACTACCAGGCCGCGTACGCGGAGCTGCTGGGTCGGTGCGGCAGTGACGCCGCGCCCTGGTACGCGGTGCCGGCCGACCGGAAGTGGTACCGGGACTGGGCGGTGGCGCACCTGCTGCGTGAGACGTTCGACACCCTCCCGCTCGGGTATCCGCCCGCGGACTTCGACGTCGCGGGGGAACGGGAGCGATTGCTGAGGACAACGGGTCTGGTGAAGGTGAACAGAAGTTGAACGAGCGGTGAATGGCACCTGGCCAGGGGTGGGCCGCCGAAGGGCCGCGTCGGGGGTTCCCTAGCATTCCCTCAGCAGGGCGCCGGACGGCGGCTGCACCCCTACCACCGACACGACGAGGTCCGTGCTGTGAGGTTTTCATTCCGCCCCAACGAGGGCGCCTTCTACGAGCTCTTCACCAGGGCCGCGCAGAACCTGGTCCGGGGTACCGCGCTGCTGAACGAGCTGGCCCTGCCCGATGTCGAGGTGCAGTCGGTCAGCGAACGGCTCACCGAGGTCGAGCACGACAGCGACCAGATCACCCACGAGTTGTTCAAGAAGATCAACTCGACCTTCGTCACTCCGTTCGACCGGGAGGACATCTACCGGCTGGGGTCGCTGCTGGACGACGTGATGGACCACCTGGAGGCGGTCGGCAACCTGCTCTACCTGTACGGGCTGACCAAGCTGCCCTCGCTGCCCCGGGAGATGCACGAGCTGGTGCACGTCCTCGACCAGCAGGCCAAGTTGACCGCCGAGGCGATGCCCCGGCTGAAGTCGATGAAGGACCTGGAGGACTACTGGATCGAGATCAACCGGCTGGAGAACGACGGCGACCAGGCGTACCGGATGCTGCTGGTGCGGCTCTTCTCCGGCGAGTACGACGCCCTGACCGTGCTCAAGATGAAGGAGGTCGCCGACGAGCTGGAGGCCGCGTGCGACGCCTTCGAGCACGTGGCGAACACCGTCGAGACCATCGCGGTCAAGGAGTCCTGATCCTGTGAGTCCCGAGCTCATCGCGGTGCTTGCGGTGATCGGGGTGGCCCTGGTGTTCGACTACACCAACGGCTTCCACGATGCCGCCAACGCGATCGCGACCAGCATCTCCACCCGGGCGCTCACACCCCGGGTCGCGCTCGCCATGGCGGCGGTCGGCAACTTCATCGGTGCCCACTTCGGCGCCGAGGTCGCCAAGACCGTCGGCAGCGGGCTGGTGGCTCTGCCCACCGGTGTGTCCAGCCTCGGCATCGTCTTCGCCGGTGTCATCGGCGCGATCACCTGGAACATCATCACCTGGTATTTCGGACTGCCCTCGTCCTCCTCGCACGCCCTGATCGGTGGCCTGGTCGGCGCCACCGTCGCGGCCTCCGGCACCGTGCTCTGGTCGGGCATCGGCGAGAACGTGATCATCCCGATGATCCTGTCGCCGATGGTCGGCTTCATCCTCGGCTACATTGCGATGATCGCCGTGCAGTGGATCTTCCGGAAGGGGCACCCGGGCAAGCTGAACCGGGGCTTCCGCTGGGCGCAGACCGCCTCGGCGGCGGCCATGTCGGTCGGCCACGGCATGCAGGACGCCGCCAAGACCATCGGCATCGTGGTGCTCGCCCTCTTTGTCGGTGGCTACCAGGACGATGCCACCTACATCCCGGAGTGGGCGTTCTGGACCTCGGCCGCCGTGCTGGCCGCCGGCACGTATGCCGGTGGGTGGCGGATCATCCGGACCCTCGGTCGGAAGATCATCGACCTGCGCCCGCCGGAGGGCTTCGCGGCCGAGACCGTGGCCAGCGGCGTGCTCTACTTCAACGCGCTGGTCCTCGGCGCGCCCATCTCGACCACCCACACGATCACCTCGGCGATCATGGGCGTCGGGGCGACCAAGCGGCTCTCCGCCGTACGGTGGGGCGTGGCCGGCAACATCGTCGGCGCCTGGATCCTGACCTTCCCGGCGGCCGGTTCGATCGGCGCGCTGATGTACTTCGTCGTCCGCCCGCTGTTCGGTTCCTAGATGTAAGGAAGGGTCCCCTGCTAACGCCTCGTGTATAGCAGGGGACCCTTCCTTACATCCGGTCAGAGGTACGAGACGCCGATCTGCGCGCGGACGTCGTCCAGCAGAGTCATGATCTCCAGGGTCGCCGAGTGCGGCACCAGGGGGCTCTCGGTCAGCCCCTCGGCGAGGCAGCGCTGCACCTCGATCGCCTCGTACTGGTAGCCGTTGCCGACCAGGTCGGCGGCGATCGTCTCGGCCGGTGCGTCCGCCCGGTGCAGGGTGAAGCCGTCCGGCCGGAAGAACGGATCCGGCAGTTCGATCCGCCCGGTGGTGCCGACGATCGAGGCGGTGAGCCCGGTCGCTCCGACCATGCCGCAGCTCAGCGTGGCGACGGCGCCGGAGTCGTATCCGAGGACGATGCCGGTGTTCTCGTCCGTGCCCTCCGGCCCCAGCTTCGCCCACGACCGGACGTGCTGCGGCACACCGAGCACCAGGTGGGCCAGGCTCACCGGGTAGACGCCCAGGTCCAGCAGGGCACCCCCGCCCAGCGCCCGCGCCCGCATCCGGTGCTCGGGCGGGAACGGCCCGGCCACCCCGAAGTCGGCCCGTACGCCGGTGACGGTCCCGATCGCCCCGTCGGCGATCAGCTCGCAGGCGCGCAGGATGAGCGGGTTGCACCGCATCCACATGGCCTCCATCAGGAAGACCCCGCCCGCGCGCGCGATCTCCACCAGCTCGGTGCTGGTGGCCAGGTCGAGCGTGAACGGCTTCTCCACCAGCGCCGGCTTGCCGGCGGTGAGGCAGGTGCGAGCCGCCTCGTGGTGGGCGGCGTGCGGGGTGGCGACGTAGATCACGTCCACCTCGGGGTCAGCCGCCAGGTCGCTCCAGGTGCCGTACGCCCGCGTCGCACCGTGCTGTTCGGCGAAGCGCTCGGCGCTCTCGGCGGTCCGTGAGCCGACCGCGACCAGTTCCGCGCCCGGCACCAGGCGGAGGTCTTCGGCGAAGCGAGCGGCGATGTGGCCGGTGGCCAGGATGCCCCAACGAGTCATGGCGTGACGCTACCGAAGATCACCTTCGGGCGGCACCGCTGATCCACCGGTCGGGAACCCGACCTAAGCTCGGCATATGACCGTGGATCGTGGTTATCCCGCGCCGCCCGCACTGGTGGAGCACGCCCGCCGGTTCCAGGCGACGGGCGGGGCCCCCGCGACGCCCCGGACGGCCGCCACCGTGCTGCTGCTCCGCCCCGCCGACGAGGGCTTCGAGGTCTACCTGATCCGCCGGGTCGCGGCGATGGCCTTCGGCGGCATGTACGCCTTCCCCGGCGGCGGGGTCGACCCCTCGGACTCGACCGCGCACCTCGGCTGGGCCGGGCCCGAGCCGGCCGACTGGGGCGTACGACTCGGCGTGGCGCCGCAGGCCGCGCAGGCCGTGGTCTGCGCGGCGGCCCGGGAGGTGTTCGAGGAGGTCGGCGTGCTGCTCGCCGGTCCGGACGAGGGGCGGGTCGTCGGCGACGTCAGCGACGACGGCTGGGAGGCCGCCCGGGTGGACCTGGAGCAGCGGCGCACCGGCTTCGCCGAGTTGCTGGCCACGCGGGACCTGACGCTGCGGTCCGACCTGCTGCTGCCGTGGAGCCGCTGGGTGACCCCGGACTTCGAGCCGCGCCGCTTCGACACGTACTTCTTCGTGGCGTTGCTGCCCGAGGGGCAGCGGACCCGGGAGGTCTCCGGCGAGGCCGACCACGCCCTGTGGATCAGGCCCGGGGACGCCTGCGAACGCGCTGCGGCCGGTGAGCTGACGATGCTGCCGCCGACCCGGGTCACCCTCGCCGAGGTGGCCGCCTGTGCCGACCTGGCGGCGGTGGCGCGGGCGGCGGCGGCCCGGGACGCCGGCAGCCCGATCACGCCGGTCCTGGACCTCTCCGACGAGGCTGATCCCCGCTTCTATCTGGAAACCCCGCCGACGCGCTGATCCGTCTCAGCCGAGCTGGTAGTTGACGTGGGCGGACCACCGGGCGAACCCGGTCCGCTCGTAGAGCGCCACCGCGCCGGTGTTGGACTCGTCGACGTAGAGCATCACCCGGTCCAGACCGCGCTGCTCCCGCAGGTACGCCAACCCGGCCGTGGTCAGTGCCCGACCGAGCCCGCCGCCGTGCGCGGACGGGTCCACCCCGAGTACGTACACCTCGCCGATGCGGGCCGAGCCCTCCCGCTCGTGCACCTTCGTCCAGTGGAAGCCGAGCAGTCGGCCGGTCGACGACTCGACGGCGAGCAGGAAACCGGCCGGGTCGAACCACGGCTCGTCGAGGCGTACCCGCAGGTCGTCGGTGGTCCACCGGCCCTGCTCGGGATGGTCGGCGAAGGCCCGGGCGTTCAGGGCCAGCCAGGCGTCGTCGTCCTGGCCGGGGCGGTACGCGCGCAGTTCCACCCCGTCGGGCAGGCGCGGTGCGTCCAGGGGGGCGGTCAGCGGCCGGCGCAGTTGCCAGAGCACCCGGGCGCGGAGGAAGCCGAGGTCCACCGCGAGCGCGGCGGCCGACGGGTGGTCACCGTGCGCCCAGGCGCGCAGCGGCCCGGTGGCGGCGGCGACCACCGCTCGGGCCAGCGACCGACCGAGGCCGCGTCGCCGGTACGCGGGGTGCACCACGAGTTCCGCGCCGATCCCGCCGGCCGGGTCACCGGTGTCCAGGTGGGCGTACCCGGTGAGAGTGCCGTCGTCGGCGCGGGTCAGCAGGTGGATCGCGGGCGCCCGCTCGTCGCGCAGCCGGAGCAGGACGTGTTCGTCCAGCGGGTCTGCGCCGTCGGAGTCGCCCGCCGTCCGGGCCAGCGCCAGCACCTCGGCGATCTCCGTCGGCCCGAGCCGCTCGGTGCGGTGGACCTGGTCGTCGGTCGATCGAGTGCCGCTCATCCCGTCACGGTATCCGGATCACCGGCGGCATCGCGGCGGTGGGCGGGACGGAACCGGTCAGAAGCCGTGACGTGGCAGCGCCTGGACGTCGAGCCGACCACTCAGTTCGGGCAGGATGCGGTACAGCGCGTCCACTGTGCCCTGTCGATCGCCTCCGGCATCGTGCAACAGGACGATCGAGCCGGGTTGCACCCCGTCGAGCACCGACGCGGCGATCCGGGTCGCACCGGGCCGCTGCCAGTCGGAGGTGTCCAGCGTCCAGTGCAGCGGCGTCATGCCGAGTTCGCGGGCGGTGGCGACCAGGGAGTACGTCCAGGCGCCGCCGGGCTGGCGGTACCAGGCGATCGGGGCGTCCGGCACGGCGGCGCGGATCGCCTCGCTGGTGCGCAGCAGGTCGTTCCGGATCTGTTCCGGTGACCGCGCGCCCAGCGTCACGTCGTGTTCCCAACTGTGGTTGCACAGGGTGTGTCCGTCGGCCACGATCTGCTGGACGAGCCACGGGTACGCCTGGGCGTTCTGGCCGACCAGGCAGAAGGTCGCGGTGACGCGGTGTTCCCGCAGCAGGGCGAGCACCTGCGGGGTGTAGTCCGGGTTCGGTCCGTCGTCGAAGGTGAGGGCGACGGTGCCGGTGCCGGTGGTGACCTGGGTGCCCATCGGACCGAAGTTGGGGTCCTCGGTCGTGCCGTGGTCCGGGTCGCGCGGAGCACCGCTGGACGGGACGGCACCGGGCGTGCCGGTGGGTACGTCAGCCGAGGGCGGGGCCTGGTCGGCGTACTCGGGATGCTCGGCACCGGTCGCGGTGACCGCGGAGTCGTCGCGCGGCTCCTGGGGCAGTAGGTTGCGCCCGAGCAGGTACGTCGAGCCGAGCACCGCGGACACCACGAGCACGATGATGCCGACCGCCTGTGTCGTACTCACCGACCGTCGTGCCGAGCTCCCGTAATACGTGCCCACCGCAGCCCCTTTTGCTGGTCAACTCGGCAGTCACCATAAAACTGCCGAGTCGCCCAAAAGGGGCATATGGGGGAATTAGCCCTCGACGGTGAGGGGGTGCATCGCCAGGGACGCGTGCTCGGTCGCCTCGGCCAGGGCGCGGTTCGACGGCACGACGAACTTGTAGCCCACCTGGCGCACGGTGCCGATCATCGACTCGTACTCGGAGCCGAGCTTGGCCCGCAGCCGACGGACGTGCACGTCCACCGTCCGGGTGCCGCCGAAGTAGTCGTAGCCCCAGACCTCGCGCAGCAACTGGTCGCGGGTGAACACCCGGCCCGGGTGCTGGGCCAGGAACTTGAGCAGCTCGAACTCCTTGTAGGTGAGGTCGAGCGGGCGGCCCTTGAGCTTGGCGGCGTAGGTGTCCGGGTCGATCATCAGCTCACCGGCCCGGATCGAACCGCCGGCACCGGCCGTGGCGTTGCTCAACCGGCCGACCGCGAGTCGCAACCGGGCCTCCACCTCGGCCGGACCGGCGGAGGCGAGGATGACGTCGTCCACGCCCCAGTCGGCGTTGAGCGCGATCAGTCCGGCCTCGGTGACGACCGCGACCAGCGGAACGCCCAGCCCGGTGGCGTGCAGCATGCGGCAGGTCGCCCGCGCCTCGCTCAGCTCGGAGCGGGCGTCGACGAGCACGGCGTCCGGGCTCGGACCGGCGACCAGGGTGCGGACGTCGCGCGGTGCGGTGCGAACCGAGTGCGGCAGCAGGTCGAGTGCGGGCAGCACTGCGGATGGTTCGCCTGCTCGTGCGGTCACCAGCAGCAGGATCTCCACGATCACCTCCGTCCCGGCGGCCGGTGTGGCCGCACGCGACCAGCGGCACTCAGGGCGAGTGGGCGCTGGGAACTTCCGTGGGTCCCGGCGTCGCTGACGGGCGGGTTTCGGCTTGAGAGTAGCCGATGGGCCCGCTCGGACCCCGACGCGGTTTCCTGTTTGCCCCTTCTGCCCCTGATCGCGGCCCAGGTTTTAACGTCGCCGAAACCGTGACACCCGAGTTGTGCGGAAGGTCTGGCACGATCGGTGCGTGTTTCCCTCCAACTCGCCCGAGGCCGACCGAGACCCGTGGGTGGACGACGCGCCCCCCGGCGACGGCGCGGCACCGCGTACCGGTCCGGACGTCGAGCCCGAGGAGCGGGGCCGCTCCCGGGGCCCGCGACGGCTGCGCCGCGGCGGTTCGCCCCGGCGTGCCGACGACGC
Organism: Micromonospora sp. NPDC049900; assembly: GCF_044461025.1. Classification (NCBI taxonomy): domain Bacteria; kingdom Bacillati; phylum Actinomycetota; class Actinomycetes; order Micromonosporales; family Micromonosporaceae; genus Micromonospora; species Micromonospora sp. NPDC049900. Next base: position 284,322 of record NZ_JBITKM010000001.1, read on the forward strand.
GCTCGACGAGGAGGAGGACGAGGACGAGGTACCACCGGTCGACGTACCCAAGAAGCTCTCCCTCGCCGTCGGCGGGTTCGCCGCGCTGCTCGGCGTCGGTCTGATCGTCGGCGCACAGACCTCCGGGCCCGGCGACCGGGTGCCCTTCGCCATCGTGGTGTTCCTCGTCCAGGTGCTGTTCGTGCTCGCCTGGACGGTGGTGAACCGGCCGCCGGCCCCCGCGGTGGTGATCGGCGTCGGCGTGCTGGTCGCCGCCGTGGCGGACACCGTGGCCATCCGGACGGCCGAACCCCGCCTGCTGCCGCTGTTCTACGTCGCGGTCGGCGGGGTGCTCGTCGCGGTGCTCGGCCAGTTGGTCCGACGGGTCGACCGGGTGCGGGTGACCGACTCGGTGCGGACCACCGCGACCATCGTGCTCGGCCCGGTCGCCTTCGCCACGCTCATCGTGCTCACCCGGATTCCCGCCGGCACCCAGGCGATCGCGGTCTGCCTCGCGGCGAGCACGGTCGCGCTCACCGTCGCCCGGCTGACCGACGCCGTCGCGGCCTGGCCCCGGCTCGCACCCCAGGTGCCGCGTGGGGCCGCCGGGGTGGTCGGTGGCGCGATGGTGGGTACGCTCGTGAGCGCGTTGCTCGGCGGCTACCTGGTCACCCCGTTCACCCCGACCCGCGCCGCGATCATCGGTCTGGTCACCGCGGTCGTCGCCGTCCTGGCGGACCTGGCCTGCGGGTACGCCGAGGCCGGTCGAATGATGGCGGGCGAACTGCCCGACGCGTGGGCGGCCCGGCACGTGCAGGGTCCGCTCGCCGGCTTCGCGATGGCCGCCCCGGCCGCGTACCTGATGTGCCGACTGGCGTTGTAGCCGACCGCTGCGGCGGCGGTTGAGGAATCCGGACATCGGGTAACACCGGTGCGCCGCAGGGGCGTGCCGGCGATGCGACCGGGATCGACGGTCGGCCGGGATCGACGTTCGACAGGACAGGAGAAGGCGTGGAGCACGAGCAGACCTATGGACGGCGCCCGCGGCGACGGGGGCGCAAGGTACTGATCGGCTTCGTCGTCCTGCTGCTCGTCCTCGTCGGGCTGCTGGTGATCGCCGACCGGGTCGCGGCGAACGTGGCCGAACGCACCATCGCCGACGAGGTCCGCCAGCAGGTGGCCCAGCAGGGTGCGCAGTCCGCCCCGCCCGAGGTCGAGGTGGGCGGGTTCCCCTTCCTCAACCAGGTGCTCGACGGCCGGTACGAACGGATCACCATCCGGCTGCGCGACGTGCAGGGCTCGGTGCAGGGTGACGCGGTCGCGCTGCCCAGCCTGGACGTGGACGCCCGCAACGTCCGCGCCTCGCTGGACACGCTGCGCACCGGCCAGGGCGACGTCGTCGCCGAGACGGTCAACGGGACCGGCACGATCAGCTACCAGAGTCTCGCCGCGTTGCTCGACCGGGACGGGCTGGCCCTCGCCGAGCAGGACGGGAAACTCGCGGTGACCGCGCCGCTGGAGGTCCTCGGCCAGCGCCTCACGGTCACCGGCATCGCCGAGATCGTCGTCGGGGAGCAGGGGCAGATCGCGCTCCGTTTCGACGACCTGAACGCCGAGGGCCTGCCCAACGTCGCGATCGCCCGCACTCTGCTGAACAATTTCGCCCGCAGCATCTCGGTCGACGTACCCCTGCCGGAACTGCCGTTCCAGCTCACCGTCCGGGAGGTCGTGCCGAGGCCGGAGGGGCTGACGGTGACCGCGGACGCACGGGACGTACCGATCAACTCGGTCGGCTGACCATCCGGGCCAGTCCCGGATGGTGGTCGGGCCCCTGGAGATTCGTGAGATCGCTGGTAGGCTCCCTGGTCATGGGGACGCTCCTCACCAAACGGCGCGCGGTCGACCTGTGCCGCGTGGCCACCTGCCTGTGTCGCCCCGTCATCTGACGGCGGGGCTGTTTCGGGCCGCCTAGCGGCCTACGGCACCAGGGGTACGCGTACCTGATCCCGGTGCACCCCACCGGACGCCCGGCAGCGGCGCCGTCGCACGAATCCCGTGATCCGTTCCTAGCTATGGGTCCCGCGCGTGGTGCGACTCCTTTCGAACAGCGATTTCCGCGCGCTGGCTCACCATCCATCCTCACCAGGGAGTGATCTGATGAGTCGCGACACCGCACTCGTCTCGGCCGAGTGGGCCGAGAAGAACCTCGACGCCCCGGGCGTCGTCTTCGTCGAGGTCGACGAGGACACCTCGGCCTACCACACCGGTCACATCGCCGGCGCGATCAAGCTCGACTGGAAGAACGACCTGCAGGACCCGGTCCGCCGGGACTTCGTCAACAAGACCCAGTTCGAGGCGCTGCTCTCCGAGCGCGGCATCAGCAACGACGACGTCGTCGTCCTGTACGGCGGCAACAACAACTGGTTCGCCGCGTACGCGTACTGGTACTTCAAGCTCTACGGCCACGGCGACGTCAAGCTGCTCGACGGCGGTCGCAAGAAGTGGGAGCTGGACGGCCGTCCGCTGGTCCGCGACGAGGTGACCCGCCCGGCGACGCAGTACGTCGCGCAGGAGCCGGACAACACCATCCGGGCCTTCCGCGACGAGGTCGTCGCCGCGATCGGCGTCAAGAACCTGGTCGACGTGCGCAGCCCCGACGAGTTCGCCGGTCGCCTGCTCGCCCCCGCCCACCTGCCGCAGGAGCAGGCCCAGCGGGGTGGCCACATCCCCACCGCGATCAGCGTGCCGTGGTCGAAGGCGGCCAACGAGGACGGCACCTTCAAGTCCGACGACGAGCTGCGCAAGATCTACGGCGAGGCCGGGCTGGACGACGGCAAGGAAACCATCGCGTACTGCCGGATCGGCGAGCGCTCCTCGCACACCTGGTTCGTCCTCCAGGAGCTGCTCGGCCACCGCAACGTGAAGAACTACGACGGATCCTGGACCGAGTACGGCTCGCTGGTCGGCGTGCCGGTGGCGCTCGGCGACGAGCCCGGGGAGGCCTGAGATGACCGCTCCGACCGCCGCCGGTTGCGCCGCACCGGATCAGGCCGCGCCGTTGCCGGCCAGCATCGACCTGGAGAAGGAGACGGTCATCACCGGCCTCGTCCGCTCCGCCGAGGGTGACCCGGTGCCGGGCGCGTACGTCCGGCTGCTCGACTCGACCGGCGAGTTCACCGCCGAGGTGGTGACCTCTCCGGCCGGTCAGTTCCGGTTCTTCGCCGCTCCTGGGAACTGGACCCTGCGGGCCCTGTCCCGGCACGGCAACGGCGACACCGCCGTGGCCGCCGGACGGGGTGTCAACGAGGTGACCGTCACGGTCACCGACTGACCCACGCTCTGATCGGCCTCGTGGCCCGCGTCCCCCTGACCACGGGGGGATCCGGGCCACGAGCCGTCTCCGCCCTTCCGCGACCGGGACCGGCGCGTCGAACATGGGAACGGCCGCCGGCATGATGCCGGCGGCCGTTTCACGTCGGGCCGTGCTGGCGGTACGTCAGCCGATCTTGCGACGGGCCTTGGCGCCCCACTTGGCGGCGGTCACCAGCAGGGCACCGAGCCCCAGCAGGATGCTGCCGAGCAGGCCGACGGTGGCGGTGGAGGCACCGGTCAGCGGGAGGTCCTGGTTCGCGGACATGTTGTCACCTCCCTCAGCCCTTCACGCCGACCGCCATGCGCGCCGGGGAGTCCCAGACGCACCGGTCGACAGTTGGCGCTCGGATCGCCTTCACCAGGGCGTGCACCAGGATCACCCGGTACAGCAGGTCGGCGACGATGATCACGGGGAGGAACAGCGGTAGGTGGGGGTGCCGCAGACGCCACGCGGCGAGGCCGACCCAGAGGCTCTGCCCGGCCAGCATGAGTCCCAGCCCGGCCAGCAGTCCGGGTCCGGCGGTGGCGAGCAGCCAGAGGGTCACCGGGCCGCCGGCCACATAGAGCACCCAGTGCAGCATCAACAGCAGGTACGCGAAGTCGAAGCGGCTGGTGTGCCGACCCACCCGGTGCCCGATGACCCCCTGGAAGGTGCCCCACATCCAGCGCAGGTTCTGCCGGTACCAGTCGCGCAGCGTGGTCGGGTCCTGGAGGTGCGCCAGGGCACGTGGCGCGTACACGACCCGGCCGAGGTTGCGCCGGTGTGTCTCCAGCACCCAGTACGTGTCGTCGACGATGTAGGGCGGCTGCTGCGGCAGCACGGTGTCCAGCAGTTCGGTGCGGTACACCGAGTTCGAGCCGGAGATGCAGTTCATGACGTTGAAGTGGCTCTGGATCCGGCGGATCACCGCCTGGTACATCCAGTAGCTGTAGGCGCGCTTGGCCAGCCACGGGTTCCACCGCCGCTCCGGCGGCCACCACGTGACGTTGTGGCCGACCGCGATGCCGACCTCCTCGGTCAACTCGGCCAGGGCGGCGGTGACGAAGTCCGGTGCGACCACCACGTCGTCGTCGAGGATGGCGACGGCCCGGTAGTGCGTACCGAGACCGAACTCGACGTACCCGGCGTGCAGGGCGGCCGGCTTGCCGACGTTGCGGGCCAGGGCCAGCACCCGGGCACCGGCCGACTCGGCGAGGCGCGCGGTGTCGTCGGTCGAGGCGTCGGAGACCAGGAACACGTCGCTCCCGGTGGCGCGGGCCGCGCGTACCGTCTCGGCGATGGTCGCGGCGCCGTTGCGGCAGGCGATCAGGACCGCCACCTGGTCGGCGCGTACCGGGCCGTAGCGCGGCGGCCGAATCCCGTGACGCGGCCGGTGGGCCACCTCGGGGCGGACGAAGCCGTACCCGAACGACCCGACGATCAGCAGCAGCGCGAGGGCACTCACAGTGATGGTCGAGGCCAGGAGAACTTCCAGCATGGCAGCCAATCCGCAGGCGGGAGGGGTTGTGAACGCCGCTCGCGTTGAGGCGTGCTGCTAACGCTAAGTGATGTACCGGCGGTCGCCAAGAGCGATGATCTCTTTCGTCCGTTCGGCCGACGGCCGGATGACCCTCCAGTCGGTCGAAAACGCCGATGACCAGGAGAAACAGTCGGCTGGGTGGACGCGCGACAGGGGCTGCCGGGTGCGCGCCATGTCGAAGGTGCGCCCTGTCGAGCTGATCTCGTGACCGATCCGAGCACCTGGCTTCGCAAGCCCTGACCTGGATTCTGCGCGGACAGGGTGATGGCCGCCGGTTCGTCACGAACCGGCGGCCATCACCGGTGGTGCGTCAGATGCCGGTCGCTCTGGTGCAGTTCGACGTGGGATCGAGGGCGAAGTCGAGCGAGCCGACGATGCCCGCCTCGATCTGGTGCCGCTTGACCTGCGGCACCCAACCGTCCTTGGCGACGATCACCTCGTACCGGCCCTTCGGCAACCACCAGGCGTACCTGCCGTCGGGACCGGAGGTCAGCGTCGTGCCCGTGCCGGCCGAGATCAGGTTCACCCGGACGGTCGCCACCACCGGCACCGTGACCCCACCGCAGGTGGTGCCGGTGACGCTGCCCTGGATCTTGCCCCAGCTCGACGGCGGCGAGACGTTCATCTCCACCGACACCGGCGTCACCGGGTACGGGGTGTCCGAGGCGATCGCCAGGTCGGCGTCGTACCGCCCCGGCTGCTGCAGCCCGGCCGCCGCGGTGGCGGTGAGCGTCACCGTGACCGTCCGGGACGCGCCCGGTGCCAGGGTGAAGGTGGTCGGCGAGGTGGACAGCCAGGGGACGTCCGCCTCGGCGGCACACTGCTCCAGGCCACCGAGCCGCTCGCTGTCCGCCGAGCCCACGAAGGAGCTCGGCGAGCCACCGATCTTGTACGCGCCGCAGGCGGCGGCGCCCCGGTACCGGCCGAACTGGGCGTTGGGCAGGTCCCGCCAGGCCCCGGCGGCCGGGTCGTAGGCGATGGTGCGGTTGCTGACCGCCGTCGAGCCCGCTGTCACGCCACCGGCCAGCACGAGCATCCCGCCGGCTGCCGCGTACTGGGAGCCCCACAGCTCGGTGGGCATGTTCGGCAGCGGACTCCACGCGTCGGTCGCCGGGTCGTACCGGTGGGCGTCGGTGTACTCGGTGCTGCCGGTGCCACCGGCGCAGTGCACCGTCTCACCGAGCCCGCCGCAGGCCAGCCAGGACACCGGGTGCGGGTACGCGGCCCGGGTGCCGAAGGTGCCGGTCGCCGGGTCGAAGACCACCAGCCGGGCGGAGTCCGTGCAGGTGGCGTCGGCACAGCCACCGACCAGGTACACCTTCCCGTCGACCACCGCCCCGCCGGCTGCCGCGGTCGGTGCCGGGTTGGTCGCCCCGGGCACGGTGCTCCAGGTGCCGACGGCCGGATCGAAGACGTCGACGGTGGCGACCGTGCGGTCGTCCGCGCCCCAGCCGCCGAGTACGTACAGTTTGCCGTCGACCGCTGCCGCGACCGGCTTGGAGCGTGCCACCGGCAGGTCCGGCAGCGCGGTCCATGCGTCGGCACCCGGGTCGTACGCCCAGGCCCGCCGCTCGGTGCCGGTGCCACCGCCACCACCGACGGAGTAGATCTTCCCGTCCAGCCACGCGGCGGCGTTGTCGTAGATCGCGGCCGGCAGCTTGGCGACCGGACTCCACGCGTCGTCGGCCGCCGTACGCGCCTCGGGTGCCGCCCCGCCGTACGCGACACCGATGCGGGTCTTGCTGATGCCCTTCATCGTCTGTTCCCGCAACGGTGCGCCGGAACGGTTCAGCAGTTCGAACCCGCCGGTGCGTTCCAGCAGCTCGACGGCGGCCGGCGCGCTGCCGGTGTTGCGCACGGTCAGCTTGGTGGTCCGGGTGCTGTTGTAGGGCTGGTGCGACACCACCGACGCGGAGCTGACCGTGAGCCGCCCGGCGCCGAGGGCGACGTCGGCCCGCTTGACCCGGTCGGCGACGACCGTGACCTGCTTGGTGGCCGGCTGGTACGGCGGACGGCTGGCGGTGAACGGGTGGGCGCCGGTCAGGCCGGAGAACAGCCAGTAGAAGCCGTCCGGCTCGGCGGTGTCCTCCGGGGTCGCCGCCGACACGGCCCGGTCCTGCGGCCGGTCGTCGCTGACGACGGTCACACCGTCCACGGGTGCGCCGGTGTTGCGGTCGGTGGTGGTGCCGACCACCAGTCCACCCGGCACCGGCGTGCACTCGCGGTTGACCACCTCCACGTCGTCCACCTGCCACCACCAGGCGAAGGTGCCCTTGAACCGGAAACGGACCAGGGCCGAGGCGGCGTTCGCCGCCGGGGTCAGTGCCACCTCCTCCACGCGGGGGCCACGCCGGCTGGTGGTCTGGTGCCAGACGTTGGTCCAGGTCGCGCCGGAGTCGACGGAGACGTCGACGTCGGCGGTGTCGGAGACTCCGACGGCCCGCCAGTCGCTGCGGAACCGCAGCACCGGCGCGCCGGTGCCGGAGAGGTCGAGCGGCGGGGCGACCAGATCGGTGTCCTGGGTGTTGCCGCTGCCCAGGGCGTCGCTGTCGACGATGGCGAATCCGCCGGCACCACCGGTCAGGTTGCCGCGCGACCGGGTGTCGGTGAAGGTCCAGCCGCCGGAGGCGGTGCGGTTGTCGACCCGCCAGCCGGCCGGGGTGCCGGTGCCGTCGAAGCTCTGGGTCAGCAGCGGGGTCCCGAACCGTCCGGTGTAGCCGGCGGCGGTGCATCCGGCCTCGACCGGGACGGTCACGTCGGCCGTGGTGTCCGTGGTGCCGACCGGCACCTCTCGGGTCACGGTCCGGTAGCCCGGGTACCGGGCGGTCACGGTGAGCCGGTACCCGGTGCCGCCCGGCGCGGTGAACGAGTAGCGACCGGTGACCGGGTCGGTGAAGACCGGCCCACCGGGCCGTCCGGCCACCTCAACCTTCGCGTACAGCGGCCAGCCGTGTCCGGAACCGTCGGTGACCTTTCCGCTGATCGTGACCGTCGGGTTCGCCGTCAGCGCGAAGTTGCGGGTGACGGCCTCGCCCTCGGCCACCGTGACGGTCGCGGACCGATCGGCGTAGCCGTACGCGCTGACCGTCAGCCGGGTCTCGCCGGCCGGCACGTTGAGCGCGTACCGGCCGTCGGTGCCGGTGGTGGCGCTGCGGGTGCCGTCGGTCACCGTGGCTCCGGCCACCGGGTCGTCGTCGGCCGCGTCGGTGACCATGCCGCTGACCCGGCCCACCGGGCCGCGCGGGGCGTCCCGCACCGCCGCGTACGCGTCCAGGCGTCCCTCGCCGAAGACGTTGTTGTCGGCCGGGGTGCCGCCGCAGGTGGTGGCGTCGACGTCCCGGGCGGTGCGGTCGAGCAGTCCCTCGGTGCCGGCCACGTCCCCGCGCAGGCTCGGTGCCGCCGCCCAGACCAGGGCGACCGTGCCGGCCACGTGCGGGGCGGCCATCGAGGTACCGCTGAACGAGGCGTACCCGCCGTTGCGGACGCTGGACCGCACGTTGCTGCCGGGGGCGGCGATGTTCGGCTTGATCCGGTCGGTGCCGAACCCCCGGCCGGAGAAGTCGGCGATGGCGTTGTTCACGTCGTACGCGCCGACCGCGTACGAGTCGGCGTAGTCGCCGGGCGAGCCCGCGCTGCCGCAGGCCGGTCCGTCGTTGCCGGAGGAGAAGACCGGGAACATGCCGGCGGCCCGCCAGGCCGCCACGGTCTGCTGGTACCACGGGTCGCCCCCGTCGCCGCCCCAGGAGTTGTTGACGATGTCGGGGCGCAGGTCCGGTCGGGGGTTCTGCCCGGCGGCGTCGGTCGGCGCGAGCACCCACTGGCCGGCGGCGAGCAACGAGGCGTCCGCGCAACTGTTCGAGCCGCAGCCCTTGGCGGCGATCCACCGGGCGCCCGGTGCCACGCCGATCTGGTTGCCGGCGCCGTCGTCGCCGACCATGGTGCCCATGGTGTGTGTGCCGTGGTCGTTGTTGTCGCACGGCGCGGTGCCGGAGCAGACGCCGGTCGGGTCGAACCAGTTGTACGCGTGGTCGAAACCGTCGCCGAGGTTGCCCCGGTAGGAGCCGACCAGCGCGGGGTGGTCGTACCGCACGCCACTGTCGATGTTGGCGACCACGATGCCCTCACCACGGTCGCCGAACTCGTCCCACACCCGGGGCGCGCCGATGTTGGTCAGGCCCCACTCGACGGCCGTGGTGCGGGCCCGGGTGTCGGTGGCGGTCGGCCGGACCAGCGGGTAGCTGCGGCTGGGGGAGATCCGGGCCACCTCGGGCCGCCGGGCGAGTTCGTCCAGCAGCGCCTTGTCGCCCTCGACCCGGATCGCGTTGGCGATCCAGTACGCGGTGTGCGGCACCTTGCGCTCGTCGAGCATCGTCCGCAGGTCCCGCTGGGTACGGCCGGCGGTGTCGGTCAGCAGCCGGTGCACCTCGTCCGCCCGGCGGTCGGCGTCGCGCAGCCGGGCGGTGTCGGCCAGCGGGGCGGTCTCGCGCAGGTACACCAGGAACGTCGCGGTCGACGCGGTGCCGAACCGGTCGAGCAGCCCCTGGTCGACGGCGGCCCGGTGTGCCGTCGGCTGCGAGGCCGGCGCGGCCACGGCGGGCTGGGCGGTGACCGCGAGTACGGCGGCGGCCAGCAGCGTCACCGCCCGCCACCGTGGTGACCGTGCGGATGGTCGTGTGAACAAGGTTCCTCCCCCACGTCGTCGGACCCGATCCGTTCGGGGCCGGAGACCCGCGCGCCGGAATGCGACGTCGCGGAGCGGACGAGGCGATGTGGGTGGCTGATGGTGAGCGCCCGCCCGCTGAGAGTCATGCTCTTGCCCCGACAGTCAGTGATCAATGGACGGCGTCGGTCAGTACTCGGTCAGTGACGGGGCGGGATCCTGACCGTTAGTCTTCAGGCGGGGGCTCCATCGGTGACTGTCGTTGGCGACTGGTGGAAAGTCGCAGGTCAGCACGGTGCTCTCGGGGGAGGCAACGTGTCCGTTGAGGAGATACCGATCCTGGTCTGCGTCAGCTCCGACGCGTCCGTACGGCACCGGGTGGTGCAGCGGTTGGACGGCGTCGGGCCGGTGGTGATCTGTAGTGACCTCGCGCAGTTGCGCGCGATGTTCCCGGCTCCGCTGGCCGAGCCCGCCGGGTCGACCGACGAGCCGACCGGCCGACCGACGAGCTGGGGCGATCTCGTGGTGGACCGGGCCGGGCACCTGGTCACCTGGCGGGGTGCGCCGGTGGGCCTGACGCGTACCGAACGGGAGCTGCTGGCCCGGCTGATGAGCCCGCCGCTCGCGCTCTGGAGCTACGAGCGGCTGTTCGCCTCCGTCTGGGGCGGCGCGTACCTCGGCGACACCGCGATCCTGCACTCGGCGGTGAAACGGCTGCGGCGCAAGCTGCGGGCGCTGCCCGACGGCCCGCAGGTGCAGACGGTCCGTGGGGTGGGCTACCGGTTGAGCCCTCCGCCGGAGGCCGCCGACGGGCGTCCCGGCGAGGCGGTACACCGCGCGTGACACCATGACCCGGTGAGCGGCGCTGTCCAGACGGGGTTTCCCCCGCCCGCAGGTCCCCGGCCCCCGGCCCCCGAACCCCGGTGGCCGCGCTGGCTGATCGTGGCGACCGTGGCATGGGCGGTGCTGCTCGCCGGTCTGACCTGGCGCTCCGCCCGAAACGATCCGCCGACCGTCCGCGAGCAGCGCACCCTCGCGGAGGCCGGCCCGGTGGTGGACGCCGCCGTCGGCGAGCTGGTGGCGGCGAGCTGGGGTGCGGTGCCCGCGCTGGTCGCCCCCGAGGTGGACCGGGGCTGCCGGATCACCCCCTTCGCCGAGGGCGCCGAGCTGGTCCGCGCCGTCGACCTGGCGGTGCCGGTGGGTGAGGAACGGGCCGCGCTCGAGGAGATCTCCGACCGGCTGCCCACGGTGTGGCGGGCCGGGGTCCGGGTCACCTCCGAGGGGCCCCGGCTGCGCGCCGACGCGGGCGAGTTCGTCACCGTGCTGGGGCGACCCGTCGCCGACGGCCGGATCCGGTTGACCGCCGACACCGGGTGCCGGATGGTCGGCGACGGCTACTCCGCGCCGGGCGCGGACGCCACCGGCGCCGAGGTCGGTGCCCTGACCGAGGCGCTGCGGACGCTCGGCAGCACGGCGACCGGGCCCGACGAGGTGGTGGCCGCGCCGTGTCCGGGCGGCGGGTCGGCGCGTACCGTCCGGTCCGCTGTCGGTGCGCTGCCCGCGTCGCCGCAGGCCACGCTCGCACCGCTGGCGGGCGGCACGCCGGTGGTCGACACCGATGAGGTGTACGCCTTCCGGCGCGACGGCGTCGCGGTCCTCGCCGACCTGGGCGCGGACGAGGTGGTGCTCGCCGCCACCACCGGCTGCGCCGGCTGACCCCTACACCGGCTGACCGTTCCCGTCGTCCCGCCTGCGGCTGCGGCCCAGCGCGTCCGCACGGCCCCAGCGGCCGGGGATGTCCAGCAACTCGACGCGCCCGATGCCCTGCGGCACGTGTGGGTCGATGATCAGGTGCTCGCCCTGCGGTTCGAGCCCGAGCATCACCCGCAGCAGCATCAGCGGTGTCCCCGCCGACCACGCCTGTGGGCTGCACGCGGTCGGATACTGCACCGGATACTCGGTGAGGTCACGCTCGTACCCGGCGAACGCCTCCGGCAGCCGACCGTCGAAGTAGCGCGCCGCCGCCAGGATCGACTCGCAGATCTGCCCGGCCTGCTCGCGGAAGCCGTACTTCCACAGGCCCCAGGCGATGATCGAGTTGTCGAACGGCCAGACCGTGCCGACGTGGTAGCCGATCGGGTTGTACCGCCCCTGGTCGTCGGCGAGGGTACGGACGCCCCAGCCGGAGAAGAGGCGCGGCCCGACCAGGTGGTCGGCGATCCGCCGGGCCCTCGACTCCTCGACGATGCCGCTCCAGAGCAGGTGCCCGATGTTGGAGCTGAGCGCGTCCACCGGCGTGCCGTCGGCGTCCAGGGCCAGCGCGTAGTACTCCTTCTCGGGCAGCCAGAAGTCCCGGTTGAACCGTTCCTTCAGCTCGGCGGCCTCCCGTTCCAGCCGGTCGGCGTACTCCGGGTCGTTCCAGAACAGCCGTGCCATCCGGGCGCCGCGCAGCTTGGCGTCGTACGCGTAGCCCTGCTGTTCGCAGGTGGCCCGGGGGAAGCTCGGCAACCGACCGTCGGAGTAGGAGATCGCGTCCCACGAGTCCTTCCAGCACTGGTTCTCCAGGCCGGTCTTCGGGTTGCGGGTCTGGTACCAGAGGTAGCCGGTGCCGAGCAGGTCGCCGTACGTGTCGATCCAGGCCAGCGCGGCCCGCACGGCCAGTTCCAGACGCTTGACCAACGCCACGTCGCCGGTCCACCGCTCGTACTCGTCGAGCAGGATCACGAACAGCGGAGTCGAGTCGGCGGCGCCGTAGTAGGGCGAGTGCGGCTGTTCCTCGAAACCGGCGCTCTCGCCGTAGCGCAGCTCGTGCAGGATCTTGCCGGGATCCTCGTCGCGGAAGTCGTCCAGCCGGTGGCCCTGGAGACCGGCCAGCATTGTCAGCGTCGGCGGGATCAGCTCCGGTTGGAACGGCAGGACCTGGAGCGAGGTGATGATGCTGTCCCGGCCGAACAGGGTCATGAACCAGGGCAGTCCGGTGGCCAGCAGCCGGACGCCGAGCGCGATCGACTCGTACCGGAGCGCGGCCAGGTCGTCGAGACTGCGCCGGTACGCCTCGGTCAGCGGTTGGTAGTCGCAGCTCAGCTTCGGTGCCTTGGCGATGAACTCGGCGTGCTCGGCCTGGATGAGGGCGGTCGTCCGGCTGCCGGAGAAGGGAAGCTGGTTGCGGACGTCCTCGCCACGAGCGCCGTAGATCGTGGTCGCGACCGTCAGCCGGGTGGTCCACTCGCCGTGTGGCCCGATCTCGATCGGGAAGGTCATCCCGGTCGGGTCGACCTCGGCCGGTGCGCTGCTGCTGATCACGGTCTCCCGGTGGAACGCCTCCCGGCGGTAGTCCAGACGCAGCGCGTTCTCACCGGGGCTGGCGGTGTGCTGCCCGCGTTTGCGCTGGGTGTCCTTGATCTCGAAGAGGTCCGCGAAGTCGGCGCCCATCTCCATCCGGACGGTGAACCTCATCGGCTGCCCGGAATGGTTGAGCACGGTCAGCTCCTCCTCGAAGCTGCCGCTGATGGCCCGGCTGCGGATCACCGAGACCTTGGCGTCCAGGAAGTGGGTGGGCTCGCCCGGCACCAGGAAGTACCGGGTCTGGTGCGACTCCGAGTCGTCCATCGACAGCGCGTGCAGCCGCTCGCCGTCGAGCAGCAGCAGCCAGGTGGAGAGGAAGCGGGTGTCGAAGGAGAACAGGCCGGTGGGGAAGTCGATCGCCGGCTCGATGTCGCCGCGTCTGTCGCTGACCAGGAAGGTGTTGCCGTCCAGGATGCTGACGAGTTCCTTCACCGGGTCCGCCTGACGTGCTCGCGGGCCACCTCGCGCGGGTCCCGGGTGCCCGGTGGCGGTGGGAAGAAGCGCCGGAAGGCGAGGAACAGGACCACGTCCCCGGTGTACGTGCTCTCGTTGCGGAACACCGCGGAGATGCTCTGCGCCTGGCCGGTGACCAGTCGGTCGAACAGGTGCACGCCGCAGTACCAGACGGCGTCGGCGGAATCCGGGCCCTGACTCACCTCGGCCGCGCCCGGCCGCATCCGGACCAGCCAGTGTTCGGTGCGCCCGTCCAGGCTGAGGTCGATCCGGAGCGTGCCCGCCACGGGGGACCGGAGTACCTCCGGGGCGCGGGCGGGCAAAGCCGCGAAGAACTGCTCGGTCGCCTCGGTCACACCCGAATCGTAGGCATTAGTCCGAGTTGTCGGGCTGGTTCCGGCGCGCTGCCCTCAGTACACGAGCGCCTGTGCGCCCTCGGCCATCGTCTCCTCCACGAAGACGGCGGCACCGGCGATCCGTACCCCGGGGATCACGTCGTCCGTGCCGATGTCCCGGCGGGCGGCGCACTGGGTGCAGGCGGTCACCGTGCCGGTGGCCAGGATCACGTGCAACAGCTCGGCCAGCGGCGCGGAGTGCGGCAGCTCGAAGTTCTGCGCGCGACCGGGCAACGCGAACCAGGTCGACTCACCGGTGAGCCAGAGCGAGACGTGCACGCCGGCCGCCGCAGCGGTGGCGGCGACGGTGAACGCCTGGGCGCAACGCTCCGGCGCGTCGGCGCCGGCGGTGGCCTTGACGACGAGAGAGCGGGCCATGCCGTCCAGCATAAGATGACCCGGATGGTCACCGAGATCGGGTTCGTCAGCCTGCTGGTCGCCGGCCTTGGCGCACTCGCCGGTGGTCTGGTGTACGTGGCGGTCCTCATAGCGAGAGGGAAACAGTGAGCGCGAGCGCGTCGGACGACAATCCGCTGGCACCGCCGCCGTGGCTGAACGCGCCGCCGGTCGAGCCGTACCCCTTCGAGGAGAGTCACGACCTGCGGGTCGGACCGAAGCTGCACCCGAGCCTGGACGGGCTGCTGCCGTACGTCGGCGTCTGGCGGGGACGCGGCCGGGGCGGTTTCCCCACCATCGAGGACTTCGACTTCGCCCAGGAGATCCGGATCAGTCACGACGGCCGGCCCTTCCTGCACTACGAGTCGCGGGCGTGGATCCTCGACGAGCAGAGCCAGCCGGTGCGTCCGGCCGGTCGGGAGGTCGGCTGGTGGCGTCCGGTGCTCGACGGTGACCGGGTCACCGACGAGTTGGAGGCGTTGCTGACCGTCCCCACCGGTGTGATGGAGCTGCACGTCGGGCGGCGCAAGGGCACGCAGATCGAGTTCGTCACCGACGCGGTGGTGCGCAGCGCCACCGCCAAGGAGGTGACGGCCGGGCACCGGCTCTTCGGCATCGTCGAGGGGGCGCTGCTGTACGCGCAGGACATGGCCGCGGTCGGTCAGCCGCTCTCGCCGCACCTGTCGGCACGCCTGATCCGGGTGGCCGGCTGAGCCGTCCGGCCCCGTCGGCCGGGTCGGCCCGGTGCGGGTCGGCCGTCAGGGCAGCGGGAAACCGAGCAGTTCCTGCACCGCCCCGGTACGCGTACCGGGCGGCAGCGGAATCCCGTCCAGACTGCGCACCGCCACCGCGCCGCGTACCGACGAGGTGAGCCAGACGCCGTCGGCGGTCCGCAGCCCGGCCGGGGTGACCATCCGCTCGTCGGCCGTGCAGCCCAGCTCGGCGGCGTGCGCCAGCAGCCACGCGACGGTGGTGCCGGGCAGGATGCCGGTGTGCCGGGCGGGCACGGTGCACAGGGTGTCCCCGTCCAGCCAGACCACGTTGGCGGTCGGCCCCTCCAGCACGTACCCGTCGGAGGAGACCCAGAGCACGTCGTCCACGCCCGTCCGGGCGGCCCAGCGGCGGGCGGCGGTGCTCGCCCGGTACGAGGTCGACTTGAGGCCGGCGGGGAGCCAGTGGAGTTCCGGCCGGGCCTGTGCGGGTACGCCGAGCGGAAGCGTGGCCACCCGAACCCCGTCCCGGCGGGCCTGCCGAGCCGCCGCCGGCACCTCGGCGAGGGTCGCGTACACGGTGGGTCCTCCGCCGCCCTCGGGGCCGCGGGTGCAGACCAGCCGGAGCGCGCCCTCGACCTCGGTCGGCCAGTCGGCGGCGACGTCGTCGAGCAGCGCGATCAGGTCGGCGTCGGGAGGCAGGGGGAGCTCGACGGCGGCTGCGCCGGCCCGCATCCGCGCCAGGTGCTCCTGCCGTAGCCACGGCCGACCGCCGCGCAGGTGCATGGTCTCGAACAGTCCGTCGCCGTGCAGGACGCCGAGGTCGTCGCCGCGCAGCAGCGGCTCGCCGGGCGGTCGCAGGCCCTGGCCCAGTACGCCGATCCGCGACGCCACCATGCGGCCGAGCCTAGTGCCGACGCCCGTGACCGGAGGTACGCGCATCTCCGAACTATGATCGGAGGGTGTCCGAATCCTCCCTGGCGGAACTGCTCCGCGCCCGTGGGCTGCGGCTGACGGCGCAGCGGCAGCTGATCCTGCAAGCGGTGCTGGACCTGGGGCACGCCACCCCGGAGCAGGTGCACACGGCGGTCCGCGAGGTCGCCGCCGGTGTCAACATCACCACCATCTATCGCACGCTGGAGCTGCTGGAGCGGCTCGGCCTGGTCACCCACACCCATCTGTCGCACGGGTCGCCGACCTACCACGCCGCCGGTGAGGACCAGCACGTCCACCTGGTCTGCCGGGAGTGCGGCGCGATCGACGAGATGGAACCCGAGCTGCTGCGCCCGCTGGCCGACCAGTTGGCGGCCGAGCGTGGCTTCCGGGTCGACATCGGCCACGTCTCCTTCTTCGGCGTGTGTGAACGGTGCGGAGACGGAGACGGGGACCAGAAATGATCGACATCGCGGGCGCAGTGGCCGTGGAGAGCATCGACGAGGCCAGCCGGGACCAGCCGGAACCGGCGCACGTGGCGGCCGGCGTACGGTCGGTGGCCGCGCACTACGGCGACCCGATGCGTGAGCAGCGGCTGCTGGACACCGAGGTCGGCCTGGTGGACCGCTCGCACCGGGGCGTCGTCGCGGTGCCGGGCGCGGAGCGGATCTCCTGGCTGCACACGCTCACCACCCAACACCTGGCCGACCTGGGGCCCTGGCAGGGCACCGAGTTGCTGGTGCTCTCGCCGCACGGGCACGTCGAGCAGCACGCCATGGTGACCGAGGACGGCGACACCACCTGGCTGGACACCGAGCCCGGCGCCACCGGGAGCCTGCTGGGCTACCTGGAGAAGATGCGCTTCTTCAGCCGGGTCGAGCCCCGCGACGCCACCGCCGAGTACGCGCTGCTGTCCCTGGTCGGACCGAAGGCACCCGACGCGCTGGCCCTGCTGGACGTGCCGCCGCTCGCCGAGCCCGAGGTGCTCGGCGTACCGGGGGCCAAGTTCCGCTCCGGTGAGCTGCCCGCCCGCCCGACCGCCCGGTACGACGTCAAGCCGCTGCCCGGTGGCGGATGGGCTCGCCGGGTGCCGCTCGGGGTGGACCTGCTGGTGCCCCGGGCCGCCATGGACCAGGTGGTGCACCGGCTGCGCGACGGCGGTGTGCGGCCCGCCGGGCTGTGGGCGTACGAGGCGGTGCGGGTCGCCGCCCATCGGGCCCGGGTCGGCGTCGACACCGATCACCGCACGATCCCGGCCGAGGTGGACCTGATCGCCCCCGCCGTGCACCTCGACAAGGGCTGCTACCGGGGGCAGGAGACGGTCGCCCGGGTGCACAACATGGGCCGTCCGCCGCGTCGGCTGGTCCTGCTGCACCTGGACGGGGTGATGACCGACCAGCTTCCGGCCGCCGGTACCCCGATCACGCTCGACGACCGGACGGTCGGCTTCGTCGGCACCGCCGTGCACCACCACGAGCAGGGCCAGATCGCGCTGGCCGTGGTGAAGCGCTCGGTCGCCGACGACGCCACGCTGCGGGTCGGCGAGAGCACCGCCGCCATCGACGTGATGTAAGGAAGGGCACCTTGTTAACGCCTGCTGCATAGCAGGGGTCCCCTGCTCACACCGGCTCCCCGCTCGCGCTGAGGGCACCTGCTCACGCCGACGCTCCCCGCTCGCGCTGACGGCACCTGCCTGCGCCGAAGGCCGGGCTCGGGGTTCTAGGATCGCCGGCATGACGACAGCGACGTTGATCACGGTTGCCCCCACCGGCGCGGAGTCGGCCAAGACGGAGGTGCCGGCGCTGCCGGTGACCCTGGACGAGCTGCTGCTCACCGCCAAGGAGTGCGAGGCGCTGGGTGCCTCCGTGATCCACGTCCACATCCGTGACGGCCAGGCGCGCCCGACGCTGGACCAGGGACGACTGCGGGAGACGGTGGCGGCGCTGCGGGAGAGCACCGACCTGATCGTGCAGCTCTCCACCGGCGGGGCGGTCACCGACCCGGAGACCGACCGGCTGGCCGTGCTGGAGGCGGGACCGGACATGGCCTCGTGCACCATGGGCACGGTCAACTTCGGCGACGACGTCTTCCTCAACCGGTGGGAGTTCATCGTCGACCTGCACACCCGGATGCAGGAGCGGGGCGTCGTGCCCGAGTACGAGATCTTCGACCTCGGCCACCTGACCGCGTTGCAGCGGCTGCTCGGTCGGTACGGGCTGCCGCACGGCGGGCACGTGCACGTCGACTTCGTGATGGGGGTGCCGGGCGGGATGCCGGGCACCACGGCGACCCTGGTGGCGGCTCAGCAGATGCTGCGGGATCTGCCGGAGGGGACGACGTTCTCGGCGACCGGTGTCGGCCGCACCAGCATCCCGGTGCTGCTCGCCTCGCTTTCGGCCGGTGGTCACCTGCGGGTCGGCATGGAGGACACGATCACGTACGCCAAGGGGCGGCCGGTGGAGTCCAACATGCAGCTCGTCGCCCGCGCGGTCGGCTTCGCCCAGCTTGCGCAGCGTCCGCCGATGACCACGGCCGAGGCGCGCGAGATGCTCGGAATGTAAGGGGAGAACTCCCCACCGTTGCTGTACACCCGGAGGTGGCGTCCCTGCTCACCCCGGTGCCGGCCCACCCCACCTCGTCGGTACCGTCCACGTTGTGGGAGAGACGTACGAGGGCGGCGTGGCCCTCGCCGAGGTGGTCCGGTCCGGGTTCGTGGAGGGCGTACACCGGGGATCGGTGGTGGTGCTCGACGCCGACGGCGCGGTGGTCGCCGCGGCGGGTGACGTGACCGCGCCGGTCTTCCCGCGTTCGGCGAACAAGCCGATGCAGACGGTCGGGATGATCGACTCCGGGCTGCCGCTGACCGGCTCGGCCGACCTGGCCCTGGTGTCGGCCAGCCACGCGGGGGAGGAGTTCCACCTGGCCCGGGTCGCCGCGCTGCTCGCCACCGCGGGCCTGGGCGAGGACGCGCTGCACTGCCCGCCGGAGTTGCCGGTCGGCGAGCAGGCCCGCGAGGCGGTGCTGCGTGCCGGCGGCGGTCCCACCCGGATCCAGATGAACTGTTCCGGCAAGCACGCCGGGATGCTGCTGACCTGCCGTGCCGCCGGTTGGCCGCTGGAGGGGTACTGGCGGCCGGAGCACCCGCTCCAGCGGCGGCTACGGGACGCGGTCGAGGAGTCGACCGGTGAGCCGGCCGTGGCGGTCGGTGTGGACGGCTGTGGCGCGCCGGTGCTGTCGGCCTCGTTGACCGGGCTGGCCGGGGCGTACCTGCGGCTGGTGACGGCGGAGGAGGGCACGGCGGCGCGTACGGTGGCCGACGCCATGCGCGGGCATCCGGAGATCGTCGGTGGCACGGAGGCCGACGACACCCGGCTGATGCGTGGCGTACCGGGGCTGCTGGCGAAGGTGGGCGCGGAGGGCGTGATCGCCGCCGCGCTGCCCGGTGTCGGCGCGGTGGCCCTGAAGATCGACGACGGCGCCGGTCGTCCCCGGATGCCGGTGCTGGTCTCCGCGCTGCGTCGACTCCGTGTCGACGCGCCGGTGCTGGCGGAGTTCGCCGAGGTGCCGCTCTTCGGCGGCGGCCTGCCGGTCGGCGCCGTCCGTCCGCTCTGGTGACACGTCGGCGGCCGTCGTCGTTCGCCGCCGGCTGAGTGGTGAGGAAGGGACCCCTGCTCTACCGCAGGCGTTAGCAGGGGGCCCTTCCTTTCATCCCTACACCGCGGGCAGGAAGTCGAGCAGGGCGGCGTTCACCGGCGCCGGGCGCTCCAGGGGGAGCAGGTGAGCGGCGTACGGCACGTCGGGCAGGCGTACCGCCTGCGGGGCCTCGGCCGCGATGCGGTCGGCCAGGTGCCGGATGTCGGGTACGTCCGCCGCGCCGGCCATGACCAGCACGGGCATGGTCAGCTCGTCGAGCCGCCCGGTGGCCGGCGGATCCAGTTCGGCGATGTCGACCGCGCTGAGCGCCAGTTCGGCGGCGAGGGCGCGTTCGTCCATCGCGGTGGCGAAGGCCACCAGGTGCGGGTCGACGTCCGCCGGGTCCCGTTCCGGGCCGACCACCCAGAACCGCACCTCACCGGCGGCGGTGGCGGCGAAGTCCTCCGGGTCCACCTCGCCGACGAGGCTCTCCCAGAGGTCGTTCGTCTGCTCGGACCACTCGTGGCCGGAGACGGCGGTGCCGAGCAGGCCGAGTGCGCTGACCCGCGTCGGGTAAGCCAGGGCGGTGTCGATCGCCACCGCGCCGCCGAACGAGCAGCCGACCAGGGCGGCCCGGGGCAGGTTGAGTGCGTCGAGCAGCCCGGCCACGTCGTCATGGTGGGCGAAGGCGGTGTCCGGCAACTCGGACTCGCCGTAACCCCGCAGGTCGACGGCGATCACCCGGTGCCGGACGGCGAGCGCGTCGAGCTGCGCGTGCCACATCCGGCGGTCCGCGATGCCGGCGTGCAGCAGGACGACCGGCGATCCGGAGCCCGTCTCGTCGTACGCCAGCCGTGCGCCATTCACTTCGATCTTGGTCACGGCGAGACGGTACGACCGCCCGCGCGCGGGCGCAAACCCGCACCCTGAGACCTTGCTAACTGGGGCTAGCGTTTTGCTTGCAGTAGCTAGCAGGGCCGGTTAGCGTGGAGTCATGGCCACTTCCAAGGACCTTCCCGACGTCGGCGGGTTCATTCGTGACCTGCGGCGGAACGCGAAGATCTCACTGCGGCAGCTCGCCGAGCAGGCCGGGGTGAGCAACCCCTACCTGAGCCAGATCGAGCGGGGCCTGCGCCGCCCCAGCGCCGAGGTGCTCCAGCAGCTCGCCAGCGCGTTGCGGGTCTCCACCCCGGCGATGTACCTGCGCGCCGGGCTCCTCGACGACAAGGAGGGTCAGGGCGTACTGGCGGCCATCGCGGTCGACCCCGACCTGACCATGGCCCAGAAGCAGTCCCTGACCCAGATCTACGAGACGTTCCGTCGGGAGAACGCCCGGCTCGCCGACGCCACCGCCGCGGCGGACGCCGCCCGGGAGAGCAGCGCCGACACCGAGGCGGCCGGCGGGACGAACGCCGCGAACGACGTACCCGACCTCACCTCGCCCGACGTGGCGAACCTGGCCGCCACCGGTCCCACCACCGCCGAGGGATCGCCGACCGAGGCCGTCCTCGAATCGGTCGCCGTGACGGAGGCCGGTCCGGCCCCCGCGCCGACCCGCACCCCAGCCAAGAAGGCCGCCCGCACGGTGGTCCGCAAGGCCGCTGCCGCGGCCCAGGAGGAGAAGTCATGACCCAGCCGAAGACCGACCGGATCCCCGCCCCGCTCTATGCCGCCGCCGGTGCCGGCGACCTCGCCCTGAAGCAGTTGCGGCGACTGCCGACCGTGGTCGGCGAGCTGCGTGACCGGGTCACCGCCGACGGTGGCCGAGTCGTGAGCGACCTCGGTGGCAAGGCCGTCGTCGCCGGGTTCGAGCTGCGGCAGAAGGCCAACGACGCGCTGCGCAACGCCAACCAGACCGCCGAGTCGCTGCGGCAGAAGGCCACGCCGGCCGACCTCAACCGGCTGCGCGAGGCGGCCGACTTGAACCGGCTGCGCGAGGTCGCCGACCCGGCGAAGCTGCGCGAGGCCGCCGACGTGCAGAAGCTGCGCGAGGCCGCCGACCTGGACCGGCTGCGCGAGCTGGCCACCCGCAACGCCGCCGTGGTCGTCGCCGGTGCGCACGCCGCCCAGGAGCGGGCGCTGGCCGCGTACGGCGCGTTGGTCGCGCACGGTGAGCGGGTCGTCGGGGCGGGCGTGATGGAGGCCGCCGAGACGGTCAACGCCGACATCGAGGCCACCGACGCCACGGTGGAGCCCGCCGCGATCACGCCGGACGCCGAGCCGGTGTCGCCGCGCAAGCCGGCCGAGGTGCCCAGCCCGGCCGAGGTCGCCGAGATCGTGGAGGCCAAGCCGGCTGCCGGGAAGGCCGTGGCCAAGAAGACCACCCCGGCCAAGGCGGGCACCCGGCAGACGGCCGCCGCCAAGAAGACCACGCCGTCGGCGAAGCTGCCCCGCGCCACGAAGCGGACCCGCCCCGCGGGCGAGTGACCACGGCAGACACATCGACCACGGCGACCCCGGTCATCGTCCTGTCGGACGGGACCGGGGTCGCCAGCATAAGCTTGCCGTCATGGCCAACGCCGCGCCGATCTTCGTCTTCGACGTCCGCTACGTGATCGAACTGATCCTGTTCGTGTTCGCGCTGGTCGTGCAGGGGGTCGCACTCGTGCACGCCGTCACCCAGCGCTCCGACGCCTTCCCCGCCATCGGCACCCTGCCGAAGGGTGGGTGGATCGCGATCCTGGCGGTCA
Source organism: Micromonospora sp. NPDC049900 (assembly GCF_044461025.1). Lineage (NCBI taxonomy): Bacteria > Bacillati > Actinomycetota > Actinomycetes > Micromonosporales > Micromonosporaceae > Micromonospora > Micromonospora sp. NPDC049900. The sequence goes on from NZ_JBITKM010000001.1 coordinate 306,408, forward strand.
CCACCCTGCTGACCCTGCTGACCCGCAGCACGCTGAGCATCTTCGGGCTGATCGGTGTCGCCGCCGCCCTCATCTACCTGCTCGACGTGCGCGTCGGCCTGCGTGAACTGGGCGACGGTAGAGGATCCTGGTGAGGGCCTTCCGCTGGCCACCTCCACCGGACGGCGGACCTCGCACCTGCGGGCCGGGGCCGGGCGCACCGCGCACCGGCCGCCCGCCGCTGCCCGACCCGGACACCGAGCTGGTCGACACCCCGCACGGCGTACGCCTGGAGCGGCTGGTCACCGGCGTCGGTGACCCGGTCACCGTGTTCGCGCACGGGTTCGGCAACGGCATCGCCACCACCCGCCCGTTCGGCAGTGGAGTCACCGGGCGCAAGGTCTTCTTCCAGTTCCGTGGCCACGGCCGCTCGGACGCGCCGGACGGTCCGTGGAGTTACCTCGACCTCGCCCGGGACCTGCGCGCCGTCGCCGATCTCAGCGGTGCCACCCGCGCCTTCGGGGTCAGCCTCGGCGCGGGCGCACTGTGTCGCCTGCTCGTGGAGAGCCCGGACCGCTTCGACCGGCTGGTCTTCTTCCTGCCCGCCGCACTGGACCGGCCCCGGGGACCGCTGGCCCACGCCCGGCTGACCGAGCTGCTCGCGGCGGTGGCGGACGGGGACGCCTCGGCGGTGGCCGAGGTGGTCTCGGTCGAGATGCCGCCGGCCGTACGCAACACTCCGGCCGGCTGGGCGTACCTGCGGCAGCGGCTCGATCACCTGCTCCGCGACGGACTCGCCGACGGACTGGCCGACCTGCCGGGGCAGGTGCCGCTGCCGGACGCCCGGGCGTTGGCGGCGGTGACCGCACCGGCCCTGGTGATCGCCGCCGAGGGCGACGACCTGCACCCGGTGGAGGTGGCCGAGGAGCTGGCCGCCGTGCTGCCGGGCGCCATCCTGCACCGGTACGAACGCCCCGGCGTGCTGTGGACGGAACGCGCCGATCTCCGCGCACGGATCTCCGAGTTCCTGAACGGGTAGCCTGCGCTGTCATGGGCGTCACACACCATGGCCGCACCCACCGCCTCGACCTGGCCGACCCGACCCTGCGCGAGTGGCAGTGCACCGTCCTGCACAGCGACCCCGAGCAGGGCATCGTGGTGGACCGTTCGGCCTTCTACCCGGGCGGTGGCGGCCAGCCGCCGGACCACGGCGTTCTGCTGTGGCAGGGGGTGCAGACCCGGATCGTGGGCACCCGCAAGGGCGACGATCTCTGGCTGATCCCCGCCGAGGGTGACCCGTTCCCGCCGGTCGGCGGCACGGTCACCGGCGCGGTGGAGGACGAGCGGCGCAGTCGGTTGATGCGTACCCACTCGGGGTTGCACGTGCTCTGCGGGGTGGTCTTCCGCGACTTCGGTGCGTTGGTCACCGGCGGCAACATGGAACCCGGCGAGGCCCGGATGGACTTCAACCTGCCCGAGGTGCCGCCGGACTTCAAGGCCCGCATCGAGGAGCTGGTCAACGCCGAGGTGGCGGCCGACCGTTCGGTGGCGACCCGGGTGCTGCCGCGTGCCGAGGCGTTGGCGTTGCCGGACATCATCCGCACCCAGTCGAACCTGATCCCGCCGGACGAGGCCGAGGTGCGCATCGTCGACATCGTCGGGTTGGACGTGCAGGCCGACGGGGGCACCCACGTCGCCTCGACGGCGCAGATCGGCCAGGTCCGAGTGGTGAAGGTCGAGAGCAAGGGCCGGGCCAACCGCCGGGTACGCATCCGCCTGTCCGACTAGCGCCTGCCGCCCGGCCTCGGCATCCTTTACCCGATCGACATGACAGATTACAAGATCATCTCATCTTCGGTGGCGATTTCTGCTGTACGGTCTGTGGGTGAGAACCGAGCGTCACTGGTGGAACGGCGACCGCACCGTGCGAGGCCGTCGCGACGTGTACATCCGCACCGACGGCGAGTCGTGGGAGGTCGAGGCCCGGGCCGGCGGCGGCGCCGGCGGGTCGAAGATCATCCCGTGTCCTGGTCTGCGGTCGGCGGAGATCCTGGCCGGAGCATGGATGGACGGCCAGCGCAAGTGGCAGGACGTCGCCACCTGAGCGGATCGTGCTCCCACACGTCGGCGGGCGGCAGGGGGTAGACTGACCTTGCGGCCCTGTCCTGGCGGGCCGGCTCGATGTTCCCAGGCCACGCGCCGCGACCGGTAAGCGGTCAGCGCCGGGCGGGATCTCTCTTCGACGTTCGGAGCATTCATGGCGGCACGCCGCCCACAGCAGCAGAACACCTCCTCGACCACTTCCACCTTCGCCGACCTCGGCGTGCCCGAGGCGCTCACCAGCGTCCTCGCCGCGGCCGGGGTGGACCGGCCGTTCCCGATCCAGGCGGCGACGCTGCCCGACGCGATCGCCGGACGCGACGTGCTCGGCCGTGGCCGCACCGGTTCGGGCAAGACGTACGCCTTCGTGCTTGCGGTGCTGACCCGCCTGGCGGCCACCCCCGCGCCCCGACGGGCCGGGCGTCCCCGGGCGCTGATCCTCGCGCCCACCCGTGAGCTGGCCTCCCAGATCGACGCCGTGATGGCACCGCTGGCGCAGGCACTGTCGCTGCGCACGATGACCGTTTTCGGCGGTGTCGCCGCCAACCCGCAGATCAAGGGCCTTCGTGCCGGGGTCGACGTGGTGGTGGCCTGTCCGGGCCGCCTCGCCGACCACGTCGACGCGGGCCACGCGCACCTGGACGCGGTCGAGATCACCGTGCTCGACGAGGCCGACCACATGGCCGACCTGGGCTTCCTGCCCACCGTACGGCGGTTGATGGACCAGACCCCGCGCGGCGGTCAGCGTCTGCTCTTCTCCGCCACCCTGGACGCCGGTGTCGACGTGCTCGTCCGCCGGTTCCTCACCGACCCGGTCACGCACAGTGTCGACTCGGCGCGGTCCCCGGTCACCGCGATGACGCACCACGTGTTGCACGTGCTCGCCGACGAGCGGTTCGCCGTGCTGGTCGACCTGGTCGCCACGCCGGGTCGCAGCGTGGTGTTCACCCGCACCAAGCGGGGGGCCAAGACGCTCACCCGTCGCCTGGTCGCCGCCGGGGTGAAGTCCGTGGAACTGCACGGCAACCTGGCCCAGGGGGCGCGGGCCCGCAACCTCCAGGCGTTCTCCGACGGCGAGGTGCAGACACTCGTCGCCACCGACATCGCCGCCCGGGGCATCCACATCGACGACGTGGCCCTGGTGGTGCACGCCGACCCGCCCGCCGAGCACAAGGCGTACCTGCACCGGTCGGGTCGTACCGCCCGGGCGGGGGCGGCCGGCACGGTCGTCACTCTGATGACCGACCAGCAGGCGTCCGAGGTGCGGGAACTGACCCGCAAGGCGGGCATCCGGGCGACCACCACCCGGCTGCGTCCAGGTGACGCGTTGCTGCGCGAGATCGCCCCGGGGGAGCGGACGCTGGTCGCCCAGCCGGTGGAGTCCGCCGAGCCGGTACGCGAGCCACGGTCGAACCGGGGCGGCCGTCGCGGTGGCACGTCGGCACCGGCCAAGAGCGGTGCGGCCCGATCCCAGACGGCACAGCCCGGCACCGGCCGGTCCCACGGCGGCCAGGCGGGTGCCGGGCGGTCACGTGGGGCGCAGAGCAGCCCGGGCCGCTCCCCGGAGACCCAGACCGGTGCGGGCCGGGCCCAGGGGACGCAGGCCGGTTCCGGTCGCTCCCAGGGCGGACGGTCGCAGTCGGCCCGAGCCGGTGCGGTCCCTGCCGGCGGGGCGCGCTCCGGAGCGGCGGCCTTCTCCGCCCGTGCCCGGCCCGGCGGACGCCGCCGGCAGGGCTGACGGCAGCACGGTGTCGACGGCGGCGGGACTGACGGCGGTGGGCTGACGCCGCCCCCGTGCGGTCCGGCTCGTCGTCGAGAGCCGGCGGGATGTCGTCGCCAAAGCTGACGTCGGTTGTCAGGTATTGCTGGCAACGTGACCGTCATGACGACATCGTTGACGGGGAAGGTGGCGCTGGTCGCCGGGGCCACCCGGGGCGCCGGCCGGCAGATCGCGGTGCAACTCGGCGCGGCCGGTGCCACCGTGTACGCCACCGGCCGCAGCAGCCGGGCGGCACGTTCCGAGCTGAACCGGCCGGAGACCATCGAGGAGACCGCCGAGCTGGTGACCGCCGCCGGAGGCGCCGGGATCGCGGTCCGGACCGACCATCTGGTGCCGGACGAGGTGCGGGCCCTGGTCGAGCGGATCGACGCCGAGCAGGGCCGCCTCGACGTGCTGGTGAACGACGTGTGGGGTGCCGACCCGCTGATCACCTGGGAGAAGCCGGTCTGGGAGCAGCCCCTCGACGCCGGTTTCCGGACGCTGCGGCTGGCGGTCGAGACCCACGTGATCACCAGCCACTTCGCGCTGCCGCTGCTGATCCGCCGTCCGGGTGGACTGGTCGTGGAGATCGGCGACGGCACGAAGGCGTACAATGACGAGAACTATCGGTTGTCGGTCTTCTACGACCTGGCCAAGACCTCGGTCAACCGGCTCGCCTTCATCTGGGCGCACGAGCTGAAGGAGCACGGCGGCACGGCCGTCGCGCTCAGCCCGGGATGGCTGCGGTCCGAGGCGATGCTGGAGCACTTCGGCGTCACCGAGGAGACCTGGCGCGACGGCGTCGCGACCGACCCGCACTTCCTCATCTCCGAGACGCCGGCCTTCGTCGGCCGGGCGGTCGCCGCACTCGCCACCGACTCCGACCGGCACCGCTGGAACGGCCGGTCCGTCTCCGCCGGGGAACTGTCCCGGGTGTACGGCTTCACCGACGTCGACGGCAGCCAGCCGGACGCCTTCCGCTACATCAGCGAGGTGGTCGACGCCGGTCGCCCCGCCGACGTCACCGGCTACCGCTGACCCCTCGCCCGCCGACCGGCGGTGCACCCGGTCGGCGGCTACGGTCGGCTGTCCCCGGCGGTTCCGGGGCGGGAGTCCTCGCCGGTCGGCGGCGCAGGATCGGTGGCGTAGAGCGCGACCGTCCGGGCCGCCGCCTCGGCCAGCCGGGCGCGCAGCTCGGGCGGGTCGCAGACCTCCACCTCCGGCCCGAGCCCGAGCAGTTGGGCGTACGCCACGTCGACGGACTCGACGGGCAGCCGGATCGTCGACCAGCCCTGGTCGTCGGGTCCGTCGGCGGCGGCGACCGCCTCGTCGTACCCGAACGGGGCGTCGACCAGGTGCCGGAGCACGCGCAGGCCGACCGGGCTCAGCCGGAGCGTCACCTCGGCCCGCAGCATGCTCCGCAGGAACGACGCGGCCTGCCGCTGCCAGTGCGCCGCCAGGTCGAAGTCCGGTTCCCGGTCGAAGGTCTCCCCGTGTGGCTCGACGGCGGTGACCCGGTCCACCCGGTAGGTGCGGACGTCCTCGCCGACCCGGGCGACGAGATACCAGGTCCCGCTCTTGAGCACGAGACCGTACGGGCGGACCCGGCGGGTCACCTCGTGCTCCCCGCGCCGGTAGCGCAGCGTCACCACCCGGTCCCGCCAGACCGCGCCCGCCAGCTCGGTCAGCCACTCCGGCGGGGCGGTCCGGTGGTGGTACCAGCCCGGCACGTCCAGGTGGAACCGCTGCCCGGTGCGGGCCGGGGCGTCGCGCAGACTCGGCGGCAGCGCGGCCAGCACCTTGAGTTCGGCGGCGGCCACCGCGTCGGCGAGTCCCATCTCCCCGGCCGGGCCGGGCAGCCCGGCCAGGAAGAGGGCCTCCGCCTCGTCCCGGGTCATCCCGGTCAACCGGGTCCGGTAGCCGCCGAGCAGCCGGTAACCGCCCGTCGGCCCCCGGTCGGCGTAGACCGGCACCCCGGCGGCGGAGAGCGCCACCACGTCCCGGTAGACGGTGCGTTCGGAGACCTCCAACTCGCGGGCCAGCTCCGCCGCCGTCATCACCTGCCGGGACTGCAACAACAGCAGCAACGAGATCAGTCGGGCGGCGCGCACCGGTCACCGCCCGCCGGGAGTGAGCAGGCCCCGGTCGTACGCGGTGGCCACCGCCGCCGCCCGGTCGTTGACGCCGAGCTTGGCGTAGACGTGCAGCAGGTGCGTCTTGACGGTGGCCTCGCTGATGAACAGGCGGGCCGCGGCCTCGCGGTTCGACGAACCTCGGGCGACCAGCGTGAGCACTTCGAGTTCCCGCTGACTCAACGGCTCCTCGGCGGGCGTCCGCGGCGTCCGCAGCCGCCCCATCAACCGTCCGGCGACGCTGGGGGAGAGCACCGACTCGCCCCGGGCGGCGGCGCGTACCGCCCGGACCAACTCCTCGCGGGGCGCGTCCTTGAGCAGGTAGCCGGTGGCACCCGCCTCGATCGCCGGCAACACGTCCGCGTCGGTGTCGTAGGTGGTCAGCACCAGCACCTTCGCCGGGCTGCCGGAGGCGGCCAGCCGCCCGATCGCGGTCACCCCGTCCATGCCCGGCATCCGCAGGTCCATCAGCACCACGTCCGGTCGCAACGCCTCGGCCAGCGCCAGCGCCTCGGCACCGTCGGCCGCCTCGCCGAGCACCTCGAACCCGGGGTCGCCGGTGAACATGCCGCGCAGCCCGTCCCGGACCACCGGATGGTCGTCGACGATGAGCAGGCGTACCGGGGCGGTCATGCGGCGGCTCCGGGCAGGGCGGGTACGGACGCCGAGACGGCGGTGCCGGTACCCGGTTCGGACTCGACGGCCAGCCGACCACCGACCCGGGTCACCCGCTGGCGCATCGCGGTCAGACCGTAGCCGCCGTCCCGGTCCGGTGCGACGCCACCGTCGACGTCGAACCCCGACCCGTCGTCGCGGACGTCCAACGTCACCACATCCGACATGTACGACAGAGTCAGTCCGACCCGGGACGCGGCGGCGTGCCGGGCCACGTTGGCCAGGGCCTCCTGGGCGGCCCGCAGCAGCGTCACCTCGATCTCCGGGTGCAGCGGTCGGGGCGTGCCGGTGGTGCTGACGCTGGCCGCCACCCCGTGCCGGGACGACCAGCGCCCGCCCAGTTCGGCGAGCGCGTCGGGCAGCCGAGCGGTCTCCAGCGGCTCCGGGCGCACGGCCCGGACCGAGCGGCGGGCCTCGGTGAGGCTCTCCCGCGCCAGGTCCAGCGCGTTGTCCACGTGCCGCCGCCAGTCGGCCGAACGGTCCCGGGACTGCTCGGCCGCCTCCAACTGGGTGATGATGCCGGTCAGCCCCTGGGCCAGGGTGTCGTGGATCTCCCGGGCCATCCGCTGGCGCTCGTCGCGCACACCGGCCTCCCGGGCCTGCGTGATGAGCTGTGCGTGCAACCCCTCGTTCTCCCGTACGGTCTCGGCGAGCCGTTCGTTGGCCGAGGTCAGCTCCGCCACCAGCCGCTTGCGCTTCTCACCCTCCCGGTCGGCGACGAAGGCGAACCAGCTCACGCCCCCGGCGACCACCAGGTTGAACAGCACCATCACCAGCCAGACCAGCCAGTGTGCGGAGACCGACGGCAGCCCGCCGCTCTGCGAGGTGCCGAGCAACACGGCGGTGACGACCACTCCGGCCATCGGCCACCGGCCCGGCAGGAAGAACGCGTAGACGAAGCCGATCCAGGCGAAGAAGCCGTACCACGGGCTGGCGATCACCAGCGTGGCGGCGAACCCCAGCAGCCCCACGTAGAAGAACGCCATCGGACCCCGCCGGTCGTGCCAGTCCGGATGCAGGGTGACGAACCAGGCGACCCAGCAGGCGGCGGCTGCGACGACGGGCAGGATGACCGTCAGCGGGAGACTGCGCGGGGTCGGCGCGAGAGCGGCCAACAGAGTGCCCACGGCCAGCCCGCCGAAGGGCAGCACCCGGTAGAGCCGCTCCTGCCAGATCTGTGGCCGGTCGCCGGTCTCGCCGCTGCTGGTCATCCGGCCCCCGTTCACTGCCAGCGGAACAGTCTCGCCGCGACGGTGCCGGCCGTCAGGGCGATCGCCGCCATTATCCCCAGGTGCAGCGGGTCCGGTGCGGTGCCGGTCCAGGCGTCCAACAGCGCCTGCACCCCGGGCGGGAGATACGCACCGAGGTCGGCCAGCACGTCGGGCAGCAGGAACCGGGGCAGGTAGACCCCGCCGAAGAACATCACCACCATGAACAGCGGTACCGACATCGCCTGCGCCGACCGGCCGGAGCCGGCCACCGCCGCGATCACCAGACCCAGCGCCAGCAACGCCGCCGTACCCAGGACCAGGGCGGCGGCGAACCCCCAGGGACGCTGCGGCAACGGCGAGCCGAACGCGAACCGGGCGACCAGGGCGAGCAGCACCGCGCTGGTCAGGATCCCGGCGAGCGCCAGGACGAGCTGGGCGACCAGCAGCGCCGCCGGGCTCGCCGGAGTGGTCGCCAACCGCCGCAGGATGCCGCGCTCGCGGTAGGTGGCCAGCACCGACGGGAGTACGTTCACCCCGACCATCGCCACCGAGGCGACCAGCAGCGACGGGGTGAAGTACGTGAGGAAGGACCGCCCACCGAAGTTCGGGTCCGGTACGCGGAACGACGGGACCAGCCCGAGCACCAGCAGGATCCCGGTGGGCAGCAGGATGGTGAGCAGCAGCGTCGGGAGGTCCCGCAGATAGAGCTTGGTCTCGGTCTTGAGGATCTGTCCGAAGGCGTGCATCGTCGTCCCTTCAGTCGGTGAGCCGGTGCCCAGTCAGCTCGACGAACGCGTCGTCGAGGCTCGCCTGCTCCACCCGCAGGTCGGCGGCGGTGATCCGGTGCCGGGCGAGTATCGAGGTGACCGCGTGCAGCAGCTCGCCGGTGCCGGTGACCACCACCTGCGTCCCGGTCCGCGTCACTGCGCTGACCTGCGGCAGGTCGGTGAGTAGTCGGTCGTCGAGCGGTGCCGAGGGCCGGAACCGCACCCGTCGTTCCGGTGCCACCGCCGCGACCAGCCCGGCGGGCGTGTCCAGCGCCGCCACCCGCCCCCGGTCGATCACCGCCACCCGGTCGCAGAGCCGTTCGGCCTCCGCCATGAAGTGGGTGACCAGCACGATCGTCACGCCCCGGTCGCGTACCCGCTCGATCAGGTCCCAGGTGTCCCGCCGGGCCTGCGGGTCCAGACCGGTCGTCAGCTCGTCCAGGATGGCGATCCGGGGCCTGCCGACCAGCGCCAACGCGATGGAGAGCCGCTGCTTCTGCCCGCCGGAGAGCTTCGCGTACGGCGTGTGCCGCTTCTCGCCGAGGCCGAGTTCGTCGATCAGCCGCGCCGGGTCGTCCGGCTCGCGGTAGAACGACGCGTACAGCTCCAGCGCCTCCGCGACCCGCAGCCGGTCCGGCAGTTGGCTCTCCTGGAGCTGCACCCCGACTTGCTGGCGCAGCCGGGCACCGTCCCGGCGGGGGTCGAGCCCGAGGACCGACACCCCGCCCCCGTCAGGGACACGCAGCCCGGCGACGCACTCCACCGTGGTGCTCTTGCCGGCACCGTTCGGCCCGAGTACGCCGAAGATCTCCCCGTCCGCCACGGTGAACGACACGTCCGCCACCGCCACCGTCTCGCCGTACCGCTTGTGCAGACTGGTCACCTCGATGACCGACATGCCGCCTCCCCGCCGCCGTGTTCGCGTACCCCTCAAGCGTCGCGGCGGCGGCCCGGCAGCGGATCGACCAACGGGCGACGCCCGGCGGCGGCCCCGGTTGATCCCGGCGATCCGTCAACCGGTGGATGTGGCGGCGGTGACTAGGCTCTGCGGCGTGAACGCATCCGCGATCCCCGGTGCCGCCGTGGGCAGCGCCCGCCGGTTCGTCGGCGGTGCCGCGCTGCTGCTGCGCGGGCTCGCCCTGTACGTCCGCAGCCCCGGCCTGATGCTGCTCGGCATCGTGCCCGCGCTGATCTCCGGGACGATCTTCCTCGCCGCGTACGCCGCCCTGGTGTACTTCGTCGGCGACCTGGCCCGCTTCGTGACCCCGTTCGCCGACGACTGGGCGACGACCGCCCGCAACGCGGTCCGGGTGATCGCCGGCCTGGCGATCCTCGGCCTCGGCGGCCTGCTCACGGTGCTCACCTTCACGGCGGTCACGCTGGTCATCGGTGACCCGTTCTACGAGAAGATCTCCGAGCGGGTGGAGCAGCGGTACGGCGGCACCCCGGACGCGGTCGACGTGCCGTTCTGGCCGTCGCTGCGGCGCAGCATCGCCGACTCGCTCCGCCTGGTGGCGCTGGCCGTCCTGGTGGGCGTCCCGCTGTTCGCGGCCGGGTTCATCCCGCTGCTCGGCCAGACCGTCGTCCCGGTGATCGGCGCGGCGGTCGGCGGCTGGCTGCTCGCCGTCGAGCTGGTGGGGGCACCCTTCCACCGCCGGGGCAAGGGCCTGCGGGACCGGCGGGCCGTGTTGAAGGCGGACCGACCCACCGCGCTCGGCTTCGGTGTGGCCGTCTTCGTCTGCTTCCTGATCCCGCTCGGTGCCGTCCTCCTGATGCCGGCGGCGGTGGCCGGTGCCGCCCTGCTGGCCCGCCGCACGCTCGGCCAACCCATCACCGAGGCGTGAGCATGGACGTCACGCTGGTCGAGGGGGACATCACCGCCGAGCGGGTCCACGCGACCGGCTGACGCCTTGTAGGGCGGGGCAGACGTGCCGCCCCGCCCCTTCTCAACGCCGTGCGGACGCTGCGGACCCGCTCAGCGGGCGATCAGTGCGAAGACGCCCCAGCCCAGGTATTCACGCTGGTAGCGCGTATAGCGGACAGGCTCGGTGGTGAGCTCCGCCCGTACCGTGTCGGCCAGTTCGTCGTCGGGGTTCGCGTCGAGCCAGCGGCGCAGGTTCAACCACTGTGCCGCCTGGTAGCGGTCCCAACTGTCCTGATCGGCCAGCAGCATCTCCACGACGTCGTACCCGAGGTCGCCGAACTGCTCGACCAACTCCGGCAGCAGCCGGAAGTCGTCCACGCTCTGCGCGAGACATGCTTCGGCGGTCTGCTGGTCCGGCACCTCCCGACGCCAGTACGGCTCGCCGACGAGCATCAGACCGCCGGGGCGGAGACTGCCGCTCAGGAGTTCGACGGTGCCGGACACGCCACCACCGATCCAGGTGGCGCCGACGCAGGCGACGAGATCGACCGGCTCGTCCGCCACGTAACCGGAGGCGTCGTCGTGCACGAAGGTGACCCGGTCGGCGACGCCGAGTTCCGCCGCGCGGGCGCGGGCCTGCTCGGTGAAGACCGTGCTGATGTCCACCCCGGTCCCGGTGACCTGATGGTCCCGGGCCCAGGTGCACAGCATCTCGCCCGAGCCGCTGGCCAGGTCGAGCACACGGGTGTCGGGGGCCAGACGCAGCGCCTGGCCCAGGGCGGCGAGCTTGCCGGGGGTGAACGGGTTGTGAATGCGGTGGTTACTCTCGCGAATGGTGAAGATGCGTGGCAGATCCACGGGAGATGCTCCTTTGCGGTGATGCGGTCATGGCGTGCGCGAAAGGCGGTCGACCGGAGCCGGTCGCCGCTGCTCGGACCGTCATCAATGCACCTCGCTCAGCACGTCCTCTTGAGTCCGGCCAGCGTAGGCACGCTGTCCCCGACACTTCCACCGATTTGCGCTGAGCTGCTCGCCTTCTCGACGACGAAGCGCCCGCCACGATCGGGCGGGCGCTTCGTCGTAGGTCTGGGTCAGGCTCGCTCGCCGAGCTGGGCGATGAACGTCCGCCACGCCGTCGGTCCGAAGGCCAGGGTGCGGCCGGTGGGGTCCTTGCAAATCTCCCCACCCCACCCGTCAGCCCTGCCAGCCGGCAGCCTCCAGGGCCGCGCGGAGCTGGGTTGCCACCTCGGCCGGGCGGTGTCGGACGTCGAAGGCGGTGAAGCGGAGGATACGGTCGCCCTCGATCCAGATCTTGTTCTGTCGGCGCAGGTCAGCGGCCCAGTGCCGGACGTCCATGTGGTGCCCGCCGTCGATCTCCACATGCAGCCGCCAGCGCGGCCAGTAGGCGTCCAGGTAACGCACCCGCCCGTCGGTGTCCCGACGCCGATGTTGTCCCTGCGGCGGCGGCAGCCCATGGCGACGGCACAGCCGGGTCAGGTCGATCTCGGAGAGCGCCTCCGCGCCGCCCGCGATGTCGTGCAGCGTCTCCCGGATCAGCGCGCCCCGGCGGGCCTGGGGCATCCGGTCCAGCACTGCCCCGATCTCCGCCGGGGTCGTCCGCCGCTGTTGGCAGCCGGCCGCGAGGATCTGTTGCGCCTCGTCGTCGGTACGCATCCACTGCGCCGCGTCGACCAGGGACCGTGCCATCGACGTACGGTCGGGGCGGCCCCGCTGGCGGTCGGTGTCGGGGAGGTGGCGGGCCCGGCGTACCCGGACCGCAGGCAGGCCGAGTGGTAGCCGGCGCAGCAGGTCGGCGCGCTGGCGATCGTGCGGGATCAGCACGTCGACGGTGTCGTAGCGATAGGTGCCGCGCAGCCCGCCCGCCGTCGCCGCCGCCAGCCCGGCGAGGAGCGCGCCCTCCCCGGCCGCGAGCACCGCCACCCACTGTGCTTGTGCCCGGGAGTACGCCCCGTCGGGCGGCTCGGCCCGCAGGATGCCCCGACACACCCGGCTCCATCGCCCGGAGGCCAACAGGTGGCGTACCCGTGACGGGCTCAGCGCGGCGGTGGCCTGCGCCGAGGTGATGATCGCCGCTTGCTCGAACAGCAACCACTGCAACGGATCGGCGTCATCTCGGGGTATCCGCACGAATCGATTGAATCGGGAGGTGGGTAGATTTGTTGTCGCTGGAACGACAGTAAATCTACCCACCTTCGTGTCGCCGCCGCCTTCCCGTGACTGGCAAGCCGAGGTACGGCAAGCTGCGCCGCTCGCACCGATCGCGCCCCTGGCCGACGGCTGCGGCGTCGTCAAGATCACGGCTGGCGTCGTCGTCGGGAACGCGTCCGGTGCCGCTCGCGCGGAGCGCGGCTGGTGACGTCCTCAAGGGTGGCGGTCGGCAGCGCTGTCACGGATGGCACCGCGGAGGCGGCGGAACGTAGCCCCGTCAGCCCGTCAGCCCGTCAGCCCGTCAGCCTGCCGGGACGGCGGCGACGGCCTCGACCTCGACGAGCTGGTCGGCGTAGCCGAGCACGGCCACGCCGAGCAGCGTGCTCGGTGCGTCGTGGTCGCCGAAGGCGTCGCGTACCACGTCCCACGTCGCGATCAGGTCGGCCTGCTCGGACGAGGCCACGTAGACGGTGCTCTTGACCACGTCGGTGAGCGTGGCACCGGCGGCGCGCAGCGCGGTCTCCAGGTTGGCCATGACCTGTCGGGCCTGGGCCGCATAGTCACCGGGGGCGACCGTGTTCCCGTCGGCGTCCAGCGGGCAGGCACCTGCGGTGTAGATCAGGCGGGTGGAGGGTTCCACGGTGGCCAGATAGGCGTACGGGGCGGCGGTGGTGAGGGCAGGCACGGGCAGCAATCGGATGGAGCTGGACATGCGCGGCAGGCTAACCAGTCCGGCGAGCCGGTCACCACCTGGTTTCGGTGTTAGGAAGGGACCCCTGCTCTACACGAGGCGTTAGTAAGGTGCCCTTCCTTACACCCGCACCCGCACCCCTCAGGCGGACTCGCGGACGATCAGCTCGGTGGGGAGGATCAGCGCCGGTTCGACGTCCTCCCCGGCGGCCAGACGCAGCAGCAGGCGGGTGCCCTGCCGACCCAGCTCGACTATCGGCTGGCGCACGGTGGTCAGCGGCGGATCGGTGTAGGCGGCGGTCTCGATGTCGTCGAAACCGATCACCGCCACGTCGTCCGGCACCCGTCGTCCGGTCTCGCGGAGCGTACGCATGGCGGCGTGCGCCATCAGGTCCGAGGCGGCGAAGACGGCGTCCAGGTCGGGGTGGGCGTCGAGCAGTTCCCGCATGGCCGCCGCCCCGGATTCGCGGGTGAAGTCGCCGACGGCCACCATCTCCGGCAGCCCGGCGGCGGTCACCGTCTCCCGGTAGCCGGTCAACCGCTCGATCCCGGCCACCATGTCCTGCGGACCGGCGATCGTGGCGATGCGGCGACGGCCCCCGTCGATCAGGTGCCGGACCGCGCGGGTCACGCCGGCCACCTGGTCAACGTCGACGTACGGGATGTCGGCGCCGTCGAGGGGACGGCCGCTGCACACCACCGGGATGCCGAGCGCGGCCAGCTTGGCGGGGAGCGGGTCGGCGCCGTGCAGCGAGGCGAACAGCACCCCGTCGACGTGTCGGCCGGTGGTGTACCGCTCGACCCGCTCGTGACCGGCCGGTGAGCCGGCCAGCATCAGCACGAGCTGCTTGTCGGCGGCCTCCAACTCCTGCGCGGCACCCCGGATGATGCCCGGGAACACCTGGTCGTCGGAGAAGACCCGGGTGGCCTCCTCCGGCATGACCAGGGCGATCGAGTCGGTGCGTTGGGTGACGAGGGTACGGGCGGCCAGGTTCGGCACGTACCCCAGCTCGGCCACCGCCTGGCGGACCGCCTCCCGGATCGGCTCGGCGACCGTGGTCGAGCCGTTGACCACCCGGGAGACGGTGGCCCGGGACACTCCGGCCCGTCGCGCCACCGCTTCCAGAGTGGGCCGCTGCGCCCCCGTCATAGGAGAAACCACCATCTCGTCACAGCCCGTTCCGGGAGATCACCTCCTGGTACCACCGGGCACTCGACTTCGGTGTACGCCGCTGGGTGAGGTAGTCGACGTGCACGATGCCGAATCGCTTCCGGTACCCCTCGGCCCACTCGAAGTTGTCCAGCAATGACCATACGAGATAGCCCCGCAGGTCGACGCCCCGGGCGATGGCCTCGTGCGCGGCACGCAGGTGGCCGTCGAGGTAGGCGATCCGGTCCGAGTCCTGGAGCGGGCTGGACGGGTCGGCGGTCTTGTCCGGAAAAGCCGCACCGTTCTCGGTGATCAGCAACGGCACGCCGGGGTAGTCGGTGGCGATCCGCTCCAGCAGCCGGGTCAGCCCGGCCGGCTCGATCATCCACCCCATGTCGGTCAGCGGACCGACCGCCGGCAGGAACTCCACCGCGCCCTCGGTACCCGGGTACGCGCCACCGCCCCCGCCGCCGTCCGGACGGCCCGCGACGTACGTGGGCGAGTAGTAGTTGATGCCCAGCAGGTCGATCGGTGCCGCGATGATCTTCTCGTCGCCGTCCCGGACGAAGGTCGGCTCGACCAGCCGCGCCACGTGCTCGCGGACGTCGTCCGGGTATCCGCCGACCAGCAGTGGATCGAGGAAGATCCGGTTGTGCAGGCCGTCGACCAGGCGTGCGGCGGCGGCATCGGCCGCGCTGTCCGCGTCGGCGGGCTGCACGTCGGCGGGGTTGAGCGTGATGCCGACCCGGGCCGCACCGCGGCTGCGCAGGGCCTGGGTGGCCAGGCCGTGCGCGAGCAGCAGATGGTGTACGGCCGAGAAGGCCGCCCCCGCGTCCTGCACGCCGGGCGCGTGCACTCCGTTGCCGTACCCGAGGTACGCGGAGCACCACGGCTCGTTGAGCGTCGTCCAGGTGTCGATCCGGTCGCCGAGCCGGGTGTGCACGGCACTGGCGTAGGTGGCGAAGTGCTCGGCGGTGTCCCGGTCGGTCCAGCCGCCCCGGTCCTGCAACGTCTGCGGCAGGTCCCAGTGGTAGAGGGTGACGATCGGGTCGATGCCCCGCCCCAGCAGCGCGTCCGTCAACCGGTCGTAGAAGTCCAGGCCGCGCGGGTTTACCGGCCCGCTGCCGTCGGGCTGGATGCGGGGCCAGGACACCGAGAAGCGGTACGCCTGGAGGCCCAGCTCCGCCATCATCGCCACGTCGTCGGCGTACCGGTGGTAGTGGTCGCAGGCGACGTCGCCGGTGTGCCCGGCGTGGACCTTGCCCGGCGTACGGCTGAAGGTGTCCCAGATCGAGTCACCGCGCCCGTCGTCGCGGGCCGCCCCCTCGATCTGGTACGCCGCCGTGGCCGCACCCCACAGGAAGTTCTCCGGGAAACTCAACTCGCTCATGCCGGCACTCCGCTTCGCTGCGTGCCGCCACGAGGCACGGCCCTGTGTCGATGGTTCGCTCGCTGACGCTCGCTCATGCCGGCACTCCGCTTCGCTGCGTGTCTGCCTGAGCCACCCGGGTGTTGATGGCTCGCTCGCTGACGCTCGCTCACGCCTTCACCGCACCTTCCATGATCCCGCCGATGATCTGGCGGCCGAACAGGACGAACACCAGCAGCAACGGCAGCGTGGCGATGGCCGTACCGGTGAACACCTGGGACATGTCCTGGTAGTAGCCGTCGGACAGGGCACGCAGCGACAACTGCACGGTGGGATTCTCCGGATCGTTGAGCACCGCGTACGGCCAGAGGAAATCGTTCCACGTGGTCATGAAGGTGAGCAGGCCGAGCACGGCGGCGGCCGGCCGCAGTGCCGGTACCACCACGTTCCAGTAGATCCGGGCGGTGCCGCATCCGTCCACCCGGGCCGCCTCGATCAGCTCGGTGCTGACCGCCTGACCGGCGTACTGCCGCATCATGAACACGCCGAAGCCGGTGACCAGGGCGGGCAGGATCACGGCGGGCAGCCGGTCGTTCAGGTTCAGCTTCGTCATCAGGATGTACAGCGGGATGACGCCGAGCTGGGTGGGCACCATCATGGTGGCGATGATCACCATCAGCATCGCGTTGCGGCCCCGGAACCGCAGCTTGGCGAAGGCGAACCCGGCCAGGCTGCAGAAGAACACCACCGAGACGGTGACCGTGGTCGCCACGATCGCGGAGTTGATCAGACCGGTCAGGAAGTAGGCGTCGGTGTTGTCGAACAACCGGGCGATGTTGGCGCCCAGGTTGCCGCCGGGCGTCATCGGTGGCGGCAACTGCCCCATCGCGTCGCTGCTGCGGCTGGCCACCACGAACATCCAGTAGATCGGGAAGAGCGACATCACGGTGGCGGCGATCAACGCGCAGTACGTGAGCGGGCTGGCCCGCCAGAGCCGGCTCATCGCGCCACCTCGCTGCGCTCGGCGTCGCGACGAAGCCCCAACGCGCTGAACCGATGGACTCGCTCGCTGCGCTCGCTCATCGCGCCACCTCGCTCTGCTCGGCGTCGCGACGAAGCCCCAACGCGCTGAACCGAAGGACTCGCTCGCTACGCTCGCTCATCGAGGGCCTCCCTTCCGCCCGCCGACGTTCGGGCGGGCACCGGCCCCGAGCCGGCGGATGATCAGTACGTTGATCGCCGCGACGATGGCGATCAGGGCGAAGAGGAGCCACGCCACCGCCGAGCCGTAGCCGAAGTTGTAGTAGGGCGCGAAGGCGTTCTCGAACATGTACATGGTCAGCGTCTGCGACTCGCGCATCGGGCCGCCCCGGATCGCGTTGGTGCCGGAGTGGAACAGCCGGGGCTCGGTGAAGAGTTGGAGCCCGCCGATGGTGGAGATGATGACGCAGAAGATGATCGTGGGCTTGAGCAGCGGCACGGTGACGGCCCAGAACTGCCGGGCCCGGTTCGCGCCGTCGATCGCCGCCGCCTCGTACAGGTCGCGGGGGATGGCCTGCATGGCGGCCAGGAAGATCAGTGCGTTGTAGCCGGTCCAGCGCCAGTCGACCATGGCGGAGATGGCCACCCAGGAGGCGAACCGGTCGGACTTCCACCCGATCGGATCGAGGCCCACCAGGTCGAGCATCCAGTTGACCATGCCGAACTCGCGACCGAACAGCACCCCGAAGACGATCGCCACGGCGGCCGTGGAGGTGACGTTGGGGACCAGCACCGCCATCCGCCAGCCGGTCCGGAAACGCAGGTGCCGGTTGAGCAGGTTGGCCAGCCAGAGCGCCAGAAGCAACTGCGGCACGGTGCTGATCACGAAGATGCCGAGCGTGTTCACCACCGAGTGCCAGAAGTCGCCGTCGACCAGCAACTGGGTGTAGTTGTCCGCGCCGATGAAGGTGGGATCGCTGCCGAGCAGGTCCCAGTCGTGCAGCGAGACCCACAAGGTGTACGCCAGCGGCCACGCCCCGAAGATCGCGAAGATCACGAAGAACGGGGCGATGTAGAGGTAGGGCGAGTACTTCGCGTCGATCCGGCTCAGTCGGCCGGACCGGGGCGGGCGGGTGTTCCGCGGTGCCGGGGTGGCCGGCGGGTGCGCGTCGAGCTGCAACGCCATGACCCGTGACTCCTTTCCACGCCCCCGCCCCGCGCCGATCCGCCGGCCTCCGTCGCGTCGGGGTGGACGCGTCGGGTGCGGTGGATCGGCGACGGGGTGGGGACCGTCGGGCCGGCTACTTGGCGGCGGCCTTCTTGGCGTTGGCGATCGCGTCCTGCCACCCCTGCTCGGGGTTGCGCTGTCCCAGCTCGACGGTGCGGACGGCGTTCTCGACCTCGGTGCGTACGGCCTGGTTCTTCGGGCCCATGTAGACCGGCTTGAGGGTCTTGGCGCCCTCACCGAAGATCCGGCCGACCGGCGCGCCGGAGAAGTACGCGTTCGTGGCCTCGGTGATGGCCGGGTCCTCCAGCGCCTGCGGCGACGACGGCAGCGGACCCTTGAGCTTGAAGGCACCGATGTGGCCCTCGGCGCTGGTCAGGAACTTGACCAGCTTGATCGCCTCGTCCTGGTTCTTGCTCTGGCGCGGCACGGCCAGGTGCGAGCCGCCCCAGTTGCCGCCGTCACCGGGCACCCGGGCGATGTCCCACTTGCCGTTGGCCTCCGGACCGGCGTTGCCCTCGATCACCCCGGTCATCCAGGCGGGGCAGGCGATGGTGGCGAACTTGGACTGCTTGAAGGCGGAGACCCACTCGTCGGACCAGGAGCCGTACTTGCCGGAGAGGCCGGCGTTGATGATGGCCATGGTGGTGTCCCAGGCCTGCTTCACCGCCGGGTTGCTGTCCACCACCAGGTTGTCGCTGGTGTCGTAGTAGTGGTAGCCCTGCGCGTTGCCGGCGGTCTGGAGCACGATCGTGTTGAACGTGTTGGTCGCCGCGTCCAGGAACGCGGCGCCGGTGTTCGCCGCCTTGAACTTCTCACCGGTGGCGATGTACTCCTGCCAGGTCGGCCAGAGCTTGGAGACCTCTTCGCGATCGGTGGGCAGCCCGGCCTTGTCGAACAGGTCGGTGCGGTAGCACATGGCCATGCCGCCGACGTCGGTGCCGAGGCCGATCAGCTTCTGGCCGTCGGCGGTGAGCCCCTGGTTCCACTTCCACTCCAGGAAGTTGCCCTTGAGATCGGCGGCGCCGTGGTCCAGCAGGTTGACGAAGTTGTCCGGGTTGGCCTTGTACTCGACCATCAGACCCTCTTCGATGGCGACCACGTCACCGGCGCCCTTGCCCGCCGCGAGCCACTGGGTCAGCTTCGGCGAGTACTCGTCGAGGTTGCCGCCGGTGCCCCGCTCGACGATCTTCACGCCGGGGTTGGCGTCCATGTACTGCTTGTACAGCTCCTCGTAGCCGAACTGTCCGAAGACGTCGACGGTGAGGGTTATCGTGCCGTCCTCGGCGTCGTCGCCGCCACCGCAGCCGCTGGTGACGAGCAACGCGCCGACGGTGGCCAGGGCGACCGCAGCGAGGCGGTGGCGCGGGAAGGTGCCCATGTCTGGTGACCCCTCTCAGGTCGGGGGTGGTGGTGGATAAGGCCCAGAGAGCGCTCTCACGAAGCTTGCGGTCCGCCGTCGATCGATGTCAAGAGAGCGCTCTCTCGACGAGGTCACAGAATGGCCACGGGCGGCCCTCCCGATCGGGAGGGCCGCCCGTGGCGTGCCGTACGGTGGGACTCAGGCGGCGCGGACCCCGTCCAGCAGGGCGCGGTCACCAGCCACGGTCAGGGTGTCGAAGCTGACCCGCCCCCAGAGCGCCAGCAGCAGGTCGCTCGCGGTGCCGTTGACGTGCACCCGGGCGTGGTGCTCGTCGTGGTCGAGGATGGTGCCGGTGTCGAGCAGGGCCACCCCCTCGCCACGCAGCCGCAGAAACCACTCCTGTGCGGCGTCGCTCGCGCTCAACCGGACCACACCGCGCCACTGCCCGGTCGCCGCCCGCCGGCCCGCCGGCAGCCAGGTGTCCAGCACCTCGCTCACCCCGTCGGCCGCGAGCTTGGCCTCGATCGGTTCACCGGCGGCGATGGCGAGCTGGGCGTCCCAGCGGTGCACCGCGGTCTCGTGGGCCATCCGACGCGGCCAGAAACCCGCCCTCTTCGGCTGGGGCGCCCAGTTCCACGCCGGAGCCTCCGGGTCGAGGGCGTCGAGGAGGGTCATCAGCTCGTCGTACGCCTGCTGCCACTGCGCCGCGGGGGTCACACCCGGCACCGGCTCGACCGGCTGTGCCCGGCGCTCCGGGGCCGCCGTCCCGCCCGAGCCCACGATCCCGTGCGCCCACCGGTAGACGCCGGCGAGATGCAGGGCCAGGTCGGCGACCGTCCAGCCGGGGCAGGAGAGCACGGGTGTCTCGGGCGGGGCTTCGGCCACCGCGGCGGCGAACGCCGGACCCTCCGTCCGAAGCGCGCCGATCCAGAAGTCCTTGCTGCCCTGCAATCTGCTCATCGCCATCCTCCCGGGGGTGACCCGGCCACCAATGGGTGCCGCGGCTACCCACCAGCCTAGGGTGAAAGGCGTGTTCGACGCCTACGCCCAGCCGACAGTCGCCACTGAACCCGCCAGCACCGGCGATCTGGCGCAATACACGACATTACGCTTGGGCGGCCCGGCTCGCCGGATCGTCACCGCCACCACCGCCGACGAGATCGTCGCCCGGGTACGCGCGGCACAGGACGAGATCCTCCTGCTCGCGGGCGGTAGCAACGTGGTGGTCGGCGACGCCGGCTTCCCCGGCACCGTGGTCCTCGTCCGCTCCCGGGGCCTGCGCGTGCTCGCCGAGGACGAGGCGAACGTCACCGTACGGGTCGAGGCCGGCGAGCCGTGGGACGACCTGGTCGCCGCGACCGTGGCCAACGGCTGGTCCGGGTTGGAGTGCCTGTCCGGCATCCCCGGATCGACCGGAGCGACCCCGATCCAGAACGTCGGGGCGTACGGGCAGGAGGTCGCCGACACCATCGTCGGCGTGCAGGTGTACGACCGTGTCACCGGGGAGGTGTCGACGGTCCCCACGGTGGACTGTGGCTTCGCCTACCGGGCCAGCGTCTTCAAGTACAGCCAGCGGCTGGTGGTGCTCTCGGTCGACTTCCGGCTGGCCCGCTCGCCGCTGTCCGGCCCGGTGCGCTACGCGGAACTGGCCCGTACGCTCGGTGTCTCCGTCGGTGACCGGGTGCCGGCGAGCCAGGCGCGGGACACCGTGCTGCGGCTGCGCGCCGGCAAGGGCATGGTGCTGGACCCGGCCGACCCGGACACCCGCTCGGTCGGCTCGTTCTTCACCAACCCGGTGCTGGACACCGCCGGCTACGAGCTGCTGCGGCAACGGGCCGCCGACATCGGGGAGCCACCGGCCTGGCCGGGTGTCGGGGACCGGGTCAAGGTCAGCGCCGCCTGGCTGATCGACAAGGCGGGCTTCGGCAAGGGGCACCCCGGTCCCGAGGGTGTCGCCATCTCCAGCAAGCACACCCTGGCGCTGACCAACCAGTCCGGCACCGCCAGCACCGAAGCCCTGATCACGCTGGCCCGCGAGATCCGTGACACCGTCGAGGCGAGGTTCGCGGTGACCCTGCACCCCGAGCCGGTCCTCGTCAACTGCACCATCTGACGCCGCGCCGGCACCCACACCCGCCGCGCCGCGGTCGTGGGCGGGCTGGCTGAGATGTAAGGAAGGGACCCTTCCTATACACGAGGCGTTAGTAGGGGACCCCTCCTTACACGCGTCCCCGCGGGGCGACCGCGAGCCAGGGGATCGTCAGTTGGCCCTGACGCCACTCGCGGGGACGGCGCAGCACGGGCCAGCCCTGCGTGCGCACCGTGGACACCGCACGCAGCCAACGTTGGCGCGGGCCGAACGGGGCGTAGCCGGCGGCGGCCCGCCAGGCGTCGTCGAGGGCCCGGATCAGGGCGTGGATCGGCTCGCCCGGCACGTTGCGGTGGATCAACGCCTTGGGCAGCCGTTCGGCCAGCTCGGCCGGGCTCTCCAGAGTGGTCAGCCGGGCGGCCAGGGTCAGCGTACGTGGGCCGGTGACGTCGAGCAGGATCCAGCCGCCGAGTCGACCCGGCTCGTCACAGGTGCCCTCCACCAGCAGCCCGCCCGGAGCCAGCCCGGCGAGCACGGTGGTCCAGGCGGCGGCCACCTCGCTCTCGTCGTACTGCCGCAGGACGTTGAACGCGCGGACCACGGTGGGCCGGAGCCCGGCCAGCTCGAAGCCGCCCCGGGCGAAGGTGAGACCGGGTGGGTCGGCGGCCGGCTGGGCGGCGTCGACGCGTACCGGATCGATCTCCAGCCCGACCACCCGCACGTCGGCGCGGACCCGCGCGGCCAGCCGGGCGCGCAGCTCCACCGCCGTCACCGGTGTGGCGCCGTAGCCGAGGTCGACCACCAGCGGGTCCGGCGCGGCCCGCAGCGTGTCGGCGCAGTTCTCCACCATCCAGTTGTCCACCCGGCGCAGCCGGTTGGGATTGGTGGTGCCCCGGGTCACCACACCGAGCGGCCGGGACCTCAGTCTCGCCATCGCACGGACCCGGTGACACGGCTCATCCGGCCATTCTCGCCGCTGCCGTCGTCCCCGGACAGCGGCACCCTGGTGATGAGGTCGGTCACGCCGGGCCGCCTGGACGGCGTATTTCCGGCCGCCGATCGGGAAGATGACATCCGGCGTGGAGGTTGACGCAGGAGCGCCGGTGGCGCGCGTCGGCATCAACCGTGGCAAAGGGAGCGGACGTGGCGGAAATGCACACCGGTGTCGGACGTCAGCGAGGTGCCCTCCCGTGGCCCCGTCCCCGACGGATCGCGACGCTCTCGGTGCACACCTCACCCCTGCACCAGCCGGGCACCGGCGACGCGGGTGGCATGAACGTCTACATCCTGGAGGTCGCCCGGCGGCTCGCCGAGGCGGACGTGGCGGTGGAGATCTTCACCCGTGCCACCTCCGGCGACCTGCCCCCGGTGGTGGAAGTCGCCCCGGGCGTGCAGGTCCGGCACGTGATGGCCGGTCCGCTGGAAGGACTGACCAAGGAGGAACTGCCCGGCCAACTCTGCGCCTTCACCGCCGGAGTGCTGCGTGCCGAGGCGGCCCGCCCACCGGGCCACTACGACCTGATCCACTCCCATTACTGGCTCTCCGGCCAGGTCGGCTGGCTGGCCAAGGAGCGCTGGGGCGTACCGCTGGTGCACACCGCGCACACCCTGGCCAAGGTGAAGAACGCGCGGCTCGCCGTCGGGGACCGGCCGGAACCCAAGGCCCGGGTGATCGGCGAGGAGCAGGTGGTCGCCGAGGCCGACCGGCTGGTGGCGAACACCCAGGTCGAGGCGCGGGACCTGATCGACCGGTACGACGCCGACCCGGCCCGGGTCGCGGTCGTCGAACCCGGCGTGGACCTGGACCGGTTCCGCCCGGTCACCGGCGACCGGGAGGCCGCCACCGTCGCCGCCCGTACCCGGCTCGGCCTGCCCGTCCGGGGGCATCTGGTCGCCTTCGTCGGTCGGATCCAGCCACTGAAGGCCCCGGACGTGCTGATCCGGGCGATCGCGGCGTTGCGTGACCGGGACCCGGCCCTGGCGCAGGAGGTGGCGGTGGTGATCTGCGGCGGTCCCAGCGGCAGCGGCCTGGACCGGCCCACCGCGCTGATCGAGCTGGCTGCCACGCTCGGCGTCACCGACCGGGTGCACTTCCTGCCGCCGCGCACCGGCACCGACCTGCCCCTGCTCTACCAGGCGGCCGACCTGGTCGCGGTGCCGTCGTACAACGAGAGCTTCGGACTGGTCGCGCTGGAGGCCCAGGCCTGCGGTACGCCCGTGGTGGCCGCCGCCGTGGGCGGCCTGGTGACCGCGGTACGCGATCAGGTCAGCGGCGTACTGGTCGGTGGGCACGATCCCGTCGACTGGGCGCGTACGCTCGGCCGCCTGCTGCCGGACCGGGCCCTGCGGGCGGAGCTGTCCGTGGCGGCGGCCCGACACGCTCGCGACTTCTCCTGGCACCGCACCGCCGAGAGCCTGCTGACGGTCTACGGCGAGGCGATCGCCGCCCACCGGGCCCGTCTCACCGCCGAACTCACCGCATCCCGCTCCTGGTAGCGCTGCGCGTGAGGTTGGATGTAAGGAAGGGCACCTTACTAACGCCTCGTGTATAGCAGGGGTCCCTTCCTTGCATCCGTAGAGTTGATCCGATGAGTGACCTTGGGGCCCTGATCGAGTCGGTCTGCGCCGAGCGGGAGTTGGACTGGGAGTCCACCGGCCCGGGGTCGTACGCGGTGACCCTGCCCGGCACGCACAAACTCAAGACGATCTGCAACCTGATCGTCGGCGAGCACGCGCTGCGGATCGAGGCGTTCGTGATGCGCCAGCCGGACGAGCGCCGCGAGGAACTGTGGGCCTGGCTGTTGCAACGCAACGCCCGGATGTACGCGGTGTCCTTCTCCGTCGACGCGGTCGGGGACGTCTACCTGACCGGCCGGGTCAACCCCGCCGGTGTCGACGCCGACGAACTCGACCGGCTGCTCGGCGCGGTCCTCACCTATGCCGACGAGTCCTTCGACACGATGCTGGAGATCGGCTTCGGCGGTTCCATCCGGCGGGAGTGGGAGTGGCGGGTCAAGCGGGGCGAATCCACCGCGAACCTCGCCGCCTTCGCCCACCTCTTCGAGCCGTCGCCGCAGGCCGAGCGGTCTCCGCAGGGTGAGACATCTCCGTAAGTCGAGCGGACTCCGCACGGTGAGCCGTCTCCGCACGGTCAGCCGTCGGCGTCGCAGGGCGGGACGTTGCCGCAGCGAGGCGAGCCGTTCGGCACGAACGGGGATTCGGATCGCTCCTGACGGGTAAGCCGCCGCACCGCGCGGTGCGGCGTTGGGACCCGCCGCGCCGAGACCGAGTGTCGAGGAGCGTGAGCGTCCATGGCTCAGCGAAGCAGCTCGGGTCGCGGCGGGACCGCGACCAGCACCACACGACGGAACAGCAGCACCGCCCGGATGTCGGAGTCGGAGATCTCGCAGATGCGGGCGGAGGACATCCGGGGCCAGTTGCGGCGGTACGGCGTCTCGGGCATCTCCGCGTTGCGTAAGCCGGAGCTGGTGAAGGCGCTGGCCAAGACCATGCGCTCCGGTGGCGCCGCCCGCCGCAGCAGTGGCCCGGCCGGTCGGGCCAAGGCCACGAAGGCGTCCGGGACGCGGCAGACCACGTCGGCCCGTACCGCGCCGGGCCGGGCGAAGGCGGCACCCGCCAAGCGCGCCACGTCGGCCCGTAAGGCGACGACCGCTGCGGCCCGCAAGACGACCACCGCCCGCAAGAGC
Organism: Micromonospora sp. NPDC049900; assembly: GCF_044461025.1. Taxonomy (NCBI): domain Bacteria; kingdom Bacillati; phylum Actinomycetota; class Actinomycetes; order Micromonosporales; family Micromonosporaceae; genus Micromonospora; species Micromonospora sp. NPDC049900. Next base: position 331,638 of record NZ_JBITKM010000001.1, read on the forward strand.
ACGACCGCCCGCACGAGCACCACCACGGCGCGCAAGAGCACCGCTGCGGCTCGGAGCACCAGCCCGGCCCGGAGCACCACCGCAGCCCGCAAGACGACTCCGGCCCGGAAGGCCACGACGGCCCGGAAGGCCACGACGGCCCGGAAGGCCACGACGGCGCGGAAGGCCACGACCGCCCGCAAGGCGACCACCGCCCGCAAGGCCACGGCGGGCCCGGCCCGCAAGGCCACGGCGGCCCGCACGACGGCGGCCGGTAAGACGACTCCGGCCCGCAAGGCCACCACGGCCGGCAAGGCCACGGCGGCCCGTAGGAGCACGGCGGCCCGCAAGACGACCGGTACGGCCCGCAAGAGCACCACGGGTACGGCCACGCCGGGCCGGGCCGGGGCGGCGAAGGCCACGTCGTCCCGGGGCGGTGCGGTGCGTACCGGCCGGTCGACCGCTCGGTCGATCCGATCGTCGCAGGTCATCGCCTCGCTCCAGGATCGGCCGGAACGTCCCGGCCGCAGCCTGGTCACCAGCAACCACGACGTGATCCAGCGGTGGGCCCGGGCGCGTGGCGCGAAGCCGGCGACGATCAGCGGTACGGAGCGGGACGGTCGGGCCGGGGTGCTGACGTTCAACATCCCGGGGTACCGGGAGAGCAGCCGGATCCGGGAGATCACCTGGGAGGAGTGGTTCCGTACCTTCGATCTGCGGCGACTGAACCTGATCTTCCAGGAGCAGTTGCGGGACGGTCGGCCGAGCAACTTCTTCCGTACCGAGTCACCCGATCGGGAGGACGGCTGAGGTTTGCGGGAATCGCGGTCGGGTACCCGCTGTTGGCGCCAGGTAGGGGTGAACGCGCTGGTCCTGGGACCGGAACGGCGCGTTGTGACGGGCGAGACAGCCGTTCGAGTTGAATCGCCCCTGCTGGCCGAACTAACTTTATTGCACCGCGCCACGCTCGGAACCGTTCGGGGGAGCGGCGGACCGATCAGGTCCGTGCACCGAGTGGGGTGTCGGGGGACGGGTGGATCAACACCGTTGGGGGACGGTGCCCCACCTGTTTGGACCGGCGGCGCGAGCGGGCGTCGCTTACGGGGGTGAGTGCCGCCCGCCGCCGCCGGTCGTACGACGCGAGTGCCCGGTACGCCCCGCGTACCGGGCACCACGCGTCTCGCGGGGCGTCTCAGGACGCGGCGGCGACCGGTTCCACCGGAGCCTGCCGCAGCGCGGCCACCCGGCGTTCCCGAGGCGGCCCGGCGAGCAGGTGGCCACCGGCCGCCACCAGTCCCAGCGCGCCGACGATCAGCCAGTGTGCGTCGCCCCACTGCTGAAGGCTGAACCCGCCGAGCGTCGGTGCCACGAACGACGCCGCCGGGAAGGCCAGATAGAACACGGACTGGTAGCGGGCCCGCAGGGCCGGTGGTGCCAGGTCGGCGTTGATCTGCGCGTTCGGCGGCGCGGCCAGCATGGAGCCGACCGTCCAGACCACGCACGCGCCCAGGTAGAAGACGAGGTCGTCAGCGACGGCCAGCGCACCGAAGCCGATCGCCAGCAGTGCCGTGGAGAGGGCCAGGACGCTGCCCTTGCGGTGCCGGTCGATGAGCCGGGGCACGAAGAGTTGCCCGAGCACGATCAGCACCCCGCCGAGGGCCACCACCGTGCCGTACGCCGACGGGCCGAGCCCGTCCGCGCGCATCGCCAACGGCATGATCGTCGACGCCTGCATGGTCAGGACCGCCAGCACGAAGGTCAGCCCGACGAAGACCAGGAAGTGTCGGTCGGTGAGCGCGGTGTGTAGCCCGGGGCGACGCGTACGCCGGACGGAGGTCGGCGGTTCCGGTGTCGTACCCGCTGCCGGTGCCGACCGGGCGGGCAGCGTCTCCGGGACCTTCCAGGCGATCAGCAGCGCGGTGGCCAGCGTGGCGGCGGCGTCCACCAGGAAGAGCGCGACGTAGCTCGCCTCGGCCAGCAGCCCGGCGAGCAGCGAGGCCACCGCCATGCCCAGGTTGAAGGCCCAGAACTGGAGGTTGAAGGCGCGCGAGCGGCGGTGTTCCGGGACCACGTCGACGATCGCCGCGACGAACGCCGGGCTGGGCATCGAGTGCGTCACGCCGACCAGCAGGGCGAGCGCCGCGATCACCGCGAGGTGCTGGCTCAGCGCGAGCGCGACCATCAGCCCGGCGGTGACCAGGTGCGCGAACACCAGGGTCGACCGTCGCCCCCAGCGGTCGGCCAGCACCCCGCCGAGCAGCACCCCGGCGGCCCCACCGGCGCCGTACGCCCCGACGACCACCCCGGCCAGCGACTCGCTCGCGCCCCGGGCGGCGGTCAGGTAGAGCGACAGGAACAGCATCGCGAACGCGCCGGCCCGGTTGATCAGCAGCCCGGCCCAGAGGTACCAGAAGGTGGCGGGCAGTCCACCCGCGGTGTCGGCGAGCCAGCGGCGCGACCCGGTGGCCGTACCGCCGTCGTGCTGGTCTGCGGCCCGCACCCCGACCTCCTCGATCTGTTCGGACACCTAACAGATCTTGCCTGAGCCGCCCGGAGGGGTGGGGCCAGGGGCGGGCTCAGCTCTTGCCGGTGGCCACCGGCTCGGCCGCCTGGGGCGCCGCCGGTTGCGGGGCGGTCGACTGCACGGTCACCACGGGGGCGGCCCCGGCGGTACGCAGCGCCAGCGCGCGCCGTTCCCGGGCCGGTCCGGAGACCAGGTGACCCACCGCCATCACCGCGCCGATGACGGCACAGCCCAGCCAGAGGGTGGCGTTGCCGGCCTGCTCCCGGACCAGGCCGCCGAGGATCGGTGCCGCCGCCCCGGCGAGCTGCCAGGAGAGCGAGAAGACGCCCTGGTAGCGACCGCGCAGCTCGCCGGGGGAGAGTTCGGCGATGAGGGTGGCGTTGGACGGCGAGTTGAGCATCTCGCCCAACGTCCAGATCAGCACGGTGAGCCCGTAGAACCAGGCCACGTCGGCGAAGGCGGTCAGGCCGAAGCCGACGCCCATCACCACCGCCGCCAGGGCGAGCACGTGCGAGCGGTTACGACCCCGGATCAGCCGGGGTACGAAGAGTTGGCCGGCGACGATGAGGACCCCGTTGAGCGCGATCACCGAGCCGTACGTGGCCGGGGTCAGGCCGGAGTCGGCCATCGCGATCGGCAGCATCGAGATGTGCTGGAGGAAGACCAGCGCGCCGAGCAGGTTGAGTGCCACGAAGCCCAGGTACACCCGGTCGGTGAGGATGGTGCGCAGTGCGCCGGTGGGCTTGCCGTCGCGGGGCACGCTCACGGTGACCGTGCGGGTCTCCCGTACCCGGTTGAAGATGATCAGTGCGGTGACCAGCGTGGTAGACGCGTTGACCACGAACAGCAGCAGGTAACCGGCCTGGGCGGCGAAGCCGGCCAGCACCGCCGCGCAGGCGAAGCCGAGGTTGATCGCCCAGTAGTTGAGCGAGAAGGCGCGCAGCCGGTCCCGTTCCGGCACCACGTCGATCATCATCGCGCCGAACGCCGGCCGGGCGGCCTCGGCGAAGAGGCCGAGCAGCAGCGCGCCCGCCGCGATGGTCCACAGGTCCCGGGCGAAGCCGAGGGCGAGCATCATGGTCGCCGCGCCGAGATGGGCGGTGAGCAGGGTGGGTCGCCGTCCCCAACGGTCGGTGAGCGTACCCCCGGCGGTGGTGCCGAACGCGCCGCCGACGCCCCACGCGCCGATCACCAGGCCCGCCTGCGAGGCCGAGAAGCCGCGTTCCTGGGTCAGATAGATGGCGAGGAAGACGAGGACGAACGAGCCGAGGCGATTGATCAGCGTCCCGGTCCAGAGATACCAGAACGTCTTCGGTAGCCCGCCTGTGGTGTCCCGGAACCAGCCCCGTATCGCGCGCACCTGGGCGCACCCCCGTTTCGGTAATGACCAATAATCGAGATGATCCATTACAACTTAGATGTCGGCCGGAAGACCGGTCACCCCGTTTTCCACGTGGTGGTCGTCACCCCCCTTCCCGCGCGTCCGATCGCGGGTTGCGGCAGGATGATCCGCATGACAGCTAGCGAGGGACCCACCGTCGGGACGCTGGTCCTGCTGCGGCACGGCGAAAGCGACTGGAACGCCAAGAACCTCTTCACCGGCTGGGTCGACGTGGACCTGACCGAGAAGGGGGAGAACGAGGCGCGCCGCGGCGGCGAGCTGCTGCGCGAGCACGACCTGCTTCCCGACGTGGTGCACACGAGCGTGATGCGCCGCGCGATCCGCACCGCCGAGCTGGCCCTGAACGCCGCCGACCGGCACTGGATCGCGGTGCGGCGGTCGTGGCGGCTCAACGAGCGGCACTACGGCGCCCTACAGGGCAAGGACAAGAAGCAGACCCTGAACGAGTACGGCGAGGAGCAGTTCATGCTCTGGCGCCGGTCGTACGACACCCCGCCGCCCCCGATCGCGGACGACGACGAGTGGTCGCAGGTGGGTGACCCCCGGTACGCGTTGCTGCCGACCGAGCTGATGCCGCGTACCGAGTGCCTCAAGGACGTCGTCGAGCGGATGCTGCCGTACTGGTACGACTCGATCGTGCCGGACATCCTGGCCGGCCGGACCGTGCTGGTGGCGGCGCACGGCAACTCGCTGCGGGCGCTGGTGAAGCACCTGGACCAGATCAGCGACGAGGCGATCGCCAAGCTCAACATCCCGACCGGGATCCCGCTGCGCTACGACCTGGACCCGCAGTTGCGTCCGCAGACGCTGGGCGGCACCTACCTCGACCCGGAGGCCGCCAAGGCCGCCGCCGCCGCGGTGGCCAACCAGGGCCGCTGATCGCACCCGGCCCGTCGGGCTCGGGCTCGGACGTTAGGAAGGGTCCCCTGCTATACGCGAGGCGTTAGCAGGGGACCCTTCCTTCGGTCTCAGGCCGGGGTCACCGGCTCGCCGGTGATCAGGTAGACCACGTGCTCGCCACTGTTCACCGCGTGGTCGGCGAACCGCTCGTAGAAGCGCCCGAGCAGGGTCGCGTCGATGGCCGTCTCCACGCCGTACGGCCAGTCCTCGCCGAGCAGCACCCCGAACAGCCCCTTGTGCAGCTCGTCCATCGCGTCGTCGTCGCCGTCCAGTTCGGCGGCGACGGTGGCGTCCGGACGCGCCAGCACCGAGGCGATCTTCTCGGCCATCCGGTCGGCGATGCCGGCCATGTCGGTGAAGACCGGTCGCAGCTCGGCCGGGACGGCCGGCGACGGGTGCCGGCGCAGCGCGGTCTTGGCGACGTGGTCGGCCAGGTCACCCATCCGCTCCAGGTCGGCGGCGACGTGCAGCGCGGTGATCATGGCGCGCAGGTCGGAGGCGACCGGTGCCTGGCGGGCCAGCAGGTCGCAGACCCGCTCCTCCACCTGCCGGTAGAGCGCGTCGATCCCGGCGTCGCCCGCGATCACCGATTCGGCCGACTGCCGGTCGGCGGTGAGCAGGGCCCGGGTCGCCTGGCGCAGCGCCGCCCGTACCCCCTCGGCCATCTCCACCAGCATCTGGCTGACCGTGTCGAGATCGGCCCGGAACTCGTCGCGCATGCTCACGTCCTGTCGGTCGGTGCCGGCAGCGGGCCGGCGGGGTTCGTGCAGGTACGCCGCCCAAGCTAGGAGCACCGGGAGGACCTCAGGTGAACGCCGATGAACTGAGCCGGACGCGCAGGTGAACTTTCCCGGAAGTGAGAGTGCTTCGTCCCGTTCCGTACGGTAGCCGGGTTAACAATGACCCTACGATCGCCGGGTGACGTGGGCGGTGACGGTGGGAGCGGCCTCGGCCCTGGTGGTGGGCGTGGTCGCCGGACTGTCGCTGTCCCGGTTCGTCCCGGCGGCGCGCCGGTCGGCGGGCTCCGCCGGACGTGGGTGGGCCGGTCTCCGGCTCGGTAGGGGGAGGCACACGATCGCCGACGAGGTGCAGGTCGGGCTCGGCCGCCGCGCGATCGACTCGCTGCGTGCCGGAGTGGTGGTGCTCGACCCCGAGGACGTACCCGTACTCGTCAACCCGGCGGCCCGTGCGCTGGGCCTGCTGCGTACCGGCGGGCGACCGGGTTCGATCATCGCCCATCCGCTGGTCCGTACGCTGGCCGGGCAGGTACGCCGCACCGGCGTGCGCCGCGAGATCGAGCTGGACCTGCCCCGGGGCCGCGACAACGTCGGGGACAACCCGCTCGGCGTGCACCTGCGCGCGATGGGCCTGGGCGGCGGCTACATCGCCGTGGAGGCGGCCGACGTGACCGAGTCGCACCGGCTGGCCCGGGTGCGGCGCGACTTCGTGGCCAACGTCAGCCACGAGCTGAAGACCCCGATCGGCGCGCTGCAACTGCTCGCCGAGGCGCTGCTGGACGCCACCGAACCACCCGACGGGGACCGGCCGGACCTCTCCGAGGACATGGTGGCGGCCCGGCGGTTCGCCGAGCGGATCCAGCACGAGTCGACCCGGTTGGGGCGGCTGGTGCAGGAGTTGCTGGAGCTGACCCGGCTCCAGGGCGCCGAGCCGCAGCCCGCGCCGGAGCCGGTCGCGCTCGACTGGGTCATCTCCGAGGTGGTGGACCGGACCCGGACCACGGCCGCCGCCCGCCGGATCCAGGTGACGGCCGACTCCGGCCGGGGGCTGACCGTGTACGGCAGCGACAGCCAACTGGCCACGGCGGTGGCGAACCTGGTGGAGAACGCCGTGAACTACTCGGGCGAGGACACCACGGTACGGATCACCACGCGGGCCACCGACGACCACGTGGAGATCGCCGTGACCGACCAGGGCATCGGGATCGCGCCCACCGACGTGGACCGGATCTTCGAGCGGTTCTACCGGGCCGACCAGGCGCGGTCCCGCTCCACCGGCGGCACCGGCCTGGGGCTGGCCATCGTCAAACACATCGCGAGCAACCATGGCGGCCGGGTGGACGTGACGAGCACTCTTGGTGGTGGGTCGACGTTCACCCTCCGGCTGCCGGCCCGACCACCGGACGACCTGCTGGCGACACTGCCGGCTGCTGGGATCGAGGCCGGTTCGGCCGACCTCCGGCAGGTCTGACCGCACATGGATCAGGCCGGGCGTCGCCCGGTCCGACCCGGAAGGAAGGAAACACCGTTGAGCCGCGTACTGGTGGTCGAGGACGAGGAGTCCTTCTCCGACGCCCTGTCGTACATGCTCCGCAAGGAGGGGTTCGAGGTCTCCGTGGCCGCCACGGGCACGTCGGCGCTGACCGAGTTCGACCGGGCCGGGGCCGACATCGTCCTGCTCGACCTGATGCTGCCGGAGATGTCCGGGACCGAGGTCTGCCGGCAGCTCCGGCAGCGGTCGCACGTGCCGATCATCATGGTCACCGCGCGGGACAGCGAGATCGACAAGGTGGTCGGCCTGGAGATCGGCGCCGACGACTACGTCACCAAGCCGTACTCGCCCCGGGAACTGGTCGCCCGGATCCGGGCGGTGCTGCGCCGGCAGACCCCCGAGACGACCGAGTCGGGCCTGCCGACGCTGGCCGCCGGCCCGGTCCGGATGGACATCGAACGGCACGTGGTCACCGTCGACGGCGGTGCGGTGCAGTTGCCGCTCAAGGAGTTCGAGCTGCTCGAACTGCTGCTGCGCAACGCCGGCCGGGTGCTCACCCGGGGACAGTTGATCGACCGCGTCTGGGGCGCCGACTACGTGGGCGACACCAAGACGCTGGACGTACACGTCAAGCGCCTGCGTTCCAAGATCGAGCCGGAGCCGTCCACCCCGCGCCACATCGTCACGGTGCGCGGCCTGGGCTACAAGTTCGAGCCGTGATCCGCCGCCCGGCGACCGGCTGTCAGGCCGGGTCGGCCGGGTGCGGTGCGACCAGGCCCTGCCGGATCCGCGCCGCGCACAGCTCGGCCAGCCGGGCGTACGCGGCGGCGCCGACCAGGGCGGTCAACTCCGGGCCGTAGGAGAGGTACATCGGCTCGGTGCCGACGTGAGCGTCGGTGGAGGACGTGCACCACCAGTCGAGGTCGTGTCCGCCCGCGCCCCAGCCCCGCCGGTCGAACTCGGCCAGCGTGGAGACCAGCACCTTGGTGTTGTCCGGCCGCTTCACCCACTCCTGGTCCCGGCGGACCGGCAACTGCCAGCAGACGTCCGGCTTGTACTCCAGTGGGTGCACCCCGTCGCGCAGCGCCTGGGCGTGCAGTGCGCACCCGCCCCCGCCGGGGAAGTCGGCGTCGTTGAGGAAGACGCACGGCGCGTCCGGCCCCTGGGTGGCGGTACGCCGCGCCGGGTTCTTGCCGTCCACGGTGTCGTTCTCGGTCCAGTTCTTGGTGCCGCGCCGGTAGTGCTGCCAGGTCTGCGGGGTGAGTCGCTTCACCGCGCCGCGTACCCGCTTCTCGTCGTCGGAGTCGGTGAAGAACGCGCCGTGCGAGCAGCAGCCGTCGGCGGAGCGGCCGGCGATGATGCCGTGACAGCCCTGCCCGAAGACGCAGGTCCACCGGGACAGCAGCCAGGTGAGGTCGGCCCGGATCAGGTGCCGCTCGTCGGCCGGGTCGGTGAACTCGATCCACTCCCGAGGGAAGTCCAGCGGCACCTCACGGCTGCGCGGGTCCGCCGGGTCGTCCACCAGCACGCGGAGTTCGATCTGCCCTGTCACTCGGCCCAGCGTACGCGTGGTGTACGGGGATGGCCGGTGAGTGACGCGATCCGATCTCCCCTAGTGTTTCCCCATGCGACTGGGTGTCCTCGATGTCGGTTCGAACACGGTGCATCTGCTGGTGGTGGACGCCCATCGTGGGGCGCACCCGTGGCCGGCGCACTCGGAGAAGGTGGTGCTGCGGCTCGCCGAGCAGATCGGCCCGGACGGCGCGCTGCGAGACACCGGCGCGGACGCCCTGGTGGAGGCGGTCGGCGCGGCGCGTGTCTCGGCCGAGGCCCTGGGCGTGGACGAGCTGCTCGCCTTCGCCACCTCGGCGGTACGCGAGGCCACCAACGCCGCCGAGGTGTTGGCCCGGGTCCGGGACGCCACCGGCGTACGCCTGGAGGTCCTGCCCGGCGCGGACGAGGCGCGGATGACGTTCCTCGCGGTGCGGCGGTGGTTCGGCTGGTCCGCGGGGCGGCTGCTGGTGCTGGACATCGGCGGTGGCTCCCTGGAGATCGCGGCCGGCATCGACGAGGACCCCGACCTGGCGGTCTCGCTGCCGCTGGGTGCGGGTCGGCTGACCCGGGACCGGCTGGGCGTGGATCCGTGCAGTGACCGCCCGCCCGCGCCGGAAACCGTGGACGAGCTGCGCGAGTACGTCGACGGCCTGCTGGAGCCGGTGGTCGAGCGGATGACCGAGGTGGGTTGGGACCGTTCGGTGGCCACCTCCAAGACGTTCCGCACCCTGGCCCGGCTCGCCGGTGCCGCGCCCAGCGGTGCCGGGCTCTGGGCCAAGCGCCGGTTGACCCGGTCCGGGCTGCGGCAGGTGCTCGGCTTCATCCGGCACATCCCACCGGCCCAGCTCGTCGAGCTGGAGGGGGTGAGCGCCGGCCGGTCGCACCAGCTCCTGGCCGGTGCCGTGGTGGCCGAGGCGGTCATGCGTCGGCTCGGCGTCGACTCGGTGGACGTCTGCCCGTGGGCGCTGCGGGAGGGTGTGATCCTGGACCGGCTGGATCGGATCGCACCGGTGTGAGGCCGGTGGGTGACCCGGTGTGAGACCGGGTGTCCGTAGAATCCGATTCGCGGATTATCATCGGATTGGTGCAATGGCCGGCGGCTACCCTCGGTGGTGTGACTTCCCGCGTCCCGGTGCTCCTCTCCAGTTCCTCGGTCTTCCCTGAGCGGACCGCGGCGGCGTTCCAGCTCGCCGCGGAGCTCGGCTACGACGGGATCGAGGTGATGGTCTGGACCGACGCCGTCAGCCAGGACGCCGGCGCGCTGCGCGGGCTGGCCGACCACTACGGCGTGCCGGTGCTCAGCGTGCACGCCCCCTGCCTGCTGGTGACCCAGCGGGTGTGGAGCACCGACCCGTGGGAACGGCTGCGGCGGGCGGCCGTGCTGGCCGAGACGCTCCAGGCGCCGACCGTGGTGGTGCACCCGCCGTTCACCTGGCAGCGGGACTACGCCCGCACCTTCGGCGAGGGGCTGGACACGGTGGCCGACGAGTTCGGCGGGCTGCGTTTCGCGGTGGAGAACATGTACCCGGTGCGGATGGCCGGTCGGCAGTTCGTGCCGTACGCGCCGGGCTGGGACCCGACCGAGACGGGCTACCGCTCGTACACGCTCGACCTGTCGCACTGCGCCGCCTCGCACGTCGACGCGCTGGAGATGGCCGACCGGATGGGGTCCGGGCTGGCGCACGTGCACCTCGGTGACGGCACCGGCGAGGGGCGCGACGAGCACCTGGTGCCCGGGCGCGGCACACAGCCCTGCGCCGACCTGCTGCGCTCGCTGGCCGGGCGCGGCTTCACCGGCTCGGTGGCGGTCGAGGTCACCACCCGGGGCGCGAAGAGTCGTCAGGTGCGCGAGGCGGACCTGCGGGAGGCGTTGGCCTTCGCCCGCCAGCACCTGAACACGCCGTCCCCGGTCGAGGCGGCCTGACCCCGGCCGAGTCCGACGCGGCGACCCGACCTCGGCCGCTTCGCCGCCGGGTCGGTCAGGAGACCGAGGTCAACGGGTCGCTCTGGGCCGGCACGGCGGCCCGCTTGCGGGCGCGGTGGGCGGCCACGTGCGAGCGGGTGGCGCAGCGTTCCGAGCAGAACCGGCGGCAGCAGTTCGACGAGGTGTCCAGGTAGACGTTGCCGCAGCGGTCGTCGGCGCAGACCCCGAACCGGGCGCTGCCGTACTCGCACAGCCAGACCGACAGGCCCCAGACCGCGCCGGCCAGGTACTCCGAGCTGACCGAGGCGCCCCGGCCGGTCGCGTGCATGTGCCAGTCGCTGGAGTCGTGCCCCGAGATGCGCGGCTGCACCGGGTGGACCTCCAGCAGCGAGTTCAGCTCGGCGACCGCCTCGCCGTCCCGCCCGGTGGTGCCGTACTCGAAGACGTCCCGGAGCCGCTTCTGTGCGCGCCGGAAGGTGGCCAGATCCCGCTCCGCGACCTCGTCGCGCATCCACTCGTGGTCGTCGCAGAAGAGGGCCCGCAGGTCGTCGAGGTCGTCCAGGCGGGCGTTGACGAGGTCAACTCCGGTCCGGGCGTACGCGTCGAAGTTCACACTCCAACGGTAGACGACTCATCCCGGACGTGGCGCGTCGATGTAGTGCGGAAGGAATCTGGCGTAACCATCAGTGATCAGGCTGGCGCTCTCCCGCAACCCCGCCCCGGCCGATTCGCCGTCCACCACCCACGCGCCCAGGACCAGGTGACTCCCGTTGAATTCGGGCAGCGCGCGGAACTCCTGATAGCAGAACCCCTCGCTGCCGTAGTCACCCGGATTCGTGATCTCCTCACTTTCCGTGACGATCCGTACGGCGGCGCCCTCCCGGCCGAGCAGCGGCTTGGCGACGTACTCGGTCATCCCGCGCGGCGAGTCCAGATATGCCGGCAGCAGCAGTTCGTGCCCCGGGTACAGCTCCCAGAGCACGGCCAGCAGCGCCTTGTTGGACAGCAGCAGCTTCCAGGCCGGTTCGATCCAGGTGGTCGGCGTACCCGGGTCCAGCGCCAGCGGCCCGTACGGCTCGGCCAGCATCCACTCCCACGGGTAGAGCTTGAAGCAGGTGGTGACCGGCCGGTCGGCGGCGTCGACGAAGCGGTGCCCGTCCCAGCCGATCTCCTGGATCGGCAGCAGCTCCACCTCCAGCCCGGCCTGACGGGCGGTCTCGGCCAGGTAGCCGGCGGTCATGTGGTCCTCGCCGCTCTCCTCCTCGTTCGACCAGACCACGTGCACCCGGCGCTCGTGCAGACCCGCGCCGATCTTCGCCCAGGCGCCCACCAGCCGCTCGTGCAGGCTGTTCCACTGATCCAGCTCCGGGCGGGTGTGCTCCAGCCAGTACCACTGGATGATGCTCGCCTCGACCAGCGCGGTCGGGGTGTCCGCGTTGTACTCCAGCAGCTTCGGCGGCCAACTGCCGTCGTACCAGAGGTCGAACCGGCCGTAGAGGGTCGGCGGCGTCTCGCGCAGCGACCGGGCCACCGCCTCGGTCGCCCACTGCGGGATGCCGAACTCGGCGTACCGGTTGCGGGCGACCACGTGCTCGGCGGCGGCGACCGACATCCGGTGCAGCTCCTCGGTGGCCTCCTCCAGCCGCAGCACCTCGTCCAGCTCGAAGGCGTACGCGGCGGTCTCGTCCCAGTACGACATCACCCCGCCGTCGGGCAGCTCGGTGTCGACGTACACCAGCCCCTGCGCGCGGATGGTCGCGTCCCAGTCGGGTCGCGGCGTGACCTGCTCCCGACGCACCGTCAGCCGCCGCAGGAGGCGAGATGGGTGCCGAAGCCACCCCGGTCGGGCACGGACGCGCCGACCGGCTCCGGGGCGCCTCGGGTGGCGGCGGTGTCGACCGACGGTGTCGGGATCCGCATCGCCAGGGCGACTGTCTCACCGCCCCCGGCCGGGCCCATGGCGCAGTCGTCATCGTCGTCGTCGGAGGACATGTTGCAGCCGGAGAGGGCGAGCGCGAGGGCGGTGAGCGCGCCGAGCTGCACGGAGGCCGACCGGAGTCGGCGACGGGGGCGGTTTTCCACGTTCATCGTTGTAACCGATGCACGCCAGGCGTGTCGCCCGGGGTCCGGGCACACCTCGGGCGGGGCGCGCTGGCCGGGGGCTCGGGCGTTACGCTCGGCTCATGCTCCGTTCCGTCATCCTCGCCGCCTCCCGGTCAACCCGGGTCGAGCGGCTCGTCGCGACGGCCCCGTTCTCCCGGGACGTCGTGCGCCGGTTCGTCGCCGGCGCCGGGACCGACGACGCGTTGCGCGTGACCCGCGCACTCGTCGGCGACGGTCTCGCGGTCACCCTCGACCACCTCGGTGAGGACACCGTCACCCCCGAGCAGGCCAACGCCACCCGGGACGAGTACCTCACCCTGCTGCGGAGTCTCGCCGCGGCGGGCCTGACGCCGGCCGCCGAGGTGAGCGTCAAGCTCTCCGCGCTCGGCCAGGCCTTCGACGAGCACCTCGCGTCCGACAACGCCCGCGCGATCTGCGCCGCCGCCGCCGAGGCCGGCACCACGGTCACGCTGGACATGGAGGACCACACCACCACCGACTCGACGCTGGACGTCCTGACCGACCTGCGCAAGGACTTCCCGTCGACCGGGGCGGTGCTCCAGGCGTACCTGCGGCGGACCGAGTCGGACTGCCGTGAGCTGGCCTCGGCCGGATCGCGGGTCCGGCTGTGCAAGGGCGCCTACAAGGAGCCGGAGTCGGTGGCGTACCAGTCACCCCGCGAGGTGGACAAGTCGTACATCCGCTGCATGAACATCCTGATGTCCGGCGAGGGCTATCCGATGCTGGCCACCCACGACCCGCGCCTGATCGCCATCGGCGAGGACCGGGCGCGCTGGTTCGACCGGGGGGCGGACGGCTTCGAGTTCCAGATGCTCTACGGCATCCGGCCGGAGGAGCAGGCCCGCCTGGTCGGCGAGGGCTACACGGTCCGCACCTACGTCCCCTACGGCGACGACTGGTACGGCTACCTGATGCGCCGGCTCGCCGAGCGCCCTGCCAACCTGGCCTTCTTCGCCCGCGCCGTGGCCTCCCGGAAGTAGCCCGGCCAGCCGTCGTCCACCGGCCCCGGAACCGTCGACCCGACGGGTCCGGGGCCGTTGTCTTGACGATTGAAGCTAATGTCATTAGCCTTCTGGCTATGACTGTTAGCTTTGTCGAGCGCGACGGCGGACGCGTCGCCTACGAGGTGCACGGGCAGGGGCCGCTCGTCGTCCTGTCGCACGGCATGGGGGAGAACCGCCACTCCTACCGCCACCTGGTCCCGCTGCTGGTGTCGGCGGGCTACCGGGTGGCGTCGGTCGACGTCCGGGGACACGGTGACTCCAGCGTCGGCTGGTCGTCGTACGCTCCGGCCGAGGTCGGCGCCGACCTGCTGGCCGTGGTCCGGGACCTCGGCGCTGGCCCGGCGACCCTGGTCGGCAACTCATCCAGTGGCGCGGCGGTCGTCTTCGCCGCCACCGAGGCGCCGGAGCTGGTCGAGGGCATCGTGCTGGTCGGCGCTTTCGTCGCGCAGCGCAGGCTCAACCCGTTCATGCGGCTGGGCATCGGTGCGGTGCTGCGTAGCGCCCGCCTGTTCGGGCTGTTCCACCGCACCCTCTTCCCGGTCCACCGGCCCGCCGACGACGCGGCGTACCGCAGGGCGATGGTGGCCGCGCTACGCCGACCCGGTCGGATGGCGGCGGTCCGCGGCCTGATCGTCCCGGTCGAGCCGTACTGGACCGCCGTCGCGCCCCGGGTGCGGCAGCCGGTGCTCGTGCTGATGGGCACGAAGGACCCGGACTTCGCCGACCCGGCCGCCGAGGCGCGTGCCGCCCGACGACTCTTCCCGGTCGCCGAGGCGCGCATGATCAGCGAGGCCGGACACTACCCGCACGCCGACCGGCCCGAGGCGATGGCCGGTGAGCTGACCGAGTTCCTCGCGGTGATCGACCGTGCCTAGGGCCGGGCTCAACTCCCAGGTGGTGGTCCGCGAGGCGGCCCGACTGGCCGACGAGGTCGGCCACCACAAGCTCACCCTCGCCGCGCTCGCCGCTCGGCTCGGCGTCGCCCTGCCCAGCCTCTACAAGCACGTCAGGGGCGCCGAGGCACTCGCGCAACAGCTCTCCGCGCTGGCCACCGCCGAGATCGCCGACGAGATGACCACGGCTGCCGCCGGTCGCAGTGGCGAGGACGCGTTGCGTGCCGTCGCCGCCGCCTACCGGTCGTACGCCCGCCGCCACCCCGGCCGCTACCCGGCGACGCAACGGGTGCCCGACCCGGACGACCCCGCACACGTGGTGGCGGGTCGGCGCGCGGTCGAGGTGGTCTACGCCATCCTGCGCGGGTACGGGATCGAGGGCGACGCGGCGGTGGACGGGGTCCGGATGTTCCGCGCCGCCGTGCACGGCTTCGTGTCGCTGGAGGCGGGCGGTGACTTCGGCCTGCCGCGCGAGGTCGACCGCTCGTTCGACCAGATGGTGACCGCCCTCGGTGTCGCCTACCGGAGCTGGCCCGGGTCTGAGGGCTGACCGCCCCGCACACCCGGCGCGACGCGGCACTTCCGCGCGCGCAGACGGACCCGTACTCTGCGCCGGTGACCGACGGGGGATCCACGGCCGGCGACCATCCGACGCCGGCCGACACGACGCGGGCTGGAACGGCGCCGGCCGACCCGAAACCGGCTGACGCGACGCCGCGTCGGCGGTGGCGACTGTGGACGGCGCTGGTCGCGGTCGTGCTGGTGCTGGCCTGTGGGGTGCCGGTGGTGCTGCTGGCCGGCGGGCTGCCGGACACCGACCTCGCCCAGCCCGCCACCGCCGCCTCGCCGACCGAGAACCCCACCACGATCGCCGCCCGGCAGGTGGCCGAGCGGATCAGCGTGCAGTTGGACCGGCAGTCGGCCGCGCTGCTCGGCCGCGACCGGGCCGCCTTCCTGTCGGTTGCCGCACCCGCCGCGCAGAAGGACCTGCGCCGCCGGTACGGCGCACTCACCGCGCTGCGGGTCACCCGCTGGGAGGCGCGTCCGAGCGGACTGCCCACCTCGGCCGGGCGGGCGGGCGAATGGCGGTTGCCGGTCGAGTTCCGGTACTGCTTCGTGCTGCCGGACTGCACACCCAGCCCGGTGGTGATGGAGACCCGGTGGCGCGACGGCGCGGAGCCCCGCCTGCTCGCGGTCTCCCGGTCGAGGCCCTCGCACCACGTCAGCGGCCGGTCCAACGGGCAGCCCGGCAGCCTGCCCTGGGAGGTCAGCGAGCTGGTCGTGGCGGTGGGCGAGCGGACGGTCGTGGCCACCACACCGGCGTACCGCAAGCGGCTGCCGGGTCTGCTGCGCCGGGCCGAGGCGGCGGCGACGGTGGCCGACGCGTACGTGGTGACGGGCGGCCCGCCCGACCGGTACCGGATCTTCTACGCCGGGCCGAAGGAGTGGAAACGCTGGTACGGCGGCGAGCAGCCGGAGTGGGGCGCCGGGTACGCGATCAACGTCGGCGGTGGCCACTACGAGATCGTGCTCGGCCCGGAGAGCTTCGAGTACGGCCCCTACCTGGACGAACTGCTACGGCACGAGCTGGCCCACGCCGCCTCGCTGCCGGAGAAGGACTACGCGGACGAGTCGACGTGGTGGCTGAGCGAGGGGTTGGCCGAGCAGGCGGGCGTCGACGGTCAGCCGGTCGGCCGGTACGAGGGGCTGGACTCGGTCCGTCGGCTGGTCGAGGGCGACTGGGACGGGAAGCTGGAGAGCCTGATCCCCGACGCCGACACCCCGCAGGAACAGGTGAACGGCAGCTACGGTGCCGCCTTCCTGGCGGTCCGCTACTTCGTCGACCGGTTCGGCGAGGAGCGGGTGCGCGCCTTCGTCAAGGCCGTGCTGCACGACCTGCGCGTGCCGGCGCAGGTGAGCGAGGAGATCTTCGAGGAGGAGTGGAGCACCCTGCACAAGGAGTGCGTCGCGTACATCCGCGCCACGGTGCGCTGACCAGGCGGCGTTCCGCAGCAGCGTCGGGGGCGGCTCGTAGCATGGGCGGGTGCGCCGCACCGACTCGCCGCGGCTGCCCGCAGTCACGCGGCCCCGCCTGCTCACCGCCCTGACCGCCGTCGTCGTCCTGACCCTCACCGGTGCCGCCTCCTGCGGCGGCGACCCGCCGTCGATCTCGCTCGCCGCCGCCACGCTCGCCCCGGTGGCCGAGGAGATCGACGCCCCGGCGACCGTCACCGCCCGGGCGGCGGCCACCCTCACCGCCCCCGCCGACGGCACCCTCGCCAGCCTCCGCGTGGAGCCGGGCGAACGCGTCCGGCGTGGCCAGGTGCTCGCCGTGGTCGAGTCGCCGACGGCCCGGGAGCGGCTCCGGCAGGCGCGTACCGCGCTCAACGCCGCCAAGCGGGCCGGTGCCGGTGGTGGCGGCGGCGACCTCGCCGGCAGCCTGCGCGGCACCGACCGCGCGGCCGACGAGGCACACGAGGCGGCCCGCACCGCCGCCCGCAAGATCAGTGACCCGGAGCTGCGCAAGGCCCTGTTGGCCCAGGTCAAGGCCGCACAGAAGCGCTACGACGCCGCCGCCCGCACTGCCGAGGCGGCGGTACGCGAGGTGCAGCGCGGCGTCCGCAACCTGAACTCCGCCGTCGGCGCGCTCGCCACCGCCCAGCGCCTCCAGGCCCAGCAGGCGTACGACCTGGCCAAGGCGACCGTCGACGCGTTGACCTTGCGCGCGCCGATCGCCGGGGTCGTGCAGCCGGGCGGCGTCGGTGCCGGTGCCGACCCGTCGGGTGCGCTGGCCGGTCTGCTCGGATCGGGCGGGCTGCCGCCCGGGCTGGACCCGGCCGCACTCGGTGCCGCCCCGGCGGGACCGCCGCCCGGCGTGGACTCCGCCGTTCCGGAGGGCGGCCGGGTCACCGCCGGCACTCCGGTGCTGACCGTGGTCGACACCGGCGAGCTGGGCCTGCTGGCCGAGGTCGACGAGACCGACGTGCTGCTGGTCCGGACCGGGCTCACCGGCACGGTGGAACTGGACGCGGTGACCGGCGCGGTGTACGAGGCCACCGTGAAGTCGATCGACGTGCTGCCCAGCACCTCGGCCCGGGGCGGGGTCAGCTACCGCGTCCGGCTCGCGCTCGGGCCGGGCCGGTTCGGTGAGGCGGAACCGGCACCGGCGCCCCGCCCCGGCATGAACGCGGTGCTGCGGCTGCGGGTCCGGGAGGCGGCCGACGCGGTGACCGTACCCGCCTCGGCGGTCTTCTCGGTCGACGGTCGGGACACGGTCTGGCTGATCCGCGACGGTCGGGCCGGGCAGGCGGCGGTCACCGTCGGCGTGCAGGGCCAGGACCTGGTGCAGATCGTCGACGGGGTGCAGGCCGGGGACCGGATCGTGGTGCGCGGCACCGACCAGGTCCGCAACGGCCAGGAGGTCGGGTGAGCCGGGCTCCGGCGATCGAGGCGGTCGACGTCTCCCGGACGTACCAGCTCGACGGGATCTCGGTACCCGCCCTGCGCGGGGTCACGCTGACCGTGGCGGCCGGTGACTACGTGGCGCTGATCGGGCCGTCCGGCTCGGGCAAGTCCACGCTGATGCACCTGCTCGGCGGCCTGGACCGGCCGACCGGCGGTCGGCTGGCGATCGGCGGACGGCAGGTCGGCACGCTCTCCGCACCCGAGTTGGCCCGGCTGCGCAACGAGACCATCGGTTTCGTCTTCCAGGCGTTCCACCTGCTGGCGCGTACCTCGGCAGTGGACAACGTGGCGTTGCCCCTGGTCTATCGCGGGGTGGGCGCGCGCGAACGCCGGACCCGGGCCGCCGCGATGCTCGGCCGGGTCGGTCTCGGGCACCGCCTGGACCACCGGCCCAACCAGCTCTCCGGGGGTGAACAGCAGCGGGTGGCGATCGCCCGGGCGCTGGTCACCGATCCGACGGTGCTGCTCGCCGACGAGCCGACCGGAAACCTGGACAGCAGCACCGGAGCGGCCGTCCTGGAGCTGCTGGAACAGCTCAACGCGGAGTCCGGCGTGGCGCTGGTGATGGTCACCCACGACGCGGAGGTCGCGGCCCGGGCCCGCCGTCGGATCACCATGCGCGACGGGGTGATGGTCGCGGACAGTGCGGCCGGTACGCCGGACCAGGTCGGCGGTGGCCCATCCGGTGGCCCGGCCGACCGGGGCGGCGACGGGGGACAGGCGTGAGGCTCGCGGAGGCGTGGCGGGTGGCCTGGGACGCGCTGCGCGCGAACCGGATGCGCAGCGCGCTGACCATGCTCGGGGTGATCATCGGAGTCGCCTCTGTGGTGCTGCTGGTGGCCATCGGCACCGGCACCAAACAGACGGTGGAACAGCAGGTCGAGGGGCTCGGCTCCAACCTGCTGCTGGTCGTGCCGGGGCGGCTCGACGTCGGGTCCGCCCCGGCGGTCTCCCCGCTGACCCTCAAGGACGTGGACGCGGTCGGTCGGGTGGTCGGGGACCCCAGCCGGGTGGCCGTGACGGTCGCCTCCGGCGCCACCGTCCGCGCCGGCACCCGGCAGGACTTCACCACCGTGCAGGGGGTGTTGGAGACCACCCCGGAGGTCTTCGCCCGGGATCTGGGCCGGGGCCGCTATCTGACCCGTTCCGACGTGGACACCGGCCGCCGGGTCGCGGTGCTCGGCGACTCGGTCGCCCGGGCGCTGTTCCCCGACCGGGAGGCGGTCGGTCAGCAGGTCAACGTGGCCGGCGTCCGGTTCCGGGTGATCGGGGTCTTCACGCCGCTGGGGCAGAGCCTCGGCGTGGACCGGGACGACGAGGTGCACATCCCGGTGACTGCGGCCCAACGGTTGTACGGCACCCAGCGGGTCGACGCCATCGCGGTCAAGGCACCGGACCGGGAGCGCATCGACGAACTGGGCGCGCGGATCGTGGCCGAGTTGAACGGCCGGCATCCGGGCACCGAGTTCAGCGCGGTCACCCAGGAGCAGATCCTCGGCGTACTGGGCGACATCCTCGGCATCCTGACCGGCGTACTCGCCGCCATCGCCGGGATCTCGCTGCTGGTCGGCGGCGTCGGCGTCTCCAACATCATGCTCGTCTCGGTGCGCGAGCGCACCCGGGAGATCGGGTTGCGCAAGGCGGTGGGGGCGCGTCCGCGCGACATCGGCGTGCAGTTCCTGCTGGAGGCGGTGCTGCTGACCTCGGTCGGCGGGGTCACCGGGATGGCCCTCGGGGTGGGCGGCGCGTTGCTGGTGGCCGCCCTGTCGCCGATCCCGGCGGCGGTGACCTGGTGGTCGCTGGCGCTGGCCTTCGGCGTCTCGGCGGCGGTCGGGATCGTCTTCGGGGTGCTGCCCGCGCAGCGGGCCGGTCGACTCGACCCGGTGGTGGCGCTGCGCGCCGAGTGACGGTTTCCGCCAGGTGGCCGAGGATGATCGGTTGCCGAATCCGCCAGCATCCACCCGACCAGGGGTTTTTCGCCCCGGTGTGCCGGTCGAATCATGATCAGTTGCAGGAAGGGATCGCGCCGGTCACAGCCGTCCCGCTACCGTACTGATAACACGCGCGTCGCCGGCCGCGCGGGAGGACCCGTGTGGCGGCCGCGCCGGGCATGGGATGGGTCGGTGAGCCATGGCCGGGTCGCAATCCGACGGTCGACTGTCGGATGTCAAGTTCCTGACCGTCGCCGAGGTGGCAACGGTCATGCGGGTCTCCAAGATGACGGTCTACCGTCTCGTGCACAGCGGTGAGCTGACCGCGGTACGGGTGGGCAGGTCGTTCCGGGTGCCCGAGCACGCGGTGCACGAATATCTCCGTGGCGCCTTCCAGGAGACCGCCTGACCCGCGAGCCTGACCCGGTCGCGGCGGGCCCGGTGAACGGGCATCGACCGGGGGCGCGTTGGTCCTGCTGACGCATCCCCGCTACGCTGGACTGGCGATCGTGACCGCTGGTGCGCTCTGCCGCCCACTCCGCCGGTCCGGTCCGTTGTCCGCAAGCGGTCGCCGACGCCACGGATCCGTGGTGTCTTACCGGTCGCGCCGCACGTTGCATCGAAAGGCTTTTTTATGGGCTCGGTGGTCAAGAAGCGCCGCAAGCGCATGGCTAAGAAGAAGCACCGCAAGCTGCTGCGCAAGACCCGCGTCCAGCGTCGCCGTCTCGGCAAGTGACCGTGTGCCGGGCCGTGGCCCGGCATTCGTCGCTTGCCAACTGTCGACCCTCGGAGGCTCAGGTGATCAGGCCGTGGCTGTCCCGGCTCGGTCCCTCCGGCCGGGGTAGGTGCGAGACATGACCCCCGGTGGCTCATCGAGCCTTCCGGGGGTTGTCGTCGTGACCGGGGTCAGCCGTTACCTCGGCGCACACGTCGCCGCCCGCCTTGCCGCCGATCCCCGGATCGCCCGCGTCATCGGCGTCGACCTGCCCGAGCCCGGCCCCGAGGTGGCCGAGCTGTTGGCGCAGGTGGAACGGGTCCGGGTGGACGCCGGGTCGATCGGTGGCCTGCTCGCCGACCTCGACGTCGACACCGTGGTGCACCTGGCCCTGGTCAGCGCCCCGGATTCGCAGCACGGCGGCCGTGCGGCGATGAAGGAACAGAACGTCATCGGCACCATGCAACTCCTCGCCGCCTGTCAGCGGGCGCCGCAGTTGCGCAAGATCGTGGTCCGGTCCTCCACCGCGGCGTACGGCGCCTCGTTCCGGGACCCGGCCGTCTTCACCGAGGAGACCGAACCCCGTGAGGTGCCGCGCGGCGGTTTCGGCCGCGACATCCTCGACATCGAGGGGTACGTCCGTGGTTTCCGTCGCCGACGCTCCGACGTCACCGCCACGGTGCTGCGCTTCGCCCCGTTCATCGGCTCGACGGCCGACACCACGCTGACCAGGTACTTCTCCCAGCCGGTGGTGCCGACCATCTTCGGCCGCGACGCCCGGTTGCAGTTCCTGCACTTCGACGACGCCCTTGAGGTGGTGCACCGGTCGGTCGTCGAGGACCATCCGGGCACCTACAACGTCGCCGGCCGCGGTGTGCTGTCGCTGTCGCAGGCGATCCGGCGGGCCGGTCGGATCTCGGTGCCGGTGCTGGAGCCCGGTGTCGCCGGTGCCATCGCGCTGGCCCGGACGATGGGCTTCGGGCGGTACGGGCTCGACCAGGTCGACCTCTTCGTGCACGGCCGGGTGGTGGACACCTCCCGCCTGGAGCGCGAGTACGGGTTCACCCCCCGCTCGACCGCCGCCGCCTTCGACGACTTCATCAACGCCCACCACGGCCGGGCCGTGGTGACCCGGGAGCAGTTGGCCGCCGCCGAGCAGATGGTGCTCGACAGCATCCGCCAGGCCCGGGCCGCCGTACGGGAGCGCTCGTGACCGGGCCGGAGGAACAGCGCGACGAGGCGTACCTGGACGACCGGTACGCCGTACCGCCTCCGGTGTCGGAGGACCTCGACCCCGTCCGGCGCAACGGACACCGTCCCGCCGAGGCGGCGGTGCCGGACCGGACCGGTGACGTCTGGGACCGGCGGGTCGCCGGTGGGCTCGCGTTCCTGCGTCGGCGGCTGTCCGGCGACTACGAGGTGGACGAGTTCGGCTTCGATCCGGAGCTGACCGAGGCGGTCTTCCACCCGCTGCTGCGCCGCCTCTACCGCGACTGGTTCCGGACCGAGGTCACCGGGTTGGCGAACGTACCCGCCGACGGGGCGGGGCTGGTGGTGGGCAACCACTCCGGCACCGTGGCGCTGGACGCGCTGATCCTCTCCACGGCGCTGCACCACGAGCACCCGGCCAACCGGTATCTTCGCCTGCTCGGCGCCGACCTGGTCTTCCGGATGCCGGTGGTCTCCGAGATCGCCCGCAAGACCGGTGGCACGGTGGCCTGCAACCCGGACGCCGAACGGCTGCTGCGCGGCGGCGAACTGGTCGGTGTCTTCCCGGAGGGCTTCAAGGGCATCGGCAAGCTGTACGCGGACCGCTACAAGCTGCAACGCTTCGGGCGGGGTGGCTTCGTGTCGGCGGCACTGCGCACCGGCACCCCGATCATCCCGGTCGCCATCGTCGGTGGCGAGGAGATCTATCCGATGCTCGCCGACCTCAAGCCCCTCGCCCGACTGCTCAAGCTTCCGTATTTCCCGGTGACGCCGACCTTCCCCTGGCTCGGGCCGCTGGGCATGGTGCCGCTGCCGAGCAAGTGGCTGATCGAGTTCTGCCCGCCGATCCCGACGGCGCATCTGGTCGACTCGGCGGACGATCCGCTGGTCGTGTTCAACCTCGCCGACCAGGTCCGGGAGACCATCCAGCAGACCGTGCACCAGCTTCTCGAACGCCGCCCGGACCCGTTCGGCCCGTAGTCGTCTCCGGTGTGGACGGGGGCGGGTCCTACGGTCCGGCGTTGCGTCGGGTGCGTCCGGAGGCGGCGTCGGCCGCGCGGCGGCGGCGCTGCAAGGCGACTCCGGCGGTGACCGCTCCGGCCACCAGTCCCGCCGCGGCGGTGGACGGGAGAGCGATCTTGACCGCCCGTCGTCCGGTGCGGAAGTCGCGTACCT
The DNA here is from genome assembly GCF_044461025.1 of Micromonospora sp. NPDC049900. Classification (NCBI taxonomy): domain Bacteria; kingdom Bacillati; phylum Actinomycetota; class Actinomycetes; order Micromonosporales; family Micromonosporaceae; genus Micromonospora; species Micromonospora sp. NPDC049900. The sequence continues at coordinate 354,667 of NZ_JBITKM010000001.1, forward strand.
CCCAGCCGCGCTGCCGGGCCTGACGCAGCAGTGTGCCGTCCGGGTTGACCGCCACCGCGCGTCCCACCAGCGACAGCATCGGCAGGTCGTTGGCGGAGTCGCTGTAGGCGGCGCACCGGCTCAGGTCGAGACCCTCCACTGTGGCGAGTTGGGTGACCGCCTCCGCCTTGAGCGGGCCGTGCATCAGGTCCCCGACCAGCCGACCGGTGTACGCCCCGTCCACGATCTCGGCGACCGTACCGATCGCGCCGGTCAACCCGAGCCGGGTGGCGATCACCCGGCCGATCTCCACCGGGGCGGCGCTGACCAGCCACACCCGCTCACCGGCGTCCAGGTGCCCCTGCGCCAGCCGCCGGGTCCCGGCCCAGATCCTCGGGGCCATCAACTCGTCGAAGATCTCCTCGGCCAGCAGCTCGACGTCCTGGACCCGCCAACCCTCGACGAAGGCGAGCGCGGCCTCCTTGGCCTGGGACATGTCCCCGGCGTGCTCGCGGGCGAGCAGCCGGAACCGCAACTGCTGCCAGGCGAACCGGGCCAGGTCCCCGGTGGTGAAGTAGTTGCGGGCGGCGAGCCCACGGGCGAACCAGTAGATCGAGGCACCCTGCATCATCGTGTTGTCCACGTCGAAGAAGGCGGCGGCGCGGGGGTCGGGCGTGGCCGGGGGAGCGGGCTCGGTCTGCGCCCAACCGGCGGTGTGCCCGTGCACGTCGGTGCTGACGGTCACCTTGCGGCTGCGCGCCACCTGCGCCCCCTCACTGTCGCTCGCCCTGCCCCGCTGCCCTCAGCGAGGGTATCCGGAGCAGCGGAAACCGCTGCCGGACGCGGGAACGACGGACGCCGGTCGGGTCAGGAGCAGACGCCGGGGGTGGGGCCGAGGTCGTCGCTGACGGTGCCGGCCGACTGGCCGCAGGCGATGGCGGTGCGCAGGGCCTCGGTGCGTTCGGTGACCAGGTCCAGCAGCTTCAGCGACCTGGCGGTCCGCTCCTGGTCGGCGCGGGAGCCCCGGTCGGCCAGCGCGTCGAGCGTGCGGCGCTGCCCGGTGACGAAGGCGTCGACCGTGTTCAGTGCCGCCGGGTCCGCACGCCGCACGGCGGCACCGTTGAGCTGGCGTACGCCCTGACGGATGTCCGCGTCCATGTCGTCGAGCACGGCGCGGTAACCGGCCCGGTTGCCGCTGAGCGAGGACGCCTCGGCCAGCCGGGTCCGGGCGAAGTCGAGGAAGAGCTGGCCACGGCTGATCTCGGAGCTGGCGAGCGCCAACTGGGCCCGCTCGGTGCTGCGCTTCATGCCGTACAGCGCGTCACCGGGCACCGCGTTCTCGCTCGCGGCGGAGATGCCGGAGACGGCGATGGCGCCGGCCGCGATGCCGACCAGGATCGCGCCCCGGGCGCGGGCCCGGCGGGCGGTGACGGCCGGTAGCAGCGATCCGCGACCGGTGGTGGCCTTCTCGGCCGGGGCGGCGACGGTGGACCCGATGCCCTCCCGGTCGGCGGTGGCCAGCAGCATCGCCCGCAGGCCGGTCCGGAACTCCGGGTCGACCTCGGGACTCGGCGGATTGACGCCGAGTTGTCGGCCGAGCGCGACGAGCGGTGCGAGCCGGTCGTCGGCGCTGGACCGGACGTGATGACGTAGGCCACCGTTGGCTTCGTCGAGAAGCTGCGCGAAGCGCTCGGTGCGCCGACGGGAGAAGAGGGCGTTGTCCACCGCGGCACCTCCTCTCGCTGGTCGCGGCCGGTCGGCCGCGTTCACCACCAGCGACCGACCACCGCATGACACCGGGACGGAAGCCCTCGTCGGCACCGCCGCCGGTCCACCTCGGAGGTTTCCGGCCGGTCATCGGTCGCACCCGGAGAAACGCGCCGTGCCGGGGCCGGGTTACGGGCCGACCGGCGGCGAAATCACGCAAAGTGATCGGCTACGGCTGGAAGCCGTCCGGGAGGAGGCGAGCCAGCGCCCGCACCGCGCGGTACTGCAACGCCTTGATCGCACCCTCGTTCTTGCCCATCGCGCGGGCGGTCTCGGCAACCGAGAAGCCCTGGAGGAACCGCAGCACGATGCACTCCTGCTGCTCCGGGTTGAGCCGCTTGACGGCTGTCAACAAGGCGACGTTCGTGATGTGCTCCACCACCGCCGCCTCCGGGCTGCCCTCGGGGCCGCGGTCCTCGCGGTCGGCGTCGAGGACGTCGCCGGTGGTGACCTCCAGCCGGTACCGACCGGACTTGAAGTGGTCGGCGACCAGGTTGCGGGCGATCGTCACCAGCCAGGCACCGAGGTCGCGGCCCTGCCAGGTGAAGCTGCCGATCCGTTTGAGGGCCCGCAGGAAGGTGTCCGAGGTGAGGTCCTCGGCGAGTTGCCGGTTGCCGACCCGGAAGTAGACGAAGCGGAAGACGGTGTCCACGTAGCGGTCGTAGATCAGTCCGAACGCCTCGGACTCACCGGCCTGGGCGCGTTCGACCAGGCCCCAGACCTCGGTGGCCGGGTCGGAGGGGTCGGGTCGGCTCGGGAACCCGGTGGAGGTACCGGCCGAGGAGACCGCGGGCAACACCGCCGTCTCCGAGGTGGACACCTCGGTGACCGGGGTGTCCCCACTGCGGCGGGCCTGGGCCGGCATGGTCGGTCGGCTCGGCGAGGCGACCCGGCCACCGGAGGGTTTCGCGTTTGCGCCGGGCGTCGATGGTCGGTGCGGCGGATCGTTCTGATGTGGTCTGCTGCCCACCCGGTTGGCGGCGCCCTCGCCGCGTGCGGGCACGTTGCCCGTGTTGTCCTGCTGGCCGTGCGCGTTGCCGCGCTCGTTGACCGGTGTACGTGCCTGCGGGCCGGGCAGGCCGACCGGGCGGGATACGAAGCCGAAGGCGGTCATCAGGCCACCTCCGTCGCACCGGTCGCCGTGCCGACGGTGCCCGGTCGATCGATCGGGCCTCCGGCGGGCAGGGCGACTCCGGGGTGTGCCGACGGGCGGCAGTTCCCCTTGAGGTGCTGGTCCAATGCGCTCACGGGCACGGGGGCCTCCTCGGGCTGAGGGGTGTCGACTCACGGCAAAATGGGGTGAGCCGACCCGAGTGATGATAGGGCCAACGTCACCCGCGCGTGGCAAGTCCGTTACACAGGGCCAAAGTATTTCTCGGCGGGTCGCACCCCTGGCGGACCGGTTGTCCGTCGGGGGTCGTTGACAACTGGCCGGCGGGCTGTTCCGGCACGTATTGCCAGTTCAGGGTCGTGGCAGGACGGTGCGTACGGCGGCTTGCGCGACCCGTGCGGCACCGCACGTGGCCGGCTGCGGCGGCGATTCGCCGGGGCTGTCGCACACCGACGGTGACCTTGCTTGAGTTCCGTGCACGGGACCGGGCGGGTCCTCGGTGGCCGGTGCGGTGTGCCCCGGACGGGAGCGCACCGGGATCGACGTACCGGTATCTCCGGATCGGTGTCGGTCATCGCCCGTCGGGCATGGCCGGGCGGCCCCGGCTGTGCCAGACTCAGCCACCGTGCAGGACCGAGACGCAGCCGTCGGGCCGGGGGCGCACCCCGCCGCCGACGCGGACGCAGGCACTGCCGGTCGGCCGCAGGCGGCCGACGGCGCCGGGCCGAATCTCGCCGAACGGCTGACCTGGGCGGCCCGGAGCAGTCCGGGCAAGCCGGCGCTGTACCACTCCGGCCGGACGATCACCTGGTCCGCACTGGACGAGGTGGTGACCGGAGTCGCCCGGGCGCTGGCCCGGACGGCCCCGGACGCGGCGGGCGGACCGGCCCGGGTCGCGGTGGCCCTGCCCAACTCACCGGATTTCGTGGTCGGGCTGCTCGGTGCGCTGCGGGCCGGACTGACGGCGGTACCGGTCAACCCCGCGCTGACGGCCCGCGAGCTGTGCCAGGTGCTGGCCGACTCGGCCGCGTCGGTGCTGATCGGCACCGAACACGTCCGTGACCTGGTGGCCGACGTCGAGTTGCCCGCACTGCGGGCCGTGCACACCAGACCTCCGGTCGTGGACGGCGCAACGCCGACCTTCCCGGCGCGGGCCGCCGACGACCTGGCGGTGCTGCTCTACACCTCGGGCACCGAGGGCCGGCCGAAGGGCGCGATGCTCTCGCACGGTGCGCTGGCCGCCAACCACGAGCAGGTCGGCCGGATCGCACCGCCGGTGGTCGGGTCGGACGACGTGGTGCTGCTGGCGTTGCCGCTGTTCCACGCGTACGGGCTGAACGCCGGACTGGGCGCGGTGCTGCACCACGCGGCGACCGGCGTACTCGTCGACGACCCGGGTGCCGACGCGGCGCTGACCGAGATCGCCCGGCACCGGGCCACCGTGCTGATCGGCGTGCCGTCGATGGTGCAGTCCTGGTCGCGGGCGGATCCCGACGTGCTGGCCGAGGCGATGACCGCGGTACGCGTCGTGGTCTGCGGCGCGGCGCCACTCGATCCGGCGGACGCGGCGCGCTTCACCGAGGCCACCGGTCGGCCGGTGCAGATCGGCTACGGCCTGACCGAGACCGCGCCGGTGCTCACCTCGACGCTGGTCGGCGGGGAGCCGAAGCCGGGCTCGATCGGCCGCCCGCTGCCCGGCGTCGAGCTGCGGCTGGTCGGGGCGGACGGGACCGAACTGTGGCGCGACGGCCTGGCCGCGCCCGACGACGACGCCGAGGAATGGGACCTGTCCGACCCGATGGCGGGCACCGATCCCGGTCAGATCGTGGTGCGCGGGGCGAACCTCTTCGCCGGGTACTGGCCGGACGGTGCGGGTGGGCCCGACCCGGACGGCTGGTGGGCCACCGGCGACGTCGCGTACGCGGACGCCGACGGTGATCTCTTCCTGGTCGACCGGCTCGGGGAGCTGATCCTGGTCAACGGCTTCAACGTGTACCCGCACGAGGTCGAGTCGGTGCTCTCGGCCCATCCGGCGGTGGCGGAGTCGGCGGTAGTGGGCGTGCCGCACCCCCGGACCGGGGAGACTGTCCGGGCGTACGTGGTGCCGAGGGTGGGGCATCGGGCGACCGGTGCCGAGCTGATCGCGCACTGCGCGCGTAATCTGGCCAGATTCAAGTGCCCCACCGACGTCGAGTTCGTCGACCTGCTGCCGCGCTCGGTGATCGGGAAGGTACGCAAGACCCTGCTCCGACCCACCGGCACCACGGAGGAGACCGATGCGTGAGCCCCGCCTGACCCTGATCACCCGACCCGGCTGCCACCTCTGTGAGGACGCCAAGGCGGCCCTCGACCGGGTCGTCGCGGTCACCGGCGACCGGTGGATCGAGCAGGACGTGAGCGGCGACGCCGAGATGGAACGCGAGTACGGCGACCGGCTGCCGGTGGTGCTGCTCGACGGCAAGGAGCACGGCTACTGGCGGGTCGAGGAGCAGCGGCTGCTCAAGGATCTGACCACCCCGCAGCTCTGAGGCCGCCGGTAGGGTGCGGTGATGACCCCTGCGCGCACCCATCTGGTGTGGGACTGGAACGGCACCCTGCTCAACGATCTCGATCTGGTGGTGGCCTGCACGAACGCCGCCTTCAGCAGTGCGGGCGGGCCGTCGGTGACGGTGGCGGAGCACCGGGTGCGGTTCCGTCGGCCGATCGCCGACTACTACGCGGACGTACTCGGTCGGGCCGTGGACGCGCAGGACTTCGGCCGCCTCGACAAGATCTTCCACGACGCGTACCGGCTGGGGTTGACCGGCTGTGAGCTGGCCCACGACGCGGTCGACGCGATGGCGGCCTGGCCGGGCAGCCAGTCGCTGTTGTCCATGTGGTTCCACGACGAGTTGGTGCCGGCGGTCCGGACGTACGGGCTGACCGGCCGGTTCGTCCGGGTCGACGGATGGCGGGACCGGGTCGGCGGTGATCGCAAGGCGGAGTCGCTGGCCCGCCACCTGGCCGAGATCGGCGTGGACGGCCGGTCGGTGGTGGTGATCGGTGACTCGATCGACGACGCCGACGCGGCGTACGCCGTCGGCGGGCGGGCCGTCCTCTACAGCGGCGGCTTCACCGACCGGGCCCGGCTGGAGGGCTCCGGTCACCCGGTTGCCGACAGTCTGGTGGAGGCCGTGACTCTCGCCACCGCGCTGGCCGACGTCCCGACGGTGGAATCGCCCACCTGAGCGGAAACGGGTGTCACCGTGCGTGGTCGCGGTCTCCCGATCGCTGTATTCGATCAATGATTGGCGTGTGTGATTGGTCAGAGAAGTCGGGATTGAGCAATAATCGCGCCGGTAGTCGTGGTGGAGGGGTCTCCGGTCGATCTTGCGGGACGGAGGGGCTGGTGGAGGCGCGGCACGTGCCGACAAGATCGCGATTTGTGCACGTCTTCACAAGCGCCTACTCTGTAATTCCGACGCGCCCTGCTAGCACAGCCGGCAATTTCGGTCGCCAGCGGGAGTCCCGAAACGACCGGCCGGTGGAGTTGGTCGAGGATCGCACCGCACGGAGTCTCATGAGTCAGCACCGTCACCCAGGCGCGCCCGGCCGCGCCGGTGCCGTACCGGCGCTCCCGGACCTGCCCGAGGCAACGGTCGCCCGGCTCCCCGAGTACCTCCGTGCCCTGCACAACCTCGCCGAAACCGGTCACGAGACGATTTCCAGCGAGGGCCTGGCCAACGCCGCCGGGGTGAACTCGGCGAAGCTCCGCAAGGACCTGTCCCACCTCGGCTCGTACGGCACCCGGGGCGTCGGCTACGACGTGGCCCTGCTGGTCGAGCAGATCGAGTACGTCCTCGGGCTCACCCAACGTCGGGCGGTCGCCCTGGTGGGCGTCGGAAACCTCGGTCACGCGCTGGCCGGTTACGACGGGTTCGCCGGGCGCGGATTCCGGATCGCCGCCCTCTTCGACGCCGACCCCCGCCGTGTCGGCGAGGAGATCAACGGGCTCGTCGTGCGGCACATCGACGAGTTGCCCGAGGTCGCCGCCGCGGAGGCCGTCGCGATCGGCGTCATCGCCACCCCGGCCGCCGCCGCGCAGCGGGTCGCCGACCAGTTGGTCGCCGTCGGCGTGACGAGCATCCTGAACTTCGCACCGTGCGTACTCTCGGTTCCGGAGGGGGTCGACGTGCGCAAGGTCGACCTCGCCATCGAACTGCAGATCCTGTCGTTCCACGAGCACCGCAAGGCAGCACTGACCGCGCTCCCCGCCGCCGGTGGGTCCGCTCTCACCGCCCTGCCGGGCGGTTTCGCGGTCACCGAGAGCCAGGAGGCGATCGGCACGTGAAACTCATCGTCGTCGGCGCCTCCTACCGCACCGCGCCGGTCGCCACCCTGGAACGGCTCGCGGTGCCGCCGGCCGAACTGGGCGCCACCCTGGACCGGCTGTTGGCGCAGCCGTACGTCAGCGAGGTCGTCCTGGTCTCCACCTGCAACCGGGTGGAGGTCTACGCGGCCGTCTCCGGCTTCCACGGCGGTCTCGGTGACATCTGCGCCGTCCTCGCCGAGCAGGCCGGCTGCCCGCCCACCGCGCTGGCCAACAACCTCTACGTGCACTTCGACTCCGCCGCGGTCGAGCACGTCTTCCGGGTCGCCGCCGGGCTGGACTCCATGGTCATCGGCGAGGCGCAGATCCTCGGGCAGCTCCGGGACGCCTACCACTGGGCCGGTGAGACCGACGCCGCCGGCCGGCTGCTGCACGAGCTGATGCAGCAGGCGCTGCGGGTCGGCAAGCGGGCCCACTCCGAGACCGGCATCGACCGGGCCGGGCAGAGCGTGGTCACCGCCGCGCTGGGGCTGGCCGCCGGTCATCTCGGCAACGACCTCGTCGGCCGTCCCGCGCTGGTGGTCGGTGCCGGGGCGATGGGCTCGCTGGGCGTGGCGACGCTGTCCCGGCTCGGTGCCGGGCCGCTGACCGTGACCAACCGCAGCACCGACCGCGCGGTCCGACTGGCCGAGTCGTACGGTGCCGCCGCGCGGGAGATGACCGAGCTGGCCGACACGCTGTCCACGGTGGACATCGTAGTGGCCGCCACCGCGTCCACCGAGCCGGTCCTCACCCGTCCGGTCGTCGCCGAGGCGGTGGCCGCCCGCGAGCCGGAGCGCGGCCCGTTGGTCCTGCTCGACCTGGCCGTACCCCGCGACGTCGGGCCCGGTGTGGCCGAGCTGCCCGGCGTCGAGGTGATCGACATCGACCGGATGGCGGCGCTGCTCGCCGACGGGCCGGTCGCCGCCGACGCCGCCGCCGTCGAGCGGATCGTGGCCGCCGAGGTCGAGTCCTTCCTCACCTGGCTGCGTGGTGCCGACGTGGCGCCGACCGTGGCCGCCCTGCGCGGCCGGGCCGACGACGTGGTCACCGCCGAGCTGCGCAGACTCGCGCAGCGCCGCCCCGACCTCACCGACGACCAACGCGCCGAGGTGGCCCGCACCGTGCACCGGGTGGTCCAGCGGCTGCTGCACCAGCCGACCGTACGGGTCCGGCAGCTCGCCGCCGAACCCGGCGGCGACCAGTACGCCGCCCTGCTGCGCGAGCTGTTCGACCTCCAGGTCCCGCAGACCTCGCCGGTGGACACCGTCCCCGACATCACCCCACCCGGAGGTGAGCAATGAGCGAGCGTCAGCGAGCGAATCGTCGGCTCAGTGCGAAGGTGCCTCATGGCGGCACGCAGCGGAGCGGAGGGCCGGCATGAGCGAGCGCAGTACCGCCGCGCCACTGCGTCTCGGTACCCGGGGCAGCACGTTGGCGATGGCCCAGTCCGGGCAGGTCGCCGACGCCCTGACCGCCCGCACCGGACGCCCCGTCGAACTGGTCGAGGTGGTCACCGCCGGTGACCGCTCCAGCGCGCCGGTGCACCGGCTCGGGGTCGGCGTGTTCGTCTCCGCGCTGCGGGACGCGCTGGTCGCCGGCACCATCGACTTCGCCGTCCACTCGTACAAGGACCTGCCCACCGCCACCGCGGCCGGGCTGCACATCGCCGCGGTGCCGCCGCGGCAGGACCCGCGCGACGCGCTCGTCGCCCGCGACGGGAAGACGTTGGCCGAGCTCGCCCCCGGAGCGAACATCGGCACCGGCGCGCTGCGCCGGATCGCCCAGCTACACGCGCTGGGTCTGCAACTGTCGGTCACCCCCATCCGGGGCAACATCGACACCCGGCTGAACCGGGTGCTCGGTCCGGAGGCCGACCTGGACGCCGTCGTCCTGGCGCGAGCGGGCCTGGCCCGCATCGACCGGGTCGACGTCGTCACCGAGACGCTCGACCCGATGCTGATGCTGCCCGCCCCCGCGCAGGGAGCGCTGGCGGTGGAGTGCCGGGTCGACGACCCGGACCTGGTCGAACTGCTCGCCACGCTCGACGACGCACCGTCGCGCGCCGCGGTCGTCGCGGAGCGGGCGGTGCTGGCCACCCTGGAGGCCGGATGCTCCGCTCCGGTCGCCGCCTACGCCGAACTCGCCGAGGGCGAGACCGGTGAGGAGATCTACCTGCGCGGGGCGGTGATCAGCCCGGACGGCACCCGTGACATCCGGCTGTCCCGCACCGGTACGCCCGCCGAGGCGGCGGAGATCGGCAAGGCACTCGCCGCCGAACTCCTCGATCTCGGCGCCGACTCGATCCTCGGCCCGCAAGGACACGACGGCCCGGGGACCCAGCAATTTGGGAGCACAGAATGACCCGCACCCGTAAGCCCGTAGGCCGGATCGCATTCGTCGGGGCCGGTCCCGGCGACCCGGGCCTGCTGACCCGCCGGGCGCACGACGCCCTGGTCGACGCCGACCAGGTGGTGTACGACCGGGGAGTCCCCGAGTCGTTGCTCGACGTCGTCCGGGCCGAGGCCAGGGAAGACGCCCAGTTCACTCCGGCCGAGGGCGCGCCGGGCGACGTGGCGAAGGTACTGATCTCGGCTGCCCGCTCCGGGCAGAACGCGGTGCACCTGGTGGCCGGCGACCCGTTCGGTCACGACTCGGTCGTCAAGGAGGTGCAGGCGGTGGCACGTACCGCTGCGCACTTCGAGGTGGTGCCCGGCGTCGGCCAGGCCGAGGGCGTGGCCGCGTACGCGGGGGTGCCGCTGCCCGGCGTACGCACCGCCGCCGACGTGGAGGACGTCGGCACGCTCGACTTCGAGGCGCTGGCCGGAGCGGTGCAGCGTGGCTCGCTGGCGCTCGCGGTGGACGCCGGTGACCTGGCCGCGATCCGTGACGGGCTGCTCGCCGCCGGGGTCGACGGCACCACCGACGTCGGGGTGACCGGTGACGGCACCGGCGAGACGCAGTACACCACCACGTCGACCGTGGACTCCTTCGTCGCGGCGGCACTCGGCTTCACCGGCCGGGTCGTGCTGACCGTCGGCGAGGGCGTCGGCCAGCGCGACAAGCTGAGCTGGTGGGAGAACCGCCCGCTGTACGGCTGGAAGGTGCTGGTGCCCCGCACCAAGGAGCAGGCCGGCGCGATGAGTGCCCGACTGCGGGCGTACGGGGCCATCCCGTGCGAGGTGCCGACGATCGCGGTGGAGCCGCCGCGTACCCCGGCGCAGATGGAGCGTGCGGTCAAGGGCCTGGTCGACGGCCGGTACGCCTGGGTCATCTTCACCTCGGTCAACGCGGTGCGCGCGGTCTGGGAGAAGTTCGCCGAGCACGGCCTGGACGCCCGGCACTTCGGTGGCGTCAAGATCGCCTGCATCGGTGAGGCCACCGCCGACGCGGTCCGCGCCTTCGGCATCCAGCCGGAGCTGGTCCCCTCCGGGGAGCAGTCGTCCGAGGGGCTGCTGGCCGAGTTCTCCCCGCACGACGAGGTGCTCGACCCGGTCGGCCGGGTGTTGCTGCCGCGCGCCGACATCGCCACCGAGACGCTCGCCGCCGGGCTCACCGAGCGCGGCTGGGAGGTCGACGACGTGACCGCGTACCGGACGGTCCGGGCGGCCCCGCCGCCCGCCGAGATCCGTGACGCGATCAAGTCGGGTGGGTTCGACGCGGTGCTGTTCACCTCGTCGTCCACGGTCCGGAACCTGGTCGGCATCGCCGGCAAGCCGCATGCGCGTACCGTGGTAGCCGTCATCGGGCCCAAGACCGCGGAGACCGCGACGGAGTTCGGCCTGCGGGTCGACGTCCAGCCGCCGCACGCCTCGGTGCCGGACCTGGTGGAGGCGCTCGCCGGCTACGCCGTCGAGCTGCGGGAGAAGCTCGCCGCGATGCCGGCGAAGCAGCGCCGTGGCTCGAAGGTCCAGGGGCCGACCGCGCTCAGGTTCCGGTAGTCGTCAGGGAGGGCACCGTGCCGTACCCCGAGAACCGCCCCCGCCGGCTGCGGCGTACCGCAGCCGTGCGGCGGCTGGTCTCCGAGACCCGTCTCGACCCGGCCGAGCTGATCGTGCCGATGTTCGTCAAGGAGGGGCTGACCGAGCCCCGGGCCATCGGCTCGCTGCCCGGGGTGCTCCAGCACTCCCGCGACTCGCTGCGCAAGGCGGCCGTCGAGGCGGTACGCGCCGGGGTCGGCGGGATCATGCTGTTCGGGGTGCCGACGTCGCGCGACGAGCGTGGCTCCGGCGGCCTCGACCCGAACGGGATCCTCAACGTCGCCATCCGGGACGTGGTCTCCGAGGTGGGTGACGCCACCGTCGTGATGAGCGACCTCTGCCTGGACGAGTTCACCTCGCACGGGCACTGCGGCCTGCTCCGGCCGGACGGTTCGGTGGACAACGACGCCACCCTGGCGGCGTACGCCGAGATGGCGGTGGCACAGGCCGACGCCGGAGTCGGCATGGTCGGCCCGTCCGGGATGATGGACGGCCAGGTCGCAGTGGTACGCCGGGCGCTCGACGCGGCCGGTCACACCGACGTCGCCGTGCTGGCCTACACCGCCAAGTACGCGTCGGCGTTCTACGGTCCGTTCCGCGACGCGGTCGAGTCGGCGCTCGACGGCGACCGCCGGACCTACCAGCAGGACCCGGCGAACCTGCGCGAGTCCCTGCGCGAGGTCGAGCTGGACGTGGCCGAGGGCGCCGACATCGTGATGGTCAAGCCGGCCCTGCCCTACCTCGACGTGGTCGCCGCGGTCCGGGCCGCGGTCGACGTGCCGGTCGCCGCCTACCAGGTCTCCGGCGAGTACGCCATGGTCGAGGCCGCCGCCGCCAACGGCTGGATCGACCGCGAGCGGGTGATGCTGGAGACGCTCACCTCGATCCGCCGCGCCGGAGCGCAGATCATCCTCACCTACTGGGCTGTGGAGGCCGCCGGCCTGCTCCGCGACCGCTACTGATCTCCACCCCGGTCCTGACCGACCACGACCCGGCGGCGCGACCCGAGCCCTAGCGGGCGGCGTCGAGGCGGTGCACCAACTCGGCCACGTCGACGCTGTATTCGCACCACTCCCGGTCGGGCCGGTAGCCCAGCTCCGCGTTGACCTTGAGCATGGCCTCGTTGGCCTGGGCGTTCCACGTCTGGACCTCGGTGAGCTGCGGCTCGGCCGAGCGCAACTCCAACAACATGCGGGCCTTGATCGCGCGGTCGATCCCGTAGCCACGGTGATCCTGCACCACGATCGTGTCGTACTGGTCCGCGCGGGTCGGGTGCTGCGCCGGCACGACCACCTCGGTCAGGCCGGCCACCTCGCCCGTCTGCTCGTGCAGGGCGAGCACGATGTACGGCTTCATCCCCCGACGGTGCAGGCAGTCGAGACTGTCGCGCAGCCGTTGCGGGTCGTACGAGCTGGGCCGTAGCTCGCCGTCCTCGACGTCCCGGATCTCGGCCTTGGCCCGGGCGTACGCCTCGATCAGCTCGTCCGGCGGCCCGCCGGGGTGGAACTGCACGTGGTAGCCGGCGCCGACACCGGTCGACATCTCGGCCAGCTCGGTCCAGTCGACACCGGCGAGGTCGAGCACGCTGCGGGTCTCGACGTACTCCCGGCTGAAGCCCAGCGACTCGTAGAAGCCGACGGCCGGGGTGTCACCCACCACCTCGACGCCGATCGACTCGAATCCCTCCTGGTAGACCCGGCGGGAGGCACGCAGGACGAGGTCACGGCCGAGGCCCCGGCGTCGGTGGTCGGGATGCACCAGCACCTCCAGCACACCGATGCTGCCGAGCAGCAGCACGTGCACCTGACCCAGGATCGGGCCGGGTGTCCCGTCGGCGGCCGGCTCGGCCTGGGCCACCCAGGCGATCCGTCGTTCGCCGGGCATCACCTCGGTGAGGTACTCCCGCACGGAACTCTCCCGCCACGGCGGATCCTGCGGAAGATCGACCGCCAGGACCGCGTTCAGCGTGTCCAACAGCGACGCGATCTCGGCGGACGACGCGGTCCTGGGGTCCCACTCGCGCACCATCACGCGTCTAGCTTGCCGTTAACCGCTGCCGGGGGGAAGTGTCCAGTCCTCCAATGTGCGCGGACGATCACTTCAGGTGCGACTGGCCTGTCCGTACCGGTTGGCCGTTTCGAAGACGGCCTGGGCGTACCGGCCGACGTTGTTGTACGACAGGATGGCGTTCCACCAGTCACCCGGAACGGTGAGGTTGCGGCCCCCCTTGCACAGGTACATTCCGGCGGCCAGCGCGGCGTCGTGGATGTTGTGCGGGTCCTTGACCCCGTCGCCGTCCGCGTCGGCGCCGTTCTCCTGCCAGGTGGTCGGGATGAACTGCATCGGTCCGACCGCCCGGTCGTAGGTGGTGTCCCGGTCCAGCTCGCCCCGGTCGGTGTCGGCGATCCGCATCCGGCCGCCCTGCCCGTCCAGCGGCAGTCCGATGATCTCCGGAGTGGCCCGGCCGTCCGGTCCGAGCCGCGCGTTGTTGGCCTGCCCGTGCCGGGACTCGACGAAGCCGATCGCGGCCAGCGTGGTCCAGCTCAGGCCGCAGGCCCGGTTGGTCTCGGCGAGCACCAGCTCGGCGTAGCCGTACGCCTGCACCGCGATCGGGTCGATGCCGGTCTTGGCGCCGACCTCGCGGGCCCAGCCGGCGAGCGCGTCGGAGGGGCGGGCGCCCACCGGCGCCGTACCACCCGTCGCGCCCGGGAACGGCGTGGTCCCCGGTGGCAGCGTCCCGGTGGTCGGCGGGACGGCCCCGACCGGCGGAGCCTCGGTCAGCGGCGCGGTGCCGTCGGTCGCCTCCGGCCCGCCGGTCGCCCCGGCCGCCACCGGACGCGGCGCACCGACGGTCGCCGGCACCAGCGTCGCGCCGGCCGTCGCGGTCGCGATGACCAGCGCGAGCAGGAACACCCCGGGCAGGGTGAGTCGTCCCCCGGGCCGCCGCGACCAGTCGCGGGTCGCGCGGGCGGCGGCCCGAGGACCCGGCATGCGTACGGCGTGCGCGAAGCGCACCCGGCGTCGCCGGGCCCGCCGGGGCCGGGTCGCCGTCCCACCCGCCGCCTCGCCGTCGGTCTTGGTGGCGGCGTCGGCCTCTTCGCTCTCCTCGACCTTGCCGGGGTCGTCGGCCTTCGTGGTGTCGTCCGACGTTGTCGCGCTGTCGGGCGCGGTGCGGGCGTCGGGCGTCGCGCTGAGGCCGGTCCTTGTCACGGCGTCGGGCTCGGCGGCGGCGTCGGGCTTGGTGGCGGCGTCGGGCGGGGGCGCCGTCTCGCGGTCCGTCCCGCCGGGCTGCTCACCGTCGTTCCGGGCGGGTGCGCCGCTGGTCGCGGCGGGCTTCCCGTCGATCGGGGGAGCGGCGGGCTCGGTGGGCGGTTCGGGCTCGGGCGTGGCGGCCCGGATCGTCGGCGTACCGGCAGCCGGCTCGGCCCCGGCGGTGGGCGACCCGCCGGCCGGTTCGCCGGATCTCAACCAAGGTCGGCGCGGCCGGGGTATCGCGCTGACCGGTCTGTCCGTAGTGGCACCGGTTTGGGCGCCCGGCGTGGCCGGTCGCAGGGGCCGAAGGGTCGTCCGCTCTTCGCCGTCTGCCACCCGTCGAGTATCACCCATGTCGCCGCGAGCGTCAGGTCCGGCCGTACCCTGATGTCATGCCCCGGTACGAGTTCCGCTGCCGCGCCTGTGGTGACACCTTCGAGGTCAACCGGCCGATGGCCCAGGCGGGCGAGCCCGCGTCCTGCCCGAAGGGGCACTCCGACACGGTGAAGTTGCTGTCGACGGTCGCGGTCACCGGACGGGGTGGCGGTGCCTCCGCCGGTCCGCCCGCGCCCTCCGGTGGCGGCTGCTGCGGTGGCGGTTGCGGCTGTTGAACGCCGCCGTCGACGGTGGCCGGTCGGAGGCGGCCGGACCGACCGGCGGACCGTCGTACGTGGTGGGACGGTTCATGTCGGTCTTGCCTGGACGCCCGGTGCGATGGCACCTTGGGGCGGAGTCTCGGCCGACCGTTCTCACGATGCGTGATGATCTGGTTTCGGGAAGTATGAAGCCGAGGCCAGGGGGGAGGTTCCACGCATGCCGCCACGGATCCACCTCCCCAGTGGCTGGGTGACGTTCGTCTTCACCGACATCGAGGGCTCCACGCGGCTGGCGCAGATGCTCGGCTCCGGATACCGCCCGGTGTTGCGGGAACACCGCCGTCTGCTGCGTCGGACGATCGCCGCGACCGAGGGTGCCGAGCTGCTGACCGAGGGGGACTCGTTCTTCCTGGCCTTCGGGGACGCCGGTGCCGCGCTGACCGCCTGCCTGACCGCGCAGCGGGCGCTCGGCGAGCACGAGTGGCCGACCCCGGAGGCGGCGCCCCGGGTGCGGATGGGCCTGCACACCGGCTGGGCGGAGCCGCGTGACGGCGAGTACGCCAGCCCGGAGGTGCACCGGGCCGCCCGGGTGGCCGCCGCCGCGCACGGCGGGCAGGTGCTCTGTTCCGCCGCGACCGCGCGGCACGCCGATCCGCTGCCGACCGGGGCGTCCCTGATCGACCTCGGGCTGCACCGGTTGCGTGGTTTCGACGACCGGGAACGCCTCTTCCAACTCGTCGCGCCGGGCCTGGAACGGCAGTTCCCGCGTCCGCGTACGGCCGACGCGGTGGCGCACAACCTGCCGATCCCGGTCACCTCGTTCGTCGGTCGGCACGCCGAACGGGCCGAGTTGCGCGGGTTGGTGGCCGGGCACCGGTTGGTCACCGTGCTCGGTGCCGGTGGCGGCGGCAAGACCCGGTTGGCCGTGGAACTCTCCATCGACCTGGTGGACGAGTACCCCGACGGGGTCTGGTTCGTCGACATCGCCTCGGTGACCGATCCGGGGCTGGTGGCGTTCGCGATCGCCGCGGTGCTCGGGCTGCGTCCCGAACCGGGTCGGCCCATGGTGGACACCCTGGTCGAGTACGCGGCCGGTCGCCGGATGCTGATCGTCCTCGACACCTGCGACGTGCAGCCGACGGCCTGCGCCGAGGCGGTGTCCCGGCTGCTCTCCGGAGGCAGCGGGGTGAAGGTGCTGGCGACCACCCGGGAACCTCTGGCGTTGCCGGGCGAGGTGGTGTGGCGTATCCCGCCGCTCTCGGTCGACCCGTCACCGGACGGCACCGAGAGCGACGCGGTCGCGTTGCTGCTGGACCGGACCGCCGCCGCTCGGGGCGGGCGACGTCCGGACGCGGCCGAGTCGGCGGACCTGCGCCGGGTGGTACGTCGGCTGGACGGACTGCCGCTGGCGATCGAGCTGGCTGCGGCCCGGCTGCGAGTGCTCTCCGTCGGGCAGCTCGCCGAACGCCTCGACGACGTGCTGGGCACGCTGGACGCCGGCCGGGACGACCCCGAGCCGCTACCGACCGATCACGGCAACACCGGTAACCAGCGGGACACCGTCGACCTGGCGGCGGCGGCGACCGGGGCGAGTCCGCAGTCCCCGGAGACGCGGGCGGTGGCACGGTCGGCGATCGAACGTCACCTGACGATGCAGGCGACGGTCACCTGGTCGTACCGCACGCTCGGTCCCCGGGCCGCGCGGCTGCTGCGCTGGCTGGCGGTGTTCGCCGGTCCGGTCGATCTGCCGACCGTGGAGTGGCTGCTCGACGACGATCCGCTCGACCCGCTCTCGGTGCTGGTGGACAAGTCGATGGTGCTGGCCGAGCCGCAGGCCGGTGGCTTCACGTACCGGATGCTCGATCCGATAAGGGCGTACGCGGCCCGTCGGCTCGCCGAGGCCGGTGAGGAACGGGACGCGCGGAACCGGCACGTGGGCTGGTCGGCGCACGCCTTGGAACGGGCGCACCTGGGTCCGGACGGCCAGCCGGTGACGCTGTCGCTGTACGCGCTCGACCCGCTCGCCGGGGAGCTGCGCGCCGCCCTGCGCTGGTGCGCCACCGGTGGTAGTGCCCGGGCGGGCCTGCGGCTCGCCAGCGGCCTGGACCAGTGGTGGCGTGAGCGCGGGCTGGCCCGGGAGGGGCGGCTGTGGTTGTTCCGGCTCTACAGCCGGATCGCCGAGACCGGGGAGACGATCCCCGAGGCCGAGCTGGCAGCGGCCTACCACATGCATTCGCTGCACGCCGGTGGCGACGGCGAGTACGCCGAGGAGCTGCGCTACTCGCAGCGGGCCGAGGCGGCGGCGCGGCAGGCGGGCGACGCCGGGCTGCTGGCCCGGGTGCTCGCCGGGCGGGCGGCGCCGCTGGTGGACATGGGGCAGTTCGCCGAGGCCGAACGGGTCTGCCGGGAGGTCATCGACTGGGCCCGTGAGCAGGGGGTGGAGTCCGAAGCCCTGTTCGCGGTGTTCCGGTTGGCCGAGCTGCTCTGGCGGCGGGGTGCCCTGGACGAGGCGGCCGACCTGCTCGCGGCGGCGCGCCCGGTGGAGGCGGCCCGCCCGATCGACCGGGGCCGGCGTTCGGTGGACATGCTGCTCGGCGTGGTGGCGTTGGCCCGGGGCGATCTGGTGGCCGCGCACGAACACCTGCTGGCGGCGTTGCGGTCCCGGATGAACCACGGTTTCCACGGTCGGGCCTGCGACACGCTCAACGCGATCGCGGTGCGCTGCCTGGCCGGGGACGAGCCGCTGACCGCGGCCCGGCTGTTCGGCGCGGCGCAGGCGACCCGGGCGGGGCTGCGGTCGCCCACCGGCATCTACGACGGCTACTGGAACGAACGGCAGGTGGCGCTGCGGCGGACGCTCGGCGACGTCGCCTTCGACGAGGCGTACGGGGAGGGCGCCGAGTTGGGTCTGGACGAGGCGGTGGCGTTGGCGCTCGGCGTCGAGCATCCCGACCTGGCCGCCGACTCGGCCCGGTTCGCGGCGCGGGCAGCCCGGGCGACGCCCCGCCAGTCGACCGCTGCCGCCGACCGGCACACCGAGCACGCCTGACCGAGGGGTCCGCGTCGGACGTGGACCCCTCGGTCGGGAGATCAGGCGCGGGCCAGCCGTTCCGCGTCGGCCTTCATCCGGGCGGCCCGGTCGATGTCGGACTGCTGGACGGCGGCGGCCGAGCCGAAGATGCTCACCGCCTGGTAGTAGGTCCAGGCCAGGCTGAGGCAGGCCGGCCGGACGACCGAGTTGTACGTCGCGCAGACCCGCTTGAGGTCCTCGTAGAAGGCGCTGTCCAGGCGGGACTTGTTGGCGCTGAACTGGCCGACCGCCTTGTAGTTGCGGTAGCCGAAGTCGTGGCGGTGGCAGGAGAGGGAGAACCGGAACCCGAGCGGGTTGTCCGGGCTGGAGGAGCAGAAGTCGGTGGACCAGTCGAAGTTGTAGCCGGCCCACGGCGTGCGGTTCTGCCGGGCCGAGTTCCAGGCGTTGTAGCTGCTGGCGCTGGTCTGGGTCCAGCTCGACAGCACGGACAGCTTCTGGGCGGGCGTGACGGCCGCAGCCGCCGGGGACGCCACGGCGAGCGTGGCGGCCAGCGCGACCGCGCCGGAGGCCAGGACGGTGGTGAGACGTTTGAGCACGGGGGATACCTCCGCGGGGGTGTGCGGTGGGCAGTGGTTACCGGTGAGTACCCGGAGTTCGACCAGTCTCGATCAAGGTCGCGACATTCGGGTGTAACCATTGAGAAATATTGGTGACCAGTGCTGAAACAGACGAATGCCCCGGACGCCGAGGGCGTCCGGGGTGTTCCGCAGGCCGGTCAGCCTGATTCGCAGCTCAGTGCCGGGCGGGCCGGTGGGTGGTCAGTCGAAGAAGCGGGCCATGTGGGCGGGGGAGGGCCCCTCGTCGTCCACGCCCAGCGGGGTGAGGTCGGCGAAGATCGACGCACCGTCGGTGCCGGCGTGCAGCGGGTGCCAGCGCGGTGTGCCCGGCGGGCGCATCGCGCAGACCCCCTTGATGGTCTGGACGTCGAGCAGTCGGACGTGGGTCGGGTCGGCGACCGCGTTCACATGCCCCCACCAGGGGCTCATCACGTGCAGGACGCCGCCGGGACGCAGCACCCGGTGGCACTCGTCGAGCAGCGGCAGGAAGTCGATCAGGTGCTCCAGGATGTGCACCGCGAAGAACACGTCCACCGAGTCGTCGGCGAGGGGGAGTGAGCCGGAGAGGTCGGCCACCGCGTCCACCCCGGGTGCCGGATAGATGTCCAGCCCGAGGTTGCCCGACCACTGCTTGGTGCCGCCGCAGCCGAGGTCCACCACCACCGGGTCGCGTCCGCCGACGCGTACCCGGCACCAGACGCCGAAGACCCCGGCGAGTCGGCCGACCTGCTCGCGGACCAGGCGGAGCTGGGCCGGCTCGTCGACCTCGCCGGTCAGGTGGGCGACGCCCCGGTCGAAGCGGACCTCGACGGCCAGCGACCGGAGCCGGTCGTCGTGGCGGGCCTGGTCCGCCCAGGACTCCGCGAGGAACCCGTCGACCGCCCGCAGCCGTTCGGCCGAGGGCGGGGTGTGTGCCAACGCGACCATTCGCCCACCTCCGGCCGGCGCGATACCCCGATCGCTGCCCGTTATGCGCAACTTAGCCCAGAAGGCGGCACTCGGGTGGGCGCTCGGCCGGACTGCCGCCGGAGGATCGATCAGCCCGGAGCGGTGCGCCGGGGACGGCCGGCCGCGCCGATCCGCTGTCGGGGTGCGGGCACCTTGGGGCGCTTGAGGTGGTACCGGTGCAACTCGGCGTGGCCTGCCAGGGACGGGTCCTCGCTCATCGAGACCAGTTCCCAGCCCTGGTCGCCGGCCCGGTTGAGATGGGCCAGCGCGGTGTCGCCGTACGGCGTGACGTCGATCATGGAACCGTCCGGGCCGTACCAGATGAAGACGATCTCCCAGCCGGCGTCGGTGCTCGCCGCCTGGCGGCGCCGCACCAACAGCGCGTACTCCCACCTGAGCATGCAGTGATTGTCGCTCCGGTGGGGGCTGCCGGCCGGGATCAGGACTCGGCGATCCGCCCGGCGTCCACCCGCAGACGGCGGTCCACGCGGACCGCGTCCAACATCCGCCGGTCGTGCGTCACCAGCAGCAACGTCCCCGGGTAGCCGGCCAGCGCCGACTCCAACTGCTCGATCGCCGGCAGGTCCAGGTGGTTGGTCGGCTCGTCGAGCACCAGCAGGTTGACCCCGCGCCCCTGCAACAACGCCAGCGCGGCCCGGGTCCGCTCGCCCGGGGAGAGCGTCGCGGCCGGGCGCAGCACGTGCTGGGCGCGCAGGCCGAACTTGGCCAGCAGCGTCCGCGCGTCGGCCGGCGACAGGTCCGGTACGGCGACCCGGAAGGCGTCCAGCAGCGGCGCGTCCCCGAGGAACGCCCCGCGCGCCTGGTCCACCTCGCCGACCACCACACCGGGGCCCAACGCGGCCTGCCCGGCGTCCAGCGGCAGCCGGCCCAGCAGGGCGGCCAGCAACGTCGACTTGCCGGACCCGTTCGCCCCGGTGATCGCCACCCGGTCTGCCCAGTCGATCTGGAGGTTCACCGGGCCGAGGGTGAAGTCGCCCCGACGTACCACCGCGTCGCGCAGGGTGGCCACCACGGCCCCGGCGCGGGGCGCGGCGGCGATCTCCATCCGCAGCTCCCACTCCTTGCGCGGCTCCTCGACCACGTCCAGCCGCTCGATCAGCCGCTCGGTCTGCCGGGCCTTCGCCGCCTGCTTCTCGCTGGCCTCGGAGCGGAACCTCCGGCCGATCTTGTCGTTGTCGGTGGCCTTGCGGCGGGCGTTGCGGACACCCTTCTCCATCCAGGACCGCTGCGTGCGCGCCCGCGCCTCCAGTGCCGCCCGGGTGTCGGCGTACTCCTCGAACTCGGCGCGTGCCTGGCGGCGGGCCACCTCCCGCTCCTCCAGGTACGCCGCGTAACCGCCACCGAAGTGGTTGACCTGCTGCTGGTGCAGGTCCAGTTCCAGCACCCGGGTCACCGTCCGGGTCAGGAACTCCCGGTCGTGGCTGACCAGCACCGTGCCGGCCCGCAACCCGGTGACGAACTGCTCCAGGCGCTCCAGCCCGGCCAGGTCCAGGTCGTTGGTGGGCTCGTCGAGCAGGAAGACGTCGTACCGGCTGAGCAGCAGCGACGCGAGCCCGGCGCGGGCCGCCTGGCCGCCGGAGAGCCCGGTCATCTCGTGGTCGAGACCGACGCCGAGCCCCAGCTCCGCGGCGACCTCCTCGGCCCGCTCGTCCAGGTCGGCCCCGCCCAGGCCGAGCCAGCTCTCCAACGCCGAGGCGTACGCGTCGTCCGCGCCCGGCGCCCCGGCGGTCAGCGCCTCGGTGGCCGCGTCGAGGGCGGCCTGCGCCCAGGTCACCCCGGTCCGCCGGGCCAGGAACGCCCGGACCGTCTCGCCGGGACGCCGGTCCGGCTCCTGCGGCAGGTGCCCGACGCTCGCGCCGGGCGGACTCACCGCGACACTGCCCGCCTCCACCGGAAGCAGCCCGGCGAGGGTGCGCAGCAGCGTCGACTTGCCCGCCCCGTTCGGCCCGACCAGGCCGATCACGTCCCCGGGCGCGACCACCAGGTCCAGCCCGGTGAACAGCGTCCGCTCCCCGTGCCCGGCGGCCAGGTCCTCGGCGATCAGCGTGGCGCTCACAAGCAGCCGAGCCTACCCGCCGGCGTGGTTGGCGTGGCCCGCCATGCCCGGGCGCGACACACGAGGCAGACTCACGGTCGTGCAGACCACTCTGGCGATCGACTGCGGCGGTGGCGGGATCAAGGCGTCCGTGCTGGACGCGGCCGGCACCATGCGGGCCCAACCGATGCGGGTGCCGACGCCGTACCCGCTGCCACCGGAGCTGTTCGTCCGGACCCTGCGGGAACTCGGCGACCGGCTGCCCGCCGCCGACCGGGTGACGGTCGGCATGCCGGGCATGATCCGGCACGGCGTGGTGGTCGCCACTCCGCACTACGTGACCCGCTCCGGCCCCCGCAGCCGGGTCGACCCGGCCCTGCACGACCAGTGGTCCGGGTACGACGCCCGCAGCGCCCTCGCCGCCGCGTTCGGGCTGCCCACCCTGGTGCTCAACGACGCCGAGGTGCACGGTGCCGGAGTGGTCGCGGGCACCGGCTGCGAACTGGTGCTGACCCTCGGCACCGGGCTGGGCAGCGCCCTCTTCGACGGCGGCGTGCTCGCCCCACACCTGGAGCTGTCGCACGCCCCGGTGCGCTGGGGCACCACCTACGACACGTACGTGGGCGAGCCGGAACGCCGCCGGTTGGGCGACGCGTTCTGGTCCCGGCGGATCCGGCAGGTGGTGGAGGGGCTGCGCCCCGTGTTCCGCTGGGACCGGCTCTATCTGGGCGGCGGCAACTCCCGGCTGATCCGCCCCGAACAGCTCGCCCGGATGGGCGACGACGTGGTGGTGGTGCCCAACAGCGCCGGCATCGTCGGCGGCGTCCGCGCCTGGGAGCTGGCGGCCGTGTGAGTGCGCGGCCGGGTTGGTGCGCGGCCGGGTGGGTGCGCGGCCGGGTGGGTGCGCGGCCGGGTGGGTGCAAGGAAGGGCACCCTGCTAACGCCTGCGGTATAGCAGGGGTCCCCTGCTAACGTCCGGCACCGTCCGGCACCGTCCGGCACCGTCCGGCACCGTCCGGCACCGTCCGGCACCGTCCGGCACCGTCCGGCACCGCCGACGCGACGCCCGCCCCCGCCCGCAAGCGCCCGGGAACACTCGCGCACCGGACGGTGTTGTGCCAGCGTCAGGGCAGTGGTGCGAACTAGGGGGTGGGCCGAGATGGATCTTCTGGCTGAGTACCGGCGAGCGACCCTGTTCTTCGAGTCGGGCGACCCGAGCGGAGCGGCCCGGCTGCTCGAACCGATCGTCGAGGCCGAGCCCGACAACTCCGCCGTCCGCCAGTTGCTGGCCCGGGCGTACTTCCAGTCGGCCCAGCTCCGGCGGGCCGAGGAGCAGTTGCAGGAGTTGATCGACCGCAACCCCAGCGACCACTACGCCCACCACGTGCTGGGCCGGACGCTGGAGCGGCTGAACCGGTACACCGACGCGCTGCGGCACCTGCGCATCGCGGCGGCCATGCACTCCGCCAACGACGACTACACGACCGCGCTGCGGCGGGTCGAGACCCGGGTCGGCAGCCGCCGCTGAGGCGGCGTACCCGACACCACGACGAGAGGGCGGCCCCCGGGCCGCCCTCTCGTCGTCTCCGGGCCCCGCCGCAGACGTGCCTACGATGGCCCTATGGGAGCCGACCGGACGGTGGACGGGGCATGAAGCTGAAGCTCGACCTGCACGACATCTTCAACAAGGGCCACGACATCGACCGGGCGCTGCGCGGGATCATGGACGAGGCGGTGGCCAAGAAGGCCACCCTCGTGGAGATCATCCCGGGCAAGGGCTCCGGTCAGCTCAAGAAGAGGGTGCTGCGCTTCCTCGACCAGAAGGACGTCAAGCAGCTCTACCACCGGGTGGAGAAGGACTCCAAGAACTTCGGTCGCCTCTTCGTGCACTTCCGCTGGAAGTAGGACCCGGCGCGGCCCAGGCCGGGCGCCCGGCACAGGGCCGGGCACCCGCTCACAGCGGGTAGGTGCGGGCCACGGCGAGCATCTCGGAGCTGTGCGAGCCGGCGACACCGACGTCCGGCGGGCGGGGACGGAAGCCGGGTACCGCGTCGAGACCGTCGCTGGCGTCCATCGCGCGGAACGCGACCTGCGGGGCCTTCGGCGCGACGGTGAGCGTGATCTCGATGCCCTCCGGCGGCGGGGCGTGGAAGACCACCCCGAAACCCCACCGGCCGTCGCGCACCTCGACCGGCACCGGCCGCCCCGCGACCGCAGCGCTGCGGACCGTCGCGGTGGAGGTGTCGACGTGCAGGGTGGTCAGGCGTACCGGGCGCTGCGGGGTGAGCCGTAGCCGCAGCGTGCGCTCGTCGGCCGTGCCGGTGTCGGCGAGCACCTCCAGTCGGGGCGCGGGCAGGTCCGTCACCTCCGCCGGGCCGCCGAGCAGTTCCTCGGCGCCGATGCCGGGGAACTCGTCGGCGATCCGGACCGGCCCGTCCACGTACTCGCCGGTCCAGGGTTGCGGGGTCGACTCGTGACTGAGCCAGCGGGCCGTCGCGGTGTCGGTGTCCAGGGCGTACATCAGGTGGGTGGGTACCGGGTGTGCGGCGTCGAACCGGTCGACGGCGAAACCGGTCGCGGCGAGGACCACGGTGGCCAGCGCGGCGGCGCCGGCCGGCAGCGCGCCGTGTCGGCGGGCCCGCAGCGCCACCATGCCGCGCTGTCCACCGGCCTCCGGGTGCAGCAGGTCGACGACCGACAGCGCGGCCAGGCCGAGCAGTACGGCGAAGAGGGCGGCCACGCCGCCCATGCCCATGCCGAGTGCGGGGAACAGCAGCACCACGGTGGGCAGCAGCACGATCACCGCCACCGCCGCGCCGAGGGTGACCGCGACCACCGGCACCGGGCCGTCCCGGCGGGCGGCGAGCGCGACCAGGCCGGCGAGCGCCCCGGCCAGCGCGGGCAGCGTCGCCAGGTACGCCCCGCCGGGCACCAGCACGGCGAGGAGAACGCCGAGCAGCGCCAGCCAGGCGAGGCCGCCGACGGCCAGCGCGGCGGGGCCGACCCGACGACGGGTCAGCGCGTACCAGGTGAACAGGACGGTGGCGGCGAGCGCCAGGACGGCCAGCCGGTAGAGGGTCGGCCGGTACGGGTCGAGCAACTCGGCGTACCCGGGGCGCAGGGCGCTGATCGCCGCCCAGAGCAGTTGTGCGCCGACCGGAGCGACCACGATCGGCACCAGCCCCAGGGCGAAGCCGGCGGCCAGCCGACCGGTGGTGACCCGGCCGCGGCGGCGGGCCAGCCAGCCGAGGACGACGACGGCCGCCAACGCCAGCAGTGCCAGCGGCAGCACCAGGGTGCCGGGATACCGGACCAGCCCGCCCGGCACCGGGAAGTAGGTGGCGTCGTGACCGGCGCGCAGGTCGCCGAGGTCGATCGTGCCGAACTCGCGGGCCAGCCCCAGGGTGTTGTCGCCGTGGTGTTGGAGGCTGGCCCGGTCCATCGACTCCGGGGTGTCCAGCGGGGTGTGGTAGATCGCCCCGCCGTCGAGGTACGCCGAGTTCAGTCCGACGAACTCGGCGTCGAGGAAGGCGGTGAAGTCGGTGTCGTTGGGCAGCGCCCGGTAGACCTCCACGGCGAACGAGGTGCCCACCGGATGCGGCGCGGCCCGACCGAAGACGTCGACCAGCGCGGCGTTCCGGGGCGACGTCTCGAACATGATCACCGGCCCGGTGCGCCCGCGCGCCTCCAGGTTGAGCACCACTCCCTTACCGGCCGCCAGCGGGTGCTCGGTGGCGAAGGCCGACGCCCCGCACAGGCACGCCTCCTCGGCGTCGGTGAGCACGAACACGATGTCGTTGCGTGGGGCGGGGCCGTCGGTCAGGGCCCGGGCCACCTCCAGGATGGTGCCGACCCCCGCGCCGTCGTCGTTGCCGCCCGGGCCGGTCTGCACCGCGTCGTAGTGGGCGACGAGGAACACCGTGCCGGTGGAGGCGGTGCCGGGCAGCCGGGCCACCACGTTGCGTACCCGGGCCAGGGTGGCCCCGCCCGCCGCCCCGCTGAGCTGACCGGCCTCCTCGGCGACCGTGTCCTGCACCTCGGTCTCCAGGCCGAGACCGCGCAGCACCGTCTCCAGGTGGGCGCGGACCTCGTCGTTCGCCGGGCTGCCCGCCACGTGCGGCCGACTCGCCACCTGCTGCACGTGCGCGTACGCCCGCCCGGCGCTGAACGCGTCCGTCGCCGCGTCCGTTCCACGGGGTGCCGGCGGCCGGATGTCGAGCAGCGCGGTGGTGCCGACGGCGACCAGTGCGACGAGCGCGGCCAGCGCGGCCAGGGGTCGCCGGGACGGTCGGCAGAGGGCACGGTCGGCGGCGGGGCTGGGGGGTGCGCCCACGGGTGGCTCCTCGGGGGGTGGGACCAGGGGTGGACATCATCCTCCATGCTGGGCCGGGCCGCCCCCTCGTGTTGTGTGCGAACGTTGTCTAATACAGGATCAGCAGGGCACTCGGAAGGAGCCCGACATCGCCAACGACCTCCCGCCCGCGGCGGCGGTGACCCGGCCGCACCGGGGGACCGGTATGACCGGTCCCTCCGTCGTGTCGTGGCCGTATCCGCAGGGCGGTCTCGGGAGCAATCCCAACCTGCCGCCCGGCGAGCGACTGCGGGTGCTGCTGGTCGAGGACGACGAGGCGGACGCGTTCCTGGTCGGCGAGCTGCTCGCCGAGACGAACTCGGGGGTCGACCTGCTGGTCGCGACGAGCCTGCGCGAGGCGCGCAGGAGCGTGGCCGGGGTCGACTGCGTCCTGCTCGACCTCGGGTTGCCCGACGCGCAGGGGCTGGACGGGCTGCGGCAGGTGCTGGAGATGTCCGGCAGTGCGGCGGTGTGCGTACTCACCGGGCGCTCGGACGAGCACCTGGGCATCGTCGCGGTCGCCGAGGGAGCACAGGACTACCTGGTCAAGGGCCAGGTCGACGGGGTGCTGCTGACCCGGGCGCTGCGATACGCGGTGGAGCGCAAGCGGGCCGACGAGAACGCCCGCCGGCTGCGCGAGGTGGAGCTGCGCCAGGCCGAGTCGGCGCGTCTGGAACGCGGCCTGCTGCCCCAGCCGCTGATGTCGACCGACCAGATCGCGGTGCACACGTTCTACCGCCCCGGCCGGCACGCCGCCCTGATCGGCGGGGACTTCTACGACGTGGTGCAGACCCGGCCGGACCGGGTCGACCTGATCGTCGGGGACGTCTGCGGGCACGGGGTGGACGAGGCGGCGCTCGGCGTCGAACTGCGGGTCGCCTGGCGGGCGTTGGTGCTCGCCGGGGTGCCCGACGACGAGGTGCTGCCCGCGTTGGAGCAGGTGCTGATGAGCGAGCGCCGTCTCCAGGAGATCTTCGCCACGGTCGCGGCGGTCCGCCTCGACCTGGCGGCCAACCGGGCGACGGTACGACTGGCGGGGCATCCGCCGCCGGTGCTGCTCGCCGGTGGGCGGGTGGTACCCGTACCGGCACCGGGTGGTCTGTTGCTCGGCGTACGGCCGCGCCGTCCGGTCGCCTTCGATCTGGAGTTCGACACCGATGACTGGTCCCTGTTGATGTACACCGACGGTCTGATCGAGGGCCGGGTGGGTGATGGTGACGAACGCCTCGACGTGCCCGGCCTCACCCGCCTGCTCGCCGAGCCGGACAGCCGCAGGCTCCCGCTCGCCGAGGTGCCGGCCTGGTTGGTCGGCCGGGCCGAGCAGCTCAACGGTGGCCCGTTCGCCGACGACGTGGCGATGCTGCTGGTGTCCCGGGGTGGTGGTCGATGAACCTGGCGGCGAGTACGTGGACGCTGCGTCGCCGGGTGCTGGTGATGCTCGGCGTGGTCGGCGCGATGCTGCTCAGCGTGGCGGGGGCCGAGGCGGTCGTGGCCACCAAGAACCGCGAGTACACCGACGTGCTGCTGATGCAGGTCGGGCCGCTGCGGGTGCAGGGCCAGGAGATGCTCAACGCGCTGCTCGACCAGGAGACCGGGGTACGCGGGTACGCGGTGACCGGTGACCCGGCGGACCTGGCCCCGTACGAGCAGGGGTTGGCGCGGGAGCGGGCGACGGCCCGGGAGATCCGGGAGTTGTCCGTCAAGTACCCGGCCATCGTGGAAGACCTCGTGGTGGTCGAGCAGCAGGCGGACGAGTGGCGGCGCAGCGTCGCCCAGCCGGTGATCGACACGACGAACAGCAGCGGTACGGCGGCCGGACAGGCCCTGCTGACCGACGAGAGCCGCCAGCGGTTCGATCAGTTGCGTGCCTCGGTCGCCGCGTTGCAGGAGGAGATCTTCATCGCCCGGGAGGCGACCGCCCGGGACGTCGAGCGGACCGGAAACCTGCTCGTCGTCCTGCTCATCATCGCCGCGCTGGTGGTCGCGCTGGCCGGTATCGCGCTGCTGCTCTCGCTGGACCGGATGGTGCTGCGACCGCTGACCACGCTGGCCGGGCAGGTCCGCCAGGTGGCGACCGGCGACTACTCGCACCGGATCTCCGGTGCGGGCCCGCCGGAGTTCCAGCGCCTCGGCGAGGACGTGGACGCGATGCGCCAGAAGATCGCCGCGGACCTGGCCGAGGTACGCGAGGCGCGGGAACGGATCGAGTGGGTCAACACCCAGTTGCAGAAGCAGGCGGAGGAGCTGACCCGGTCCAACCGTGACCTGGAGCAGTTCGCCTACGTCGCCTCGCACGACCTCCAGGAGCCGCTGCGCAAGGTGGCCAGCTTCTGCCAACTGCTCCAGCGTCGGTATGCCGGGCGGCTCGACGAACGCGCCGACCAGTACATCGCCTTCGCGGTGGACGGCGCGCAGCGGATGCAGCGGCTGATCAACGATCTGCTGGCGTTCTCCCGGATCGGCCGGATCACCGCCGGGTTCACCGAGGTCGACCTGAGCCGCCTGATGGGTGAGGTGGCCGCGCAGACCGAACCGGCCCGCCAGTACGCCGACGCGGAGCTGACCTGGGGCGACCTGCCGGTGATCCGGGGCGAGGAACCGCTGCTCACGAACCTGCTGGTGAACCTGGTCAGCAACTCGGTGAAGTTCCGCCGCCCGGACGTCGCGCCGAAGGTGCACGTGTCGGCCCGGCTGGTCGACGACGAGTGGGAGATCACCTGCCAGGACAACGGCATCGGGATCGAGCCGGAGTTCGCCGAGAAGATCTTCGTGATCTTCCAGCGGCTGCACGCCAAGGACGCGTACCCGGGCACCGGCATCGGGCTGGCGATCGTGAAGAAGATCGTCGAGTACCACGGCGGCCGGGTCTGGGTGGACACCGACGTGCCCGAGGGCACCGCCATCCGCTTCACCCTGCCGGCGCTGCCCGCCGACGTCGAGCGCGCCCGGCAGGCCGCTGGGGCGGACGGGTCGACCGCCGAGGCGTCGGACGTCGATCGGAGCGGATCGGACGCGGCGCAGCGGTCCGGTGACGAGGCGTCGACGACCGCTGCCACCGATGTCGACGCGGTGTCGTCGCGCGGTGACGCAGCCGGATCGGGTGCGGAAACCCCAGGTGACGGCGGTACGGTCGGCGAAGAGGTGGGCGCGGGACGGCCCTCGTCCGGCGTCACGCAGCGCACCGGCGGGTCGACCGACGACAGCGGACCGCAGGCCCCGGACGGGGCGTCGGGCAACGGAACTGGTGGCATGAAGGAGGCGGTGAGATGACCGCGCCGGCTGACGGCAACAGCCCGATCGAGGTGCTGCTGGTCGAGGACGACCCGGGCGACGTGCTGATGACCCGGGAGGCGTTCGAGGAGCACAAGCTGCGCAACCGGCTGAACGTGGTCTCCGACGGCGCCGAGGCGCTGGCCTACCTGCGCCGCGAGGGCGAGTACGCGGACGTGCAGACGCCGGACCTGATCCTGCTCGACCTGAACCTGCCGCGTCGGGACGGCCGGGAGGTGCTTGAGGAGATCAAGAAGGACGAGCAGCTCTGCCGCATCCCGGTCGTGGTGCTCACCACCTCGCAGGCCGACGAGGACATACTGCGCAGCTACCAACTGCACGCCAACGCGTACGTCACCAAGCCGGTGGACTTCGAACGGTTCATCGCGGTGGTCCGGCAGATCGACGAGTTCTTCGTCAGCGTGGTGAAGCTGCCGCCGCGTGGCTGACACCCTGGTCGACGACGTCGCCGGGCTGCTGCGGGAGACCGCGGACCGGGTGGTGCTGCCGCTGTTCCGGCACCTCGACGCCGCCGACGTGACCGAGAAGGCCCCGGGCGAGCTGGTCACCGTGGCCGACCGCCGCGCCGAGGACATGATCAGTGCCGGGCTGCGCCGGCTGCGCCCCGGCTCGGTGGTGGTCGGTGAGGAGGCGGTGGCCGACGACCCGGACCTGCTGCGTCACCTGGGTTCCACGGGCGAGGTGTGGCTGGTCGACCCGATCGACGGCACCGCCAACTTCGCGGCCGGCAAGTCCCCGTTCGCGTTGATGGTCGCCCTGCTCACCGACGGTCGGCCGAGCGCGGCCTGGATCCTCGACCCGATCGCCGGGACGCTGGCCACGACGCAGGACGGCGCGGGCGCGTACCTGGACGGGGTGCCGTTGCGCCTGCCCGCCGACGCGCCGCCGGTCGGCGAGTTGCGGGGGGCCGCGATGACCAAGTTCCTGCCGGTGTCGTCGCAGCGTACGGTCGTGGCCGGTGGGTCCCGGATCGGCGAGTTGCTGCCGGGCCAGCACTGCGCCGGACGCGAGTACCTCGACGTGCTCACCGGGCGGCAGCAGTTCGTACTGTTCTGGCGCACCCTGCCCTGGGACCACGCTCCGGGCACGCTGCTGGTCCGGGCCGCCGGTGGGGTGGCCCGTCGCCTCGACGGCACCGACTACCACCCGGCGGACACCGAGCCGGGTCTGCTGGTGGCCGCCAGCGACAAGGTCTGGACCGAGGTGCACAACACGCTGCTGGCCCCCTGACCGCCACCGCACCGGGAGGTCCGCAAGCCCGTGCACGTCGAGACCGACGTGAATGCGAGTGCGGTGCGTGAGGGCCTGGTGTCGGTGTGTCGACGGTGTGGCGCGTACCGGGTTCGGGGGCGTGGTTCCGCCGGCCAGGTCCGGTATCCTGACCGGCGGTCTCCGCCAGCAGGCCGCCGACCGACGTCGGCGGCGGCCGCCGCCGCGCAGCGCCTCATCGGAGGCCCGGCGGCCGACGAGAGGATGCTTCCGTGCGCAGGTCCATGCCCATCGGTCGGCGGGTAACACGGCCGCTGATCGCACTGCTCGCCGCTGTGGCACTGCTGTTCGGCCTCGGTGCGGTGCCGGCGTACGCCGAGCCCAACGAGGGGGGCACCAAGAAGCTGCGGGACGCCCTGGAGTCGACCGCCAAGGCGCACATCGAGGCCAAGCGGAAGCTCGAAGGCTCGGAGAAGCGGCAGAAGGAGATGGCCAAGCAGTTGGCCGACGTGGAGGGCCGGCTGGGCGAGCTGACCGATCTGGTCGGCGAGGTGGCCGCGCAGTCCTACCGGGTGGGTCGGCTGAGCGCGGCGGCCGCGCTGCTGGACAGCGGCACCCCGGAGGCGTTCGTGCAGCGCGCCGCCAGCCTCGACATGATGGCCCAGCGTGACGGTCGTCGGGTACGTGAGCTGAGCGCGGCCCGCGAGGAGGCCCGGCAGGCCAAGCTCGCGATCAACGCCGAGGTGCGCGAGCAGCGCAAGCAGCTCGCCGTGATGGCGAAGAAGAAGAAGGAGGCCGAGACGGCCCTGGCCGCGGTCAGCTCGGGCGGCAGCGGCGGCTTCAGCGGCGGCAACTCCAGCTCGGCCAGCCCGGCACCGCGCAACTCAGACGGATCCTGGCCCGGCGAGTCGTGCTCGGTGAACGACCCGACCACCTCCGGCTGCATCACCGCGCGCACGCTGCACATGCTCAACCAGACGAAGGCCGCCGGCTACAAGCGGCACGTCTCCTGCTACCGCAGCGGCGGCTCGGGCGAGCATCCGAAGGGCCGGGCCTGCGATTTCTCGGCGGCCACGAACGGCTTCGAGGACCGTACGGCCACCGGCGGCGACAAATCGTACGGGGACAGCCTGGCCGCCTGGCACGTCCGCAACGCGGACCGGCTGGGCATCCTCTACGTCATCTGGTACCGCCAGATCTGGCACCCCGGCACCGGCTGGCGGGCGTACGGCGGCAGCGGCAGTCCGGCTGCGGATCACACGAACCATGTTCACACCTCGATGTACTGACCCGGCACCCGTCTCCTGCTGCGTACCATCGCCACGATGAACTCTCCATCGCCTGAGGTGGCGGTGCCTGCGGTGCCCTCCGAACCGGAGGCACCCCGGGCCCTGCCCAACGGGCTCGCCGCGTTCCTGGTCTTCTACTCCAGCGGAGCCGTCCTGGTCCTGGAGACCGCCGCGCTGCGCCTGGTCGGGCCGTATGTGGGGGTCACTCTCCAGGTGACCAGCTCGGTCATCGGCATCGCGTTGGCCGCGATCGCGTACGGGGCGTGGGCGGGCGGCTGGCTGGCCGACCGGCGCAACCCGCGTACGCTGCTGGCGCCCGCGCTGGTGCTCTCCGGCATCGCCACCGCGATCACCCTGCCGGCGGTGCGGTACGCCGGTGAGGTGCTGCGTGGCGGTGCGGAGAGCGCGATCCTGCTGCTGGTGGTGGTCGCCGTCTTCGCGCCCGCGATGCTGCTCTCCTCGGTCAGCCCGCTGGTGATCAAGCTCCAGCTCGCCGACCTGCGCCGGACCGGTCAGGTGGTCGGCCGGCTCTCCGGCATCGGCACGCTGGGCGCGGTGACGGCCACCCTGGTCACCGGCTTCGTGTTGGTCGCCGCGCTGCCCAGCACGGTCATCCTGTTCGGGCTGGCCGCCTCGCTGGGCATCACCGGCATCGCGCTCGGGGTGTACCTGCACCGGCAGGACCGGGCGAGCCTGCCCGGACCGGCCCGGGCCAAGGCCGCGTTGGCGGTGCTGGGCCTGGTCGGCGTGGGGCTGACCGTGGTGGCACCGGATCCGTGCGACGTGGAGACGGCGTACCACTGCGCCCGGGTGGAGGCCGATCCCGGCCGGTCCACCGGGCGGACGCTGCTGCTGAACTCGGCCCAGCACTCGTACGTCGACCTGGCCGACCCGACCCACCTGGAGTACGCGTACACCCGCTGGATCGGGGCGGTGGCGGACGTGTTGGCACCGCCGGGGCAGCGGCTCGATGCGTTGCACCTGGGCGGCGGTGGGTTCACCGTGCCGCGCTACCTGACCGCCACCCGGCCGGGCACCGACAACCTGGTCTTCGAGATCGACGGCGGGCTGGTCGAGTTGGGCGAGCGCCACCTCGGCGTACGCCAGGGGCCGGACCTGCGGGCCGAGGTGGGTGACGCCCGGATGCTGGTGGCCGCGGAGGGCACCGACACGCGGGACTTCGTGGTCGGCGACGCGTTCGGGCACCTGGTGGTGCCGTGGCACCTGGCGACCCGGGAGATGGCCGCCGAGGTGCGGCGGGTCACCCGGCCCGGCGGGGTGTACGTGCAGAACGTGATCGACTATCCGCCGCTGCGCTTCATCCGTAGCGAGGTCGCCACCGTCGCCGCCGAGTTCCGGCACGTGGCGCTGATCGCCCCGCCGGAGGCACTGGCCGGGGAGCGGGGTGCGAACTTCCTCATCGTCGCCTCGGACGCCCCGCTGCCGCTGGCCGCCGTCCGGGCCCGTCTGGACGACCGCAACGAGGCGGTCAGCCTGCTCTCCGGCGGCGACCTGACCGACTTCGTCGGTGACGCACTGGTGTTGACCGATGATTACGCGCCGGTGGACCAACTGCTCGCGACCGCCTGATCGGGTGAGATCCTGACCGAATCTGACCAGAAAGGTGTAGGCGGGTTCGTGTCGGGCAACAACGCCGACCATGGGTGGTGGCCAACGCAGGGGCACGCAACTGCTCGGTGAGCGGTACCGGTTGATCGAGCAGGTCGGCACCGGCGGCATGTCGGTGGTCTGGCGCGGCTACGACGAGGTGCTGGGCCGCCAGGTGGCGGTCAAGGTCCTCGCGTCCCGGCTGGCCAGCGACCGGGCGTTCCGGCACCGGATCCGGATCGAGGCGCAGGCCGCCGCCCGGCTCTGCCACCCCAACATCACCAACGTGTACGACTACGGGGAGTCCGAGCAGGTGGGGCTGACCGTGCCGTACGTGGTGATGGAACTCATCGACGGCGCTCCGTTGACCGCACGGCTGCGCCGGGACGCCCGGCTGCCCTGGCGGGAGGCGGTGACGGTGGCGGCGGAGGTGTCCTCCGCGCTGGCCACCGCGCACGCCCGGGGCGTGGTGCACCGCGACGTCACGCCCGGCAACGTGATGCTCACCCCGACCGGCGTGAAGGTCGTCGACTTCGGCATCTCGGCGCTGGTCGGGGAGAGCGAGAAGGGGCCGGACGGCACGCTGCTCGGCACCCCCGCCTACCTCGCCCCGGAACGGCTCGACAACGGCCAGGTCAGCCCCGCCACCGACGTGTACGCGGTCGGGCTGCTGCTCTACCGGATGCTCACCGGGCGGCTGCCCTGGCAGGCCGACACCACCACCCAGATGCTGCGGGCACATCTGTACCGCGAACCCGAGCCGATGCCGGACGTGCCGGAGCTGCCCGACGGCGTCGCCGAGCTGGTGCGCCGCTGCCTGGCGAAGCGGCCGGAGGACCGGCCGCGCACCGCCGACCTGGCCCGGTGCCTCGCCGAGGCGGTCGGCAAGGTGACCGCGCGGGCCGACGACGGGCGGGCCGCCACGCCGATGCTGCTGGCCAGCGTCGGCACCACGATCCTGCCGTGGTCGGCCGCGACCGACGCGCTGCCCTTCGCCGGCCTGCGTACCCGCCGCGCGGCGACCCGTCGCCGCCGGATCGAGGCGGCGGTGGCCGCCACCGCGCTGATCGGCGTGACGGCGATGGTCTGGACGATGACCTCGCACAACCCGGCCAGTGGCGGCATCGACCAGCCCACCCAGGCCCGGATGGGCATCGAGCAGACGATCCCCTGCCAGGTCAGCTACGCGTTGCGGAAGGACTCGGGCACCGAGTTCACCGCCGAGCTGAGCCTGACCAACACCGGTGATCGGGAACTGCGCGACTGGACGATGAGCTTCACCTTCCCCGGCAAGCAGAAGGTGACCAAGGCGAGCCCGGCCCAGGCACGCCAGCAGGGGCGGTCGGTCGCGGTGCAGCCGGCGTCGGAGAAGCCGGCGCTGGCGCCGGGTGCCACCGAGAAGATGAGCCTGACCGGCCGGTACACCGGGCCGAACCCGCTGCCGCTGGAGTTCCGGGTCGGCGACGCGCGGTGCGGCGTGCAGGTCTCCGGGGTCGCCGGGAGCACGCCGCCCGCCGCGAAACCGGTGAAGGCCGCCACGACGTCCAAGGGCTCGGGTGGCTCCGGTGGTGCCAAGACCAAGAGCGGCGCGGAGAAGAAGCCGGCCGGCACGAAGACCAAGTCGGGCAAGGACAAGTCGGGTAAGGACAAGCAGCCGGGTAAGGAGAAGCAGCCGGGCAAGGACAAGCCGAAGAAGAAGGGCAAGCCCGGCAAGGGAAAGAACTGACCTCAGGTCATCAGGGAGAACCGCTGTACGTGGTCGATGGTCCCCTCGACGATGAGGGTGCTGCCCCGGACCAGCTCCAGCCCGTCGTTGACGTAGCGGAAACGGGTCTCCTCGGGCGGCTTGACGCCGATGACGCGTATGCCGTAGCGGTCCAGGAGGCGTACCTCGCTGACCGCGTGCCCCACAAGTGACTCGGGTACGCGCAGCTTGGCGATGGCGAACGCGTCGTCGAACTCCATGAAGTCGAGCATCCGGCTGACGATCAGGTGGGCCAGCCGCTCGCCGGTCTCCGCCTCGGGAAAGATCACGTGCTGCGCGCCGACCGAGGACAGGATCTTCGCGTGCTGCGCCGAGGTGGCCCGTGCCCAGATCTGCGGTACGCCGAGTTCGACCAGGGCCAGCACGGTCAACACACTGGCCTGCACCGAGGCGCCGATGGCCACCACCACACGTTGCAGGTCGGCGACGCCGAGCTGGCGCAAGGCGTCCTCGTCGGTGGAGTCGGCCTGGGCCACCTCGTCGAGCTGGGCCGACCACTTCTGCACCTGCTGGGCGTTGCGGTCGATGGCCAGCACGTCGTGCCCGAGGGCGCTGAGCGACTCGGCCAGATGGCAGCCGAAGCGGCCCAGCCCGATCACGGCGATGGCCTCGTCGTCGGATCTTTTAGCCGACAATGGGTTGCTCCTCTGGATAGCGGTAGAGCCGGCGGCGGGTGTTCAGGGCGATGGCCGAGCCGAGGGTGAGCGGACCGACCCGGCCGATGTACATCAGGACGGTCAGCAGGAACACACCGCCGTCCTCCAGTGACGACGTCAGCCCGACCGTGAGCCCGGTGGTGCTGAACGCCGAGGTGATCTCGAACAGCGCGTCGCTGAGCGGCACCCCGTCGGTGAGCAGGATCAACACGCTGGTGCCGGCGGCCACCATCGCAACGCTGAGCAGGGTGACGGTCAACGCCTGCCGCTGGCTCGACGTGGCGATCCGGCGGTGCCCGACCGTGACGTCCGGCTCACCCCGGATCTCCGCCCACATGATGAACGCGAGCAGGAAGAACGTGGACACCTTGATGCCACCGGCGGTGCTGGCGCTGCCGCCGCCGATGAACATCAAGGCGGTCAGCAACGGGTAGCTCTCCTCCCGCAACCGGTCGATCGGCATCACCTCGAAGCCGCCGGTACGCGAGAGCGTGATCTGGGTGAACGCGGCGTTCACCTTGCCCGGTACGTCGTACTGGCCGATGGTCCACGGGTTGGACCATTCGCTGGCCAGCAGCATCACGAACCCGACGCCCACCAGCACGACGCTGCCCCAGATTGTGAGCTTGGTGGCCACCGCCCAACGCATCGGCCGCCGCCACTGGCGGACCGCCTCGAACAACGCCGGGAAGCCCAGCCCACCCACGATCGAACCGAGGGCCAACGGCAGGGTCACCCAGGGGTCCCGCGAGAAGGCCAGCAGCCCGTCGGAGTAGAGCGAGAAGCCGGAGTTGTTGAACGCCTGGATCGAGTGGAACAACGCCGACCAGAGCGCCCGCCTCGGGGTGTACTCGTAGCCGAGCCAGAGCCGGGCGGCGACCAGGACCGTCATCACCGCCTCGCAGGCCAGCACCGTCGCAGCGATGCGCACCAGCAACCGGCGTACGTCACCCGGCCCGTACTCCAGGGTCTCGGCCTGCACCAGCATCCGGTTGTGCAGACCGAGGCGGCGGGACACGGTCAGGATCACCAGGGCGGCGAGCGTCAGGATGCCGATGCCGCCGATCTGGGTCAGCACCGTGATCACCACCAGCCCCGTCTCGGACCAGTAGTTCGGCGTGTCGGTGACGGCCAGCCCGGTGACCGAGACCGCCGAGGTGGCGGTGAACAGGGCGACGAGGAAGGGGGCGTCCTGCCGGGTGAGCGTCATCGGGCTCAGCATCAGCAGACCGGTGCTGAGCAGGATCGTCACCAGGAAGCCGACCGGCACCAGCCGGACGGGGTGACGAAGGAACCGGCGCACCAGCCAATCTTCCGATTCCGGCCGGTTGAGGGTGCAGGAATCCAGAGGATGCGGCACGGAGCCGGGCCGCCCCGGGCCGATCAGCCGTTGAGCAGGTCGTACGCCGCCTTGGGTGCCTTCTTCGCCTCGTCCTCGGTGAACGCGACGATCGCGGGGGCGGTGCCGAAGTCGAAGTACTCGACCACGTACTCCGATGCCTTCTGCTCCCCGGCGGCCGGGATATCCAGGGTGAGCGAGGTGAGGTTGCCGTCCGCGCCCACCACGGCGGTGAGCGGGACCTGGGTGGCGGTGTCGCCGAGCTTGGCCACGCCGTCCAGGACGTCTGCCAGGTCCGGCTGGGCGGACAGGTCCACCGTGCCGGTGTACGTCCCACCCTCACCGGCCTGGATGTCGCTGGCCGCCTGGATGATCACCTCGACGTTGCCGGGGTCGGTGCCCTCGTAGGTGGGCAGGGAGTCCGGTCCCTCGATCTTGGCCGGGTCCAGCTCCATCCACGTGGTGGGCAGTTTCATCAACTCCTGGATGTCCTTCGAGCCCTTGAAGTTGACCTTCATCCAGGTGCGCGACTCGATCATGCGGAAGGACATCTCCAGGGTGAAGTCCTTGTCCTTGGTGACCGTGTCGATGTCCATGCCCCGATTCGTCGGGTCGACCACTCCGGACACCCCGCCCGAGGTGGTGAAGCGGAACGCCGGATCCTGCTCACCGGGTACGGCCGCCAGCAGTTCCTGCTTGGGGTCGGGTGGCGGCGGTGCCGCCTCCGGGGTGGCCTTGTCGTCACAGCCGGCCACCAGGGTCGCGGTCAGCAGGGCGATCGCCGCGACCGCGAAGCGCCGGGTCGTGGCGGTGGTGCCGGTTCGCTGAGTCATCTCGTCTCTCTTCCGCGGATCGAACGGAATCGTATGCCAGGCGCCCCGGCACCGCCGTACACCACCACGTCGCCCGCCCAGCCCGCCCCCCACACGGCCAGCGCGCACCGCACCAACCGTCCGGCCATCGCGCCGCCCACTCCCGCCATCGCGCCGCCCACCGGTCACCGCACCGGGCGATCGTCTGACGGTGCTGGTAGAAAGGCCGGATGAGCCAGGAACGGACGGCGATCCGGCAGCGGGCCGAGGCGGTGCTGCGGCGGCTGGCGGGCGAGGACGCCCGGCTCCGGGAGGACCAGTGGCGGGCGATCGAGGCGCTGGTGGTGGACCGGCGACGGGTGCTCTGCGTGCAGCGCACCGGTTGGGGCAAGTCGGCGGTCTACTTCGTGGCCACCGCGCTGCTGCGGCAACAGGTGGACGGCCGGGAACCGGCCGGGCCCACCGTGATCGTGTCGCCGCTGCTGGCGTTGATGCGTAACCAGGTCGAGGCGGCGGCCCGCGCGGGTATCCGGGCGCGCACCATCAACTCGGCCAACCTGGACGAGTGGGACGAGATCACCGGCGAGATCCACGCCGGTGCGGTGGACGTGCTGCTGATCAGCCCGGAGCGGCTCAACAACCCGGACTTCCGGGACGGCGTACTGCCGAGGCTGGCCGCCACCACCGGCCTGCTGGTGGTCGACGAGGCGCACTGCGTGTCGGACTGGGGGCACGACTTCCGGCCGGACTACCGCCGGCTGCGGACCTTCCTCGGCAGCCTGCCCGAGCAGACGCCGGTGCTGGCCACCACCGCCACCGCCAACGAGCGGGTGACGCGGGACGTGGCCGAGCAGCTCGGCACGGAGACGGCCACGCCGGGTCAGCAGCGTCCGGACGTGCTCGTGCTGCGCGGCAGCCTGGACCGGGAGTCGCTGCGGTTGGCCGTACTCGACCTGCCGAGCCCGGCGCACCGGCTCGGCTGGCTCGCCGACCACCTGGACCGGCTGCCCGGCTCCGGCATCGTCTACACGCTGACCGTGGCGTCGGCGACCGAGACCGCCGAGTTCCTGCGGTCGCGGGGCTGGACGGTGGCCGCGTACACCGGGCAGGCCGAGGACGCCGACCGTCGCGCCGCCGAGCAGGACCTGCTCGACAACAAGATCAAGGCGTTGGTCGCCACCAGCGCGCTCGGCATGGGCTTCGACAAACCCGACCTCGGCTTCGTGGTGCACCTGGGCGCGCCGCCGTCGCCGATCGCCTACTACCAGCAGGTCGGGCGTGCCGGCCGAGCGGTCGAGCACGCCGAGGTGCTGCTGCTGCCCGGCACCGAGGACCAGGCCATCTGGCGATACTTCGCGTCGCTCGCCTTCCCGCCCGAGGAGCAGGTCCGCGCGGTGCTGGCCGCCCTGCACACCGACCGGCCGCTCTCCACCCAGGCCCTGGAGCCCCTGGTCGACCTGCGCCGGGCCCGGCTGGAGCTGATGCTCAAGGTGCTCGACGTGGACGGCGCCGTCCGCCGGGTGCGTGGTGGTTGGCTCGCCACCGGCGAACCCTGGGTCTACGACGAGCCCCGGTTGCGGCGCGTCGCCGCCGCCCGCGCCGACGAGCAACAGGCGATGCTCGGGTACGCCACGACGACCGACTGCCGGATGCGATACCTCCGCGACTGCCTGGACGACGCGGAGGCGACCGAGTGTGGACGCTGCGACCGGTGCGCCGAGCCGCTGTTCACGGCGGAGGTGTCACCGGCCGCGCTGACCACCGCGCAGACGTTCCTGGGCCGCCCCGGCGTGCCGCTCGCGCCCAAGAAGCTCTGGCCGACCGGGCTGGAGGCGGTCGGCGTACCGCTGAAGGGCCGGATCGCCCCGACGGAGCAGGCGCTTCCCGGACGGGCCGTGGGTCGGCTCTCCGATCTCGGCTGGGGTTCTCGCCTACGCGGTCTGGTCGGAGCGGGCACGTCGGACGGCCCGCTCCCGGACGACCTGGCCGCCGCCGTCATCGAGGTGCTCAAGGCGTGGGCGCACGGCGACGACCCGTGGCCCCGCCGCCCGGCGGGCGTGGTCGCGGTCGACTCACGGACCCACCCGCTGCTGGTCGGGTCGCTGGCCGAGCGGATCGCCGCCGTCGGGCGGCTGCCGCTGCTGGGCCGGGTCGTCTCGGCGGGTCCGCCGGCCGGGCCGCGTGGCAACAGCGCCCAGCGGGTACGCACCCTGCACGGCACCCTCACCGTGCCCGAGCCGCTCCCCGACGCCCTCGCCGGGCTGGACGGCCCGGTGCTGCTCGTCGACGACCTGGTCGACTCGGGTTGGACGATGACGATGGCGGCCCGGGAACTGCGCCGCGCCGGTGCCCCCGACGTCCTGCCGCTGGCCCTGGCGGTGGCGGGCTGACGCTCTGCACACGGTCGGCGGACACCTCCGCCCACGTGCCGAGCCCGACCGGGACCGGTCTGCGGGTGCGACCGGAGCCACGACCGGGCGGACCCGCCGGGGCACCGGAGCACCCGGCGGTACGGTGGGCGCATGGCTGACCAGGAACCCGACGCTCCCGCGTTCGGGTCGGTGCGGGTCGCCGAGCGACCGACGGCGGGCGGCGACCCGGACGCGGTCTCCGCGACGCCGGACCGGGCCACGCTGCGGCTGGCCCTGGTGGTCGGCGGGCTGGTGCTGGCGGTGCTGCTCGGCTTCGGGCTCGGCCGGCTCAACGGCGGCGGTCCGGCGACGGCCCTCGGCGGCGCGGGGGACAGCGCGCTGGCCGACCACAGCCACGCACCCGGCGTCGGCGCGCACTCGCACGGCGCCGACCAGGACGCCGCCGCCGAGGCCGGCGGGCTGGCGATCAGCCGGGACGGCTACACGCTCGCCCCGCTGTCCGCCGAGTTCACCGCCGGGCGCCAAGGTGAGCTGCGGTTCCGGATCGAGGACGGGCAACGGCGTACGGTCACCCGGTTCGCGGTCGTGCACGACAAGCCGATGCACGTCATCGTGGTGCGCCGCGACCTGAGCGGCTTCCAGCACCTGCACCCGACCATGACGCCGGACGGCACCTGGTCGGTGCCGCTCACCCTGGCGCAGCCCGGCCTCTGGCGGGCGTACGCCGACTTCACCGCGCTCGCCGACGACGGGCGGCAGACCGCCACCACGCTCGGTGTGGACCTGGTCGCCCCGGGCACGTACCAGCCCCGGGACCTGCCCGCCCCGGCCACCACCGACACGGTCGACGGGTGGACCGTCGGGTACCAGGGCGACCCCGAACCCGGGCTGACGGTGCCACTGAGTTTCCGGGTCGGCGGTGCGGACGGCACCGCCCCGGAGCTGGAGCGGTACCTCGGCGCGTACGGGCACCTCGTCGCGTTGCGCGAGGGCGACCTCGGGTACCTGCACGTGCACCCCGAGACGGAGCTGGTCGACGGCACGATCCGGTTCTGGCTGACCACGCCGGGTCCGGGGCGCTACCGCCTCTATCTGGACTTCGCGACCGGCGGGGAGGTCCGCACCGCCGAGTTCACGGTGACGGTGGGCTAGCTCAGCCGGCCCGGCGGATCGGTCGGCGGGCGAGGTAGCGCAGCAGGTCACGGATGTGGTGTTTCTCCTCGGCCGGGACGCTCGGATCGGCCAGCCGTTGCAGGATCACCCGGACGTCGGCCTCGACCGGACCCTCGTCGCCGCGCCGCCACGGCCCGGGGCCGGCGTCGGGCAGGCCGAGCGCCCGGAAGGCCGCCGCCACCGGCAGGTCCAGCGCGGCGCAGAAGCCGCGTACCTTCGCCAACTCGGGGTAGTCCTGCCAGTCACCGGCCAGCCAGCGGAAGACGGTGGACCGACCGACGCCGGTGTGCCCGGCCAGGTCGGTGACCGTCCAGCCGCGTTCCTCCCGGGCGTCGTCGATGGCACGGCGCACGAAGCGCGCGAACGCCATCTGCGGCGAGACCTCTGCCGAACCCATCCGGTGGGTATGCCCTCCCGACCGGCACCCGACGGTGCGTTCTTCGAGACTAGTACGCGAAGGTGCGGAAACAACTGACTGATCGACCAGACGACAGAGACGGCGGAGACGAGTCGGGTCAACGCTTCTCGGGCGGCGGCGCGAGCAGCGTCTCCAGTCGTGGTGAGACCCGCCACTGCGCCACCAGCTCCTGGTACTCCGCGCGCTGGGCGTCGGTCGGCCCGGCATCGGTGCGTCGTGCCCGGATCAGCAGGTTGCGCGGGGTGTGCGCCGAGTCGACGAACTCGACCACCTCGGCCCGGTAGCCGTGCAGCCGCAACAGCCCGGCCCGCAGCGCGTCGGTGAGGACGTCCGCGAGGCGTTCCCGGAGGATCCCCTGCCGGGTCAGCAGCTCGTAGGGCGTGGGTGCCGGGCGGGTGCGGAGCTGTGCGGCGATGTCGTGGTGGCAGCAGGGCGCGGCCAGTACCCACCGGGCTCCCCAGCGCACCGCGCGGGCCAGCGCCTCGTCGGTGGCGGTGTCGCAGGCGTGCAGGGCGAGGACCAGGTCCGGTGCCGGCTCGACGACCGCGTCGGCGATGGTGCCGGCCACGAAGCGGACCCGTTCGGCCCAGCCGAGCCGCTGCGCCAGCGCGGTGTTGCGCTGGCGCTGGTCGTCGCGGACGTCGACGCCGATCAGGTCGACGTCCCACCCGAGCCCGGACAGATAGCGGTACGCGGCGAAGCTCAGGTACGCGTTGCCGCAGCCCAGGTCCACCACGCGCAGCGGACCCGGCGTGTCGGGCAGCGTCGCCGCCAGCGCCCGCAGGAACGCGTCCACCTGACGACGCTTGGCCGCCGAGCCGCCGATCTCGGCGAAGAGCGGGTCACCCGGGTCGAGCAGGTACTCCTTGGCCCGGTCGTGCCCGGTCGGCGCGGCGGCCGGGCGGGTGCCGGCACTGCGGTGCACCTGCGCCTCACCCGACTTGGTGACCCGCAGTTGCAGCGTGGCCCCGGTGGTCTCCACGTGCCAGTTGCCGAACGGCTCGGCCAGCAGCGCCTCGACCGCCGCGTCCGCCTCCGGCCCGGAGGCCACGTTGCGGGTGTACGGCCGCTCGCCGTCGGAGGTGGAGATCTGCAACCTCGGGCCGGCCTTGAGCGCGACCGGCCGCAGCTCGGCCCGGACCACGGAGGGCCGCTGGCCGCGTCGGCGACCGGCGGCCACCGCCCGGGTCAGCGCGGGATCCAGCAGCATCGAGCGGACCTCGGCCAGGGCGGAGTCCAACGGTTCGGGCATCGCTCCATCTTCCATGCCGTGCAGGGGTACGCCGACAGCGGCGGGCCGTCGGTGACGCCGGGCACCCGGCAGCGGGTGCAGGGGACCGGGGCGACGGCGACCGGACGGGCGATGCTGGGCGTTCCGGGCGGGCGGTGGCGCTGTGCGTGCGGGGCGGCGGGTGCTGACGCAGCGCGCCGACGACCGGGCAGGTCGTCGGCGCGATGTCGTTGCGTGTCTCGCTGTGCTCCGCCCGACGGGCGGAACGGGATCAGTCGGTGCTCGCCTCGGCCGGTCCACCGCTGGCGGAGGCGGTGGCCCGGCGGCGGCGTCGGCGGCGCGGGCGGGACGCCTCGGCGCTGCCCTCGGTGCCGGTGGCGGCCTCGGCGGGGGTGCCCGTCTCGGCCGGGTTGGTCGAGTCGACACCGGCGATGACCTCGCCGGCCCGACGGCGCCGACGGCGGCGCGGCGTGCGGGTGCCTGCGCCGGCCTCGTCGGACAGCTCCGCGCTGGACTCGGCGGACTCCGGTCCGGCGTCGTCGCCCTGCCCACGACCGCTCTCGGCGCGGCCACGGCCCTCGCCGCGACCTCGGCCCTCACCGCGTCCACCGCCTTCGCCGCGACCGCGACCCTGGCGCCGTCCGGCGCCGCGCGGCTCGCCGCCCCGGCGGGAGCGACCGCCACCCAGGTCCTCCTCGACCTCGGCGGCCAACCCGGCGCGGGTCCGCTCGGCGGTCGGCAGGGTGCCGGTCACCTCGGTCGAGATGTGCAGGTCGGTGTAGAGGTGCGGGGAGGTGTGGTACGTCTCCTGCGGCTCGGGCATGTCCAGCCCGAGCGTCTTGTCGATGATCCGCCAGCGGGGCATGTCGTCCCAGTCGACGAACGTGACCGCCACACCGGTCGCTCCGGCCCGGCCGGTCCGGCCGATGCGGTGCGTGTAGGTGTCCTGGTCCTCGGGGCAGTCGTAGTTGATCACGTGCGTCACGCCGCTGACGTCGATGCCCCGGGCCGCGACGTCGGTGGCGACCAGAGTGTCGATCTTGCCGGCGCGGAACGCCCGCAGGGCCCGCTCACGGGCGCCCTGCCCGAGGTCGCCGTGCACGGCCGCGACCGCGAAGCCACGGAAGTCCAGGTCCTCGGCGACCCGGTCGGCGGCCCGCTTCGTCCGCGTGAAGATCATCGTGAGGCCACGGCTCTCGGCCTGGAGGATCCGGGCGACGATCTCGATCTTGTTCATCGAGTGGGTGCGGTAGACCAACTGCTCGGTCTGCGGGGACGGACCGGTCTCGGCGGTGTGCCCGGCGTGGATCGTGATCGGGTGCCGCAGGAACCGGCGGGACAGCGTCACGATCGGGTCCGGCATGGTGGCGGAGAACAGCATGGTCTGCCGGTCCTCCGGGAGCATCG
The DNA here is from genome assembly GCF_044461025.1 of Micromonospora sp. NPDC049900. NCBI lineage: Bacteria > Bacillati > Actinomycetota > Actinomycetes > Micromonosporales > Micromonosporaceae > Micromonospora > Micromonospora sp. NPDC049900. Next base: position 399,273 of record NZ_JBITKM010000001.1, read on the forward strand.
CCAGGATCCGCTCGACGTCGTCGAGGAAGCCCAGGTCGAGCATCCGGTCGGCCTCGTCCAGCACCAGCGCGCGTACGCCGTGCAGGCGCAGGTGCTTCTGCTTGGCCAGGTCGAGCAGGCGGCCGGGCGTGCCGACGAGGATCTCCACGCCCTTGCGCAGCGCGTCGACCTGCGGCTCGTACGCGACGCCGCCGTAGATCGGAAGCACCCGGACGCCCCGGGTGCGGCCGGCGGCGGCGATGTCCTTGGCTACCTGGATGCCCAGTTCACGGGTGGGTACGACGACGAGTGCCTGCGGCACGCCGTCGCTGCCCTCGTTCGGTGCGAAGACCCGCTCCAGCAGCGGGACGCCGAAGCCGAGGGTCTTGCCGGTGCCGGTCGGGGCCTGCCCGATCAGGTCGGCGCCGCGCAGCGCGATCGGCAGCGCGTACTCCTGGATGGCGAAGGCGCGGGTGATGCCGGCCGCGGCCAGCGCGTCCACCGTCTCGGCGCGTGCGCCCAGTTCGGCGAAGGTCGGTGCCTCCGGTCGGACCGGGGCGGTCGGGGCCAGTTCCTGGCCGTCTGTGAGGTCTTGAATCGGCTCACTCATGTGGATTTGGGGGTGCCCTCTCGTGGGTGCGCCCCGTCATGTCCTCAGGGCGCGTTCGGTTTTGGCGCGGGCCACACGGTCGGCGGCAGAAGTGCCGAGCGGACCGGGCCGCACGCGCGCCGTGGGTCGGACTTCGACCGGGTTGGATCTGAATCCGGTCGGGATCGGCGCCTACGGCAACTAGTCCATGTTACCTGAACGGCGGTGAAGCCGTCCCGATTCCAATCCGGCAAGAGCCACCGGGAGAGCCGATGTGTGAGCCGTATCACACGCGTGGGGTGGATATGGGTGGTCGACGCGCGCCACGGTGCCTCGTCGGGCACTCCGGGGCGGAACGGTGAGCGGTAGCCTGCGCGGGTGTCCGCCCCCGCCGCGCCCGACCACGCCGTCGCCGATCTGCTCGGTCTGGTGGCCCTCGGTGAACTGCTCGCCTTCGAACGTCTGGCGGCCGATGCCCGTTTCGCCCCGGATCTGCGCCGTCGTGCCGCGTTGGGCGAGATGGCCGCCGCCGAGATCACCAACTACCGGCGGCTGGCCGACCGGCTGGCGGTGCTCGGCGTACCGGTCGAGGAGGCGATGGCGGCCTACGTCGAACCGTTGCAGGGATACCACGACTCCACCGAGCCCCGGGACTGGGCCGAGGCGGTCACCAAGGCGTACGTGGGGGACGGGATCACCGACGACTTCCTCCGCGAGATCGCCGAGGCGCTGCGGGAGCCGGACCGGCAACTGGTCCTGGACGTGCTGCACGAGTCGCGGTACGCGGAGTTCGCCGCCGCCGAGATCCGGCACGCCCTCGCGGCGGATCCGAAGGTCGCGGGACGGCTGTCGATGTGGGCCCGGCGGCTGGTCGGTGAGGCGTTGTCCCAGGCGGGCCGGGTGGTCGCCGCCGACCAGGGGGCGTTCACCGCCCTGATCGTCGCGGACGGGCGGACGGACGTGCCCGGATTGTTCCGGCGGCTGACCGCCGCGCACACCGCGCGGATGGCCGCCGCCGGCCTCAACAACTGATCGTCAGCGGACGGTGAAGCCCACCGCCCGAGGGGACGCCTCGGCGATCTCGACGTAAGCGACCTTGCTGACCGGCACGATGACCCGCCGGCCCTTCTCGTCGGTCAGGGAGAGCGTGCCGCCCTCGTTCCTGGCCATCGCGTCGGTCACGATCTGCTCGATCTCGGCCGGCGACTGCGCGCTCTCCAGGACCAGCTCGCGCGGTGCGTACTGCACCCCGATCTTGACCTCCACTGTGCCTCCTCCGTCGGGCGAAATGGTCGCCGTGCGAAGGCTATCCGATCACAAGGTGCGAGTTCAGGCTGACTCACCTTGCAGCGGGAAGCTGGCGATGCCCCGCCAGGACAGCGCGGCGACCAACGCCTCCGCCTCGGCCTTGGGCACCTGCCGCCCGCGGGCCAGCCAGAACTGTGCTGCGGTCTCGGCGGCCCCGACCAGGCCGGAGGCGAGCAGTTCCGCGTGCGCCCGACTGACCCCGGTGTCCGAGATGATGGTGTCGGTGATCGCCGCGATGCAGCCCTGCTCGACCCGCTCCACGCGCTGGCGCACGGCCGGGTCGTTGCGCAGGTCCGACTCGAAGACCAGGCGGAACGCCTCGCTCTCGTGGTCCACGAAGTCGAAGTACGCCCGTACCGACGCGCTGACCCGCTCCTTGTTGTCGGCGGTGCTCGCCATCGCGTCGTGCACCTTGGCGACGATTGCGTCACAGTGCGTGTCGAGCAGGGCGAGGTACAGCTCCATCTTGCCGGGGAAGTGCTGGTACAACACGGGCTTGGAGACCCCGGCCCGCTCGGCGATGTCGTCCATGGCCGCGGCGTGGTAGCCCTGCGCGACGAATACCTCCTGAGCAGCGGCGAGTAGCTGCTTGCGGCGTGCCGAACGGGGCAGGCGGGTCGGCCTGCCGGTGGTCTGGGCGCCGTTCCCCACAGCGGTCATGGGAACCTCCGAGTCTGTAGACGGGCCGCATTTCGCCCGAACCGCCCAAGGCCGCCATGGCCCCGTGCGGAATTGGCCCGCCGCTGTAACTTATCGCCACTGTCGCCACACGGTAGCCTCAGCGGGGGCGACCAAGGAGCGCGCGGTGAGTGAAGCAGGGCAACCCGGTGCCGCCACCCCGGGAGAGCACGGCGACGGGACGGGTCAGCGGGATGACCTGGCCCGTTCCGGCAACGGGTGGGCACCGTCGGCGGCCGACTGGTCGTGGGGGGCGGAAGGTCCCCGCGACCTCGACGCGACCCGCCGTCGCCCCGAGCCGCCCTCCGGTTGGGCGACCGCCTCACCACGCTACGCCGACCTGCCGGCTCCCGCCGGTGACCAGCCCGAGCCGGAACGCGCGACGCGCACGAACGGACACCACGTCAACGGCGTGCACCCCGAGGACGAGTCGCCGGCCGGTCGGTACACCCCGGTCAGCGCCCCACCCGGCCTACGTGAGAGCGGCCGTGACGTCGGCCACGACCGGCTGGTGGTGCCGGCACCGCGTCCCACCCCCGCCGGTGAGCAACCGGTGACCTCGACCTCCGGCCTGCCCACCTCGGCGCCGCCGGCCGTCCAGGTGCCGCCCGTCGGCACCGCCGCCTCCGGTTTCGAGATGCCGCCCGGCCTGCACGCGCCCGCCGCCGAGCGGGCCGGGGACGACCCGTCCGCCGGGGGCCGGTCGCACGGCTGGGACGAGCCGTATCCGACCGAGTCGGCCGGTCCGTCCCACCCCACCGACGCCCCCGGGCCGTCCGGCGGCCACGGATACGACGACGACCAGGTCGGTTGGCCACCGCCGGGCACCGGCCGGCGCGGCGGCTGGGCGGCGGACGCCGATCCGGCCGATGACGAGCGTCCGAGCTGGGCCCGGTCCGGCCCGCCGAGCGACTGGGCGCCGTCCTGGGCACGCGGCGAGGACGAGAGCGACCGACGCGGGCGGGAGACCTCGGGGCAGAGCTGGTCCAGCGAACCGAGTCGGCCGTACGAGCCGGTCCGGGTCGAGCCGACCCGCCCCTACCAGCCGGTACCGGTCGAGCGCCCCCGGCCGTACGAGCCGACCCGGCCGGAGGCCAGCGGGCCGCGTACCCCGGCCGAACCGCCGGAGTCCACCGGTCGGCCCTCGTGGGCCGCCGCGCCGACCAGCGCGCCACCGGTCGACGAGCGACCGGCCCGGGAACCCGGCCCGACTGCCGTACCGCCGACGCGGGACCGGCCCTCGTGGGCGGCCGACGAGCGGCCTGCCTGGTCGACGTCACCGGTCAGCGGTGCGCCCGCCGACGAGCGGCCTGCCTGGTCGGCCTCGCCGGTCAGCGGTGTGCCCGCCGACGAGCACGCCTCCCGGCGAGCCCGTCCGGTGAGCGCCGCACCGGCCGACGAGAGCCTGCCGTGGGGTGCGCGCACCGAGGAGGGCCTGCCCTGGGGGGCGCGTACCGACGAGGGCCTGCCGTGGGGGGCGCGTGTCGGCGGGCCGCCGCCCGCCGACGACCGACTGCCCTGGGCGCTCGGCCCGGCCAGCGCGCCACCGGCCGCCACACCGGCCGGACCTCGCGAGACGACTCCGCCCGAGCCGCCGAAGCCGCCGGCCACCGAGGCCACGAGCGCCTCCGGCGGCGGCCCGGCCTACCGGCCGTTCCGGCTCCGACCGGTGCCCAGCGATCCGGGGCCGACCGCTCCGTCGCCCGCCTCGCCCTGTCCGCCCGCCACCCCGGCCCCGACCGAGCCGACGACCGGCGCGCGGGCGTCGGACGTGCCCACGCACCGTGAACGCACCCCGTCCGCGCCCGTCCCGACGAGCGCTGCCCCCTACGCGGCCCGCCGATCCGCGGCCGAGCCCGAAACACCCGGCGACCGGTCGCCGGAGCGCACCTCGGCGGTGTTGCCGCAGCGCGTCCCCGCCGAGCCGGACGTGCCCGTCGTGCCGGAGCCGCCAGCCGTGGACCCACCCGCCGAAACCCCGGAACTCGCCAGGATCGCCACCCATCTGCGTCGCGACGACGAACCGGCACCACTGCGCGAGCGGCCCGAGGGCTTCGACGTCAACGCGATCCTCGACGCGGTGCGGGGCGTGGAGGGAGTACGCGACGCGGCCCTGCGACGTACCCCGGCCGGTGCCCACAGCCTGCGTCTGGACCTGTCCGACGGTGCCGACCCGGCGGAGGTGAGCCGGCACGTCGCCCGCCTGCTCCAGGAACGGATGGGGCTGGCCGCCGCGCCGAGCGGGGCGCCGGCTCCACCGACCGCGCCGGTGCGCCGTCGGTCCACCGAGCCCCGCGACGGCGGCGAGTCGCGTCCGTCCGCCGAGCCCCGACGCCCGGTGGTCCGTCCGGCCGGAGCCCGGACGGAGGCCCCACCGGCCCGCCCGGCGACAGCCCGGACGGAGACGCCACCGGCCCGCGTCGAGCCGGAGCCCGCCCGCCGTCGACGCCCGACGCCCGCCCCGCCGAGGGGACGGGCCGTCGTCGAGGAGCCCGGCCCGACCGGTAGCCCGGCGACGCTCGGTGCCTCCTACTCGGGCGGGCAGCTCACCACCACCGAGTCCGCGCCGTCCCGACCGCTGGACACCGGTGGGGTACCCGGTCCCCGCGTGGTGCTCGACCACGTCCAGGTCAGCACGTTCGGTCTCGACGCGACCGTCGAGGTACGCCTGCTCGCCGGGGACCAGAGCGCCGCCGGGTACGCCACCGGCCCGGCCGTCGACGGGTACGTGCTGCGGCTCTGCGCGGTGGCCGCCGCGGCGGCCATCGACGAGCTGCTGCGCAGTGCCGACCCCACCGCCGAGCGGGGACGCTGTTTCGTGGAGCACGCCGCGGTGGTGCCGTTCGGCAACTGCGAGGTGGCCACCGTCGTGGTGTTGCTGGTCTGCGACGGATGGGTCGAGCAGTTGGCCGGGTCGGCGCTGGTGGCCGGTGATCCCCGGCAGGCGGTGGTCCGCGCCAGCCTGGCCGCGGTCAACCGGCGGCTGGAGGCTCTGCTGGCCTGATCCGTTCGGGGCAGACTGGAGTGGTGAAGCCTGCCACCCTCTGGCCCGATCGGTTGTTGCCCGCCCCCTCCATGCCGCCGCCCTGGCCGGGACGGCAGGTACGGCTGGACGGCACGGTGACCTACGTCCGGGAGACACCGGCCACCGGCCCGGACGCGGAGCCGGCGCTGTACGTGCACGGCCTGGGCGGGTCCGCGCAGAACTGGACCGACCTGGCCGGCCTGCTCGCCGACCGCCTCGACGGCCAGGCGATCGACCTGCCGGGGTTCGGGCGCAGCGAGCCGGGTCTGCGCTACACCGTGCCCGCCTTCGCGGACCGGGTGATCCGCTGGATCGAGCACTCCGACCGGGGCCCGGTGCACCTGTTCGGCAACTCGCTGGGCGGGGCGATCTCGGTCCGGGTGGCCGCGCTGCGGCCGGATCTGGTGCGGACGCTGACCCTGGTGTCGCCGGCCCTGCCGTTCCTCGACTTCCGCCGCTCGTTGCAGGGCCGGATGCTGCCGCTGCTGGCGATCCCCCGCGCCGAGCGGCTGGCCGCCTGGCGGCTGGCCCAGTTCGCGCCGGAGGTGATGGCGCAGCAGACGATGGAGGCGTGCGTGGCCGATCTCAGCCGGATCTCCGAACAGCGCAGGCAGGAGGCGGTGGAGGAGATCCGGGTGCGGTACGAGGCGACCCACTACGCCGCCGCGTACGTGCGGACGTTCCGGGGGATCGTCTCCAGCTTCCTGCGGTCGTACCTGCCGGGGTCGGGGTCGTTGTGGGCGATGGCCCGGTCGGTGCGGGCCCGCACGCTGGTCGTGGGCGGTCGGCAGGACCGGCTGGTCGACGTACGTGTGGCACCGCAGACCGCGCGGATGATCCCGGACAGCCGGTTGCTGATGCTCGACGGTGTCGGTCACGTCGCACAGTTGGAGGTGCCGCGCGTGGTGGCGCGGGCCGTAGTCGGGCTTCTGACCGAGTCGACGGACTGCGCCCGGGAGCCCTGACCTGGCAGGATGACGCGAATGCGCAGTCCTGGTGGTCGTCGACGGTCGCGCCCCACCGGTCGGCACAGCCGGTCACCGGAGCCCGTCGCGGCCACCACGTCGATCCGCGCCGTGGTGCGCCGGTCGGCCGTGCTGGTGGTGGCGATCGGTGCCGGTGCGGCGCTGGTGAGCGGTATGAACCGGCCCTCGGCCGGCTCCGCCGAGGAGGTGGCGGCGGTGACCTCCCCGCCGGTGGTGCCGCCCTCGGTGTCGCCGTCGGCCGTTCCCTTGCCCGAGTCGGCACCGGTGTCGCCGTCGGCCGTTTCTTCGCCTGAGCCGGTGTTGCAGGAGTCCGGGCCGGTGCCGTCGGCCGGGCCGGGCCGCTTCGTCGACGACGACCGGACCGGGCCGGTGCTGGGTACCGCCGGTGCCGCCCGGCGGTACCGGGTGGCGGTGGAGTCCGGCGCGGGCGTGGACCCGGGCGAGTTCGGCCTGGCGGTCCGTGCGGCGCTGGCCGGTCCGGGGAGCTGGGTGGACAGCGGGCGGCTGCGGTTGCGGCAGGTGGCGCCCGCGTCCCGCTACGACTTCACCGTCTACCTGGCGACGGCCACCACGGCGGGACGGATGTGTGCCGCCGGTGGGGTCGACATCCGGGTCGGTGGCCGCCCGTACACCTCGTGCCGTGCCCCCGGGAAGGTGATCATCAACCTGGACCGGTGGCGGCAGTCGGTGCCGCACTACGTCGAGGCCGAGGTGCCGCTCTCGGTCTACCGCACGTACGTGCTCAACCACGAGGTCGGGCACGAGTTGGGTCATCGGCACGAGCGCTGTCCGGGGCGGGGTGAACCGGCCCCGGTGATGATGCAGCAGACGCTCTTCCTCAAGGGGTGCGTGGCCAATCCGTGGCCCTACCTGGACGGGAAGCGGTACGCCGGTCCGCCGCTGTAGAGGCGAACCAACCGTACGGTAATGCTCTGATATGCCCGATTAGGGTGCGACCATGATGTCATGCCGTCTTCGCCCCTGAACGGCCGCTCCGGCCTGCCGGACCGTCCGCCGGACCCCCGGCCGGAGGGTCCGCTGCCGGGGCACCAGCCGGCGGCACGTCGCCGTCGCCGTCGACTGGTCGTGACCCTCTCCGTGGCGCTGGCCCTGGCGGCCACCGTCGTGCTGCGGATCGCACCGGCCGAGGAGCGCTCCACCGGCGCGGCACCGGCCGGACGGGCGTACGAGGCGGCGACCTCACCGGGACCGGCGTACCCGACGGCGGGCGCGGGCAGTTTCGCGGCGGCCACCGGGGAGTCCCCGGTGCGCGGTCTGGACGGCCCGGTCGTGCACTACCGGGTGGCCGTCGAGCAGGGCACCGGCCAGGACCCGGACGCCTTCGCCGCCGAGGTCGACGCGGTGCTCGGCGATCCGCGGAGCTGGATCGGCTCGGGTGAGCTGCGGGTGCGCCGGATCGACGACCCGGAGTACACCGACTTCACCGTCTACCTGGCCACCCCGGACACCTCCGAGGCGATGTGCGCGGCCGGTGGGTTGAGCACCGAGGGCTACACCTCGTGCCGGCTGCCCGGCAAGGTGATCATCAACCTGGCACGTTGGTCCGAGGCGGTACCCGACTACGGGGCGCCGCTGGCGGTGTACCGGGCCTACGTGATCAACCACGAGGTGGGCCACGAGTTCGGGGAGGGGCACCAGACGTGCCCCGGCGCGGGCCGACCGGCACCCGTGATGCAGCAGCAGACGTACGGCCTGGACGGCTGTCTGGCGTACGCCTGGCCGTACCTGGAGGGTGTGCGGTACGTCGGCGACCCGGTGACCTGACCGCGGCCGTCACCCGAGGCGGGATATTCCCGCTCCCGCATGCCGGGCGACGTGTCGCTGCTCATGGTCGGCGGGCGGGCCGGCGAGCAACAATGGCTCGGTTGACCGCCACATCGATCCCCGGGGAGTCCACCGTGTCGTTGCCCCCGCTCGTCGAGCCTGCCGCCGAGCTGACCGTTGACGAGATCCGCCGCTACTCCCGTCACCTGATCATCCCCGACGTGGGAGTCACCGGGCAGAAGCGGCTGAAGAACGCCCGGGTGCTCTGTGTGGGCGCCGGTGGCCTGGGCTCGCCCGCGCTGATGTACCTGGCCGCCGCCGGTGTCGGCACGCTCGGCATCATCGACTTCGACACCGTCGACGAGTCGAACCTGCAACGGCAGATCATCCACGGGGTCTCCGACATCGGCCGGTCCAAGGCCGAGTCCGCCGCCGCGAGCATCCGCGAGATCAACCCGCTGGTCAACGTCGAGATCCACAACACCGCGCTGGACCGGGACAACGTCCGGGACATCTTCGCCCAGTACGACCTGATCGTGGACGGGACGGACAACTTCGCCACCCGGTACATGGTCAACGACGCGGCGGTGCTGCTCGGCAAGCCGTACGTCTGGGGGTCGATCTACCGGTTCGACGGCCAGGCGTCGGTGTTCTGGGCCGAGCACGGCCCCTGCTACCGCTGCCTCTACCCGGAGCCCCCGCCGCCCGGCATGGTCCCCTCCTGCGCCGAGGGTGGCGTGCTCGGCGTGCTCTGCGCCTCGATCGGCTCGATCCAGGTCAACGAGGCGATCAAGCTGCTCGCCGGCATCGGTGAGCCGCTGGTCGGCCGGCTGATGGTCTACGACGCCCTGGAGATGAGCTACCGCAAGATCAAGGTCCGCAAGGACCCGAACTGCGTGCTCTGCGGCGAGAACGCCACCCTGACCGACCTGATGGAGGACTACGAGGACTTCTGCGGCGCGGTCTCCGAGGAGGCGCAGGAGGCGACCGTCGACGCGACGATCACCGCCGCCGAGCTCAAGGAGTGGCAGGACGCCGGCAAGGACATCTTCCTGGTCGACGTGCGCGAGCCGGCGGAGTACGAGATCGTCCGCATCCCCGGCGCGACGCTGATCCCGAAGGGGGAGTTCCTCTCCGGCGAGGCGCTGTCCAAGCTCCCGCAGGACCGGCAGATCGTGCTGCACTGCAAGTCCGGGGTCCGCTCCGCCGAGGCGCTCGCCGCGGTGAAGGCGGCCGGCTTCCGGGACGCCGTGCACGTGCAGGGCGGCGTGCTCTCCTGGATCAAGCAGATCGATCCCTCGCTGCCCGCGTACTGATGTAAGGAGGGGTCCCCTGCTAACGCCTCAGGCATAGCAGGGGACCCCTGCTGACAACCCGGCCGGCGGCCCGTCACGCCACCCGCTGACGGCCGGTCCCACCTGCCCGTTGTACCGAGGCGGGATCATGTTTCCGCCGGTAGCGTGACCGCCGTGGTCGACATCGACGCCGCGATCGGGTTCGTGGTGGCACACGGGGACACGGTCGAACGTGCCCGCCTCTCCTGGCTGCGCACCGGCGCGCCGCCGCCACCGGAGACCCTGGACAGTGCCGAGGTCGGCCAGACCCCGGGCGGTGGTTGGCCCGCCTCCTGGGGGGACCCGGTCGCCTCGGTCGACGCGACCTGCTTCCGGCTGGCCGAACTGGACGACCTCGGTGCGCTGGGTCGTCCGGCCGCCCGTCGCGCCCTCGACTGGCTCGCCGCCGGTCAACAGCGCGACGGCTGCTGGGAGGAGGACCCGACGCTGGCCGAGACCGCCCCGGAGTGGGCCCGGCCGGGCAGCCCGGAGGCACGGCTCTACCTGACCGCCAACGCCGCCTTCTGGCTCACCGTCGCCGGCCTGGACGCGCGGGCCGCCGGGCCGCTGGACCACCGGGTCGGCGGCGCGTACGCCGGGGTGGTGCACGCCGCCGGGCAGGCGCTCGCCGCGCAGTTGCGCCCCGACGGCAGTTGGCCGTCCTTCCTGGCCGCCGGTTGGCTGAGCGCGGCGGTCCTGCACCGGCAGCAACTCTTCTACGAGTCGGCGCGGATCAAGGCGGTGCTCGCCGAGCGGATGCCGGAGGCGTCCCCGGCCGACGCCGCCTGGCTCGCCGCGACCCTGCGCCGGGTCGAGGTCGACGAACAGGAGTGGACCATGGTGGCGGCCCGTCGCCGGCTCACCGAGACGCAACGCAGCGACGGCGGCTGGAGCAGCGACGACGGGCACCAGTTCGACGTACACGCCACCCTGGCGGTGATCCGCGCCTTCCGCTGAACCGGCCGGGCGCTGGCCGTACTGGTGCCGCCGGCCGTGCCGGGCATGACCTCCGGCCGCCGTCAGCTCCGCAGGTGACCGTCCCCGGTGACCACGTACTTGGTGCTGGTCAGCTCCGGCAGACCCATCGGGCCACGGGCGTGCAGCTTCTGGGTGGAGATGCCGATCTCGGCGCCGAAGCCGAACTCGCCGCCGTCGGTGAACCGGGTCGACGCGTTGACCATCACGGCCGCCGAGTCCACCCGGGCCACGAACTCGCGGGCGGCCGACTGCGAGTCGGTGACGATCGCCTCGGTGTGGCCGCTGCCGTACCGGCGGATGTGTGCCACCGCCGCGTCGAGCGAGTCGACCACGGCCACCGCGATGTCGGCCGAGAGGTACTCGGTGGCGAAGTCCTCGTCGGTCGCGGCGATGACCGCGTCGGAGTACGCCGCCGTCCGGGCGTCGCCGTGCACCGTCACCCCGGCCTCGGCGAACGCCGCCAGCATCGGGGGCAGTACGGCGTCCGCCACGTCCCGGTGCACCAGCAGCGACTCAGCGGTGTTGCAGGTGGACAGTCGCTGCGTCTTCGCGTTCAGCGTGATCGACACGGCCTTGACGGGGTCGGCGGCGGCGTCCACGTAGACGTGGCAGTTGCCCACCCCGGTCTCGATCACCGGCACCGTCGACTCCTCGACCACGGTGCGGATCAGCGACGCGCCGCCGCGCGGGATCAGCACGTCCACCAGCCCCCGGGCCCGCATCAGCTCCTTGACCGAGTCGCGCGAGGCGGCGTCGAGCAACTGCACCGTGTCGGCGGGCAGCCCGGCACCGTCGATGGCGTCGCGCAACACCGCCACCAGCGCCGCGTTCGAGTGCGCGGCGGACGAGGAACCGCGCAGCAACGCCGCGTTGCCCGACTTCAGGCAGATGCCGGCGGCGTCCACGGTCACGTTCGGCCGGGCCTCGTAGATGATCCCGACCACGCCGAACGGCACCCGGATCTGCCGCAACTCCAACCCGTTGGGCAGGGTCGAGCCACGGACCACCTCACCCACCGGGTCGGGCAGCCCGGCCATCTGGCGCAGCGCGTCGGCGATGCCGGCCACCCGGGACTCGTCGAGGGCGAGCCGGTCCAGCACGGCCGCGCTCAGTCCGGCCTCCCGTCCGGCCGCCAGGTCCGCCTCGTTCGCGGTGAGGATCTCCGGCGTACGCGCCACCAGCGCGTCGGCCATCGCGTGCAGCGCCGCGTCCTTGGCCGTACGCGTCGCCACGGCCAGCGCCTCCGCCGCCGTACGCGCCCGTCGGGCCTGCTCGCTCACGCTCATACCCACGCTCCTTGGATGTAAGGAAGGGCCCCCTGCTAACGCCTCGTGTATAGGAGGGGTCCCCTGCTTTCGATAGCTCACAGCAGCACCAGGTCGTCGCGGTGGACGACCTCCCGTTCGTACGCCGGACCGAGCGCCGCGGCCAGGTCCGAGGTGGACCGGCCGAGCAGGCCGGGCAGTTCGACCGCGTCGTAGTTGACCAGTCCCCGGGCGACCGGTGCGCCGGAGGTGTCGACCAGGTCGACCGGGTCACCGGCGGTGAAGGCTCCGTCCACGGCGGTGATCCCGGCCGGCAGCAGCGACTTGCGGCGGCCCACCACCGCGGCGACCGCGCCCGGGTCGAGGTGCAGCCGTCCCCGGGGTGCGGTGGCGTGCGCCAGCCAGAACAGCCGCGCGGCCGGGCGGCTGACGCTGGGGTGGAAGAACGTGCCGACCGGCTCACCGGCCAGCGCCGCGACCGCCTGCGGTGCGGAGGTCAGCACCACCGGGATGCCGAATCCGGTGGCGATCCGGGCCGCCTCGACCTTGGTCACCATGCCACCGGTTCCGACACCGGCCCGCCCGGCACCGCCGATGTCGACTCCGGCGAGGTCCGACTCGTCGCGTACCTCGGCGATCCGGCGGGCGCCGGGACGCGCCGGGTTGCCGGTCCAGAGCGCGTCGACGTCGGAGAGGAGCACCAGCAGATCGGCGTCGACGAGCGCGGCCACCAGCGCGGCCAGCCGGTCGTTGTCGCCGAAACGGATCTCCTCGGTGGCGACCGTGTCGTTCTCGTTGACGATCGGCACCGCCCGCAGGTCCAACAGCTTGCGCAGGGTGCGGTACGCGTTGCGGTAGTGCGCCCGGCGGGTCACGTCGTCGACGGTGAGCAGCACCTGCCCGACGGTCCGGCCGTGCCGGGCGAAGGCGGCGGCGTACCGCCCGATCAGCAGGCCCTGGCCGACGCTCGCGGCGGCCTGCTGGGTGGCCAGGTCACGTGGTCGCCGGGAGAGCCCGAGCGGGGCCAGGCCGGCGGCGATCGCGCCGGAGGAGACCAGCACGACCTCACGTCCGTCGGCCGTCCGGGATCCGAGGGCGTCGACCAACGCGTCCACCCGCCCGTCGTCCAGACCGCCCGTGGCGGTGGTCAACGAGGAGGAACCGATCTTGACCACGACCCGCCGGGCCGCCCTCACCGTGTCACGCACCCGCCTATTCTGCGTGGTCGGCGCGGTGTGGCCCGGCGGCCTTCCCATAGTCTGGCCGCTTGTGACACCAGACGAGTACGTCGAGGCGGTGCTGGAGCTCGTCGACCGGATACCGCCGGGCCGGGTGATGTCGTACGGCGGGGTGGCCGACGCGCTCGCCGAGCGCTCCGGACGGGCCTCCGCCCGGCTGGTCGGATCGATCATGGCTCGGCACGGTGGGGCCGTCGGATGGCACCGCGTGGTCAACGCCACCGGCACGATGCCGCCCCGACTCGTCGCCGAGGCGCGGGCGCGGTGGCGCAGCGAGGGTACGCCGCTGCGCGCGGGCCGGGTCGACATGCGGGTGGCGCAGTGGCAGCCCGGAGAGGGGATGTGACCCGCGCCATAACGTGAGTAACATTCGGCGCCATGAACGCGTCGCCGGGTGGAACAGGGGCGGGCGGCCTGCCGCGCAAGGTGCACGCCGGGTACGCGCTCGGATCGCTGGCCACGGGAGCCTTCGGCACCGTGCCGGGGCTGCTGCTGTTGCCGTACCTCACCGACACGCTCGGCGTGGCCGCCGGGATGGCTGCCCTGCTGGTGCTGCTGCCGAAGGCATGGGACGTACTGGTCAACCCGGTGGCCGGGCGGATCTCCGACCGGACCCGGTCGCGGTGGGGCGCCCGTCGGCCGTACCTGCTCGTCGGCGGGTTGGCGCTGGCCGTGCTGTTCGGGTCGATCTTCGCTGCGCCGTTCGGCGCCGGACCGGCCGCCGGGGCGTACGTGGCGATCGCCTTCCTGGCCACGGCCACCGCGTTCGCCTTCTTCCAGGTGCCGTACGTGGCGATGCCGGCCGAGTTGACCGACGACTACGCCGAACGTACCCGGATGATGACCTGGCGGATCGCGGTGCTGGCGCTGGCCATCCTGGTCGCCGGTGCGGTGGCCCCGCTGGTCCGCGACGCCGCCGGTGGTGGCGTGCCGGGGCACCGCTGGATGGGCGTGTTCGTGGCCGCGCTGATCGCGGTGGGTGCCGTCGGCGCGTTCCTCGGCACCCGACCGGCCCCGCAGGGCTCGGTCGGGGAGAGCGAGCCGAGCCTGCGGGCCCAGCTCTCCGTCGCCGGTCGCAACCGACCGTTCCGGGCGTTGCTGCTCTGCTTCGTGGTGCAGTCCGCCGGGGTGGCCACGATCCTCGCCGGGGTGCAGTACTTCGCCGACCAGATTCTGCGCGACCCGACGACCGGCCCGACGCTGCTGTTCCTCTGCTTCGTCGGCCCGGCGCTGGTGGTGATGCCGCTGTGGTCGCGGGTGGGCGCCCGGCTGGGCAAGCTGGCCGCGCTGGTGGCCGCGTCGCTGATCCTGTCCGCCGGTGGACTGGCGCTGGTCGCCGCGCCGGTGCTGCCCGCCGTCGTGGTCTATCTGCTGGTCGCGGCGCTCGGCGTCGGGTACGCCGGTCAGCAGGTGTTCGCGCTGGCCATGCTTCCGGACTGCATCGCGTACGACACCGCGCGCACCGGCCGGCGGCAGGCGGGCGTCTTCACCGGCCTGTGGACGGCGGGCGAGACCTTCGGCCTGGCGCTCGGCCCGGGCATCTTCGGTCTGGTGCTCGCGCTCACCGGCTACGTCTCCTCCACCACCGGCACCGCAGCGGTCCAGTCGGACACCGCGCGCCTGGGCGTCCTGCTCGGCTTCACCGTCCTCCCGGCCCTGCTGATCGGCCTGGCCACCCTCCTGCTCCGCCCCTACGACCTGACCCCCACCCTCCTGTCCACCCTCCACCCCTCCCACGCCCCCACCACCCCCGACGTCCCCGGCACCCCCGACGCTCCCCGCGTCTCCGTCGTCGATCATGGAGTTGTGGTGAGGGCGAATGCCATCGAAAGCCACGGAAAGGGCACCACTACTCCATGATCGACGAGAGAGGGTCGGCGCTGCCGGCGCACGGGGTCCCGGCGGAACAGGTGCTGGCAGAGGTTCGCGTCCTGCGGGAGTCGGACCGGCCGACGCACGGCGGGCGGCTGTTCGCGTACGTGTACGACGCGGCCGTCGCCGGGCTGGACGAGTTGGCCGCCTCGGCGTACGCCGAGAGCGCGCACGTCAACGGGCTCGACCCGACCGCCTTCCCGTCGCTGCTGGCGATGGAGAACGCGCTGGTCGGCGCGGCGGCACAGGTGCTCGGCGGCGGACCCGGCACCAGCGCGCCGGAGGTGGTCGGCAGTGTCACCAGCGGCGGCACCGAGTCGCTGATCCTGGCCGTCAAGGCGGCCCGCGACGCCCGCCCCGAGATCACCGCACCACGGATCGTGGTGCCGACCAGCGCGCACGCCGCGTTCGCCAAGGCCGCCCACTACCTGCGGGTGGCGCTCGACACCGTACCGGTTGACCCGGCCACGCTCCGGCCCTCGGTCGCCGACGTGGCCGCCGCGATCGGGCCGGAGACCGTGCTGGTGGCGTGCTCCGCCCCCTCGTACGCGCACGGCGTGATCGACCCGGTGGCGCAGATCGCCGGTACGGCCGCCGCGGCCGGGGTGCGCTGCCACGTGGACGCCTGCTTCGGCGGCTGGACCCTGCCGTACCTGCGCCGTCTCGGCGTCGACGTGCCCGCGTTCGACTTCGCCGTCGCCGGGGTCACCTCGATCTCGGTGGACCTGCACAAGTACGCGTACGCGCCGAAGGGCGTCTCGGTGCTGCTGCACCGTGATGCCGGGCTGCGCGCGCCGCAGTACTTCGCGTACGCCGACTGGCCCGGGTACACGATGGTCAACCCGGTGATCTCCTCCACCCGGTCCGGTGGCCCGATCGCCGCCGCGTACGCCACCCTGCGGCACCTCGGCGACGACGGCTACCTGGAACTGGCCCGCCGCACCCGGGAGGCGGTCCGGGTGCTGGCCGACGCGGTACGCGGCGTCGACGGGCTGCGGCTGGTCGCCGAGCCGGAGTCGACCGTGGTCTGCTTCACCGCCACCGAGTCCGGCCCCGACCTGTTCGTCCTGGTCGACGAGTTGGCCGCGCGAGGGTGGCACACCCAGCCCCAGCTCACGTACGCCGGTCTGCCGCGCAGCGTGCACCTGACGGTGACCGCGGCGGTCGCGCCCACGGCGGCGGAGTTCGGTGCCGACCTGGCCGAGGCGGTGGCGGCGGCCGGCGCGACCGGGCCGGTCGTGTTGCCGCCGGAACTGCTCGCCCTCGCCGGGGCGCTCACCCCGGAGGCGCTCACCCCTGACCTGGTCGCCGGGCTCGCCGCCGGGCTGGGCCTCGGGGGTGGTGGTGGGCTGCCGGACCGGATGGCAGCGGTGAACACCCTGCTGGACGCCGCGCCACCCGCGCTGCGGGAGCGGCTCCTGGTGGAGTTCGTGAGCCTGCTGCAACGCCCGTCGTTCTGAGCGCCTTCTTGTAAGGAGGGGACCCTTGCTATGCACGAGGCGTTAGCAGGGCGCCCTTCCTTACAACCAGGGCGAGTGAGCGCTGTGGTTGACTGTCGGAGACGGGAAGGGGGCGGACGTGCAGCTACCGGCGGTGCTCGGCGAGCCGATCCGGTTCGTGCTCAACTGGGGCCGGCGGTATTCGCTCTGGGTCTTCAACTTCGGGCTGGCCTGCTGCGCCATCGAGTTCATCGCGACCAGCATGTCCCGGCACGACTTCATGCGCCTTGGCGTGATCCCGTTCGCACACGGTCCCCGACAGGCCGACCTGATGGTGGTCTCCGGCACGGTCACCGACAAGATGGCCCCGGCGATCAAGCGGCTCTACGACCAGATGCCCGAGCCGAAGTATGTCATCTCGTTCGGTGCCTGCTCCAACTGTGGCGGCCCGTACTGGGACTCGTACTCGGTGACCAAGGGCGTCGACCAGCTCATCCCGGTCGACGTCTACGTGCCCGGCTGCCCGCCCCGGCCGGAGGCGCTGCTGCACGGCATCCTCCGCCTACAGGAGAAGATCGCCGCCGAGCAGTCCGGCATCGGCGGCGTACCCCGCCCCGACGCGCTCGCCCCGCCCACCGACGCGCTGGCCACCGACGCGGCATCGACCGGCGGGCCGCAGGCCGACGCCCCGTCCGCCGACCAGGCCCGAGCGGCCGACGCACCGGCGGGCCGGAGCACCCCGCCCCGCGACGCGGCCTCCCTCACCGCCCCGCCGGTACGCCCTCCGACCTCCTGAGACTCGCAGCGACGACCGATCCCCGGCGGGCGGGACACCCCGCTCGGCGCGGTCACCGTCACGGTGGCGGGCGGACGCTAGCGTGCGGTCATGACCGACTCAGCGGAGCCGCGCTCCGCCTTCATCGTCAAGGTGCTGACCGAGGAGTTCGGCACCCTGATGGCGCTCGACCCGGCCGCCTTCCGGCGCAAGTTCCGCAAGATGGCCGCGTCGCCGTTCGCGTTCTACCGGGGCAGTGCCAGCCTCTTCTACGCCGACCAGCGCGGCGACTTCGCCGACGAGCGTTTCCTCGACGAGCAGACCAGCCGGGTGTGGATCCACGGCGACCTGCACGCGGAGAACTTCGGCACCTACATGAACGGCTCCGGCCAGCTCGTCTTCAACGTCAACGACTTCGACGAGGCGTACGTCGGGCCGTTCACCTGGGACCTGCGGCGCTTCGTCGCCAGCGTGGCCCTGATCGGCTACACCAAGGCGCTCTCCGACCGGGTGATCAGCGACCTGGTCACCACGTTCGCCGAGCACTACCTGACCGAGCTGCGGGCCATCGCCGCCGGTGGTGACGACGCGATCGGGTCGATCACGCTGGACAACGCCGACGGGGTACTGCGCCGGGTGCTCCAGCAGGCCCGCCTCAACACCCGGGTCGACCTGCTGCGTGAGCAGACCACCGTCGACCAGTACGAGCGGCGGTTCTCGCTGCGCGACGGCGTGTACGAGGTGGACGACGACGTCCGGGCGCGGGTCTGTGCCGCCTTCCAGGACTACCTGGACACGCTGCCCGCCGGCACGCGGACCCGTCCGGTGGCGGCGCAGATCAAGGACGTGGTGCTGCGTAAGGGCGTGGGGATCGGGTCGGCCGGGCTGCCGTCGTACAACCTCCTGCTGGAGGGGCACACCCAGGCGCTGGAGAACGACGTCCTGATCTACATGAAGCAGGCGCAGGTCCCGGCGGTCGCCCGCTATGTCGACGACGAACGCGTCCGTGGCTACTTCCGCCACCAGGGCCACCGTACGGCCGAGTCGCAGCGCGCCCTCCAGGCGCACGCCGACCCGTGGGTGGGCTTCACCGAGCTGGACGGGGTGGGCCAACTCGTCGCCGAGGTCTCCCCGTACGCCGCCGATCTGGACTGGGCGGACGTCAACGAGCCCGAGGAACTGGCCGGGGTGCTGGCCGACCTCGGTCGGGCGGTCGCCCGAATGCACTCGGTCGCCGACGACGAGTCCAGCCACGACCTGGTCGACTACTCCACCGAGGAGGCGATCGTCGCGGCGGTCGACACGGATCCCGCCGGCTTCGTCGCGCACCTGGTCGACTTCGCCCACGCGTACGGGGTGCGGGCCCGGCAGGACCACCAGCTCTTCGTGGACCTGTTCCGCAACGGCGAACTGCCGGGCGTGTAGCGACCGGCGTCCGAGGTCAGACGGTGAAGTCGATGACGACTTTGATGTCCTCGGGCCCGGGGGAGTAGGCCGAGGCGTACTGCGACAGCGGCACCCGGCGGGTGACCAGTGCGCCGAGCCAGTCCCGGTCGGCGCGGGCCAGCGCCTCGGCGGCGGCGTCCCAGTGTCGTCGGTTGGCGTTCACCGAGCCGAAGACGACGTTGTTCTCCAGCACCAGGGTGCGGTTGAGCGCACCGGCGTCGAAGTCGATGATCCGGCCGCCGCTGGAGACCCCGGCCAGGCAGACGATCCCGGTCGGTGCGACCTTGCACATCGTCTCCAGGACGACCACCGGCGCGCCGGTGCACTCGACGATCACGTCCGGCTCGAAGTCGAGTTCCTCGACCGGCCCGGAGTGGTACGTGGCCCCGAGCGCACCGGCCAGCGCCGGCTTCGGCCCGTCGGTGGCCAGGTCGAGCACGTGCACCGACAGCCCCCGCTGGCTGGCCAGCAGCGCGGCCAGCAGGCCGATCGGCCCGGCACCGGTGATCAGGGCGGTACGCGGCTGCCACTCCGCCCGCCGGCCGATCCGGTCGATGTGGTCCCACGCCTTGACCACCACGCTCGTCGGTTCCAGCAGGACGCCCACCTCGCCCAGCGCCGGGTCGAGGCCGACGGCGAACCGGGGTTGCAGGCGCCAGCGTTCCCGGGCGAACCCGGGCAGTCCCTTGATGCCGTGCTCGGTGAACATGCCGTTGCGGCACATGTCCCACTCGTCCACGGCGCAGTTCGGACAGGGCAGCGGGTCCGGGTGCCGGACGATCCCGGCGACCAGGTCACCGGTCTGGAGGGTGCCGGTCGGGTCCTCCAGCACCCGGCCCAGCGACTCGTGCCCGAGCACCAGGTGTTCGGCACCGGGCGGCGCCTCGCCGTACTGCCCGTCGATGATCTCGATGTCGGTGCCGCAGACTCCGACCGCGACGGCCTCGACCAGGATCGCCCCCTCCTCGGTGGCCGGTTCCGGGTAGTCGTCGAGCAGTCGCAGCGAGCCGGGCACTCCCGGGGTCACGGTCACAGCGCGCACGGACCCATCCTGTCCGGCACCGGGGCCCACCGTCGGCAAAGCCGAGATCTCCACCCGGCCGCGCACCACCTGCCGGGCCGTGGGCCGGATCACCGACCGCAGGACCGGGCTCGCAGCCGGGCGCGGGCGGCCGGACACGCCCTAGGATCAGCGGCATGACACCGGAAGAGGTCGGCCGGCGGCTCGTCACGCTGCTCGCCCCCGTCGAGGCCACCGCGACGGTCTCCGGGGGTCAGGCATACTCCCGGGCCACCGTCGACGTACCCCCGCAGCAGTGGCGGGCGGCGTTGCTCGCTGTCCGCGACGACCCGGAGCTGGCCTGCGACTACTTCGACTGGCTCTCGGCGGTCGACGAGCTGGCCGACGGCTTCGACGTGGTCGCCCACCTGTGGTCCACCACGCACCGGCACGGGGTGCTGCTGCGCACCCGGGCGCCCCGGGCGACGCCGACGGTCGACTCGGTGGTGTCGGTCTACCCGGGTGCCGCCTGGCACGAGCGGGAGACCCACGAGATGTTCGGCATCGACTTCGCCGGGCACGCCGACCTGCGGCCGTTGTTGCTGCCGCCGGAGTTCGAGGGCCATCCGCTGCGCAAGGAGTTCGTGCTCGCCTCCCGGGTCGCGAAGCCCTGGCCGGGGGCAAAGGAACCGGGCGAGTCCGAGGCCGGTGGCGGTCGGCGGCCGATCCGGCCGCCGGGCGTACCCGCACCCGGTGAGTGGGGTGTGGTGCCGACCCCGGCCGGGGCCGGGGGTGTCGGGGAGGGGCCGCGCGGCGGTACCCCGGCACGGCCAGCCCGGGAGCGTCCGGCCCGACCGGCACCGGGTACGCGCCCACCGCGTACCCCCCGATCGGCCGGTCCCGCCACGGACCCGGCGGCGGACGGCGAGGAGGGTACGCCCTGATGCCGCTCTGGCTGGAACTGGTGATCCGCATCGGCGGGGTGGTGGCCGCCTTCCTGATCCTGCCGCTGCTGGTGGGTCAGGCCGAGCACAAGGTGATGGCGCACATGCAGGGCCGGCTCGGCCCGATGTACGCGGGCGCGTTCCACGGTTGGGCACAGCTCGTCGCCGACGGCGTGAAGTTCGTCCAGAAGGAGGACGTCACCCCGCGCGCGGCGGACCGACCGGTGTTCCGGCTGGCTCCGGCGGTGGCCCTGGTGCCGTACCTGCTCGCCCTGCTGGTGATCCCGCTCGGGCCGAACGATCTGGTCGGGCAGCCGTTGGACGTGGGCCTGTTCTTCGTGCTGGCGGTGGTCGGCGTGGGTGTGCTGGCCGTGCTGATGTCGGCCTGGGCCTCGGCCAACAAGTTCAGCCTGCTGGGTGGGCTGCGCGGTGCGGCCCAGTTGCTCGGCTACGAGCTGCCGCTGGTGCTGGCCGCCGCGTCGGTGGCGATGGCCGCCGGCACGCTGAGTCTGTCCGGCATCGTCGAGGCGTGGCAGCCGTGGTGGCTGATCTGGCAGGCCCCGGCGATGGTGGTGTTCTTCGTGGCCGGCCTGGCCGAGATCCGTCGGCCGCCGTTCGACATGCCGGTGGCCGACTCCGAGCTGGTGTTCGGGTACATGACCGAGTACACCGGCCTGCGGTTCGCGTTCCTGCTGCTGGCCGAGTACGTCGGGATCGTGGTGATCGCCGCGCTGACCACGGTGCTGTTCCTCGGCGGGTGGCAGGGGCCGTTCGCCGACGACCAGCTCGGCTGGCTCTGGACCCTGCTCAAGGTGGCCGCCGTCAGCTTCGTGATCATCTGGTTGCGGGTCTCCTACCCGCGCCTGCGCGAGGACCAGTTGCAGCGGCTCTGCTGGTTGGTGCTGGTGCCGACTGCGCTGGCCCAGCTCGTGCTGACCGCCGCCGTACGGGTGGCGCAGATGTAAGGAAGGGACCCCTACTACCGTCTCCGGTATAGCAGGGGTCCCTTCCTTACATCTCTTCCCGCCGCCCGACGGCCCGCCGCCGCTGCACTGGAGCGCGACGGCGGGGCGGGCGGTCAGCGCAGGGGAGTGTGTGCGGGGTCGACCCGCTCGGTGGGCGGCGGGGGCGGCGGGGGCGTGCCGTCGCCGAACGGGCGACCGCCCAGCGCCTCCCGGTCGTGCGGGGTGAGCCAGTTCGACAGGTCGGGGCCGAGCGGCACCACCCCGGTCGGGTTGATGTCCCGGTGCACCTCGTAGTAGTGCCGCTTGATGTGGTCGAAGTCGATGGTGTCGCCGAAGCCGGGCGTGGTGAACAGGTCCCGCGCGTACGCCCACAGCACCGGCATCTCGCTCAGCTTCTGCCGGTTGCACTTGAAGTGCCCGTGGTACACCGGGTCGAAGCGGACCAGCGTGGTGAACAGCCGTACGTCGGCCTCGGTGATGGTGTCGCCGACCAGGTACCGCTGCCCGGCCAGGCGCTCGCTGAGCCAGTCGAGCCGGTCGAACAGCCGGTGGTACGCCTTCTCGTACCCCTTCTGGCTACCGGCGAAGCCGCACCGGTACACCCCGTTGTTGACGTCGCTGAAGACCAGCGCGTTGACCTCGTCGATCTCGTCGCGCAGGTGCTCGGGGTAGAGCTGCGGCGCACCCGGGCGGTGGTGCTCGGTCCACTCGGTGGAGAGGTCCAGGCTCATCCGGCTGTAGTCGTTGGTCACCACCTGACCGGTCGGCACGTCGACGATCGCCGGCACGGTGATGCCGCGCGGGTAGTCCGGGTACCGGGCGAAGTACGCCTGCTGGAGCCGCTCGATGCCGAGCACCGGGTCACGCCCCTCGGGGTCGAGGTCGAAGGTCCAGCTCCGCGCGTCGTGGGTCGGCCCGGCGACGGCCATCGAGATGGCGTCCTCCAGTCCCAACAGCCGCCGGACGATGATCAAGCGGTTCGCCCAGGGGCAGGCCCGGCTGACCGCCAGCCGGTACCGGCCCGCCTCGACCGGGTAGCCGTCCCGGCCGTCGACCGTGATCCGGGTGGTGATGTAGTTCTGGTCCCGGTTGAACTCGCCCTGCTCGACGTACTTCCCGCCCTCGCCCATCCCGCCCCCAAGGTGTCGCCACGTCCTCCTGCGTCCCATCATGGCCGATCATGCGCGGGCCGGCGCGGGGAGCCCGTCGGAAGCCACGGTCCGGGCCGGACGGTGGAGATCCTTCGGGTGGTGGTCGCGCGCGCCGTGGCCACAGGGCAGGATGTTGCGCATGAGCGAGCGAAGCGAGTCGGCCGGCGTACCCGGCAGCGGCCTGGTGAAGGGGCTGGCGGTCACGCTCAAGACGATGACGAAGCGCTCCACCACCCAGCAGTACCCGGACGTCGCGCCGGACCTGCCGCCCCGCTCGCGCGGGGTGATCGCGCTGATGGAGGAGAACTGCACGGTCTGCATGCTCTGCGCCCGCGAGTGTCCGGACTGGTGCATCTACATCGACTCGCACAAGGAGGAGGTGGCGGTGCCCGGCGCGGCCCGGCCCCGCCAGCGCAACGTCCTCGACCGGTTCGACATCGACTTCTCGCTCTGCATGTACTGCGGCATCTGCATCGAGGTCTGCCCCTTCGACGCGCTCTACTGGTCGCCCGAGTTCGAGTACTCCGAGTACGACATCAAGGACCTGCTGCACGACAAGGAGCACCTGGGCGAGTGGATGGCGACCGTGCCGCCGCCGCCTGCGCACGATCCGCAGGGTGAGCCGGCCAAGGAGGAGACCGCCGCCGCGCGCAAGGCCGCGGTCCCCGCCGCGTCCGCCGCCCGGCCGACCGCCCCGGCGGTACGCCCCGAGCGCCGCCCCGCCGCCCGCCCACCCGCCGCCGAGCCCGGTGCCGCAGGTGCGGGTACGCCCGAACCCGATGCCGGGGAAGGCACTCCCGCGTGACCGGGGTGGACGCCCTGCTGTTGGCTCTCGGCGCGGTGGCGGTCGGGTCAGGGGTGCTGGTGGTGGCGACCCGCCACCTGGTCCGGGCCGGGCTCTACCTGGTGGTCTGCCTCGGCGCGCTGGCCGGGATGTACCTGGTGCTCTCCGCCGAGATGGTGGCCTGGGTGCAGGTGCTGATCTACGTCGGCGCGGTGGTGGTGCTGCTGCTGTTCGCGGTGATGTTGACCCGGGCGCCGATCGGTGCCTCCGACGACCTGGACCGCCCCGGCTGGCCCGCCGCGTTGATCGGCGGCGGCGTCGGGCTGGGGCTGTCGGCCCTGCTCGTCGACGCGTACCGCTGGACCGCCGTGGAACTGCCCGAGCCGGGCAACGCCGAGCGCATCGGTGAGCAGGTCTTCGGAAGCTGGGTGCTGCCGTTCGAGGTGCTCTCCGTACTGCTGCTCTCCGCGCTGGTCGGCGCGATCGTGCTGTCCCGGCCGGACATCGGCCGGGCGTCGCGCGACCGGGCGGAGGCGTCCGACGGCGCGTCGCAGGGTGGCGCGGCCCAGGGGCGGTCGCGGTGAGACCGGTCATCCCGTACGTCACCGCCGCCCTGCTGTTCGGCCTCGGCGTCTACGGCGTCCTGCGGCGGCGTAACGCGGTGCTGGTGCTGATGGCCGTGGAGTTGATGCTCAACGCGGTGAACCTGATCCTGGTCACCGCCGACACCACGGCCAAGGCGTTGCTGCCGCACGGCGGGCAGGTCTTCGCCCTCTTCGTCATCGTGCTGGCCGCCGCCGAGATCGGGGTGGGGCTGGCGATCGTGCTCCAGCTCTATCGGATGCGGGCCAGCGTCGCGGTGGACGAGATCCCGCTGGCCGAGCGCCCGGCCGACGAGCCGACGCGGGTGACCGCCGGTCCGGCCGTGGTCGCGGAGGGGGAGCGGTGAGCGCCACGACGCTGCTGGGTGTGCTGCTGCCGGTCGTCCCGCTGGTCGCCGGACTGACCGGCCTGCTGCTGCCGCCCTCGCCGCGTGGCTCCGCCCTCGGTGCGGATCCGGCCCGCCGGGCGGCCGTCGCGCTCGGCGTGACCGGTGCGGCCGGTGCCCTCGCCCTGGCCGTGGCCCTGCTGGTCACGCTGGACGGCCCGGTGGAGGCGTCGACCACCTGGATCGACCTCGGCGGTCTCACCGTCACCCTCGGCGTACGCCTCGACGGGGCCGCCGCGCTGGTCGCGGTCGCGGTCACCGCCGTGGCCCTGGCCGTGCAGGTCTACTCGACCGGTTACCTGACCGGCGGTCCCCGCGAGGACGGGGACGTGGACCATCGCTACCCGCCGTACGCGGCCCAGATCAGCCTCTTCACCGCCGCGATGCTGCTGGTGGTGGTCTCCGGGGACCTGATCCTGCTGCTGGTCGGCTGGGAGGTGATGGGCCTCTGCTCGTACCTGCTCATCGCCCACGACCGGCGGCTGCCGGAGGCACCGGCCGCCGCGATGAAGGCGTTCCTGGTGACCCGGGTCGGCGACGTCGGCTTCCTGCTCGGCATCGCACTGCTCGGCGTCTCGGCGGGCAGCTTCCGGATCCACGAGGTGCTCGTCCACTCGCACGACACCACCACGCTCACCGCCGCCTGCCTGCTGTTGCTCGCCGGGGTGGCCGGCAAGAGCGCCCAGTTCCCGTTGCACACCTGGCTGCCCGACGCGATGGCCGGCCCGACCCCGATCTCCGCGTTGATCCACGCCGCGACCATGGTCGCCGCCGGGGTGTACGCGGTCACCCGACTGTGGCCGCTGTTCGAGGCGACGCCGGTCGCGCTGGCCGTGCTCGGCGTGATGGCGTCGGTGACGCTGCTGCTCGGCGCGCTGGCCGCCACCGCACAGGACGACATCAAGCGGGTACTGGCCTGGTCCACCGTCTCCCAGCTCGGCTACATGACCGGAGCGCTGGCCGTCGGCTCGCCGCCCGCCGCCCTGTTCCACCTGCTCACCCACGCCGCGTTCAAGGCGCTGCTGTTCCTCGCCGCCGGTGCGGTGATCCACAGCGTCGGCACCGCGCTGATGTCCCGGATGGGCGGGCTGCGGCACACCATGCCGGTCACCTTCTGGTGCATGCTGATCGGGCTCGGCGCGCTGGCCGGCGTACCACCGCTCTCCGGATTCTGGAGCAAGGAGGGCGTACTGGCCGCCGCCGCCGACGCCGTGCACGGCGACGGCCCGGCCCCGGCCTGGGTGGGCTGGCTGGTGCTGGTCTCCGGGCTGGTCGGGGTGGCGATCACCGCCTGGTACGCCACCCGCCTGCTGCTGCGGGCCTTCTTCGGCACTCTGCGCACGCCGCAGCTCCAGCCGCACGACCCGCCCGCCGCCCTGCGCTGGCCGCTGCTGGTGCTCGCGGTGCCGGCGGTCCTGCTCGGCCTGGCCGGTTTCTCCACCTGGTTCACCGACCGGCTGCGGTCCGGCGTGTCGTCCGGTCAGGCAGAGGTGTCCGAGCTGGTGCACATCGGGCCGCTGATGATGTTGCCGCTGGCGCTGCTGCTGGCCGGGGCGGCCCTGGCCGGGCGGCGTGACCCGGCGGTCGACCCGGCCACCACGCTGGGTCCGCTGCGGCCGGTCCTCGTCCGCGCGTTCCGGCTCGACGACGTCCAGCACGCCCTGGTGGTACGCCCGACGACCGCGCTCGGTCGGCTGGCCCGTACCGCCGACGAGCGGGTGGTGGACGGCGCGGTCACCGGCACCGGCCGGGCCGCCCGCGCGCTCGGCGGCGGGCTGGGCACCCTGCACCGGGCGGCGCTGCCCCGGGCGGTCGTCGCGGTGCTGGCCGGTGCGCTGCTGCTCGGCCTGGCCGCCGTCCTGATCGGAGGAGCGGCATGACGTCCGGGGAAGTCCTGCTGGTGGCGGTCCTCGCGCTGCCGGCCCTCGGCGCTCTCGCGGTGGCGGCCACGCCACACGACCGGGGCGCGCGGGTTCTCGGCACCGTCGTCGCCGCGCTGACCCTGGTCGCGGCCGTCGCCCTGGTCGTCGGCCGGGACGCCGGCTGGTCGGCGTACCGGCCGGACGACACAGCCGGGGCGGTGCTGCCCTGGCACACGGTCGACCTGCCCTGGGTGCCCGGCCTGGACCTGCGCTTCCACCTCGGGGTGGACGGCATCTCCTGGCCGCTGGTGGTGCTCACCGCCCTGCTCACGCTGCTCTGTTGCGGCTACAGCCTCTGGCGGGTGCCGACCGGCGGCAGCGGGAAGGCACTGGTGGCGCTGCTGCTGGTGGTCGAGGTCGGCATCCTCGGCACCTTCCTCGCCCTCGACCTCGTGCTGTTCTTCCTCTTCTTCGAGGTCGTCCTGCTGCCGATGTACGCGATCATCGTCGGCTGGGGCGGCGACAGCACCGACCTGGCGGCGGTCGACGCGCGGCGGCGGGCGGCCCGGAAGTTCGCCCTCTACACGCTGTTCGGCTCGGTGCTGCTGCTGGTCGGCGTGTACGTCGTGGTGGCCGCCGCCGGCACCGCCGACATCGTGGCGCTGACCGGCGGCACGGAACTGTCCAGGACCACCCAGCTCACCGCGTTCACCCTGCTCGCGGTCGCCTTCGCGGTGAAGAGCCCGCTCTGGCCGCTGCACTCCTGGCTGCCCGACGCGCACACCCAGGCGCCGACGGTCGGCAGCGTGCTGCTCGCCGGTGTGCTGCTCAAGATGGGCACGTACGGCCTGATCCGGGTCGCCGTCGGGGTGGCACCGGAGGGTGCCCGCTGGGCGGCACCGGTGCTCGGTGTGCTCGCCGTCGCCGCCATCCTGGTCGGCTCGCTGGTCTGCCTGGCACAGAGCGAGCTGAAACGGCTGATCGCGTACTCCAGCGTGGGGCACATGGGCTTCGTGCTGCTCGGGATCGCCACCCTCACCGCCACCGGCATCCAGGCGGCGCTGATCGGCAACGTGGCGCACGGCATCATCACGGGCCTGCTGTTCTTCCTGGCCGGCGCGATCAAGGACCGTGCCCACACCGGGGCGCTGAGTGAACTGTCCGGGCTGCGGGAGACCGCACCCCGGCTCTCCGGGCTGCTCGCCTTCGCGGCGGTCGCCTCGCTCGGGCTGCCCGGCCTGGCCGGCTTCTGGGGCGAGGCGTTCGCCGTGGTCGCCGCGATCCAGGTGGGCGGCGCACTCTGGACCACGCTGGCCGTGCTGGCCGCGATCGGCGGGGCGTTGACCGCCGCGTACCTGCTGCGACTGTTGCGTCGGGTCACCCACGGGCGACCCACACCCACGGTCAACGCCCTCGGCCCGGGGATCGCCGGGGCCGAGTTGGCCGCCTGGGCACCGCTGGTGCTGCTGACCCTCGCCGTCGGACTGGCTCCGACCCTGGTGCTGGGCGTCGCCGAGGCACCGGTGGCCGCCCTGGTGGGAGTGCTGCCATGAGCGAGCGTCAGCGAGTGAATCGTCATTGCAGGGCGTTGGTGTCTCGTGGCGGCACGCAGCGGAGCGGAGTGCCGGCATGAGCGAGCGTCAGCGAGTGAATCGTCGGTACAGCGCGGTGGTGTCTCGTGGCGGCACGCAGCGGAGCGGAGTGCCGGCATGAGCATGGTGCAGAGTGTCGATCACGTCGCGTTGCTCCCGGCGTACCTGGCCGCCGGGACGGCCGTCCTGGTGCTCGTGGTGGACCTGCTGCTGGCCCGTCCGGCGGCGACGGTGGCCACGGCGGTCACCGGTGCGGTCGCCACCGCCGTGGGGGCGGCGGCGGTCGGGGTGCTGCCGGATCGGCGGACGTTCTGCGTCGGCGCCGACTGCTCGTACGTCTTCGGTGGCCGGGCCGCACTGGTCGCGGCGCTGGTGGCGTTGCTGATGGTCGGGGTGCTGGCGCTGTCCGGGTCGGTGCTGCGCGACGGGCGTACGCCGGTGGGGGAGTACTGCTTCCTGCTCGCCTGCTCGATGACCGGTGGCGTGGTGCTCGGCGCGGCCGGTGACCTGATCACCCTGATCGTCGCGGTGGAGGTGCTCACCCTGCCGCTGTACGTGCTGGTGGGGCTGCGCCGGGGCAGCCTGGCCAGTGCCGAGGCGGCGGTGACCTTCTTCGTGGTGAGCGTGGTGGCCACCACGCTGACGCTGCTCGGTGCCGCGCTGCTCTACGCGGTCACCGGCGCGCTGCACCTGGAGCGGCTGGGCGGGCTGCTCGCCGACGGGGCACTGCTCGACGTGCCGCTCACCACGGTGGCGGTGACGCTCGTGGTGGCGGGACTGGCGTTCAAGGTGGCGGCGGTGCCGTTCCACGTCTGGGCCCCGGCCACCTACGACGGCGCGCCGCTGCCGGTGGCCGCGTACCTGTCGACGGCCTCGAAACTCGGCGGGGCGGTCGCCCTGCTGGCCGTGGTGCAGCACGCGTTGCCGGCCGAGGTGACCGGCCCGGTGCTGGCCACGGTCGCGGTGCTGACCATGACGGTGGGCAACCTGGTGGCGCTGCGCCAGCGGCGTACGGTGCGGTTGCTGGCCTGGTCCTCGGTGGCGCAGGCCGGGTACATCCTCGCTCCGCTCGGCGCGCTGGCCCTGGCCGATTCCGACGCGCGCACCGGTGCGTACGCGGCTGCTCTGGCGTATGCGGTCTTCTTCGTGGTGTTGGAGCTGGCGGCCTTCGCCGGGGTGGTGGCGCTGCGCCCGGCCGGCGCGGACGGCGGCACCCTGGACGACCTGCGGGGTGCGGCCCGACGGCATCCGTGGATCGGTGGGGGCCTGGCGTTCGCGCTGGTCGGGTTGGCGGGTCTGCCACCGGCGCTGGCCGGGCTGTTCGCCAAGGTGACGGTGGTCCGTTCGCTGCTCGGCGGCGAGGCGAACTGGCTAGCCCTGGTGGTGGCGCTGAACGCGGTCATCGGCCTGGCCTACTACCTGCGCGTCGCCGCGTCGCTCTACGGGCCGCCCGGAGATACCGCCGCGCCCGCCGTCCGGCCGGGACGGGCGGTGCTCGCCGCGCTGGCGGTGGCGACACTCCTCGCCGTGGTGGTCGGGTTCGCGCCGCAGGTCGTGCTGGATCTCGCCGGGGGCTGACCGCTACCGCACTCCTTGGTCATGACTGTCGTTCAGGTAACTCTCAGTCATGAAGCGGATGGTTAACGGGTACCGGGTTGTTGTACCGGTCAGCGGATCCCGTCATCCGTGCACCGAAGGAGTGATCGTGCACCACAACCGTCTGAAGACCGCCGCGTTGCTCGGCCTGCTCACCTCGCTGATCCTGGCGGTGGGTTACTGGTTCGGCGGCAGTGGCGGACTGGTCGTCGCCGTCCTCGTCTCGCTGGCGATGAACGGTTTCACCTACTTCTACTCGGACAAGCTGGCGTTGCGCTCGATGCGGGCGCAGCCGGTCACCGAGGCGCAGTTCCCGGAGCTGTACCACATGGTGCGGGAACTGGCCGCCGAGGCGCGGCAGCCGATGCCCCGTCTCTACGTGAGCCCGACCGCCCAGCCGAACGCGTTCGCCACCGGGCGCAACCCGCAGAACGCGGCGGTCTGCGTGACGCAGGGGATCGTCGAGATCCTCGACTACCGCGAACTGCGCGGCGTGATCGGCCACGAACTGTCCCACGTCTACAACCGGGACATCCTGATCTCCAGCGTGGCGGCCGGTCTGGCCGGCATCATCACCATGCTGGCCAACCTCGCCCTGTTCATCCCGCTCGGCGGCAACAGCGACGAGGACGGCCCGAACCCGGTCGTGTTGCTGCTCACCATCATCCTGGGCCCGCTCGCCGCGACCGTCATCCAGCTCGCGATCAGCCGCAGCCGGGAGTTCCAGGCGGACGCCTCCGGTGCCGAGCTGACCCGCGACCCGCTGGCCCTGGCCAGCGCGCTCCGGAAGATCCACATGGGCACCCAGCGTCGGCCGTTGCCGGCCGAGGGCCAGCTCACCAGCACCGCCCACCTGATGATCGACAACCCGTTCAAGGGCGGTGGCATCTCCGCCCTGTTCGCCACGCACCCCCGCATGGAGGAGCGTGTGGCCCGGCTGGAGCAGATGGCCGCCCAGAGCGGCCCGGTCCGCTACCAGCGCTGACGCACCACCCAACCCCTTCGCCGCCCGCGCCGGGTCACCCGGCGCGGGCGGCGCTTCGGTGCGGCCTGTGAGCGCGATAACCATGTTGACCGACGCCACCGGGGCGTTAGGGTCTAAACGAATCTGGCTCATTACATCAGCGGTGGGGGTAAACGGTGGTCGGGCTGCGCCGGTATCTGAGCGTCTGGCAGATCCCAGGGGCACCGACCCTGCTGGTCACCGGCATCCTCGGGCGACTCGGGATCGGCATGACGCCGCTGGCGCTGCTGCTCGTCGTGGAGCAGGTCACCGGCCGGTACTCGCTGGCCGCCCTGGCCGGCGGCTGCTACGCCCTCACCGGTGCCGCGCTCAGTCCGGTCGCCGGACGGATCGCCGACCGGATCGGCCCCACTCCGGTCCTGGTCGGCACCGCGATCGCCCATCCGCTGGCGCTGATCGGGCTGCTCCTGTCGGCCCGCTCCGACACCGTGCCCTTCGCGTGGGTGCTGGTGGCCTCGGCGCTGGCCGGTGGGTCGTACCCGCCGTTGACCGCCGCCATCCGGGGCGCCTGGAACGACCTGACCAGTGTCTCCTCGGGCCGCTACCACCTGCGTAACACGGCTCTCGCCGCAGAGACGACGCTGTTCGAGATCGTCTTCGTGCTCGGCCCGCTGCTCGTCGCCGGCTTCATCCTGTTCGCCGACGCCGGAGCGGCCCTGATCGGCGCGGCCGTCGTCACCCTCGTCGGCACCGTGGCGGTGGCGCTCGGCAGCACCATGCGGGGCTGGCAGCCGCACTCCCGTGAGCACCGCACCCGAGGGCTCGGCCCGCTACGGGTCCCCGGCTTCCCGGCGCTGCTGCTCTGCGTGGCCAGCCTCGGCATCGCGTTCGGTGCGACCGGTGTGACCGTGCCGGCGTTCGCCACCCGCTACGCCGCCGGCGACCCGGACAGCCTCGCCGGTGTGCTGCTGGCCGTCTGGGGGATCGGCAGTGCGATCGGCGGGTTCTGGTTCGGCCTGCGTCGTCCGGCCCGGAACATGACCCGCCAGTTCGCCTGGCTGCTGGGCGGGGTGGCGAGCAGCTTCGTGGTGTTCGCCGCGATGCCCACGGCGGGCGCGCTGGGCGTCGCCCTGGTGATCGGTGGTGCCACCATCGCGCCCGCACTGACCCTGGAGAACACTCTGGTCGGGCGGATCTCCCCGCTGGGCATGCTGAACGAGGCGTACACCTGGGTGGTGACCATGTCGGTCGGCGCGAGCGCGGCCGGCGGTGCCGTCGCCGGCCTGATCGTCGACCAGGCCGGCGGGGTGCCCTGGGCCTTCCTGTTCGCCGGTGCGGCGGTCGCCGTCGGGGCCGGGGTGGCGGCCCTGCCCGGCGGCCCCATCGCCCGCGCCGAGGCCGAGGCGGTACGCCTCGAAGCGCCGGTCACCGTCTGACCGTGCCCCGAACGCCCGTCCACGTCAGGGGCGCAACGCGCGGAGCACGTGCGCGACGAGTGCGTCGGCATACTCGTCGGTGAGTGGCCCCAGGCGGAGCAGCCACCGCTGGTACAGCGGCGCGTAGAGCAGTTCGAGCGCCAGGTCCAGGTCGGCGTCGGCGCGGATCTGCCCGGCCCGCTGCGCGCTGCGCAGCCGCTCCCGCTTGGCCTCGTCCACCGGAGCCGCCAGCCGTTCCCGGTACTGCGCGGCCAGCTCCGGATCGGCGGCGATCTCCAGGTTGAGCGCCCGGATCGGTGCCTCGAACGCCGGGTCGGCGAACTCCGCGACGGTGGCCCGCAGCACCGCCCTCAGGTCGGCCTCGATGTCCCCGGTGTCCGGCAGCACCACACCGTCGGCCTCCTCGCTCAACGCCAGGAACGCGTCGAAGACCACCGCCCCCTTGGACCGCCACCACCGGTAGATCGTCTGCTTGCCGACGCCCGCCCGTGCCGCGATGGCCTCGATGGAGAGCTTCGCGTACCCGACCTCGGAGACCAGCTCCCGCGTGGCCGCCAGCACGGCCTGCCGGGATCGTTCGCTGCGGCGCGCCGGGTCCGGACGCTTCGGTGCCGGTGCGTGGGTTGCGGCCTGGGTCGGGTCGGTGTTTCTCGGGGGCGGGGACATGGGCTTGAGCATATCGAGAGTGAGACGAGACGGTCCGTCTTGACGGATCGGTGTCGGCGGAGCAGACTCGATCCGTCAAGCGAGACGGGACGTCTCGTCTCATGCGATCAGGGGAGGTGCGGGGTGACAGATCCTCGCGTGTGGTTCGTCACCGGAGCCAGCCGTGGCCTGGGCCGGGCGGTCACCGAGGCCGCTCTGGCTGCGGGGGACCGGGTCGTCGGGGCGGCCCGGGACGTCGGCCCGCTGGCCGAATTGGTCGCGCGCCACCCCGACCGGCTGATCGCGCTGCCCCTGGACGTCGCCGACCGGTCCGCCGTCACGGGGGCGGTGGACCGTGCGGCCGAGGCGTACGGCCGGCTCGACGTCGTCCTCAACAACGCCGGCGGGATGCTGCTCGGCATGTTGGAGGAAGCCACCGAGGAACAGATCCGGCAGCACTTCGACGTCAACTTCTTCGGCGCCGTCTGGGTCACCCAGGCCGCCATCCCGCACCTGCGTGCCCAGGGCGGCGGTCGCCTGCTCCAGGTCACCTCGATGGGCAGCGGAGGCGGCGTGGCCTCCGTCGGCTTCTACGCGGCCGGCAAGGCCGCACTCGACGCGCTCAGCCAGTCCGTGGCGATGGAACTCGCGCCCTTCGGCATCAGGGTCAGCATCGTGCAGCCCGGCGGCTACGACACCGGCCTCTACACCTCGGGCACCACCACGACCGAACCCCAACCGGCGTACGCGCCGTTGCGCGCGAAACTCGCCGAACTCTGGGGCGACGACGCGGGCCCACCGCCCGAGACCGCCGTACCGGTCATCATGCAACTGGTCGACCTGCCCGAGCCGCCGCTACGCCTCATCGTCGGCAGCGACTCCTACGACATCGTGCAGCAGATGGAGCAGGCCAGAGTCGACGAGTACCGAGCCTGGGAGACTCTCAGCCGCCAGGCACCCGGCTGAGCCGCGCGTACCACCACCGCACCGCGACGCCTCGCGCCCGGCCCGGATCGGCGGTGCGGTTCGAGGCAGGGCAGCCGAAGCCGATCTGGCCAGCCCGACCGGCTGGGGCGGCAGCGCCGTCGGCAGTGTGGACGCGGCACGGGGCGGCCGGCGGAACACCGCCCGCCGGCCGCCCCCGGGTGCTCCTCGGGGGCGGCCGACAGCGTGGGCCACTGCCTCAGCGGTAGTTGTTGAACTGCAGGGCGACGCCGAAGTCCTCGCCCTTGAGCAGCGTGATGACGGCCTGCAGGTCGTCCTTCTTCTTGCCGGTGACCCGAAGCTGGTCACCCTGGATCTGCGCCTGGACCCCCTTGGGACCCTCGTCGCGGATCTTCTTGCTGATCGCCTTGGCCTTCTCCTGGTCGATGCCCTGGATCACCTTGGCATCGATCTTGAAGATCTTGCCCGACGGGCGCGGGTCGCCCGCGTCCAACGACTTCATCGAGATGTTGCGCTTGACCAGCTTCTCCTTGAAGACGTCCAGCGCGGCCCGCACCCGCTCCTCGGTCTCCGCCTGGAGGCTGATCGCCTCCTCGCCCGACCAGGAGATCTCCGCGCCGGTCCCCCGAAAGTCGAACCGCGTCGCGAGCTCCTTCTCCGCCTGGCGAAGGGCGTTGTCGACCTCCTGGCGGTCGACCTTGCTCACGATGTCGAACGACGGGTTCGCTGCCATGCTCATGCTCCTGCTGTCTGGCTGGTTTGTGATCCTTTGCCCCCGATGCCCAGGGGTACGACTCCCTGACGGTACCCGGTTGCGGCCGAGCCGGGAGTAGCCGCTATCCTTGCTTCCGCTGCTGCGCCACGGCGCGGTGGCACGCCCTGGCGGGTTGCCCGAGCGGCCAATGGGAGCGGACTGTAAATCCGTCGCGAAAGCTACAGAGGTTCGAATCCTCTACCCGCCACCAGGTGCGAGAGCGGCCCCTGACCAGCAGAGATGCTGATCAGGGGCCGTTCTCGTTGATCTAGCTCCGTCCGGCTGAGTCCAGCCCGTTGCGACTCGTCGTGGGCATATCGTGGGCGGGTTGATCAAGCCGTCGTGTGGTTCGGCGCTGCAGTTGCGGACGGCGCTGTGTAGACGGCTGAGGCGGTCTGTGGCTGCGGGAGACGGGCCGGTGGCAAGCCAGTCCGGGTTTTGGACTGGCGCGGCAGACGGAAGCCCTGAGCCGGCTGCTGGGCCAAGTTGGTCGGCTTCCGCACCGCCTGGAGCTGATGCGGCCGTCGGGATCTCCATATGGGGGCGGCTGCCCGGCGGCCTTCGGTGGCTGACCGCCCCGGCGCCGTAGGCGGCCGGGGCGGCTTGCCGCCGGCCGGGCTCACCGCCCCGCACCGCGCGAAGCGCGGTGCCTTGATCCAGAAGAGAGCAAATCGGCAGTGGGGACTCTCGCTTAAGAGTTGACGATTGCGGGGAGCCGTTGGCGAAATTCCAAATCTATCCCAAGATCCGAAATGCATTTCACCTTAGCTCTGTCCCTCTACCGCCGAACCGAAGTCGAGTTGGCCTTGGCCTGCGGACTCGTCCGAGTATCCGGAAGCGGAGATTCCCAAGGTGGTTGCGTCTGATCCAACTTTTATCGCGGCCACCTTAGCCAAAAAGTCCTTGTGGGCGCGCTTCGTTAGATCGAGTAGGCCATGCCAGGTTTGATGGGCAACCCGGGAGTCTGACTTCAGTGAGGAGAGCGCCACTGCACCGAGGCGGTCAATATGGTCGACTACAAATGTAAGTCGCCGGATGGGAAAATGTCTGCCGAGTTCGGGATTGGCATCCAAGAAGCTGGTCAGCGCTTGGAGGTAGTCGATTCCACGACCGTACTCGTAGTCAGTGAGTTGATATCGAAGCCTTTTAATTTCCACGATCCAGAGTTGCCCGGCGTCATTGAGCATGACGAAGTCAGGCTCCCTCTTAGGATTCTCGATTGCCGATGTTACGATCATTTCGCCGTAGTTCTTGGCGTACCAAGCCTCAAAGCTTCCTCGCACTCGCTTCAAGGACTCGTTCATTCCCAGCGGAGTCCATTCTGGGGAAAGTAGCCACGGTGCCTGCTCAATCAGTTCTTGAAGAGGGCGCTCAAGCGTTGTGCCATCCGAGATAAGTTCCTCAAGTTTCGAGATTACTTCAAGTCTCTCCTCAGCAACCTGACCCAGCGAATACATCTCCGCCAAGCGTGCTCGGTGGAAGAGAGCCATTACAGCGTCGATCGTGGTAGCAGTTGTTTCAGCCACCTCCCGAAGCGTCCCTAGGAGGGTGCGGTGGGGGCCAATCGATATTGCAAGGTTCGCGATCTGGTCGACATGGTCCTGGTTGTTTAGCGCCTCCGGGTCTAGATCTTTCACCAGAAGCTTCGCCGCTTCCGTGACCGACTCTCTCAACTCGGGTTCGCTCGGTGCCGCTTGGTCTAGACGCTTCTTGAGGTCGGACTTTCTTTCGAAGTCCTTCCACGTTTGGTTGCGAACCGCCTTCTCGGCTCGTTTGCCGAGTTCTCTGATGAGTTTCTGGCCCCAATTCTTGAGCGCCTCGCCTTGATCCGATGACCACAGAATGTCTTGCCGGTCAGAGCGGACTAAGTCGTCTTCTTCATCGAGCCACTCTGCATGAAGTTCGCCTACAAGGTAAGACCGCATCTTGTATTCGCCCGTGAAGCCCGCACCAATGTCGAAGTCACGGGTTTGCGCGACAATCTTCCCACGGGCGTAAACCCGAACTCCCGCCATCGCCGGATCCTTGTACGGTTTCCGGGAGAAAGCAACGAATCCCGTAACCGGAAGGAAGCTATCTCCGAAGGGTACGGGTCGATCGGCAAGATCGATGCAGGTATCCTCAAGGTAGTCTATTTTTAGGCTTCCGAGCTGGAATGGATCCCCGCTATTCAAAGAGTCCTGGATGGTCACCACCCAGTCGTCCCGGGAAATGCCAAACCGTGCGGACAATTGTCGATCGAGTTCATCGCGGCTCGGCACCTTTTTGCGGAAGAAGTCGCGTAGCTTAATGACCGTTCCCGATGAATCCGAGAAGCTTCCATCAAGTGGGCCTGGCGCCGGGTTGTACTCTTCGTCAGTGTCGGCAATTATGTCTGTCAGTCGTAGCACAATGTGAGACACCCGCCAGCCGTTGGGTGTCTTCTCGCCGCCGGCCGTTATGACCTCAACGGTTTGACAGATTCCAAAAGGTGCGAGCTTGCCGATGCCTTTACGTCCCATGACGGGGCGCAGCTTCGAACGCGATTTATCGCTGCCTGTGCGCTTGCGGCGATCTGCCCCAACCGACAGGTAATGGCGGTTCAGCTCTTCATCCGTCATCCCATGGCCGTTATCTGAGATCACAATTTCGTACCGTTGAGACACGGCCTGAATTTGCTCAAACGGGACTAGAGGCATTTGGTCCGGGTGGACGCGGTCCTCCAGTCCTACGTTCTCCGCCGAGGTTGTTGTGTCGAGGACCGGTCTAACTTCGGCGGGTCCTGACCCGGCGGCAGCAGAGCTAAGGAAGGCGTTCCACGGCAGAGTGATGTCTACCGCCTCCGCGTCCGCGTCGTAGGAGTTGGCGATCAACTCGGCTAGGACGGCTGTGACTCTGTCGTAGAGCTTGATGCCCAACTTGTCGATCGTCAGGCGGCTGATCCTCATGGTGTACTTCGGACCTGCGGGTGCGTCATCGCCTGGAGTCCGGGCATCTGGCACTCGGACAGGGGCGGGGCCACTCGATTGTGACGAAGGCTCCGCAGGGTCTGGAGCTGGTTGCTGCATGTCTTGCACGAGCCCTCCCGTGTGGACGTAGGTGAGCATCGTCACGCACGGAGAGGTCAGCGCGCCACCCCTTCGTAGATCCGGTGGTTACGGAACGTTGCCGTCGTGCGTGGGCGGAGATCATGTACCATGCCTCCGTGGACCGCCTGACATGCATCGACCTGTTTGCCGGTGCTGGTGGTGCTACTGAGGGCTTGCGAGCTGCTGGCTACGATGTGGTCGGTGCAGTAGAGGTTGATCCGGACGCTGCGGCCTCGTATCAGTTGAATCATCCTGAAACAAGTCTCTGGCAGCGTGATATTCGGTCTCTGCCGGCCCGAAAACTCCGACAGGAGAGCGGGCTTGCCGTCGGGGAACTGACTTTGCTGAAAGCCTGCCCCCCATGTCAAGGCTTTTCGACTTTAGCTCGCGGTGATGACAATAGCAGTGCTAACGACCGGAACGATCTAGTTCTAGATGTCGTGCGCTTCGTCCGCGCTTTTCGGCCTGCTGTCATTATCCTAGAGAATGTTCCAGGGCTTGAGCGAGATGCTAGGTTCAGCCGGATCAAACGATCAATAGCGGAACTGGGCTACGCTCTGAATTCATTCAAGCTCGACGCCGCCTCGGTGGGAGTGCCGCAGCGGCGACGTCGACTAATCATGATTGCGGTTCGAGGGCGAAAAGTTCAGATTCCGATGGTGCCGCGAGATCTTCTTGGTGAGTGGTTTGTAGACCAGCCGCGAACGGTTCGAGAGGCGCTGGTTGAACTGGCGTCAGCAATTACCTCTACCGACTCTCTCAATATGCATCGTGTGCACTCGCCGAAGGTCATGGCTCGAATTTCCGCTGTGCCTATCGGCGGCAATAGATTCGACCTTCCTCCGGAACATCAGTTGACGTGTCACGTCAACCTTGGCCGCAGAAGTGCCACCGCCTCATACGGTCGAGTGCGCCTGGACGAGCCGGCGCCAACTATGACTACCCGGTGCGCCACGCCAGCCTGCGGCTCTTTCATTCACCCTACCGAACACCGCGGCCTGACGCTCCGGGAAGCGGCGACGTTCCAGACTTTCCCGTCCTCCTATCAATTTTCGGGAGGGTTCGGATCGATTGAACGCCAGATCGGTAATGCTGTGCCAGTTCGGATGGCGCAGGCCCTAGGCGAAGCTGTGAAGGCGCTGCTCCCCATTTCTGCTATCCCGGCAAGCCTGCCGTCCTGAGCATCCTGCTCTCGGGGGAGTTCTGAAGTACATTATCTCCGGTGATAAGCGTTAGGCGGAGGTAGGCGCGGCAGGCTTCGAGTGCTGAAGCCTCGTTCATTTTGGTAAATATCGTTACGTGAGAGTTCGTTTGATTAACAGGGGCGGTGTCGCCTTCACGACTTGCCCAGCCCTCATTCCCTGAAAGTCTTCCACCACTTAGCTGGGCTGGAATGTCTATAGACTGGCCTGGTGTAGTCGATACACCCTCATGACCGTCTCAACCCTGCCTTCTGTTCGCGTAATGCTCTCACGCTCGATGAGCGACGTTCCGACCTCGACGTCGAACAGGGCTGCTAGCTGCGGATCGGCAGCAACTTCACGTTGCCTCGGCTCTGCGTTACCGGCCGGGCCAGAGTGGGAATTTGCGTAAGTTCCCCTGCCGTGCTCGGTGGTAGCTAACCCGTCCTCTCTCAGGGCGGCGATGGCCTGCCGGATTGTGCCCCGACTTGCCCGGAACTCTGCCGTGAGGGCGCTTTCGGCTGGCAAGAGGGTGCCAGCGGGGATGGCCCCGCTCTCGATGCGCCCGCCGCAGCTCGGCGGCGATGATGCGATAGCGGGGCTGTCCGTAGTGCGGGGTGGGCACCTTCTCACCGTACCTGGCACTTGTCTTACCAAGTGCCAACCAACGTTGTCGTTTTGATGTGTAGACAACTCGTCCACTTGTAGGTACGTTTCCGTGTGTGCGGCTGGGTAGATGACGTGTATCTGGGGTGGTGCTCGGCCCGGTCGCGCGTGAGGCGTGGCGTCCTAAGGGGCCCGTAGCGGTGGCCGCGCGTACAAGGTGGCTCGGCGATACCCGAACCGTCCGGCGTCGGACGGTCGCCGTGCCCTCTGTCGGGCCGGCGGCCGGCTAGTCCCCCTGGTCGGCCGCCGGCTCTCCAACATCTGGAGGTACGATGCCTGGCTCCCATCGTCGATGTTTCTGGTTCTCGTTTTGGCGTCGACAATCGAAGCGGGCCGAATCCCTAGCACATAGCCAGTACGGGAATTCCGCCCCTGCTCGCAACGCCGATCCGCTGCGCTCGACGATTGAGCAGACCCGTGAGTTGCCGGCGCTGCGTCATGCGCCGTTGCTGGCCAGGGATCAGATCTCTCGGGGTAACGGTGGGCGGTGGCTGCGTTGAGTCAGACGGGTCGGCGGCCTGCCGTAGCGAGCCACCCTGCGTGGTGTTCGCCGGATCGATGCGGACACCTGGTGCCGCCTGTGCTGGCGCATATGGCGCGACGTCACCGGGGCGTGCTGCTGCGAGTCGGTGAGGTTCGGGCGTCCGGGCTAGTCGTGTCGTACTTGATCGGCTCCGATGATGAACCGCCGACGGTCGTGGTGCACGCCTCCTGCAGGTCCGGCGCTGGCTGGGCTGAACTCACCCTCTCGCAAGCGCGACAACTGGTCGATCAGATTGGCTCGCTCCTGACGCGAGCCACCGGTCCAATTGAGGGACAGCATGGGCGGCAGTGACGAGCCGACCGACACCCCGACGGCCAACACTGCCGACGAGGCGTCGTGTCCTGACTGGTGCCGGGGCTGCGGGCCGAACGATCCGATGCATCGGGGGCTGCTGGCCACGATCGGTAGTGAGGGTGGCGGCTGGGTGAGTCTGCAACTGCTCCTGGACCGGTTCCGGCGTCGTGAACCGGCCGTCAAGGTCAGCGCGACCCGCTCCGGCGGCACGGAATCGGTGCTGTTGTCGCGGGTGCAGCTCGATCGGCTGATCTACGAACTGACCTACGCCCGGTGGAGGGTCATGACCAAGGGACAACCGTTGGAGGGACACTATGACCGCCACTGACCGTAGCTCCCGCCGTACTCCGGTGCCTGCGCGTCGACCGCGACGGCCGGTGGTGGCCGTGGAACCGGTCCCGGAGCGGCCGGCAGGTGGGACCACCTGGCAGTCGTTGGAACGTCTAGGGGGTACGGTGACCGGTGTGCATGGCCGGGACTGGCGCCCTCGTTACCTGCAACTCGCCGAAGAGTTGCGGGCCAAGATCACGAGCGGGGAACTCGCCCCCGGCACGCTGATGCCGTCCGAGACGGAGTTGGCCGACACGTCGGGCCTGTCACGGACGAGTGTCCGCAACGCCATCCGCCAGCTCCGGGAGTGGGGCTTGGTCCGCGCGGAGCAGGGGCGCGGTACCTACGTGCGAGCACCCCGCCAGCGGGTACGGCGTCGTAACGCGGAGCGGTACCAGTGGGAGAAGGACCGGGTCCTGCTCGACCAGGACGAGCGACTCAAGACTGGCGCGACCGAGCATGACACCGGCCTGACCGTCGATGACCTCAAGTTCCACGCCGAGTACACCCGCGTGGAAGCCGATGCGGAGATGGCGGCGGCCCTGCACGTTGAGCCGGGCGCGACGCTGCTGCGCCGGGTCTACTGGACCTCGTCGCGGCACGAGAACGCGCCACTGACCATGTCGTACTCGTACCTGCCCTATGACCTGGTGGCCGCGAACCCAGACCTGCTCGACGCCAGCAACGAGCCCTGGCCCGGCGGCTCACAGCACCAGCTCTACACGCTAGGCGTCGAGCTGGACCGCATCGAGGACGAGGTTCGGGCCCGTCCGCCGTCGCCGGATGAGGCCGAACTCCTCGACATCGACCCCGGCGTCTCCGTGCTGACCGTGCGAAAGACGTCCATCGACACCACCGGCCGTGTCGTTGAGGTGGCCGACGTGGTGATGCCGGGGGACCGGACCGAGCTTGTGTACTCCCACAAACTGCAACGGTGGAAAACTTGACGCACCTCGTCTCGGTCATCACCCCGGTCCACGCGCCCAGCGTCGAGTACCTGGCCGGCGCGTACGACTCGTTGGTCAAGCAGGACATGCCCGACGGGTGGGACTGGCAATGGCTCGTCCAGGAGGACGGGCAGACCGGCGCGTTGAACGGGGTTCTGCCGGACGACCCTCGCATCAGCTTCGGCGGTGGTCGTTCCGGCGGCCCCGGCGTCGCACGAACCCTCGCTCTATCCCGCGTCACCGGCCACCTGGTCAAGGTGCTCGACGCGGACGATCAACTCACTAACGGCGCACTCGCACGCGACATCGCAGCATTCGAGACACATCCGCAGATCAGCTGGACGACTTCCCGCGTCCTGGACCTGATGCCCGACGGCTCAACCGTCGGTTGGGACAAAGACCCGGACGGCGGACCGGTCGGCCGTGGTGCCATCCTGGCCTTCTGGCAAGCCAACGGCTACCGCGCCCAGGTGCACCCCGCCACCCTCTGCATCCGCCGGGATCTGCTCCTGGCCCTCGGCGGCTGGATGGCACTCCCGGCCTCCGAGGACACCGGCCTACTCCTCGCGGCGAGCGCGGTCAGCGAGGGCTACTTCACTCGCGAACACGGTCTGCTGTACCGCAAGTGGCCCGGACAGGTCACCAGCCAAGCCGCGCACCGCGAACCCGTCGAGTACGAAGGCCGCATGAAGATCATTGAGGCCAGAGCCGTAGCCTTGGCCTCCATGCTCCCGGACGGGTTGCCGATCAGTCCTG
Source organism: Micromonospora sp. NPDC049900 (assembly GCF_044461025.1). Lineage (NCBI taxonomy): Bacteria > Bacillati > Actinomycetota > Actinomycetes > Micromonosporales > Micromonosporaceae > Micromonospora > Micromonospora sp. NPDC049900. The sequence continues at coordinate 441,382 of NZ_JBITKM010000001.1, forward strand.
CGGCGTAGCTTCATGCCCCCGCATACCATGGGTACGCCGACGCTCTTTCATCTCCGCCTCGAAGATGTGCCGCCGGCCGCCGGCAAGCGTCTCGCGGGCGTATCGCTCGACCTCCTGGAACATGGCGTAGTACCCATCGTCGAACTCCTCCATGATCTGGAAAGTCCAGCGACCGGGTAGGACGTTCCTGCCCAGCAACTCGCGCTCTACCCGCTCGGCTACCTCGTCGTGGCCCGCCTGCCGTAGCAGCTCGACGACGCGGTCAAGGGTGAGGTCCGCACCACCGACGAGCTGGTGAGCGGCGTACAGGTGCCCACGCACGCGATGGATGGTCTCGAGCGCCTTACTGAGTTCCCCCAAAGCCTCGACGGTCGTGCCATCGACGCTGGCAGGTCGTGCGTGAGCGCCAACTTTGGTCTCCTGGTGATCATCCGTCATATCACCTTCATACCCATCGGTCGCTATTGGACGCTGCTTGTTGGTAAGCGGTTTGACAATTGCCTCTGGCAGGGAAGCGCCCTCGGACTGTCTGCCCTTGACTTGGTCCCGCCGAAGGCCCAAACCTCGAACCTGCCGTTATGGAACCGGCGGAGTGTTGCTTCCCGGCATGGCTCGACTAAAGTCTAGTATCTCCGCAGGGTCAACTCGACCTACCGCGCGATGCACAGCAGAGAGTGCCGCCGAAGGCTAAGGCTGAGCGGCGATTATTTTTCGCATCGCTAGGAGGTGGAGTATGACAAGGTCCCGCCGAAGGCCCAAACCTCGAACCTGTGGTTTGGACTGGAAGGACGGTCCTCGGTATTGCTGCTGCATGCGGGCTGTGCTGAGCTGGCTTGCCCGGCTTGCGTCGGCCGTCGCTGCGGCGTTCTTCGGGGGATTGTTCAAGGATTGGGCCTTGGGTCGGCTCACCTTTAGGTGAGCCGACCCTCCGGCGGGCACCCGTTTTACGCTTCGCAGGCGGCGGGTGCCCGCTTTCTGTTCGGTACCTTGCCCTGAATGTGAGCACTGATCGCGTAGTTCCCACGTCTCCGCTAACCGGTTAACGCAGCCAACTGCGATAACCCCCCTTAACGCAGCCGACTGCGATAGACCCTCTTTATCGAAGTTAGGGCCACAGCTTACGTCGGCGGCTTCGATGCTGGCCAGGACTCGCCCTATCCCGTCATCGTTTTCTCTACAAAGGTGGGGCATGGAGTCAGGGTTGCTGGATGGGCAGTCGGCTGTTGGCGTACGGCGGGACCTGGGGCCGGCTCCGCCGTAGCGCCGAAGTGAGCTGACCCAGCGCCACAGAACCTAGAGGCATATTTGTTGACTTGTCTGCCAAGTGCCGTCTACCTTGGACCTCGCAACTTGGCAGACAAGCCAACAAGTTGGAGGTTGAGCGATGGCTCTGCGTGGCGGTACGAGGTTCGCCGTGCGGTTCGAGGACGTGTTCCCGGCGGGGTGCGCGTTGGTGCCCGAGTCGTTGGGTGAGGTCGAGGACTACGACGAGAAGACGGGCCGGCGGTCCCCGACGAAGGACAAGCTGACCGGCCAGCGGGTGTGGCAGGTCCGGGTGATGGACCTTGACCCTGAGCTGGGCAAGCGGTCGCGGGAGACGACGGTGAAGATCTCGGCTGATTACCAGCCGGTGCCGCCGTCGGGTGCGCCGTTCGAGGCAGTGGAGTTCGACGGCATGACGGTAACGCCGTACGTGGCGAACAACGGTCGGATGGCGTATTCGCTGCGGGCGACCGGGCTGCGGGCTCCGGTGGTCGGCGGCAAGAAGGCGGCGGCTTAGCCGCATCTGGTTGGGGGCGGGGCTGTCTGGTCTTGGCGGACGGCAGCCCCGCCCCCTGGTGTCTCTTCCCCTGCTCTGTCGAGAGAGGTCGTGACGTGTCCAAGGGTAGGCGTCGGGCTGGCCGTGGCTGGCCTCGGTGTGTCGCGTGTCAGGTCCGGTTCGCACCATCCACCGGTGTTGACGGTCGGTGTGGCTGCTGCGCCGGGCAGCTCGTTCTTCCGTTCCCGCCGGTGCGTGACGCGGCGGGCCTGTTCGTGTCGCTGCGGGGTGCCTGATGTTCGGGCGGCCTCGCGGTGACGTGGTGATGACTTCGGCCGGGGATCTGGTGGTGTTCCGACCGAAGCGGTTCGCACTGCCGATGTGGGCGGTGCTGCTCGGGCTGGTACTGCGCTGGTCCGGCCGGGCTGTCTGGTGGTGCCTGCGGCATCCGGTGGCCACCGGTACGGCGGTGCTGGCGCTGTGGCTGTTCGTCGAGTTCGGCTGGTCCGGGCTGGTGGTGCCGCTCGTGCTGGGCTCGGCGGCCTCGGCGGTGTGGCGGTGGCGGGACGAGTCGTCCTGGTGGACCTGGATGGCCGGTCCGCTGCTCGGCTCGTTCCGGCGGGTGTTCGTCTACCAGCGGGTGTGGCGAGAGGCCATGACGCTGTGCGGCCTCGCCGACACCTACGACCTTCGGCCGGTCCTGCCGCAACTGCTGCGGGTGCGCTCGGATCAGGCGCTCGACGTGCTGACCGTCCGCATGGTCCGGGGCCAGACGCCGGAACAGTTCCAAGCGGTCAGCGCCAACCTGGCGTACGCGTTCGGCCGGCGACACGTCCGGGTCTACTCGGAACGTCCCGGCGACCCACCGACCCGCACCGGACATGCGGCATGGCTGCTGCGGCTGGTGGACCGGGTGCGGTTCCGGGATCGGCCGACGCTGGTCTACCTGGCGGTGGTGCGTACCGACGCGCTGCGCACCGTGGTGCCGCCGTTCGACGTGCCGGCGGTGCCTAACTTCACCGCGCTGCCTTTGGCCCGGCGGGAGGACCTGCGTCCCTGGTCGCTGCACCTGCTCGCGACGCATGTCCTCGTGGGTGGGGCGACCCGCTCCGGTAAGGGGTCGGTGTTGTGGTCGCTGGTGTGGGTCCTCGGCGGCGGGATCGCCTCCGGTCTCGTCCGGCTCTGGGTGATCGACCCGAAGGGCGGGATGGAGTTCGCGCTCGGCCGTCCGATGTTCGCCCGGTTCGCCTGCAAGTCCTTCGAGGCAATGGCCGACCTCCTCGACGAGGCCGTGACGGTGATGCGCGAGAGGCAGGCCCGATTGGCGGGCACGGTGCGGGTGCACACGCCGACCGAGGCTGACCCCCTGGTCGTGGTCGTCGTCGACGAGATGGCCGCGCTCACCGCGTACCTGCAAGATGTCGAGCTACGTAAACGCATCGCCTCATCCCTGGGGCTGCTGCTGTCCCAGGGGGCCGGGGTCGGGGTCCTGGTGGTGGCGGCGTTGCAGGACCCGCGTAAGGACGTGCTGCCGTTCCGGGACCTGTTCCCGACCCGCATCGCGCTCGGCCTCACCGAGGCGTCCCAGGTCGACATGGTCCTTGGCGACGGTGCCCGCACCCGGGGCGCCCTGGCGGACCAGATGCCCCGGTGGGCGAAGGGCGTCGGGTACGTGATCCTCGACGGCACCCCCGACCCAATGCGGGTCCGCTTCTCCTACATCTCCGACGACGACATCCGCGCCATGGCCCGCCAGTACCCGGCACCCGCCGACGCGGCAGACATCCTCGCCCAAGTCGGCCGGGAAACCACCCCCGAACCGACCCGACCACCGCTACCGCGTACGCCGTCCGGACCGCTGCTGCCCGAATCGCTGCGCAACCTCCTCGACCGTGACACCAGGGGTGAGGGCCGATGACCGCGCCTGCTCGCCGCTTCTACCGGCTGCGTACCCCCGAACCGGTCACCGCCGTGTCCGTGCGCGTCGACCCCGATCGACCGGACCCGTACCCGGTGTATCTCGCGGTCGGTGCGGGCCGACGCCGCATGTCCCTGACCCCCGACGAGGCGTGGGCGCTGTGGCGCTGCCTCTCCGAAGCGGTCGCCTCGCTCGGCACCCCACCCGACTACATCCGCACCGACATCCGACCCGCCCGGAGGTAACCGCCGTGAACACCCTCACCCGCGTCTTCAACCGGCTCCGGCGTCCGCTGCACATCCGGCTCGTCGGCCCCGCCCACCAGACCGCCGCCGCCCTGCACGGCGTCGCGCAGATGGTCGACCGCCGCCCCGACATGAACGGCCGACGCATCCGCATCGACCTCACCATCCGCGAGACGCCGCTGGAGGAATGGCGATGACCACGCGCACCGAATCCGCGGTACGCCTGGTGATCCTGCTCGCCATCGGCACCATGGCCGGCGCCGCCGCCTTCACCCACGTCCACGACCTGTCCGTTGCCCACGGCCAGCCGCACTGGATCGGCTGGGCCAACGCCGTAGCCGTCGAACTGATGGCCATCTACCTCGGCCTAGAGATCCGCGCCCGACGGCGTAACGGCCGCCCGGTCGGCTTGGTCGGCTCGCTCCTGGTGGCGTTCGCGCTGCTCTCCCTCGCCGCCCAAGTGGCGGGCGCTGAACCGTCCGTGTGGGGATGGATCGTCGCGGCGGTACCGTCGCTGGCCTTCCTCGCCCTGGTCAAGGTCGTCCTCTCCAACGCCCCGATCACCCCACCGACCGTCGAGCAGCACCAGCCGACCCCGTACCGGTCCGACGAAACTGAGCTGGCCACCGAAGTCGAGCCGGTCCGCCCGGCTGAGCCGACGCCGTCCGTCGTCCCGGCAGCACTGCCGCCCCGTGCCGTCCAGCCAAACCGGCCGCACGTCGTCGGGATCATCCGATGACCGCTGCGACCCTGCCCGGCCTCGAACCCGCCCCGACCCCGGCTGCCACTCCTCGGCCGGGGTCGCGGGCGGCCCGCATGGCACTACCCCGCTCCGTCGACGTACTCAAAGAGATCGCCGCCGAGTACGGCGTCTGCGTCCGCCCCCTCGCGATGCGGCGCACCGACCTGAACACCGGCCTGACCGAAGTCATCGACCTGCCCTGCGGCGCAACCCGGGAAGACAAGTGCGGCCCGTGCGCCAAGAAGAACCGCCGACTGCGACAGGCCCAGATCCGGGAAGGCTGGCACCGCGACGACGAACCACTACCCCCACCGGAACCAGCGACCGAGGAACAGAAGGCGCTCATCCTGCTACGCGGTCACCTGGAGTTCTCCCGCGACGAGGCATCCCGAGCCAGCCAATGGGACCAGGTCGAAGACCTCGACGACGCAATCCGCGAAGTCGAAGAAGCGATCACAGCCGAAGGACTCCGAGGCCGAGTCGCCCCGCCACACACGACCGGCGACGACGACCAGGCCGACGAGGACAACGGCCGCCGCCGCAAGCGTTCCACCCGCCGTCGACAGGACGCCCCCGAGCTACCTCGGCGCAAGGTCGAGCGGCGCACCGTCGGCCGCACCTACACCGCCCCGGACGGCACCGCCTACCGGCCCTCGATGTGGCTCACGCTCACCCTCGACTCCTACGGCCCGGTCCGCCCCGACGGCACCCCGCTCAACCCCGACCGGTACGACTACCGCCGCGCCGCCTGGGACGCCGTCCACTTCCCCCGACTGCTCGACCGGTTCTGGCAGAACCTGCGCCGCTGCGAAGGCTGGAACGTCCAGTACGCCGGCTGCGTCGAGCCCCAACGCCGACTCGCCCCACACGCACACTTCGCCATCCGAGGCACCATCCCCCGCGACGTGCTCCGCACCGTGGCGGCGGCCACCTACCACCAGGTGTGGTGGCCCTCGGTCGACGCCCAGCGGTACACCCTCGACCGGCTACCGGCCTGGGACGAACAGGCTTCGGCGTGGGTCGACCCCGACACCCACGCGCCGCTGACCACCTGGACGGAAGCACTCGACGCCATCGACGCCGACCCCGACGCCGAACCGGTACACGTCGTGCGCTTCGGCTCCCAGGTCGACGCACGCGGCGTCATGCCCGGCACCGACGACGCCGAACGCACCATCCGCTACGTCACGAAGTACATCACCAAACACACCGGCGACGTTCACAAGATCACCAGCAGCAGGCAGCGCGCACACCTGGACCGGCTGTGGCAGGAACTCCAGCTCACCCCGTGCACCGAACGCTGCGCGAACTGGCTGCTCTACGGCATCCAGCCACGCAAGACGAACGCGAAGCTCAAGCCGGGCCGGTGCAAGGGCAAGGTTCACCAGCGGGACACCCTCGGCATCGGCGGCCGGCGCATCCTCATCTCCCGCGACTGGTCCGGCAAAACCCTGAGCGACCACAAACACGACGTACGCGCCTGGGTACGCGCCCTGCTCGGCGTCAGCATCGGCCTCGATGGCGTCGACGACCAGGGCGCCACCGTCGAACCCGTGCGCCACGCCTGGGAACTCGCCCGACCCGACGATCCCGACGTTGGTCCGCTGGCACACCGGCTGCTTCGGGCGATCGGCGAACGTGCCCGCTGGCGCTCCGAACTCCTCGCCGCCAAGGACCGGGCCGCCCAGGGGCCGCCAGACCTTTCGGCAACTCAGCAGGACGCGCAGCACACGGGGGAGGAGTCGCGATGAACGAGGAACTGTTGACCGTGCCGGAAGTGCTCGCCGAACTGCGTGTGTCGCGCTCCACCTGGTTCTACTGGCGGCAGACCGGCAAGGGGCCACGGGTGATCAAGCTCCCGAACGGTCAGCTTCGGGTCCGCCGGTCGGCGCTCGGTCGGTGGCTCGGTGACCTTGAGCAGGACGCCGCGTGAAGAGTTACGAGGTCCAGATCTGGGAGATCACCAAACGCGCCGACCGGAAGTCCCGACCCTGGCGGGTGCGCTGGGCAGTGAGCGGCCAGCGCTTCGAGGACATGTTCCGTACCAAGGCGCTGGCGCACTCGTTCCGCGCCGAGCTGGTCCAGGCGGCCAACGCGGGGGAGCCCTTCGACCCGGCCACCGGCCGCCCGGTCTCCGAGGCCAGAACCAAGAACCCCACCACCTGGTACGCGCACAGCCGCGCGTACGTCGAGATGAAGTGGCCTCGGGCTGCGGCCAAGACGCGGCGGTCGATCGTCGAAGCGCTCACCTCGATCACGGTCACGCTCACCCGGCCAGCCAAGCGGGGCCGACCCGATGACGCGCTGCTCCGCGAAGCGCTGTACCTCTACGGCCTCAACCCGCGCCGCTGGTCCGACGAGATCCCGGCCGACCACGCGGCGGCGCTCGCCTGGCTCGAAACAGTCTCCCTCCCGGTCGTCGAGCTGGACTCGCCCGCGATGGTCCGCCGCGTCCTCGACAGCCTCTGCGTACGCCTCGATGGCAAGCCCGCTGCTGCCTCCACCGTCCAGCGCAAGCGCGCGACCTTTTACAACGCCCTCGGGTACGCCGTCGAGCTGGAGCTGATCGACTCCAACCCCGTCGACCGCGTCCAGTGGACCGCCCCCGAGGTCGCGCAGTCCATCGACCGCCGGGTGGTGGCAAGCCCCGCCCAAGTCGCCGCGCTGCTGGAGGCGGTCAAATCTCTCGGCAAACGCGCCGACAAGGTCACCGCCTTCTTCGGCTGCCTCTACTACGCGGGCATGCGCCCCTCCGAAGCCGCCGACCTCCGGCGCGACGACTGCGACCTCTCCGGCCGCTGCGCCGACTGCGGCACCGACTTCGACGACCTGGCGGCCGTCAAGCCCTCCCGATCCTGCGATCACCAGAAGATCGAATACCGCTGGGGCCGCCTGGTCCTCGCCGGTACCTCCCCGCGCGCCGGCTCCCACTGGACCGATGACGGCGGCTCCCACGAGCGGCGCGGACTCAAGCACCGGGGGAGGGCCGAGACTCGTACGGTCCCGATCCCGCCTCGCCTCGTCGAGCTGCTCTGCGCTCACGTCGAGAATCACGGCGTTGGTCCGGATGGTCGCTTCTTCCGAGGTCTGCACGGCGGTCCGCTCTCCGAGTCGGTCTATGACCGCTGGTGGAAGCTCGCCCGAGACAAGGCCCTAACCGAAGCCCAGACTGCCTCGCCGCTGGCCCGCCGCCCGTACGACCTCCGCCACGCGGCAGCCTCGCTCTGGCTCAATGCCGGTGTCCCACCCACCGAGGTCGCCCGCCGCCTGGGCCACGGCGTAGCCGTCCTGCTCCGTGTCTACGCCAACTGCATCGACGGCGGCGACGACACCATGAACGACAAGATCGGCGGTGCGCTTGGCTGATCATTTGCGGCTCAGTCGCCTCGGCGCGGAAATGATCTCGGGAGTCGTCGCTCGAAGCCGGATGGGAGATCAGATTGCGCGTGGGCTACCGGCGTGCTTGTTGCCAAAAATAACCTCCGTGGGATGCCCGAATTTTGCCCAGTTGCATCCAAGGTGGGAATTGCCTGATAGGCGGTGAAATTTGCCGAGCCCTCGGTTGATCAACCGACTCAAGTTCGACCCACCGCAACGGACATGGCTAAGCTGCGAGCAATCCTCGCGTGAGTCTCCAGGGCATCAGGATTGCGCCGCTCCTGCAAGATCGTTGCACGGCCGATGCAAGCTGGCTACTGGTCGCACGCGCCCGGCGTGTAGATAATGGAGTTGGCGTGTCAACAACTTTGACAAGCATGGCCATCTTGAAGGTCAACTTTGACCGGCAGCAGAAAGATGTCCTCGACAACTTTATTCCTTTTATAGCCGATCGCGCGTATCACTCTCGCCAGGCGGCCTTCTCCATCCCTGAGCTTCAAGAGGACATCCATAAAGAATATGGTATCAACATCCCCGGCGGCGTCTTGAAGATTCTTGCAAAGCGTTGCAAGAAGAGGGGGATGTTCAGGCAGGAAGCGGGAGTCCTTTATCCAGAACGTGAAGTACTAGCAGAGTTTGACTTGTCGGCCAGCCGGGCAGAAGTTCGAAGGAAACACGCCGCGCTCGTGAGGCAGGGCGTCCTCTATGCCAAAGAAGAATTCGATGAGGATCTGACGGAGGATGCGTTTGATGGTGGGTTGAATGCCTTCATCAAGGAAAACGCGGCTCCCCTGCTGGCAACGGTTGTCAACGGAAGTCCGTTGGTGGACCTGGGTGATGTGCAACTCGGTAGTATGCGATACATAATAGGCGGATTCGTCAATTATCTACACCTGAAGAATCCCGAGGGGTTCGAATACTTCTCCGCAGTGGTAAAGGGGGCGCTTCTCGCGACTTCTCTCTACTTCCCCGAGGACACTTCTTTCGGTGCGAGGCTTGATCGCCTCCGAATTTATGCTGACACAACTATGCTGCTTCGTGCGGTGGGGGCATCCGGCCCGGACTTGCAGCTCCTCGCGCGCGAATCTATAGAACTTGCGATCAAATTGGGGGCTAGGGTCTACTGCTTCCAGCATACTCTTGGGGAGATCGTAGGCGTTCTGGATGCATGTCAAAAAGCTGTCTCTTCGGGAGGTCGCTACTCCTATGGTGAGACAACCGAATTCATGCTGTCGGCTGGCTGGGGGGCCAGCGATGTCTTAGAGCTCAAGGAGAGCTTTGAGGCAAGGCTTGAGGCGATCGGCGTTCGAGTGCGTGAAAAGCCGGAGCACGACCGTCCGCTGACGCTCGATGAGCCACGGCTTGAGGAAGTCCTTCAGCAGGAGATCAGGCATCGGAACCCGGCGGCCTTGCTGCGAGACATCGACTCGCTTACGGCTATCTACCGCCTTCGCGGTGGCCGCCAGTTTCGCCACTTGGACGATGCGCGAGCGGTGTTCGTATCGCACAATACCGCACTGGCCAGGGCCTCTAGGCGGTATATGAGATTAGAGGACTCTGAGCGTGAAACCATACCGCTCTGTATTGCCGACTTCGTGCTTACTACTCTGCTCTGGCTAAAGCAGCCTCTAGTGGCACCTGAGCTCCCAGAGCATGTAATTATTGCGGACTGCTTCGCGGCCATGCGGCCATCGGATCATCTCTGGAAGCGCTACGTGGAGAAGATTGAATCGCTGCGAGAGCGGGAGCGAATAACTGACGATGAGTATGTGCTTCTTCGTCAGTCGATCGGGGTTCGTTCCTTGGTTATGTATCAGACCGGGGAAGACCCAGATGCCTTCACGGAGGGCACCGTGGATCGCGTTCTTGCTAAGGCGCATGAAAACATTGCGGGTGCCGCAATGGCTGAAGCAGACGATGAGAGGCAGCGGAAGTCTCAAGCTTTGGCCGAGCTTGAGCGAGCGCGCGCTGACGCCGACCAACAGAAAGCCGAAAAGCTAGCAGATGCGCAAAGTAGTGAGCGTAATCTGCGCGCTGTAGCTAGACGCCTAGGGCGTATGGCTACGATGTCTGCGATCACGCTAGTCGGTGTTGCGGCTGCAGTCGGCGCATTTCTTGCCACACCTTGGCCTGGGGTCAGTCCCGTGACCTTGGAGGGAGGTGTTGCGGCAGCGGCCTTCGCCGCCATCCTTATTGCTGCTTCTCTTTCTCTATACGGGGCACTGTTTGGTGGAAACTTGAAGTCTATATCTGCGACAGCGGAGCAATGGGCATCGGGAAAGATCTATGAGTGGATGAGTGCCGGCGCGGCGGGTGGCGATGAGGATTTCGAGCGCGGAGGCGATTCACCAAGCAAATAGCCTGGGATGGTTGCATCAGGATCAATCTAGATCTTGAAGTCGCGAAGTCGAGCCGCGAGGCGGCGCCTACGCCATGTGGTCCGTGACAGTGAATGGACGTCCCGGTTCGCTGTGGGCGGATCGTGGGCGGCAGCCCTGTCGGTGCTCCCGACTAGGTAACGGTTACCAGGTCAACCGCTACGCGGGTCGCAGGTTCGAAGCATCCTGTAAATCCGTCGCGAAAGCTACAGAGGTTCGAATCCTCTACCCGCCACCAGGTGCGAGAACGGCCCCCGACCAGCAGAGATGCTGGTCGGGGGCCGTTCTCGTCGAGCTAGCTCCGTCCGGCTGAGTCCAGCCCGTTGCGCCCTGAGCGACTTCCTGGGCCGAGTCCTTGCCGTCGGGAATTGATGCGGGCTGTCAGGATCCTCGTCGTGAGGCAACTCCCCGCCTGTCGTCGGTAGCTGTGTGCCCGGCGCCGTAGCAGGCAGGGCGGCCCGCCGCCGGCTGGCGCACCGTGAGGTCGAGGAGGTTGCGTGGGCACTCGGTTCGTCCGAGCGGGGACGGCGGGCATCCTTGTTCTGGCACTCGCCGCCACCGGCTGCGGTTCGCCGTTCCGGGCCAGTGGCCAGCTTGGCGATGACGTGTTTGTCCAGACGGGCAGCTACGGCTGGGGAGGATCCTTCGCTGTCGGTCATCGACTCACGGACGGCGTCACAATCGTTCGGATCGACAAGGGGCCGGTGACGATCAAGAGCATCGAGCCGGTCATGCACGGTGGCTCGGCTCGTCTGCTCGGTGCCCAGGTGCGGTTGCTGACTGCGTCCCGAGGATCACCCGTGGTGGACTCCGAGGGCTGGCCGCCGGCTCACCCTGACCTTGACGGTGCGGAGGATCCGGCCGGGTTCGTCATTCCCGGTCCGGCTGCCGCTGATCCGGTCGACCATCCCCACGGCACCGTGCACATCGAGATCCTGCTCGGTTACGAGTTCGTCGGGGAGGGCCGGACGGTCCGACGCGGACTGAACGTGACGTACGAGACCGGTGGCCGGCAGCGGAAGGTCTTCCTGGGGAGCTACATGGCGGTGTGCGCGCCTGCGGCAGTGCCATGCCAGCACGAGGACGAGAACGGGCCGGTGCCACTCGCGGCTCATGTCACCCCGACCGGCGGCCTCCTCGACCTTCGGGGGCGTTCTCCGCGACTCCACACCTTTATCGAAGTACGGAATCGGGTTTGATAATGCGGAAGCCGTCGGTACCTCCGGCCGGTCGAGGTCGGGTAGCGGTGAACCGGGAAGGTCGTATTTTTCGTCCGGCCGCTGGTCAGCGAGGACGCCGAATGTCTCCGACGGTGGGAGCGGGTACCCGACAGATCACCTGGCGGCACCGATGAGCAGCACCTTCGCGCAGGTTGGCACGATTCGGCCATCCATGGGGGTGACTGCGATGGTGTGTTCGGCCTACTCTGGGTTCGTGCAGCTCCACAGCGTGCCGTTCGCCCCTGCGGCGTGGGTGTCGGGGTGGCGGGGCTCTGCCTGGTGATCCGGCTGGCTGGTTCGGCACGCGATGGAGGACGCGGACCGACGCGGGGCGGAAGAGCGGTCGCAAACGCGGGGTGACTGATCGCTCACGGTGGTGCGATTGGAGGTCTTCCGCCATTCCGCAATATCCGGTCAAAAGTATTCTTCGCCATTGTCCGCTAGATCCGCTACGCCACCTAAGTAGGGAATGGGTAGTTGGTGTCTTCTTCTTCGGTGACAACGGCGCTGCCAGCGCTGACCTGCCCGGACGTTGTAGGGCACGGGTACGTAAGTGCGGTGCCGGACGACATCCGGACCAACATCAGGTCTGTGAACTTTCCACCGGCCGACTCGCTGTGGCACCATCGTGGGACCTCCATCGCGTTCCCATCACCCCACTCAGGAGCACAGATGTCTGCTCGACGTTTGGGCCGGCTACTCGGCTCCCTCTTGCTCGTTACCGGCCTGGTTCTCGCGACGAGCACGGTCGCGGAGTTCGATGTCAGGGCGAATGGTCTCGAGTGGAACATGCCGACGCTAGGGTCGCTGATCCCCTGACGGGACTTTCCGCCGGCCCCGTTGCTGCCCGGCCCGCAGCACCCGGTGCTGGGTCCGGGCATCTCCGGGATCCGCTGAGTTCAGGTCGCTAGGGGAGCCATGACGCCTCGCCCCCGCCCCATCCGACGGCGGACGGAGTACGCCTGGCTGGTCACCGGGCCGTTGGCGCTCGGTGCTGTCGTCTTCTCGCTGATCCTCGGGCTGACGACGTCCCCCGCCCTGGGGGACTGGCCGATGACGTTGCTGCTCACGGCGGCGATGGTGGCCGCCGCTTTGCCGACCATCAACGTCGTGGTGCGGCGTCAGGCGCTCGCCGCCACGCCGACCGAGATCCCGCTGGTCGTCGCCCTCTATCTGCTGCCGCCGCTGTCGGTGGTGCTGGCGTACACGGCCGCCGCCATCGTGGTGCAGATCCGACGCAAGCTGCTGCCGGCGAAGTTCTGGTTCAACGTCGCACTCGCGGCGATCGCGACCTCGCTGGCGACCGTGGTCTACCACGTCCTGCCGCAGCCGGGTGGCGTCGGCCCGGGCACCTGGGCGGTGTTGACCGCCGCCGTGGGTACGCACACCCTCGTCGCGCTGGCCGCCGTGGTCGCGGTGGTCTCCGTGGTGCAGGGCTGGCAGGCCGGGCGGGAGATGCTGCGGGCCGCCCCGCCGATGCTGCTCGCGGTCACGATCAACCTCGCGATCGGCCTGGTGATCATCATCGCGCTTGAGGGCACGCCCTGGGCGGTCTTCCTCTTCGCCGGTCTGGGTATCGCCTTCGCCCTGGTCTACGGCTCGTACGCGCAGTTCTTCCGGCAGCACCGCACGGTCGCCGAGATGTACGAGTTCACCAAGGGGATCACCGAGAGCGGCCCGGACGGCAACCTCATCGACGCGTTGCTGGTCCGGATCCGCAGCCTGATGCAGGCGGAGTCCGCCACCCTCTGGCTGCCGGCCCAGGGGCGCCACCCGGAGGTGCTGCTGACCGCTCAGGAGGGTAAGCCCGGTCTGCTGGACTCCACGCTCAGCCCGGCCGCGTTGCGGGACGTCGCGGTGGCCCGGCAGGAGACCGTGGCGGTCAGCGCTCGGCTGGGCGGCGACGACCCGGAGTTGCGCGACGCGCTGGGGTCGACCTCGGTCAAGGACGTGATCGTGGTGCCGCTGCGGTCCGGCAAGGCGATCATCGGCACGCTTGAGGTGACCAACCGGCTCGGCGACACCAACTCGTTCCGGGCCGCGGACGTGACGGTCTTCGAGACGGTGGCGGCACACGCGGCGGTCGCGCTGGAGAACTCGCGTCTGGTCGACCGGTTGCGGCACGACGCGTACCACGACGGGCTCACCAAGCTGCCCAACCGCCGCCGGATCCTCGGCGCACTGACCGAGGCGGTCCGGATCCGGGCCCCCGGCGAGGTGGTGGCGCTGCTGCTCTTCGACGTCGACCGGCTGCGCCAGGTCAACGAGTCCCTCGGGCACGCCGCCGGGGACAAGGTGCTGGTCGAGGTCGCCGATCGGCTGCGCGGATGCGTACCGTCGGCGGCCCTGGTGGGTCGGGCCGGCGGCGACGAGTTCCTGGTGACGCTGCGCCTGGAGAGCGCCGAGGCGGCGGTGGAGCTCGCCGGTCAGCTTCGCGAGCAGATCCGGGACGAGATGGTCTTCGACGCCCTCACGCTGGACGTGGACACCGCCGTCGGCGTGGTGGTGCATCCGGATCACGGCAGCGACCCGGCGACGCTGCTGCAACGGGTGGACGTGGCGGCGTCGGCGGCGAAGTCGGTCCCGGGCAGCGTGCAGCTCTACACGCCGGCCCTGGAGTCGCGGGCGCTGCACCGGCTGGGTCTCGCCGGTGACCTGCGCAGCGCTCTGGACAACGGCGAGCTGGAGATCTACTACCAGCCGAAGGTGACGTTGCGCGACCGGCGTCTGGTGGGGGTGGAGTGCCTGGCCCGGTGGGACCACCCGACCCACGGCACGGTCGCGCCGCAGGACTTCGTCGCGGTGGCCGAACACACCGGCCAGCTCGGTCGGCTCACCGAGTTCGTGCTGCGGGAGGGGCTGCGCCACAGCCGCGACTGGGCGCACGGCGGCCAGTCGCTCGCCGTCGCGGTCAACATCTCCGCGCGTACGCTGAACGACCAGCACTTCCCGGAGCGGGTACGTGAGTTGCTGGCCGAGTACGACGTACCGGCGCAGTTGTTGACCCTGGAGATCGAGGAGGCCGGTGTGCTGGACGGCACCGACCGGCCCATCCCGACCCTGCGCCGCCTGCGGGACCTCGGCGTACGGCTCTCGGTGGACGACTTCGGCACCGGCAGTTCGTCGCTGGCCCACCTGCGCCGGTTGCCGGTGCACGAGGTCAAGGTGGACCACTCCTTCGTCCAGGGCATGGCGACCGATCCCGGTGACCTGGCGATCGTCAACGCCGTGGTGACTCTCTCCCAACAGTTCGGCCTGACCGTGGTGGCCGAGGGGGTGGAGAGCGAGCTGACCCTGGAACTGCTCCAGGACATCGGCTGTGAGATCGGCCAGGGATTCCTGTTCAGCCGCCCGTTGCCGTACGAGCGTCTGGAGGCCTGGTTCGGCGCCCAGGTCGACCCGGAGTCGATCACCGACCACGAGCTGCCGCGCCTGCGAGTGGTGCCCTGAGCTGTACGTACGGCGTGCCTGGGGATCCGATTTCACCAGCGAGGTGGGGCCGTGTACTCTTACCTCTGCGCGGCCACCGAGTGATCGCGCAGGCCCCCTTAGCTCAGTCGGCAGAGCGTCTCCATGGTAAGGAGAAGGTCTACGGTTCGATTCCGTAAGGGGGCTCAGAGGGCCCGGCTGGGCCCACCACG
This sequence comes from Micromonospora sp. NPDC049900, assembly GCF_044461025.1. Classification (NCBI taxonomy): domain Bacteria; kingdom Bacillati; phylum Actinomycetota; class Actinomycetes; order Micromonosporales; family Micromonosporaceae; genus Micromonospora; species Micromonospora sp. NPDC049900. The sequence continues at coordinate 456,663 of NZ_JBITKM010000001.1, forward strand.
GCGGTGTAGCTCAGATGGCAGAGCAAGCGGCTCATAATCGCTGTGTCGCCGGTTCAAGTCCGGCCACCGCTACTCTCGTCCGTCCGGAGCATTCCGGCGGTCGGTAGGACGGGCGCCCTGGGCGCCCGCTTTGCGTGTCCGCCCTGGTGGGGCGTACGCTGTAGCGCTGTAGTTGTATCCGTTAGCGAGGAAGGCACTCCGCCGTGGCGAAGGCGACCGATGTCCGGCCGAAGATCACTTTGGCGTGTGTGGAGTGCAAGGAGCGCAACTACATCACGCGCAAGAACCGCCGTAACGACCCGGACCGCATCGAGCTGAAGAAGTTCTGCCCCCGGGACGGACGGCACACCGTTCACCGCGAGACCCGCTGACCCGGCCGGGCCGATTCGGCCCGGGTCGACGCATTCCACGATCGCCGGTTCGTGCGGCGGCGCGGCCTTCGGGCCGACGTCGACCGCTCGGACCGGCGATCATGCGTTGCGTGTAGGTTCGCGGCATGTCCCTGGACCACTCCTTCGTCGGCCGCAGTTTCCCGCCGACCGCCCCCTACCAGGTGGGCCGCGAGAAGATCCGTGAGTTCGCTGCGGCGATCGGGGCGACCGATCCCGCCTACCACGACCCGGAGGCGGCCCGAGCCCTCGGCCATCCCGACGTGGTCGCGCCGCCGACCTTCCCCGTGGTGATCACCATGGCCGCCAGCCGCCAGATCGTCGAGGACCCGGCCCTCGGCGTCGACTACAGCCGGGTCGTCCACGGCGACCAGCGGTTCGCGTACACCCGCCCGGTGGCGGCCGGCGACGAACTGGTCTGCGTCAACTTCGTGGAGGACATCACCAGCCGGGGTGGTCACGAGTTCCTGACCACCCGGACCGAGGTCAGTACGACCGCCGGCGAGCCGGTGGTCACGGTCTGGTCCAAGCTCGTCGTACGCGGGGAGGCCTGACATGGAGCTGACCACCCAGACGTTCCGAGTGACCCGGGCGGACCTGGTCCGCTACGCCGGCGCCTCGGGCGACTTCAACCCGATCCACTGGAACGACCGGTTCGCGACCAAGGTGGGTCTGCCGGGGGTGATCGCGCACGGCATGTTCACCATGGCGCTGGTCGGCCGGGCCGTCACCGCCTGGGCCGGTGGCCCCGACGCGGTGGTCGACTACAACGTCCGGTTCACCCGCCCGGTGGTCGTGCCGGACGACGACCAGGGCACCGAGATCGTGGTGACCGCCGTGGTCCGCGAGGTCACCGAGGAGGGCCTGACCAGGCTCGACATCACCGCCACCTGTCAGGGCGAGAAGGTGTTGTCGCAGGCGCGGGCCATCGTGCGGACCTCCGCCTGAGCGGCCCCGTCCGGCACGATCGGTGGACCGGTTGGGAAAGTCGGGTCCGTACCCGTACACTGGTCCGCCGTGGGGCAAGTGACTCCTGCCTGGTCGTGTGACCTGGTGGGACGAGCGTTGCCGCACAGGGGTGTAGCTCAATTGGCAGAGCAGCGGTCTCCAAAACCGCAGGCTGCAGGTTCAAGTCCTGTCACCCCTGCGCCTCAGGCCTGACCGTTCCGTGGGTCGCGTCACCGCTCGGTGGCGTGCGGCCCGTGGTGGTGGCATCGGCGGAGAGGTTCCGAGGCATCGGGGCCCCTCCGGTTGATCCGCCGGCCGCGGCCCGTCCCGGGACGGTTGGTCCGGCCGGCGTGACCAGCGCCGCGTACGCGTGTACCGCGTACGACCCCGACATCCCGCGACGGAGGGCGAAGTGGCCGACAACAAGCGGCGCGGCGAGGACGCCGACGACGACCGCCTGAACGACGAGGTGGTCAACGACGGCGACGGTGCCGACGACGACGCCACCGACGCGGACGAGCTGGTATCACGGGGCGGCACCGCCACCCGTGAGCGGGCCAAGGCGGATTCCGCCGACAGCCGGTCGAAGACGCGCGCCGATGCCGAGAAGGTTGGCCTGTTCGGCCGCGTCGCGCGTTTCATCCGCGAGGTCGTGGCCGAACTGCGTAAGGTCATCTGGCCGACGCGCAAGGAGCTGCTGACCTACACGGCCGTGGTGGTCGCATTCGTCGCGATGATGCTGACGATCGTGGCCGGCCTTGACTACGCCTTCGCGAAGGGCGTGTTGTGGGTCTTCGGCAACCCCAGCTGACCGGCTGACTGTGCCGATAGTGACGGAAGTGAGCAAGCGTGCCTGAGTACGACGAGACCGCCGAGACCCCGGACGAGCAGTCCACGGTGGCGACGGCGGCGAACGACGAGTCGGTCGAGGCCGCCAGCGAGCCGGAGTTCGCGACCACGGAGCCCGCACCCGACGAGGACTACGACCCGGTGGCGGAGCTGCGGCAGAAGCTGCGCTACGCGCCGGGCGACTGGTACGTGGTGCACTCGTACGCCGGCTATGAGAACAAGGTCAAGACCAACCTCGAGACCCGGATCACGTCCCTCGACATGGAGGACTACATCTACCAGGTCGAGGTGCCGACCCGGGAAGAGGTCGAGGTCAAGAACGGCAAGCGGTCCCAGGTTCAGGCGAAGGTCTTCCCGGGCTACATCCTGGTCCGGATGGAGCTGACCGCCGAGTCCTACTCCTGCGTGCGCAACACGCCCGGGGTGACCGGATTCGTGGGCGCCACGGACCGGGCCGACCGTCCGGCCCCGCTGAGCCTCGACGAGGTGCTGAAGTGGCTGGCGCCGGCCGTCGAGACCGAGCAGAAGAAGGCCAAGCCGGAGATCAAGGTCCTCGACTTCGAGGTCGGCGACTCGGTCACGGTCACCGACGGCGCCTTCGCGTCGCTGCCGGCCACGATCAGCGAGATCAACGCCGACCAGCAGAAGCTCAAGGTGCTGGTGTCGATCTTCGGCCGGGAGACGCCGGTGGAGCTGAACTTCAACCAGGTCGCCAAGATCTGACCGCGTCGACCGGCGGCGACGACCCGGGTGGTCGTCGCGGCCGGTCGACGACGTTCGTCTGGTCCGGTTCGCCCCGTCGGGGGGCACCTCTGTGGGCGGGTGGATTCCGGCCTGCGCTACCCTAGAACGTCGCCGCCGTCCACACGCGCTGACCGTGCGCGCCCGACGGCGACGTCGGTGCGAACAATTCCCAGTTCCAAGCCCCAGGAAGAGACATGCCTCCGAAGAAGAAGCTCGTCAAGACGTTCACGCTTCAGCTGCCGGCGGGCCAGGCCACCCCGGCGCCGCCGGTGGGCCCCGCGCTCGGTCAGCACGGCGTGAACATCATGGAGTTCTGCAAGTCCTACAACGCGCAGACCGAGTCGCAGCGGGGCGACATCGTCCCCGCCGAGATCAGCGTGTACGAGGACCGGTCCTTCACCTTCGTGCTGAAGACCCCGCCCGCCGCCCGGCTGCTGATCAAGGCCGCCGGTGTGCCGAAGGGCTCGGGCGTCCCGCACACCCAGAAGGTCGGCTCGGTGACCCGCGCCCAGCTGCGCGAGATCGCCGAGAAGAAGATGGCCGACCTCAACGCCAACGACCTCGACCAGGCCGAGAAGATCATTGCCGGTACCGCCCGGTCGATGGGCCTGAACGTCACCGACTGATCTCGGCCACAGCGAACCCGTACGGATCGTGGGAGGGCGCGCGAGCACCGCGGGCCCGCCAGAAACCACAGGAGTAGACAGAAATGCAGCGCAGCAAGAGCTACCGCAAGGCCGCCGAGGTCATCGACCGGTCCAAGCTCTACACCCCCGCCGAGGCCGTCAAGCTGGCCAAGGAGACGACCAACGTCAAGTTCGACGCCACGGTCGAGGTCGCCATGCGCCTCGGCGTCGACCCCCGCAAGGCGGACCAGATGGTCCGCGGCACGGTCAACCTGCCGCACGGCACCGGTAAGACCGCCCGCGTGATCGTCTTCGCCGCCGGTGCGAAGGCCGAGGAGGCCGTCGCCGCCGGTGCCGACGAGGTGGGTACCGACGAGCTGGTCGCCCGGATCCAGGGCGGTTGGTTGGACTTCGACGCGGCGATCGCCACGCCGGACCAGATGGCCAAGATCGGTCGGATCGCGCGGATCCTGGGCCCGCGCGGTCTGATGCCGAACCCGAAGACCGGCACGGTGACCATGGACGTCACCAAGGCGGTCGCGGACATCAAGGGCGGCAAGATCACCTTCCGGGTTGACAAGCACTCCAACCTGCACCTGATCATCGGCAAGGCCTCGTTCTCCGAGAACCAGCTGGTGGACAACTACGCGGCGGTCCTCGACGAGGTGCTGCGGGCCAAGCCGTCCGCGGCGAAGGGCAAGTACCTCAAGAAGGTCACCCTCACCACGACGATGGGCCCGGGTGTGCCGATCGACCCGAACCTGGTGAAGAACCTGCAGGAGGGCTCGGCCGACAGCTGAGCATCGACCTCCGCGAAGGGCCCCGCCACGGTCGTGGCGGGGCCCTTCCGGCTCTCGTCGGCGGATCTGACGGTCCGCCGCGTACGGCCGGTGGCCTCAGCCGGGTGAGCAGGGGCACAGCAGAGCATTTGGTGGAGCGGCGCGTGGTCGCGTACGCTACGTAGGTTCACACATGTTGTCATGTGTGAGGATCCACCCAGAGACCGCTGGTCACCGTGCCTCGGCACGGTCGAAGGTCCCGCGAAGACGGGCGACCCGCGTAGGGCGGCAAGCGATAACCGGCAGTGTCCCGTGGTCCGCCGACTGCGATGATCTCCGCCGACCTCGCCCCGTGCGCCCTGCGCCGGGGCTTTTCTGTTGCCGCGGTGCCTCCGCCCCCGTCACAGGCGCCTGTCTGCGACGGTGACCAGCCTCGAGTAACGAGAGAGGAGGGACATGGCGGACAAGCCGATCCGGGCCGACAAGGCCACGGCCGTTGCTGAGCTGACGGAGAGTTTCCGCAGCGCGGGTGCCACCGTGCTGACCGAGTACCGCGGTCTGACGGTTTCCCAGCTCACCCAGCTGCGGCGCTCGCTCGGCAAGGAGACCACCTACACGGTCGCCAAGAACACGCTGGCCAAGCGTGCTGCGGCGGACGCGGGCATCTCCGGCCTCGACGAGCTGTTCACCGGTCCTACCGCGCTGACTTTCGTTTCGGGCGACATCGTCGAGGCGGCGAAGGGACTTCGCGACTTCGCGAAGTCCAACCCGAAGCTCGTCATCAAGGGCGGCGTCTTCGAGGGCAAGGCCATCACCGCGGCCGAGGTCACGAAGCTCGCCGACCTGGAGTCCCGCGAGGTGCTGCTGGCCAAGCTGGCCGGCGCGATGAAGGGCAACCTGAGCAAGGCTGCGGCCCTGTTCCAGGCCCCGCTGTCGAAGACCGCCCGTCTGGCGGCCGCACTGCAGGACAAGCGCGAGAAGGAGGGCGCCGAGGCGGCCTGAGGCCACCCGGCGCACCCACGTTCTTAGATAAACCATTCAGAAAGGACGCCAGACATGGCGAAGCTCAGCACCGAAGAGCTGCTCGACGCGTTCAAGGAGATGACGCTGATCGAGCTCTCCGAGTTCGTGAAGCAGTTCGAGGAGACCTTCGAGGTCACCGCCGCCGCGCCGGTCGCGGTCGCCGCGGGCCCGGCCCAGGGTGGCGCCGCCGCCGAGGCCGAGCCGGAGAAGGACGAGTTCGACGTCATCCTCGACGCCGACGGTGGCAAGAAGATCCAGGTCATCAAGGTCGTGCGTGAGCTGACCGGCCTGGGCCTCAAGGAGGCCAAGGACCTGGTCGAGGCCGCGCCGAAGGCGGTCCTGGAGAAGGTCAACAAGGAGGCCGCCGACAAGGCCAAGGCCAAGCTGGAGGGCGAGGGCGCCAAGGTCACCCTCAAGTGACCTGAGCCTCACCCGGGCGCCCCGGCTCACGTGAGCCGGGGCACACCCACATCGCGGCGGGCGACGATCCGGATCTCGGATCGCCGCCCGCTGTGTGGTTTCACCGCCCGGAACCGGTCATGAGCAGGGCGTGTGCGTCGCGGCGGGCGCGGGGGCGAACGGCGCTCGTTTCGCCCGTCGGTGGGAAAGAGCGTCGGATGGCGGCACCGGCCCTTGACGCGACCATGGCCTCCCAGGCACGCTGACATCAGCAAGACCTTCCGCGCTTGCGACGGCCACCGGCTGGGTATGAAGCGGCAGCACCACCGCCGCAGACACCTGGGCGGCCCGGCAGGGACGTTGCGTTCCGAGCGGCCCGGTGCGACCCGTTTCCAGGGTCCCGAGGCCCGTTCCGCAACTTCCTGCGGGGTGGGCTGGACAGCGGTTAGCCTCTCGGCTACACTGCTAGTTTGCGCTGCCTTCCGACTTGACCCCTGCTCGGAAATGTCCGTTTATGGATATTTTCTGGTGGGGTCATTGGAGTGCACGCGTACCAGCCGTTCTGCAGCACCGGTCCTCGGAAGGACGCATCTTGGCAGCTTCCCGCCCTGCGAAGACCAGTCGTACGTCGAGCGCATTCGCTCCCCGCCGAGTTTCCTTCGGTCGGATCACCGAACACCTCGAGGTCCCCAACCTCCTCGCCATTCAGAACGAGTCCTTCGACTGGCTCGTCGGCAACGAGGGTTGGCAGGGCCGGTCGGCGGACGACCCGCACGCACGCTCGGGTCTCGCGGAAATCCTCGACGAGATCAGTCCCATTGAGGACTTTTCCGGCACCATGTCGCTTTCCTTCTCGGCACCGCGCTTCGACGAGGTCAAGGCCTCGATCGAGGAGTGCAAGGAGAAGGACCTGACCTACTGCGCGCCGCTCTTCGTGACCGCGGAGTTCACCAACAACACCACCGGCGAGATCAAGAGCCAGACGGTGTTCATGGGTGACTTCCCGATGATGACGCCGAAGGGCACCTTCATCATCAACGGCACCGAGCGCGTCGTGGTCAGCCAGCTCGTCCGCTCGCCGGGCGTCTACTTCGACAAGCAGCCGGACAAGACCTCCGACCGCGACCTCTCCAGCGTCAAGGTCATCCCGAGCCGGGGTGCCTGGCTGGAGTTCGACATCGACAAGCGCGACACGGTCGGCGTACGCATCGACCGCAAGCGTCGGCAGGCCGTCACGGTGCTGCTCAAGGCCGTCGGATGGTCGGCCGAGCGGATCCGTGAGAAGTTCGGCTGGTCCGAGCTGATGATGACCACGCTCGAGAAGGACCACATCGCCGGCCAGGACGAGGCGCTACTCGACATCTACCGGAAGCTGCGCCCTGGCGAGCCGCCGACCCGTGAGAACGCCCAGACCCTGCTCGACAACCTCTTCTTCAACCCGAAGCGGTACGACGTCGCCAAGGTCGGTCGGTACAAGTTCAACAAGAAGCTCGAAGTGGACGTGCCGATCACCACCGGCACGCTGACCGAGGACGACATCGTCGCCACCGTGGAGTACCTCTGCCGGCTGCACGCCGGTGAGGAGGGCTACGAGGCCGACGACATCGACCACTTCGGCAACCGGCGCCTGCGTACCGTGGGCGAGCTGATCCAGAACCAGGTTCGGGTCGGCCTCTCCCGGATGGAGCGGGTCGTCCGCGAGCGGATGACGACTCAGGACGTCGAGGCGATCACGCCGCAGACCCTGATCAACATCCGTCCCGTGGTGGCCGCGATCCGGGAGTTCTTCGGCACCTCGCAGCTGTCCCAGTTCATGGACCAGACCAACCCGCTGGCGGGCCTGACCCACCGGCGCCGGCTGAGCGCGCTCGGCCCGGGTGGTCTGTCCCGGGAGCGGGCCGGCTTCGAGGTCCGCGACGTGCACCCGTCCCACTACGGCCGGATGTGCCCGATCGAGACGCCGGAAGGCCCGAACATCGGTCTGATCGGCGCCCTGTCCACCTTCGCCCGGGTCAACCCGTTCGGCTTCATCGAGACGCCGTACCGGAAGGTCGTCGACGGTCGGGTCACCGACCAGATCGACTACCTGACCGCGGACGAGGAGGACCGGTTCGTCAAGGCGCAGGCCAACGCGCCGCTGCGGGCCGACGGCACGTTCGCCGAGGACCGCGTCCTGGTCCGCCGTAAGGGCGGCGAGACCGAGGACGTCGCGCCCGGCGCGGTGGACTACATGGACGTGTCGCCGCGGCAGATGACCTCGGTCGCGACCGCGATGATCCCGTTCCTGGAGCACGACGACGCGAACCGGGCCCTGATGGGCGCCAACATGCAGCGTCAGGCGGTGCCGCTGGTCAAGGCGGAGTCGCCGCTGGTCGGCACCGGCATGGAGTACCGCGCCGCGGTCGACGCCGGTGACGTGGTGGTGGCCGAGGTCGGTGGCGTGGTCGAGGACCTGTGCGCCGACTACATCACCGTCCACCAGGACGACGGCCACCGCCGGACGTACCTGCTGCACAAGTTCCGCCGCTCCAACGCCGGCTCCTGCGTCAACCAGAAGCCGGTGGTCTTCGAGGGTGACCGGGTCGAGGCCGGCCAGGTCGTCGCCGACGGGCCGTGCACCGACGAGGGCGAGATGGCGCTCGGGCGCAACCTGCTCGTGGCGTTCATGTGCTGGGAGGGTCACAACTACGAGGACGCGATCATCCTGTCGCAGCGCCTCGTGCAGCAGGACGTGCTCACCTCGATCCACATCGAGGAGCACGAGGTCGACGCGCGGGACACCAAGCTCGGCCCGGAGGAGATCACCCGCGACATCCCGAACGTCAGCGAGGAGATGCTCGCCGACCTCGACGAGCGCGGCATCATCCGGATCGGTGCGGAGGTCGTCCCCGGCGACATCCTGGTCGGCAAGGTCACGCCGAAGGGCGAGACCGAGCTGACCCCGGAGGAGCGGCTGCTCCGCGCGATCTTCGGTGAGAAGGCGCGTGAGGTCCGGGACACCTCGCTGAAGGTGCCGCACGGTGAGACCGGCACGGTCATCGGCGTGCGTACCTTCTCCCGCGAGGACGGCGACGAGCTGCCGCCGGGCGTCAACGAGTTGGTCCGGGTCTACGTCGCCCAGAAGCGGAAGATCCAGGACGGCGACAAGCTCGCCGGCCGGCACGGCAACAAGGGCGTCATCTCCAAGATCCTGCCGGTCGAGGACATGCCGTTCCTGGAGGACGGCACCCCGGTCGACATCGTGCTCAACCCGCTGGGTGTGCCGAGCCGGATGAACATCGGCCAGGTGCTGGAGACCCACCTGGGCTGGGTGGCCAAGACCGGTTGGAAGGTCGACGGCGACGACGCGGAGTGGAAGCGTCAGCTCCAAGGGATCGGTGCGGACGAGTCCGAGCCGGACACCAACGTGGCCACGCCGGTCTTCGACGGTGCCCGCGAGGAGGAGATCTCCGGTCTGCTCGCGTCGACCCTGCCCAACCGGGACGGCAAGCAGCTGATCGGCGCCACCGGTAAGGCGCAGTTGTTCGACGGTCGCTCCGGCGAGCCGCTGCCGGACCCGATCGCGGTCGGCTACATCTACATCCTGAAGCTCAACCACCTGGTCGACGACAAGATCCACGCTCGGTCGACCGGTCCGTACTCGATGATCACGCAGCAGCCGCTGGGTGGTAAGGCGCAGTTCGGTGGCCAGCGCTTCGGTGAGATGGAGTGCTGGGCGATGCAGGCCTACGGTGCCGCGTACGCCCTGCAGGAGCTGCTGACGATCAAGTCCGACGACGTCCTGGGCCGGGTCAAGGTCTACGAGGCGATCGTCAAGGGCGAGAACATCCCCGAGCCGGGCATCCCGGAGTCGTTCAAGGTGCTGCTCAAGGAGCTGCAGTCGCTGTGCCTCAACGTCGAGGTGCTCTCCAGCGACGGCGTGGCCCTGGAGATGCGCGAGACCGACGACGAGGTCTTCCGGGCCGCGGAGGAGCTGGGTATCGACCTTTCCCGGCGCGAGCCGAGCTCGGTCGAGGAAGTGTGACGTTGGGCCTCGGTGGCGGGGCGTTCTCTCCGGAGGCCGCCCCGCCCCGAGCCCAGACCCGGTCAGCTGCTAACGCAACAAGCGACGTGTGAGGGAATTGAACGTGCTCGACGTCAACTTTTTCGACGAGTTGCGAATTGGGCTGGCGACCGCCGACGACATCCGTCAGTGGTCGCACGGCGAGGTCAAGAAGCCCGAGACGATCAACTACCGCACCCTCAAGCCGGAGAAGGACGGGCTCTTCTGCGAGAAGATCTTCGGTCCGCAGCGGGACTGGGAGTGCTACTGCGGCAAGTACAAGCGGGTCCGGTTCAAGGGCATCATCTGTGAGCGCTGCGGCGTCGAGGTGACCCGCTCGAAGGTCCGCCGTGAGCGGATGGGCCACATCGAGCTCGCCGCGCCGGTGACCCACATCTGGTACTTCAAGGGCGTGCCGAGCCGGCTGGGTTACCTGCTGGACCTCGCCCCGAAGGACCTCGAGAAGATCATTTACTTCGCCTCGTACGTCGTGACGAGCGTCGACGCCGAAGCGCGTCACCGCGACCTCTCGACCATCGAGAACGAGATCCTGGCCGAGAAGCGGCAGTCGGAGAACAGCCGCGACTCGGAGATCGAGAAGCGGGCCGCCAAGCTCGAGGCCGACCTGGCCGAGCTGGAGGCGGAGGGCGCGAAGGCGGACGTCCGGCGCAAGGTCAAGGAGGGCGGAGAGCGCGAGATGCGCCAGATCCGCGACCGGGCCCAGCGCGAGATCGACCGCCTGGACGAGGTGCTGGACACCTTCCGCAAGCTGGACTCGAAGCAGTTGGTCACCGACGAGTTGCTCTACCGTGAGCTGCGCGACCGGTTCGGCGAGTACTTCACCGGGGGCATGGGCGCCGAGGCGATCAAGGCCCTGGTGCAGAACATGGACCTTGAGGCCGAGGCGGAGAACCTGCGGGAGACCATCCGCACCGGTAAGGGTCAGCGGAAGATCCGGGCGCTCAAGCGGCTCAAGGTCGTCGCGGCGTTCCAGAACACCCGCAACTCGCCGCTCGGCATGGTGCTCGACTGCGTACCGGTCATCCCGCCGGACCTGCGCCCGATGGTGCAGCTCGACGGTGGCCGCTTCGCGACCAGCGACCTGAACGACCTGTACCGCCGCGTGATCAACCGGAACAACCGGCTCAAGCGGCTGATCGACCTCGGTGCGCCCGAGATCATCGTCAACAACGAGAAGCGGATGCTGCAGGAGGCCGTCGACGCGCTGTTCGACAACGGCCGCCGCGGCCGGCCGGTCACCGGCCCGGGTAACCGTCCGCTGAAGTCGCTGTCCGACATGCTCAAGGGCAAGCAGGGTCGGTTCCGTCAGAACCTGCTGGGCAAGCGCGTCGACTACTCCGGCCGTTCGGTCATCGTGGTCGGCCCGAAGCTCAAGCTGCACCAGTGTGGTCTGCCCAAGCAGATGGCGCTGGAGCTGTTCAAGCCGTTCGTGATGAAGCGGCTGGTCGACCTCAACCACGCGCAGAACATCAAGTCCGCCAAGCGGATGGTCGAGCGGCAGCGCCCGGTCGTGTGGGACGTGCTGGAAGAGGTCATCGGCGAGCACCCGGTGCTGCTCAACCGGGCGCCCACCCTGCACCGACTCGGCATCCAGGCCTTCGAGCCGCAGTTGGTCGAGGGCAAGGCCATCCAGATCCACCCGCTGGTCTGCACCGCGTTCAACGCCGACTTCGACGGTGACCAGATGGCGGTGCACGTGCCGCTGTCCGCCGAGGCCCAGGCCGAGGCGCGGATCCTGATGCTGTCGTCGAACAACATCCTCAAGCCGGCCGACGGCAAGCCGGTCACCATGCCCACCCAGGACATGGTCATCGGGCTCTACCACCTGACCCACCTCACCACCGGTGAGCGCGGGGAGGGCCGGGCGTTCAGCTCGGACGCCGAGGCGCGGATGGCGTACGACAACGGCGAGCTGCACCTGCAGGCGCCGGTCAAGATCCGGCTGCGGGACGTGGTCGAGGTGGACAACGGCGCCGGTGGGCAGCCGTGGACCGCGCCCGAGGGCTGGGTTCCCGGTGAGCCGCTGAGCGTGGAGACCACGCTCGGCCGGGTGCTGTTCAACGAGACCCTGCCGCAGGGCTACCGGTTCGTGAACTACGAGATCCGCAAGGGTCAGCTCTCCGCGATCGTCAACGACCTCGCCGAGCGGTTCCCGAAGGTGGCCCTGGCGGCCACCCTGGACGGGCTCAAGGAGGCCGGTTTCCACTGGGCCACCTGGTCCGGCGTGACCATCGGCATGGAGGACGTCATCGCTCCGCCGCGCAAGCGGGAGATCCTGGAGCGGTACGAGAAGGAAGCCGACCGGATCGACAAGCAGTACCAGCGTGGTCTGATGACCGCCGAGGAGCGTCGCGGCGAGCTCATCGAGATCTGGACCAAGGCGACCAACGAGGTCGCCAAGGAGATGGACACCGCGCTGCCGCAGGAGAACCCGCTGTGGAAGATGATCAACTCGGGTGCTCGCGGTAACCTGCTCCAGCTCCGGCAGATCGCGGCGATCCGTGGTCTGGTGGCCAACCCCAAGGGCGAGATCATCCCGCGGCCGATCAAGGCCAGCTACCGGGAGGGTCTGTCCGTGCTGGAGTACTTCATCTCCACGCACGGTGCCCGTAAGGGTCTCGCGGACACCGCCCTGCGTACCGCCGACTCGGGTTACCTGACCCGGCGTCTGGTGGACGTCTCGCAGGACGTCATCATCCGCGAGGAGGACTGCGGCACCGACCGGGCCATCCCGATGCAGGTCGGTCAGCAGCTCGACGGCCGGCTGGTGGTGCACGAGCACGCCGAGACGAGCGTGCACGCCCGTACCCTCGCCGACGACATCAAGGGGCCGGACGGCACCGTCGTCGCCGTGCGTGGCGCGGACATCAACTCGATCCTGGTCGACAAGATCGTCGCCGCCGGGGTGGACGGTGTCCGGGTCCGCAGCGTGCTCACCTGCGAGTCGAAGCTGGGCGTCTGCGGTGCGTGCTACGGCCGCTCGCTGCCGACCGGCAAGATCGTGGACGTCGGTGAGGCGGTCGGCATCATCGCCGCCCAGTCCATCGGTGAGCCGGGTACCCAGCTGACGATGCGTACCTTCCACACCGGTGGTGTCGCGGGTGAGGACATCACTCAGGGTCTGCCGCGTGTGCAGGAGATCTTCGAGGCCCGGATTCCGAAGGGCAAGGCGCCGATCGCCGACACCCCCGGCCGGATCCGGATCGAGGACGGCGAGCGGTCGCGCAAGATCGTCGTGATCCCGGACGACGGCAGCGACGAGATCGTGTACGACAAGATCTCGAAGCGGGTCCGGCTGCGGGCGCACGACGGCGACCACGTCGAGGTCGGCGAGAAGCTCACCGAGGGCACCATCGACCCGCACGAGCTGCTGCGCATCCTCGGCCCGCGTGCGGTCCAGGTCCACCTGACCCAGGAGGTCCAGGAGGTCTACCGCTCGCAGGGTGTGCTCATCCACGACAAGCACATCGAGATCATCATCCGCCAGATGCTCAAGCGGGTGACGGTCATCGACTCCGGCTCGACCGAGTTCCTGCCGGGTGTGCTGGTCGACCGGGCGCTGTTCGAGTCGGAGAACCGCCGGCTCGTCGGCGAGGGCGGCGAGCCCGCAGCCGGACGTCCGGTGCTGATGGGTATCACCAAGGCCTCGCTGGCCACCGACTCCTGGCTCTCGGCGGCCTCCTTCCAGGAGACCACCCGGGTGCTGACCGACGCGGCGATCCACGCCCGCAGCGACTCGCTGATCGGTCTCAAGGAGAACGTGATCATCGGTAAGCTCATCCCGGCCGGTACCGGCATCAGCAAGTACCGCAACGTCCGGGTCGAGCCGACCGAGGAGGCGAAGGCCAAGGTCTACTCGATGACCGGCTACCCGGAGACCGACTACGGTTTCGGGCCGGCCAGTGGCCAGGCGGTTCCGCTGGACGACTTCGACTTCGGGTCGTACCGCTAGGACCGTGTGACGTGGGAGGCCCCCGGCATCCGCCGGGGGCCTCCTCGTGTCCGTACCCGCCGCTGTGGCGCGGGGTCCGGCGCGGACAGGCATCATGTGCTCATGACGATCGCACCCGGACCGGCGCCGACCGCGTCGGCGCCACGTCATCCGCTCGACCCCGATCCGGTCCGGGCGACCAAGGCCCGCGCCGTGTTCGCGCTCGGGCTGATGGGGGCGATGACCGGCCTGCTGCTGGGCGGGGTGGTCCCCGCGACGATTGCGCTGCATCTGGCGCGGCAGGCACGCCGGGAGGCGTACGCCTCGGGCGGCTTCCTGACCGGCGCGGCCTGGCTGCGTCGCGGCGAACGGCTGGCCTGGACGGGGTTGGTCCTGGTCGCGGCGAGCGTGGTGGCGCTGCTGGTGATCGGGGTGGTCCGGCTCGCCGAGGCGCCCTACGGGCAGGACTTCGCCCCCACCGTCGACTGACCCCGACCTGACGGGGCCTCGCGCCGGGCACGGAGGGCCGACCCACGGCGGTAGCCTGACGGTGTCCGTCCCGCACCGCGGTGGACGGCCGATGAGGAGGAGATCCCGTGACGGAACCGGCGCGCCCCGAGGGCGGCGAGTCCGCCCAGCCCACTTCCGGGCGCCCGGACGACGCGGCCGGGACGGAACCGGGGGAGCAGCCAGGGCCCGGGTACGCGCCGGAGTCCGCCACCCCGCCGCCCCCGTCCGGGTACGCGTCGGCCTACGCCCCGCCGCACAGTGCACCGCCCGGCTTCGGTCCACCCTCCGCGCCGCCCGGCTTTGGCCCGCCGTCCGGGCCGCCCGGGTTCAGCCCGGCTTCTGGGCCGCCCGGCTTCGGTCCGCCTTCTGCGCCGCCCGGCTTCGGTCCGCCGTCCGGGCCGCCCGGGTTCAGCCCGGCTTCTGCGCCGCCGGGCTTCACCGCGCCTTCTGGGCCGCCCGGTGTCGGTCCGCCGCACAACTCGCCGCCGCCGGGACCGCCGCCCGGTGGCCCGGGATTCGGTGCGCCGCCGGTTCCAGGCGGGTCCGGATCGGGCTGGGGTGGCCCGGCGGCCGTGCCGCCACCACAGGACCGGCCCCGGCCGCCCAAGCGGGTGGAGCCGGTGCCCGGCACCCCGTTCGCGACCGTGCACCTGGACGTACCCCCGGTCACGTCGGGACTGGCGGTCGGATCGCTGGTGGCCGGCATCACCTCGATCCTGATCTCGTTCCTGACCATCTGCATCGGTGCGGTCGGCGGCGGCACGGGCGGGGGAGCCTGGGCCGCCGGTGCCTTCGCCGTGCTGGGCAGCCTGACCGGTGCCGGTGCCGTGGTGGCCGGCCTGCTCGGCGTACGACAGATCCGCCGCCCGGCCGCTCCGCCGGCGGTCCGGTTCACCGGCCGTGGCGTGGCGATCGCCGGGATCAGTTGTGGTGGCGCGGGTCTTCTCCTCTGTCTGTCGGGCCTGGGACTGGCGTTGCTGCTGACCCTCACCTGAGACGCGATCCACGTTCGTGGCGGGTGGGTGAACCGGCCGCCGGATACCGACCGGGCCCGCCCAGGGGCTATCGGTCCGGTTTCCGGCGGAGCCGGTACACTTGTCTCCGTAGGTGCCCATCACAACTGTCAGGCATGACGGATTCAGCCGGCGAGCAGTGAGAAGTCCGGCGGGTCTTCCGTTTTGACCTGCACGGCTGTGGTAGGTACTCTTTCCCCTTGTGCCCGGGCTTGCCCGGGCAACTCGTGCGTGCGCAGGATCCGGAATCCGGTATCCGAACAGCGGCACGACTGAGCCAGAAGACCCGGCGGGCGGTGACCCGCGTGCCGGTGACACAACCCGGAGCCTCCGCGCGAGCGTCGGAACCGGGGAACCGTGAGCGGGCGACACGCCCGACCGCGGGTGCCGGGACCACCGCGAGGTGGCCCTGGTCGGAATGTAGGAGAGCCGGTTCATCAGGCCGGTTAAGCGAAGCGCGGTCGCGTGAGCGGCCGAAGGGAGCGGAGAAACCCGGTGCCCACGATCCAGCAGCTGGTCCGCAAGGGCCGCCAGGCCAAGACGAGTAAGACCAAGACCCCGGCGCTGAAGGGATCCCCTCAGCGGCGCGGCGTGTGCACTCGCGTGTACACCACCACCCCGAAGAAGCCGAACTCGGCGCTGCGCAAGGTCGCTCGTGTCAAGCTCAGCAGCCAGATCGAGGTGACCGCCTACATCCCGGGCGTCGGCCACAACCTGCAGGAGCACTCGATCGTGCTCGTCCGCGGTGGTCGTGTGAAGGACCTCCCCGGCGTGCGTTACAAGATTGTCCGCGGCTCGCTGGACACCCAGGGTGTCCGCAACCGCAAGCAGGCGCGCAGCCGTTACGGCGCGAAGAAGGAGAAGAGCTGACATGCCGCGTAAGGGACCCGCTCCGCGGCGGCCGCTGGTCGCTGACCCGGTGTACAACTCGCCGCTGGTCACCCAGCTGGTGAACAAGATCCTGCTGCGGGGCAAGCGTCAGCTCGCCGAGCGCGTGGTGTACGCGGCACTGGAGGGCTGCCGGGAGAAGTCCGGCACCGACCCGGTCGTCACCCTCAAGCGGGCGATGGACAACGTCAAGCCGACCCTCGAGGTGCGCAGCCGCCGTGTCGGTGGCGCCACCTACCAGGTGCCGGTCGAGGTCCGTCCGGCCCGGGCGACCACGCTGGGCCTGCGCTGGCTGGTCACGTACTCCCGCGCCCGGCGCGAGAAGACCATGGTCGAGCGGCTGATGAACGAGCTGCTGGACGCGAGCAACGGCCTCGGTGCCGCCGTCAAGCGGCGCGAGGACACGCACAAGATGGCGGAGTCCAACAAGGCCTTCGCGCACTACCGCTGGTAACAGCCTGGTCCCGGCGCCCAACCGGTGCCGGGACCACCACCAGTTGTGTCGAGACGACGATAAGTAGGGATTGAAGTGGCCGCCGCAGACGCGCTCGCCAACGTACGCAATATCGGCATCATGGCGCACATCGATGCCGGTAAGACCACTACCACCGAGCGAATCCTGTTCTACACCGGTATCACGTACAAGATCGGTGAGGTCCACGAGGGCGCTGCCGTCATGGACTGGATGGAGCAGGAGCAGGAGCGCGGTATCACCATCACCTCCGCCGCCACGAAGTGCGAGTGGAAGGGCCACACGATCCAGATCATCGACACGCCCGGCCACGTCGACTTCACGGTCGAGGTGGAGCGGTCGCTGCGTGTCCTGGACGGTGCGGTCGCGGTCTACGACGGCGTGGCCGGCGTGGAGCCGCAGACGGAGAACGTCTGGCGTCAGGCGGACAAGTACAACGTCCCCCGGATGTGTTTCGTCAACAAGCTGGACCGGACCGGCGCGGACTTCTTCCGCTGCGTGCAGATGATGATCGACCGGCTGAACGCCACCCCGCTGGTGCTTCAGATCCCGATCGGCGCCGAGAGCGACTTCATCGGCGTGGTCGACCTGGTCGAGATGCGCGCCCTCACCTGGCGTGGCGAGACCCAGAAGGGTGAGGACTACGCGGTCGAGGAGATCCCGGCCGAGCTGGCCGACTCCGCCGCCGAGTGGCGCGAGAAGCTGATGGAGACCCTGGCCGACGTCGACGACTCGGTGATGGAGAAGTACCTGGAGGGCGAGGAGATCTCCGTCGAGGAGATCAAGGCCGCCATCCGTCGGGCCACCATCGGCGGCAAGGCCAACCCGGTCCTCACCGGCACCGCCTTCAAGAACAAGGGCATCCAGCCGATGCTGGACGCGGTCGTCGCGTACCTGCCGTCGCCGCTGGACATCCCGGCGATCGAGGGCACCGCGACCGACGGTGAGACCCCGATGCAGCGCAAGCCGTCGGTGTCCGAGCCGTTCTCCGGTCTGGCCTTCAAGATCCAGACGGACAAGCACCTCGGCAAGCTCACCTACGTGCGGATCTACTCCGGCACGCTCGAGTCCGGCTCCCAGGTGGTCAACTCCACCAAGGACCGCAAGGAGCGGATCGGCAAGATCTACCAGATGCACGCCAACAAGCGGGAAGAGCGCAGCTCGGCCCAGGCCGGCGACATCATCGCGGTGCAGGGTCTGAAGCAGACCACCACCGGTGACACGCTGTGCGACCCGGCGAACCCGGTCATCCTGGAGTCGATGACCTTCCCGGAGCCGGTCATCGAGGTCGCCATCGAGCCGAAGACCAAGGCCGACCAGGAGAAGCTCAGCACCGCGATCCAGCGGCTGGCCGAGGAGGACCCGACCTTCCGCGTCAAGCTGGACGACCAGACCGGTCAGACGGTCATCTCCGGCATGGGTGAGCTGCACCTGGACATCCTGGTCGACCGGATGCGCCGCGAGTTCAACGTCGAGGCGAACATCGGTAAGCCGCAGGTGGCGTACCGCGAGACCATCCGCCGCAAGGTGGACAAGGTCGAGTACACCCACAAGAAGCAGACCGGTGGTTCCGGCCAGTACGCCCGGGTGATCATCAGCCTGGAGCCGCTGCCGCTGGGCAACGACGCCCCGACCTACGAGTTCGCCAACGGCGTCACCGGTGGCCGCATCCCCCGGGAGTTCATCCCGTCGGTGGACGCGGGTGCGCAGGACGCCATGCAGTACGGCATCCTCGCCGGCTTCCCGCTGGTGGGCATCAAGCTCACGCTGCTGGACGGCCAGTACCACGAGGTCGACTCGTCGGAAATGGCGTTCAAGATCGCCGGCTCGATGGTGATGAAGGAGGCGGCCCGCAAGGCCGACCCCGCACTGCTCGAGCCGATGATGGCTGTTGAGGTCACCACTCCCGAGGAGAACATGGGTGACGTCATCGGCGACCTCAACTCCCGCCGCGGCATCATTCAGGCGATGGAGGAGCGCAGCGGCGCCCGCGTCGTCCGTGCTCTGGTGCCGTTGTCGGAGATGTTCGGCTACGTCGGCGACCTGCGGTCGAAGACCCAGGGCCGGGCTAGCTACAGCATGCAGTTCGACTCCTACGCCGAGGTTCCGGCCTCGGTCGCCAAGGAGATCATCGCCAAGGCGACGGGTGAGTGACGCTCACCTGAGCTGATCCGGGGTGGTCGCGGGAGGATTCCCCGACTGCGACCACCTCGGTCGGATTGTGTGAATTCCGGGCCTGTAGGCTTCATCGCCGCAGAACCCACAAAGCTCTCCGGCCGTCAGGTCGGAAAGGCTGTCGACAGAGTCCTAAGCGCCGACCTGGCGCACCGGGGCGAACGAACCAAGAAGTCCACAGGAGGACACCAGTGGCGAAGGCGAAGTTCGAGCGGACTAAGCCGCACGTCAACATCGGCACCATTGGTCACATCGACCACGGTAAGACGACGCTGACGGCGGCCATCACCAAGGTCCTGCACGACCAGTACCCGGACCTGAACCCGTACACGCCGTTCGACGAGATCGACAAGGCGCCGGAGGAGAAGGCCCGCGGCATCACGATCTCGATCGCGCACGTCGAGTACCAGACCGAGGCGCGGCACTACGCGCACGTCGACTGCCCCGGTCACGCCGACTACATCAAGAACATGATCACCGGTGCCGCCCAGATGGACGGCGCGATCCTGGTGGTCGCGGCGACCGACGGCCCGATGCCGCAGACCCGCGAGCACGTGCTGCTGGCCCGCCAGGTCGGCGTGCCGTACATCGTCGTGGCGCTCAACAAGAGCGACATGGTCGACGACGAGGAGCTGCTGGAGCTCGTCGAGCTCGAGGTCCGTGAGCTGCTCTCGGCGCAGGAGTACCCGGGTGACGACCTGCCGGTCGTGCGGGTCTCGGCGCTCAAGGCGCTCGAGGGCGACCCGGAGTGGACCGGCCGGCTCCTGGAGCTGATGAACGCCGTCGACACCGCGATCCCGCAGCCGGAGCGCGAGACCGAGAAGCCGTTCCTGATGCCGATCGAGGACGTCTTCACGATCACCGGTCGTGGCACGGTCGTCACCGGTCGCGCGGAGCGCGGCATCCTCAAGCCGAACGAGGAGGTGGAGATCGTCGGCATCCGTGAGAAGTCGATGAAGACCACCTGCACCGGCATCGAGATGTTCCGCAAGCTGCTCGACGAGGCCCGCGCGGGCGAGAACGTCGGTCTGCTGCTGCGCGGCATCAAGCGCGAGGACGTCGAGCGCGGCATGGTGGTCGTCAAGCCGGGCACCAGCACCCCGCACACGGAGTTCGAGGCGACCGTCTACATCCTCTCCAAGGAGGAGGGTGGCCGGCACACCCCGTTCTTCCAGAACTACCGTCCGCAGTTCTACTTCCGGACCACGGACGTCACCGGTGTCGTCACCCTCCCCGAGGGCACCGAGATGGTCATGCCTGGCGACAACACCACGATGACCGTGAAGCTGATCCAGCCCATCGCGATGGAGGACAACCTCAAGTTCGCGATCCGGGAGGGTGGCCGTACGGTCGGCGCGGGTCGCGTCACCAAGATCATCAAGTGAGCTGGGTAACCCCGATTAGACCCGCCGCCGGTCGTGCGGCATACTAGTCAGGTTGCGTAACGACAGTTCGCTGCCTGTGTTCGGCTCACGCCGAACCTCCGGGTAGGCAGAACAGTCGGGCGTGGGGTGGTTGGCGGCCCGGCCGCCAACCACCCTCGCGCGGCGTTCAGGTCGCGGGTAGCGCGATCGGCGCCTGGACCCACCGCGGTCAGGATCGCTCCGGAATCTCGGGGCGGAGCCTGGCCACAGGGCGCGACACGCCCGACCGCGGGGGTGGGCGAAGAGGGCCTGTACCAGCCGGTACAGGCACCCGCAACACAGCGGCATCGAGAGAAGGAACAGAAGCCACCATGGCGGGACAGAAGATCCGCATCCGGCTCAAGGCCTATGACCACGAGGTCGTCGACTCCTCGGCGCGGAAGATCGTCGAGACGGTGACGCGTACCGGGGCGCAGGTCGCTGGCCCGGTGCCGCTGCCCACGGAGATCAACCGTTTCTGCGTCATCCGCTCGCCGCACAAGTACAAGGACTCGCGCGAGCACTTCGAGATGCGTACGCACAAGCGGCTGATCGACATCATCGACCCGACCCCGAAGACGGTCGACTCGCTCATGCGCCTCGACCTGCCGGCTGGCGTCGACATCGAGATCAAGCTGTAGGGACCGGACACATGGACAGGCAAGTTAAGGGGATCCTGGGCGCGAAGCTCGGCATGACCCAGGTCTGGGACAACAACAAGGTTGTCCCGGTGACCGTGGTTCAGGCCGGCCCCTGCGTCATCACCCAGGTTCGTGACGCCGACAAGGACGGTTACTCCGCGGTCCAGCTGGCGTACGGGACGATCGACCCGCGCAAGGCCAAGAAGCCGCTCCGCGGGCACTACGCCAAGGCCGACGTGGCGCCGCGCCGGCACATCGTCGAGCTGCGCACCGCCGACGCCGGCGACTACTCGCTCGGCCAGGAGATCACGGTCGAGGAGTTCCCGGTCGGCGTCTCCATCGACGTCACCGGCAAGACCAAGGGCAAGGGCTACGCCGGCCCGATGAAGCGGCACGGCTTCCACGGTCTGCGCGCCAGCCACGGTGTCGAGCGCAAGCACCGCTCCCCGGGCTCCATCGGCGCCTGCGCCACCCCGGGTCGCGTCTTCAAGGGCACCCGGATGGCGGGCCGCATGGGTGGCGTGCGCTACACCGTGCAGAACCTGACCGTCCAGGCGGTCGACACCGAGAACAACCTCCTGCTCGTCCGCGGCGCCATCCCCGGCCCGAAGGGCGCGCTGGTCCTGGTCCGCACCGCGGCCAAGACCAAGGCGAAGAAGGGCGGTGTGGCCAAGTGACCACCGTTGACGTCCTGAACACCGAAGGCGCCAAGAGCGGCTCGGTCGAGCTGCCCGCCGACATCTTCGACGTGCAGGCCAACGTCCCGCTGATGCACCAGGTCGTGGTGGCGCAGCTGGCGGCGGCCCGGCAGGGCACCCACAAGACCAAGACCCGCGGTGAGGTCGCCGGCGGCGGCAAGAAGCCGTACAAGCAGAAGGGCACCGGTCGGGCCCGTCAGGGCTCGATCCGGGCGCCGCAGTTCGCCGGCGGTGGCGTGGTGCACGGCCCGGTGCCGCGCGACTACAGCCAGCGCACCCCGAAGAAGATGAAGGCCGCCGCGCTGCGTGGCGCCCTCTCCGACCGGGCGCGCGCCGGACAGGTGCACGTCGTCGAGGCGTTCGTCTCGGGCGAGAAGCCGTCGACGAAGGCCGCGCTGGCCACGCTCGCCAAGCTGACCGAGGCCCGTCGGGTGCTGGTCGTGCTGAGCAGCACCGACGAGCTGAACTGGGTGTCGCTGCGCAACGAGTCGCGGGTGCACCTGATCGAGGCCGGCCAGCTCAACACGTACGACGTGTTGGTGGCCGACGACGTGGTCTTCACCAAGGAGGCCCTGGACGAGTTCCTGGGCGTTCCCGCCGAGACCACCGAGGAGGGTGGCAAGTGAGCACGATCGCCGACCCGCGCGACATCATCGTGGCGCCGGTCGTCTCGGAGAAGAGCTACAGCGAGCTGAACCGGAACTGGTACACCTTCCTGGTGCACCCGGACGCGAACAAGACCGCGATCAAGATCGCCATCGAGCAGATCTTCAACGTCCGCGTCCTGACGGTCAACACGCTCAATCGCGAGGGCAAGCGCAAGCGGACCCGTACCGGGTTCGGCAAGCGCAAGGACACCAAGCGGGCGATGGTGAAGCTGGCTGAGGGAGACCGCATCGAGGCCTTCGGCGGCCCGGTCAGCTGAGGGGTGTAGACAATGGCTATCCGTAAGTACAAGCCGACGACGCCGGGCCGGCGTGGCTCGAGCGTCGCCGACTTCGCCGAGATCACCCGGTCGACGCCCGAGAAGTCGCTGTTGGCCCCGCTGCCGAAGAAGGGCGGCCGGAACGCCCACGGGCGGATCACCGCCCGGCACCAGGGCGGCGGCCACAAGCGCCAGTACCGGCTGATCGACTTCAAGCGGGTCGACAAGGACGGCGTGCCGGCCAAGGTCGCGCACATCGAGTACGACCCCAACCGCACGGCGCGGATCGCGCTGTTGCACTACGCCGACGGCGAGAAGCGGTACATCCTCGCGCCGAAGGACCTGAAGCAGGGCGACGCGGTGGAGTCGGGCCCGGGCGCGGACATCAAGCCCGGCAACAACCTCCCGCTGCGCAACATCCCGGTCGGTACCACGATCCACAACGTGGAGCTGCGTCCGGGTGGCGGCGCCAAGCTGGCCCGCTCGGCCGGCGTCGGCATCCAGCTCCTCGGCCGTGAGGGCGCGTACGCGACCCTGCGTATGCCGTCGGGTGAGATCCGCCGCGTCGACGTGCGCTGCCGCGCCAGCGTCGGCGAGATCGGCAACGCCGACCAGTCAAACATCAACTGGGGCAAGGCCGGCCGGATGCGCTGGAAGGGCAAGCGCCCGACCGTCCGTGGTGTGGCCATGAACCCGGTCGACCACCCGCACGGTGGTGGCGAGGGCAAGACCTCCGGTGGTCGCCACCCGGTCAACCCGCAGGGTAAGCCCGAGGGCCGCACCCGTCGTAAGGGCCAGCCGAGTGACCGGCTGATCGTCCGCCGCCGCTACGCCACGCGTAAGCGCGGCTGAGGGAGATAAGACATGCCTCGCAGCCTGAAGAAGGGCCCGTTCATCGACGACCACCTGCTCAAGAAGGTGGAGACGCAGAACGAGAAGGGCTCGAAGAACGTCATCAAGACCTGGTCGCGCCGCTCCACGATCATCCCGGACATGCTCGGGCACACGATCGCGGTGCACGACGGACGTAAGCACGTCCCCGTGTTCGTGACCGAGGCGATGGTCGGGCACAAGCTCGGCGAGTTCGCGTTGACCCGCACGTTCAAGGGTCACGAGAAGGACGACCGGAAGAGCCGCCGGCGCTGACGCCGCGGGCATACGGATAGAGGATCAAGGGGTTACAGCGATGCCAGGAAAGGGCGACGCTCCGGTGCTTCCGGGCGCGCGGGCGATTGCGCGACACGTGCGCATCTCGCCGATGAAGGCGCGCCGGGTGGTCAACCTCGTCCGCGGCCTGCCCGCGAAGGAGGCGCTCACGGTGCTGCAGTTCGCGCCGCAGGCGGCGAGCGAGCAGGTGTACAAGGTGCTCGCGAGCGCGATCGCCAACGCGGAGAACAACGAGCGGCTGGACCCCGACGCGTTGCTCGTCAGCGAGGCGTTCGTGGACGAGGGCCCGACCATGAAGCGGTTCCAGCCGCGGGCCCAGGGCCGGGCGTACCGGATCCGCAAGCGCACCTGCCACATCACGGTGGCGGTCGAGGCGGTCGCGCCGGCCGCGCCGAAGAAGTCGGCGAAGAAGTCGGCCCCGGCCAAGCAGACCGAGCCGGCCGAGACGCAGAGCAACACGGAGGGCGCCGAGTAATGGGTCAGAAGGTTCACCCGCACGGGTTCCGGCTCGGCATCTCGACCGACTGGAAGTCCCGCTGGTTCGCGGACAAGCTCTACAAGGACTACATCGGCGAGGACGTCAAGATCCGCCGGATGATGTCCAAGGGCCTGGAGCGCGCCGGCATTTCCAAGGTCGACATCGAGCGCACCCGCGACCGGGTCCGCGTCGACATCCACACCGCCCGGCCGGGCATCGTCATCGGCCGTAAGGGTGCGGAGGCCGACCGGATCCGCGGCGAGCTCGAGAAGCTCACCGGCAAGCAGGTGCAGCTCAACATCATCGAGGTGAAGAACCCCGAGTCGGACGCGCAGCTGGTCGCCCAGGGCGTCGCCGAGCAGCTCTCCAGCCGGGTCAGCTTCCGCCGGGCGATGCGCAAGGCGATGCAGTCGGCGATGAAGAACCCGATGTGCAAGGGCATCCGGGTGCAGGTCTCGGGCCGCCTCGGTGGCGCCGAGATGAGCCGCACGGAGTTCTACCGCGAGGGTCGGGTTCCGCTGCACACGCTGCGGGCCAACATCGAGTACGGCTTCTTCGAGGCCCGTACCACCTTCGGCCGCATCGGCGTGAAGGTCTGGATCTACAAGGGTGACGCGGTGCCGGGTCGGGAGACCCCGACCGAGGCTCCGTCGCGCCCGCGCCGGGAGCGCGGTGACCGCCCCGAGCGGCCGCGTCGTGGTCGGTCCGGTTCGTCCGGCACGACCTCCGGTGGCACCGAGGCCGGCCGCGCTGCCGCGACGACCGTCGCGCAGCAGGCCGAGACGCCGAGTGGCGAGCCGGTGGACGCGTCCGCCGTCGCCGCCGCGGCAGAAACGCAGCAGGAGGGCTGACAGATGCTGATGCCGCGCAAGCCCCCGAAGGGCTTCCGCAAGCCGCACCACCCGGACCGCAGTGGCGCGTCCAAGGGCGGCAACCGGGTGGTGTTCGGCGAGTTCGGGATCCAGGCTCTCGAGCCGGCGTACGTGACCAACCGGCAGATCGAGTCGGCGCGTATCGCGATGACCCGCCACATCAAGCGTGGCGGCAAGGTCTGGATCACCATCTTCCCGGACCAGGCCCTCACCAAGAAGCCGGCCGAAACCCGGATGGGTTCCGGTAAGGGTTCGCCGGAGTGGTGGGTCGCCAACGTCAAGCCGGGGCGGGTCCTCTTCGAGATGTCCTTCCCCAACGAGCAGATCGCGCGAGAGGCGATGCGCCGCGCGATCCACAAGCTCCCGATGAAGTGCCGAATTGTGACGCGCGAAGTGGGTGAATCCTGATGGCAGCGGGCGTTAAGGCCTCCGAGCTGCGTGAGCTCTCCGAGGAGGAGCTGGTCACGAAGCTGCGTGAGGCCAAGGCGGAGCTGTTCAACCTCCGCGTGCAGGCCGCGACCGGTCAGCTGGACAACAACCGGCGGTTGCAGGTCATCCGTCGGGAGATCGCCCGGATCTACACGATCATGCGTGAGCGCGAGCTGGGGCTCTCGGCCGCGCCGACTGAGGTGACTGCTTCATGAGCGAGAACACGACCGCCACCCAGCAGCGTGGCCGCCGGAAGGTCCGCGAGGGCCTCGTGGTCAGCGACAAGATGGACAAGACCGTCGTGGTCGAGGTCGAGGACCGGGTCAAGCACGCGCTGTACGGCAAGATCATGCGCCGTACCAGCAAGCTGAAGGTCCACGACGAGCAGAACTCCGCCGGTATCGGCGACCGCGTCCTGATCATGGAGACCCGGCCGCTGTCCGCCACCAAGCGGTGGCGAATCGTGGAGATCCTCGAGAAGGCCAAGTAGCGAAGGCTCGAGCTCGGCCGAGATCGGTCGGGCGCAGGTTCCGCCAGGCTCCGGCCGCCCCGGCGGCCGGAGAACCGGCAGACATAGGAGATAGACGTGATTCAGCAGGAGTCGCGACTGCGCGTCGCCGACAACACGGGTGCCCGGGAGATCCTGTGCATCCGGGTTCTCGGTGGCTCCGGTCGGCGCTACGCGAGCATCGGCGACGTCATCGTGGCGACCGTCAAGGACGCGATCCCGGGTGCCGGTGTCAAGAAGGGCGACGTGGTCAAGGCCGTCATCGTCCGTACCGCCAAGGAGCGGCGGCGGCCGGACGGGTCGTACATCCGCTTCGACGAGAACGCCGCCGTCATCATCAAGGACGGTGGGGACCCGCGCGGTACCCGTATTTTCGGCCCGGTCGGTCGTGAGCTGCGGGACAAGCGGTTCATGAAGATCATTTCTCTCGCGCCGGAGGTGTTGTGACCGTGAAGGTCAAGAAGGGCGACACGGTCGTCGTCATCGCCGGCAAGGACAAGGGTGCCAAGGGCAAGGTCATCGCGGCCTACCCGCGGCAGGACAAGGTCCTGGTCGAGGGCGTGAACCGGGTCAAGAAGCACACCCGCATCAGCACCACTCAGCGTGGCGCCAAGACCGGTGGCATCGTCACTCAGGAGGCCCCGATCCACGTCTCGAACGTGATGGTCGTGGACTCCGACGGCAAGCCGACCCGCGTCGGTTACCGGATCGACGACAACGGCCAGAAGGTCCGCGTCGCGCGTAGCACTGGTAAGGACCTGTGATGACCACGGCTACCGAAACCAAGACCATGCCGCGCCTCAAGGAGCGGTACCGCAACGAGATCGTGGCCCAACTGCGCGAGCAGCACGAGTACGGCAACCCGATGCAGGTGCCGCGACTGGTCAAGATCGTCGTGAACATGGGTGTCGGCGAGGCCGCTCGGGACGCCAAGCTCATCGACGGCGCGGTCCGCGACCTGGCCACCATCACCGGCCAGAAGCCGCAGGTCCGGCGGGCGACGAAGTCCATCGCGCAGTTCAAGCTCCGCGAGGGCATGCCGATCGGCGCGAAGGTGACCCTGCGCGGCGACCGGATGTGGGAGTTCCTGGACCGGCTGCTCTCCATCGCGCTGCCGCGTATCCGTGACTTCCGCGGCCTGGACGGGCGCAAGCTCGACGGGCACGGCAACTACACGTTCGGTCTGACCGAGCAGTCGGTGTTCCACGAGATCGACCAGGACAAGATCGATCGCCAGCGGGGCATGGACATCACGGTGGTGACCACCGCCACGACCGACGACGAGGGCCGGGCGCTGCTGAAGCTCCTGGGCTTCCCGTTCAAGGAGAACTGAGATGGCCAAGAAGGCGCTGATCCTCAAGGCGGCCGCGAAGCCGAAGTTCTCGGTTCGCGCGTACACCCGCTGCCAGCGGTGCGGGCGTCCCAAGGCGGTCTACCGCAAGTTCGGTCTCTGCCGGGTGTGCATCCGGGAGATGGCCCACCGCGGTGAGCTGCCCGGCGTGTCCAAGGCTTCCTGGTAATAGCCCGGCGCGCTTCGGCGCATCTGCTGGACTGTCTCTTCGCCGTAGGCCTGCGCGAGTCGCGGGAACCCCGGCGAGAAAGGTTGACGAGTTTTCATGACGATGACCGACCCGATCGCAGACATGCTCACGCGTCTGCGTAACGCCAACCAGGCGTACCACGACCGGGTGACGATGCCCTACTCGAAGATCAAGGCCAACATCGCCGAGGTCCTCAAGTCCGAGGGTTACATCGCCACCTGGGCGGTCGAGGAGCCCGAAGAGGGCGCCGTCGGCAAGCGACTGGTCGTCGAGCTGAAGTACGGCCAGAACCGGGAGCGGAGCCTGGCCGGTATCAAGCGCGTCTCCAAGCCCGGTCTGCGGGTGTACGCCAAGTCGGACGGGCTCCCGCGGGTGCTCGGTGGGCTGGGCGTGGCGATCATTTCGACGTCCCAGGGGCTGCTCACCGACCGGCAGGCCCGCAAGCGGAGCGTTGGCGGGGAAGTCCTCGCCTTCGTCTGGTAACGGGAGACAGGTAGAAATGTCGCGAATTGGACGTAAGTCGATCCCGGTGCCCTCCGGCGTCGACGTGACGATCGACGGCCAGACCGTCAAGGTCAAGGGCCCCAAGGGCGAGCTGTCGCACACCCTGGCCGCGCCGATCACGATCGAGCGGGCCGAGGACGGGCAACTGAGCGTCAACCGCCCGAACGACGAGCGCAAGGCCAAGGAACTGCACGGCCTGAGCCGTACCCTGGTCGCCAACATGATCGTCGGGGTCACCGAGGGCTACCGCAAGAGCCTGGAGATCGCCGGCACCGGTTACCGGGTCACCGCCAAGGGCAAGGACCTGGAGTTCGCACTCGGGTTCTCGCACCCGGTGCAGGTGCAGGCGCCCGAGGGCATCACCTTCACGGTGGAGCGGCCGACGCTGTTCCACGTGGCCGGTATCGACAAGCAGCTCGTCGGTGAGGTCGCCGCCAACATCCGGAAGATTCGCCCGCCGGAGCCCTACAAGGGCAAGGGCGTGAAGTACCAGGGCGAGGTCATCCGTCGCAAGGCTGGTAAGGCGGGCAAGAAGTGACCGCGTTCGCTGACACCAGGGCGAGGTCATCCGCCGGCCGCGAGGCCGTGAGAAAGGCAGGTAAGAAGTGAGCGCCACGCTGCTCAAGCGCCGCCGCGGCGTCGCCGCCAAGCGTGCCGTCGGGCGTGCGCGTCGGCACTTCCGGGTCCGCAAGCACGTCAGTGGCACCGCCGAGCGTCCGCGCCTGGTGGTCACCCGTTCGCTGCGGCACATCGTGGCCCAGATCGTGGACGACACCAAGGGGCACACCCTGGCGTCGGCCTCGACGCTGGACGCCTCGGTGCGCGGTACCGAGGGCGACAAGAGCGCCCTGGCCGGCAAGGTCGGCTCCCTGCTCGCCGAGCGGGCCAAGGCCGCCGGCGTCTCCAAGGTCGTCTTCGACCGCGGTGGCAACCGGTACGCGGGGCGGGTCGCCGCGCTTGCCGACGCCGCCCGCGAAGCCGGGCTCGAGTTCTGACAATCCCCGTCACGAGAGAGAAGGAAGGCTGCTGATGCCAGGTCAACAGCGCCGTGGCGGCGGGTCCGGTGGCAACGAGGGTGGTCGCCGCGACAACCGCCGTGAGGGCGGCCGCGGAAACGCGCCCGCCGAGAAGACCCCGCACCTCGAGCGGGTCGTCGCGATCAACCGCGTCGCCAAGGTCGTGAAGGGTGGTCGTCGCTTCAGCTTCACCGCCCTCGTGATCGTCGGCGACGGCGACGGCACCGTGGGCGTGGGCTACGGAAAGGCCAAGGAGGTGCCCGCGGCGATCGCCAAGGGTGTCGAGGAGGCCAAGAAGCACTTCTTCAAGGTGCCGCGGATCGGTTCCTCGATCCCGCACCCGGTCACGGGCGAGGACGCCGCCGGTGTGGTGCTGCTCAAGCCGGCCTCGGCCGGTACGGGTGTCATCGCCGGTGGTCCGGTCCGTGCCGTGCTGGAGTGCGCGGGCATCCACGACGTGCTCTCCAAGAGCCTCGGCTCGTCGAACCCGATCAACATCGTGCACGCCACCGTGGCGGCCCTGAAGGGGCTGGAGTCCCCGGAGGCTGTCGCGGCGCGTCGGGGCCTGCCGGTGGAGGACGTCGCTCCGGCCGCCATGCTCGCCTCGCGGGCGGAGGTGGCCTCCTGATGGCACGTCTGAAGGTCACCCAGCTCCGGTCCGACATCGGGACCAAGCACAACCAGCGTGAGTCGCTGCGGTCGCTCGGTCTCAAGCGGATCAACGACGTGGTGGTCAAGGAGGACCGGCCCGAGATTCGCGGCATGATCTTCAAGGTGAGCCACCTCGTGAAGGTCGAGGAGGTCGAGTAATGACGATCAAGGTCCATCACCTGCGCCCGGCGCCGGGGGCCAAGACCGCGAAGACCCGGGTGGGTCGCGGTGAGGGCTCCAAGGGCAAGACCGCCGGTCGCGGTACCAAGGGTTCGAAGGCCCGGAAGAACATCCCGGCGGCGTTCGAGGGTGGGCAGATGCCCATCCACATGCGCCTGCCGAAGCTGAAGGGCTTCAAGAACAAGTTCAAGGTGGTCTTCCAGGTGGTCAACCTGGACCGCCTGGCCGAACTGTTCCCCAACGGTGGTCAGGTCGGCCCGGCCGAGCTGGTCGAGGCCGGTGCGGTCCGCAAGGGTCACCCGGTCAAGGTCCTCGGCACCGGGGACCTCGGCAACGTGTCGCTCCAGGTCTCGGCGCACGCGTTCAGCGCGTCGGCCAAGGAGAAGATCGCTGCCGCCGGTGGTTCGGCCACCGAGCTGTAAGCAGGTACGAGCGATGGCGCCCGCCAGTTGATCGAAGCTGGCGGGCGCCATGGTCTCCACAGGGCCTGTGCGCCCGGTAACATCGGATTCGGTTTATGTAGCCGGGCACATCTGCCCGGACGGGGATCGGGCTGTTAGAGTCCCTTCCCAGCCATGGATATCGGGCACCTGCCCGGCACCCACCCCAAACCGCCAGGGACGACCGGCGGCCCGCCTCGCGCAGGAGGAAGAAGTTGCTGTCCGCCTTTCTCAGTGCGTTCCGTACGCCTGACCTGCGCAAGAAGCTGCTGTTCACAGTAGGCATCATCGCGATCTACCGGCTCGGCGCGACGCTGCCCAGCCCAGGCGTGTCGTACGGCAACGTCCAGCAGTGCCTCGACACCATCGACGGCTCGACCGGGGTCCTGAACCTGCTCGACCTCTTCTCCGGTGGTGCGCTGCTCCAGCTCTCGGTCTTCGCGTTGGGCATCATGCCCTACATCACCGCGTCGATCATCTTGCAGCTTCTGACAGTGGTGATCCCGCGGCTCGAGCAGCTCCGCAAGGAGGGCCAGGCCGGCCAGGCGAAGATCACCCAGTACACCCGCTACCTGACCCTGGGGCTGGGTGTCCTGCAGGCGTCCGCGTTCGTGGCACTGGCCCGCTCCGGACAGCTCTTCAACAACCAGTGCGACCAGTTCCCGATCATCCCCGAGGGCACCGGCATCCCGGACTGGCTGACCCTGTCCATCCTGGTGATGACGATGACCGCCGGTACCGGTGTGGTCATGTGGCTGGGCGAGCTGATCACCGACCGTGGCGTCGGCAACGGCATGTCGGTGCTGATCTTCACCTCGATCGCCGCCCGCCTCCCCAGCGAGGGCTGGCGGATCAAGGAGAGCCAGGGCTGGGCCAAGTTCTTCCTCGTCATCGCCCTGGTCCTGGTGGTCATCACCGCGGTCACCTTCATCGAGCAGGCGCAGCGCCGGATCCCGGTGCAGTACGCCAAGCGCATGATCGGCCGGCGGATGTACGGCGGCACGTCGACCTACATCCCGTTGAAGGTCAACCAGGCGGGTGTCATCCCGGTCATCTTCGGCTCGTCGCTGCTCTACCTGCCGCAGTTGGCGCTGCAGTTCTTCGACCAGAACGACCCGGGTCAGACGCAGGCGTGGATCCAGAACAACCTGGTCGACCCGACCAGCCCGATCTACATCTCGGTCTACTTCCTGCTGATCATCTTCTTCACGTACTTCTACGTGTCGATCACGTTCAACCCGACCGAGGTCGCGGACAACATGAAGAAGTACGGCGGCTTCGTGCCGGGCATCCGCCCCGGCAAGCCGACCGCCGACTACCTGGACTTCATCCTGAGCCGGATCACGCTGCCGGGGGCGCTGTACCTCGCGATCATCTCGATCCTGCCGAACTTCTTCTTCATCTGGCTGGACCGGCAGCAGTACCTCAACTTCCCGTTCGGCGGTACCGCTGTACTGATCATGGTCGGTGTGGCTCTGGAGACCAGCAAGCAGATCGAGAGCCAACTGATGCAGCGGAACTACGAAGGGTTCCTGCGGTAGATGAGACTGGTTCTGGTTGGCCCACCCGGGGCGGGCAAGGGAACGCAGGCGGAGTTCATCGCCGCGCACGTCTCCGTGCCGAAGATCTCGACCGGTGACATCTTCCGCGCCAACGTGTCGCAGGGCACCCCGCTCGGGGTCGAGGCCAAGCGCTACATGGACGCCGGCAAGTTGGTGCCGGACGAGGTCACCATCAACATGGTGCGGGATCGTCTCGCCGAGCCGGACGCGTCCGAGGGCTTCCTGCTCGACGGCTTCCCGCGGACCACTCCGCAGGCCGCCGCGCTGGACAAGCTCCTGGCCGACCTCGGCACCGCGCTGGACGTCGTCCTGGAGCTGGTCGTCGACGACGACGAGGTGATCCGCCGGCTCTCCGGCCGGCGTACCTGCCGGGGCTGCGGCAAGATCTGGCACGTCGAGTTCGACCCGACCAGTCGGGACGGCATCTGCGACCGGTGCGGTGCCGAGCTGTTCCAGCGCGACGACGACAAGCCGGAGACGATCGCCGCTCGCCTGCGCGAGTACGCGGAGAAGACCGCGCCGCTGGTGGACTACTACGGTGCCCAGGGCAAGCTGGTCGGGATCGACGCCACCGGTCCGGTGGAGGACGTCACGGTCCGCGCGATCGACGCCCTGCGGTCCTACGGCGGCTGAGATCGGCGTAGTCGCCGGCCGGATAGAGTGCGAACAGCGGGGTACGCCCGGCGTGCCCCGCTGGTTCGGCAACGAAAGGTAGCGCCCCGATGCGTCGTCCCCAGCTGGACATCCAGCTGAAGACCCCCGAGCAGATCGAGAAGATGCGTGCCGCCGGGCTGGTGGTCGCCGAGGCGTTACACCGGATGCGCGAGGCGGTGGCGCCCGGAGTGAGCACCGCCGACCTGGACGCGATCGCCGAGTCGACCATCCGCGAGGCCGGTGGCGTCCCCTCGTTCAAGGGCTACCACGGCTTCCCGGCGTCGATCTGCTCGTCGGTGAACGAGCAGATCGTGCACGCGATCCCGTCGCCGGACCAGGTGCTCGCCGAGGGCGACCTGATCTCGATCGACTGCGGTGCGGTGCTCGACGGTTGGCACGGCGACGCCGCCATCACCGTCGGGGTGGGGGAGGTCGACCCCGCGCTGCTGCGGATGGCGACGGTCGCCGAGGACGCGATGTGGGCCGGTATCGCCGCCGCCGCTCGGGGCGCGGCCAGCGGCAAGGGCCGACTGACCGACATCTCCCACGCGGTGGAGAACGCGGTCCGCAAGGGCGGCCGGTACGGCATCGTCGACGGCTACGGCGGCCACGGCATCGGCACCGAGATGCATCAGGACCCGCACGTACTCAACCACGGGCGTCCGGGCAAGGGGCCGCGTCTGGTGCAGGGCATGGCGCTGGCCATCGAGCCCATGATCACCATGGGTTCGCCGCGTACCGCCGAACTGGCCGACGGTTGGACCGTGGTGACCCGGGACGGGTCCCGCGCGGCGCACGTCGAGCACACCATGGCGCTGCTCCCGGACGGGGTCTGGGTGCTGACCGCCCGGGACGGCGGCCGGGCACGCCTCGGTGATCTGGTCACCGCCCGCCAGCCCGCCGACTCCTCGGCCGGCTGAGCCCACCGACGCTCGGCGATCGGCCGCGCCGTCGGCTCTCTGGGCGGCTCTGTCCGGTCGTCGGTCGTGTGACGTTCGACACCACCGGAGCCCTGTGCTCACTCTCCGTGATTGGAGGCGGGGTGGTCGAGTCGGCTCCGGCGTGACGGCGGGCGGCCGTACGACGTCGGTTAGCCGGACTGGCGGCACGATGGCATGCTTGCCGACATGGACGGGCGGGACGGGATGCGGGCAGCGAACTCCGACCGGCAGGCCGTCGCCGAACGGCTCCGCGAGGCGCTCGACGAGGGCCGGCTCGACCTGCACGAGTACGACGACCGGTTGCAGCGCGCCTACGCGGCACGGACGTACGCGGAACTGGACGCTCTGACGGGTGACCTGCCCGGGGCGCTGCCGGCGCGGCAGGAGCCGGATGCGCCGGTGCTGCCCGACGGCGGGCGTGGGGTGACCGTCCGCTGGCTCGTCGACGTGTGGGAGCCGTGGCTCAAGACCGTCGGCATCGTCGTCGCGATCTGGGCGGTCACCTCGTTCGCCGCCCGCGATCTGGTCTACTTCTGGCCCATCTGGGTCGCTGGACCGTGGGGCGCGGTGCAGGTGGTGCGTACCGTCACCGGGTTGAGCACCGGGGAGCCGCAGCGGTGGGCGGCGCAGCAGGAACGCCGCCGGCAGCGGCGGAAAGAGAAGAAGGCCCGCAAGCGGGAGCGGGCCGCGCTCGTCGACGAGCAGCCCGGCGAGATCGCCGCCACGGCGACCGGATTCACCGAGCCGGGCGCGGGGCGGAACCGGCTTAGCACCGACACCGGGCCGGACGCGGTGCCCGAGTCGGCCGGGGCGGACCTGCGCGCCGAGGAGCTGGGCGCGGAGGCGGGTGGCGGTACGCGCGCCGAGCCGGAGGCCACCGGCGGGATGCGCCGTGCGGAGCGCGACGCGGCGGGCTGAAAGCCGGGTTTGTCCACCTCGTGGGCGTACTCTGGCCGGTCGGTTTGGCGGCGGCGTGCAGGCGGGCGTACACTTTCTGATCGGCGCACAGCGTCCACTCCGCCATGCCCACCAGCGCTTCGGTGGGACGCGGAGCCGCGGCTGGCGCGGGAAATCTGATCTTGATCAGTCACCCGTGTAAGACGTTGTGGGCCGTCCGGAGTAACCGACGTCAGGACAGCGGAGGACATGCCGAAAAAAGACGGAGCCATCGAGATCGAAGGTCGGGTCATCGAGCCCCTGCCGAACGCCATGTTCCGGGTGGAGCTCGCCAACGGCCACAAGGTGCTGGCTCACATCAGCGGCAAGATGCGGCAGCACTACATCCGCATCCTGCCGGAGGACCGGGTCGTCGTCGAGCTCTCGCCGTACGACCTGACTCGCGGGCGCATCGTCTACCGCTACAAGTAAGCCTGACGGCGGCCGGAAATCGTCCCGTGTCCGTCTTCGACGTCCGGTGTCGCGCCTCGTGGCGCCGGGCCAGATGGGAAGTAAGGCAACCGTGAAGGTCAAGCCGAGCGTCAAGAGGATCTGCAACAAGTGCCGGGTTATCCGCCGGCACGGCCGGGTCATGGTGATCTGCACCGACCCGCGCCACAAGCAGCGCCAGGGCTGAACCAGCCCACACATCACACATGCTCGTCCCAGCCGCGGGCGGTGCGCAGCGCGTACTTTCTCGTGGTTGACCCCCGGTCGGAGGCCGGGGCCCGCTCGGGCAGCGACCGATCCCGGTCGCCGGCGTGTATCGCGCCGGAAAGACGGGACGGCCGCGTAGCGGGGTGGGACGGGACCACACCTCCGGCAGAAAACCACAAGGAGTACGCCCGCAGATGGCACGTCTAGTCGGCGTGGATCTCCCCCGCGAGAAGCGGCTGGAGATTGCGCTCACCTACATCTTCGGCGTGGGTCGTACCCGCGCACTGGAGACGCTCGCCGCCACCGGCATCTCGCCGGACAAGCGCGCCCGGGACCTCACGGACGAGGAGCTGGTCCAGCTCCGTGACCACATCGAGGCCAACTACAAGGTAGAAGGCGACCTGCGCCGCGAGGTCGCCGCTGACATCCGCCGCAAGGTCGAGATCGGCTGCTACGCGGGTATCCGGCACCGCCGGGGACTGCCCGTCCGTGGCCAGCGGACCCGCACGAACGCGCGTACCCGCAAGGGCCCGAAGCGGACGGTCGCCGGCAAGAAGAAGCCCGGCAAGAAGTAGTAGTTCTTAAACCGGAATTCTGGTCCTTCTCCGCCGAGGTCGGCCGGACTCCCACCGGAGCCGGTGTCTACGGAAGTAGCGGGGCGAGAGACCGGAACCCGATCGAGAACCCAAACAGGAGCGCACAGACTTATGCCACCGAAGGCTCGTGCCGGAGCCGCAGTCAAGAAGGTCCGGCGCAAGGAACGCAAGAACGTCGCCCACGGGCAGGCGCACATCAAGAGCACCTTCAACAACACCATCGTGTCCATCACGGACCCGACCGGTGCCGTCATCTCGTGGGCCTCCGCCGGCCAGGTCGGCTTCAAGGGCTCGCGCAAGTCGACTCCGTTCGCCGCGCAGTTGGCCGCCGAGGCCGCCGCGCGTCGGGCCATGGAGCACGGCATGCGCAAGGTCGACGTGTTCGTCAAGGGACCCGGCTCCGGCCGGGAGACCGCCATCCGTTCGCTGCAGGCGGTGGGTCTGGAGGTCGGGCAGATCTCCGACGTCACCCCGCAGCCGCACAACGGGTGCCGTCCGCCGAAGCGTCGTCGGGTCTGAGAGGTTAGAGAGAGATGGCTCGTTACACCGGTGCTGACTGCCGCCGTTGCCGGCGGGAGAAGATGAAGCTGTTCCTCAAGGGCAGCAAGTGCGATGGTCCGAAGTGCCCGTTCGAGTCCCGGCCGTTCCCGCCCGGGCAGCACGGCCGCGGTCGGACCAAGGAGACGGAGTACCTGCTCCAGCTCCGTGAGAAGCAGAAGGCTCGCCGGGTCTACGGCGTGCTGGAGAAGCAGTTCCGCGGTTACTACGAGGAGGCCGTGGCCAAGCAGGCCAAGACCGGTGAGGTCCTCCTGCAGATCCTCGAGTCGCGGCTGGACAACGTGGTCTACCGGGCCGGCTACGCCAAGTCCCGGGACATGGCCCGCCAGCTGGTCAAGCACGGTCACTTCACGGTGAACGGCAAGAAGGTCGACATCCCGTCGTACCGCGTCAAGGAGCACGACATCATCGAGGTTCGGGTGAAGAGCAAGGAGCTCACCCCGTTCATCGTGGCGCAGGCCGAGGCCGGCTCCAAGACGGTTCCGGCGTGGCTTGAGGCCATCCCGAGCCAGATGAAGGTGCTCGTGCACTCGCTCCCGGCCCGCCAGGTGATCGACACCCAGGTCCAGGAGCAGCTGATCGTCGAGCTCTACTCCAAGTAAGGGCTCGTTGCGGTGGCCCGCCCGGCGACGGGCGGGCCACCGGAACACGTTGTGTCGTGGACGTCATATAGCGGGCGTCCCGGAAGAGAAGAGAAAACATGCTCATCAGCCAGCGACCGTCTCTCTCCGAAGAGTCGATCAACGAGACCCGGTCCCGGTTCACCATCGAGCCGCTGGAGCCGGGCTTCGGCTACACCCTGGGCAACTCGCTGCGGCGTACGCTGCTGTCGTCCATCCCCGGTGCGGCGGTCACCTCGATCAAGATCGATGGTGTGCTGCACGAGTTCACCACGATCCCCGGGGTCAAGGAGGACGTGGTCGAGCTCGTCATGAACATCAAGGAGCTCTGCGTCAGCTCCGAGCACGACGAGCCGGTCAGCATGTACCTGCGCAAGCAGGGCCCGGGCGACGTGACCGCCGGTGACATCCAGCCCCCGGCCGGTGTCTCGGTGCACAACCCGGACCTGAAGCTCGCCACCCTCAACGGCAAGGGCCGGCTCGACATGGAGCTGACCGTCGAGCGGGGTCGGGGCTACGTCACGGCGGCGCAGAACAAGCAGGCGGGTGCCGAGATCGGCCGGATCCCGGTCGACTCGATCTACTCGCCGGTGCTCAAGGTGACGTACCGGGTCGAGGCGACCCGTGTCGAGCAGCGGACCGACTTCGACCGGCTGATCATCGACGTCGAGACCAAGCCGTCGATGGGCCCGCGTACCGCACTGGCCTCGGCCGGTTCGACGCTGGTGGAGCTGTTCGGGCTGGCCCGGGAGCTGGACGAGACGGCGGAGGGCATCGACATCGGCCCGTCGCCGCAGGACGCGCAACTGGCGGCGGACCTGGCACTGCCGATCGAGGAGCTGGACCTGACCGTCCGCTCCTACAACTGCCTCAAGCGCGAGGGCATCAACTCCGTTGGTGAGCTCATCGGGCGTACCGAGGCCGACCTCCTCGACATCCGCAACTTCGGCCAGAAGTCGATCGACGAGGTCAAGATGAAGCTCGCCGGAATGGGTCTGGGGCTGAAGGACTCGGCTCCGAACTTCGACCCGGCGCATGTCGTGGACACCTTCGGCGAGGCCGACTACGACACCGACGACTACCGCGAGACCGAGCAGCTCTAGTCCGCGCTGCCGCCACACCTGAGGAGCACCAAGCATGCCCACGCCCACCAAGGGCCCCCGCCTCGGCGGCAGCCCCGCGCACGAGCGGCTGATGCTGGCCAACCTGGCCACCGCGCTGTTCCAGCACGGCAAGATCAAGACCACCGAGACCAAGGCCCGGCGGCTGCGTCCGCTCGCCGAGCAGCTGATCACCAAGGCCAAGCGGGGCGACCTGGCGTCGCGTCGGCGGGTGCTGACCGTGGTCAAGGACAAGGACGTGGTCTACGCCCTGTTCGACCAGATCGCGCCGCGGTACGCCAACCGGCCCGGCGGCTACACCCGGATCGTGAAGACCGGTCCGCGCAAGGGTGACGCCGCGCCGATGGCGATCATCGAGCTGGTCGAGGAGCTTCAGGTCGCCGAGCCGAAGGCGAACCAGAAGACCGCCGCCCGCAAGGCCGCGCAGCAGGACAAGGTCGAGGCGTTGGCCCCGGCCGACGAGGCCCCGGCGAACCGGTCGGGCGACCAGGACGCCGAGGCGCCGGTGTCGGCATCCGGTGACACCGCCGCTGCCCGCGAGGACAGCGACCTGGCCACCGAGGAAGGCAAGGCCTGAGTCAGGCCGTCGTCGGGCCCGGCATCCCCCACGGGGGTGCCGGGCCCGACTCGTCGAGGAGGTACGACGTGGACGAGCGCACCCGGCTGCGGCTGGACGTCGCGTACGACGGGACCGGCTTCTCGGGGTGGGCCGCCCAGCCGGAGCGGCGCACCGTCGCCGGTGTGCTGGTCGAGGCGCTGGACCTGGTGCTCGGAGCGGGTGTCGCGGCCGGGCTGACGGTCGCCGGACGCACCGACGCCGGGGTGCACGCCAGCGGGCAGGTCTGCCACGTCGACGTGCCCGGCGAGGTGTGGCGGGCGCACGAGGGCCGCCTGCTGCGTCGGCTGGCCCGACTGCTGCCGGGTGACGTGCGGGTGCGCGCGATGGGCGTGGTGCCGGGAAGCTTCGACGCCCGCTTCTCGGCGACCTTCCGGCGCTACGAGTACCGGGTGACCGACGCGCCCTGGGGCGCCGAACCGTTGCGCCGGCACGAGATCCTGGCCTGGCGCCGCGCGCTCGACGTCGACCTGCTCGGTGCGGCGGCGGCCGGGTTGGTGGGGGAGCACGACTTCGCCGCGTACTGCCGGCGCAAGGAGAACGCCACCACGCTGCGGGAGGTGACCCGCCTGGACTGGCGACGCGAGGCCGACGGCATCCTGGTCGCCACCGTGCAGGCCGACGCGTTCTGCCAGGCGATGGTGCGCAGCCTGGTCGGCGCGATGCTGGTCGCCGGGGACGGGCGTCGACCGGTCGAGTGGCCGGCGGGCCTGCTCACCCGGCGGGAGCGGTCCAGCGAGGTGACGGTGGCGCCGGCGCACGGGCTGACCCTGGTGGCGGTCGGCTATCCCGACGATCCGGCCGAGTACGCCCGCCGGGCCGAGGCCACCCGACAGCTCCGGGTGCCCGCCGGGGCCTGAGTGGCCTGCTCAGTTTCCGGTGTCGGGGTCCTGGTCGCCGGTGTCGTCGGTGGGCGTCGGGCTCGGCTGCGTGGCCGTACCGCCGGCTGCCCGCCGTTCCAGCACGTCCCGGCTGAGATGCATCTCCAGCATGTCGAAGAGGACCTCGCGGACCGTGGTGTCGGCGGAGCGGACGGCTGCCCCGTCCGTCCGGGCCACCACCGCGTAGGCGAGGTAGTGACCGCGTACCTGCCAGCCCACCCGGGCGGGCGCGGAGGTGATGACGTCGGTCCCGTCGCCGGCCGACATGCCCCGGAACCGGCCCTGTCGTGCGTCGAGCGCCTGCCGGATGCGGTCCCGGGCCCGTTCCGCGCTGGAGCGGTCGGTCAGGTTGAACAGGCCGGTGGTGACCAGGTGTTCGCCGTCGGGGGTGCGCAGGGTTGCCCGCACCACCTGGTTGCAGCCGAGCAGGGTCAGGGACTCGGCGACCTCGCCGGTGGCCGCGACCGCGCAGCTCGCGCTCGACTGCGTCCGCAGCACCTCGTAGCCGGTGTCTCTGCCGTCGACCGTCAGGGTGCTGGCCGGGAAGACCTCGCGCGCGGTCAGCGGCGCGGAGTCGGTGTCCCGGGAGTCCAGGTCGCTGGCGGCGGGCTCGGTGTCCTGGGTGTCCTGCTGCTCGGAGGTGGGCGCCGCCTGTTGACCGATGAACTGCCCACCGTCCATCAGCGCCCCGGCGGTGAGGCCGCAGAGCCCGAGCAGCACGAGCGCGGCGGCACCGCCGATCAGCACCTGCCAGGTGCGGTTGCCGCCGGTGCGTGGCGGCGGCGGGCTCACCGGTGTGGACGGTGGCGCGGCGGTGGTCGGCTCGTACCCGGTGAGGGAGGTCTGCGTCGCCGTCGCGGTGCTCGACGCGTACACCCCGGAGGGGAGGACCAGGTCGGGCTCCGGCGGATAAGGCTCCGGTGGGTACGCCTCCGTTGGGTAGGGCTCCTGTGGGCCGATCGGCGCCGGTGGCGCGGCCAACTCGGGCGCGGGATCCGCGTCGGGGGCCGCTGCCGTCGAGGGCAGCAGGATCTGGTTGGGGCGCGTCAGCGACGGTGTGGGGAAGCGCGACGGCGAGGGGCCACCCGGGCGGCGGGCGTCGCCGGCCGGCATCCCCTCGGCGTCGTCGTCGCCGTACTGGAGGTATGCGTCCTCATCAGAGTCGTACCGGTACATGGTGACCAGAGTAAGGATTTTTACCCCATTAGTGGGCATTTTGCCGGATGTGCTGGCGGCGCAGGCCACTCCCGACGGCCGGGTCGGTTCCGGCCCGGTGCGAGAATGGCCGGCGTGACCGGGGACCACTACTTCACCGCCGAACCGAGCACGCCCGCCCAGGCGCGCGAGGTGCAGTTCAGCGTCGCCGGCCGCGACTACGCCCTGGCGTCGGCGGGCGGGGTCTTCTCGGCCACCCGGCTGGACCCCGGCACCGCCGTGCTGCTGCGCAAGGCCGAACTACCGACGTCGGCCACCGGGCCGCTGCTCGACCTCGGCTCCGGGTTCGGACCGATCGCCTGCGTCCTGGCCAGCGTCGCGCCCGAGGCGACGGTCTGGGCGGTGGACGTCAACGCGCGGGCCCGGGAGCTGACCGCCGGCAACGCGCAGCGGCTCGGCGTCGCGGACCGGGTACGGGTGGCCGCCCCCGAGGACGTACCGGCCGACCTCCACTTCGCGCAGATCTGGTCCAACCCGCCGATCCGGATCGGCAAGGAGGACCTGCACCAGTTGCTCGGCCGCTGGCTGCCGCGACTGGCCCCGGACGGGGTGGCCTGGCTGGTGGTGGCCCGCCACCTCGGCGGCGACTCGCTGCACCGTTGGCTGGTCGAGCAGGACTGGCGGGTCGAGCGGCACGCCAGCCAGAAGGGCTTCCGGGTGCTGCGCGTCACCCGCTGACCGCTCGCGGGCGACTAATCGGTTGGCCGTCCGGCCCGGCTCCGGCAGGATGCCGGCGTGGGATACGTCGACGTGGCAGCGGTCGGACACGTACTGCCGGACGGGCGGGAACTCTTCACCGACGTGTCGTTCCGGGTCGGTGAGGGTGCCAAGGTGGCGCTGGTCGGCCCGAACGGCGCCGGCAAGACCACCCTGCTGCGGATGGTCGCCGGTGACCTGCCGGTGCGTACCGGCACCATCGCGCGGGCCGGTGGCCTGGGCGTGATGCGCCAGTTCATCGGCATGATCGGCGACGAGTCGACGCTGGCCGACCTGGCTCTGTCCCTGGCCCCGCCGCCGCTGCGTGAGGCCGGACGCCGGCTGGCCGAAACCGAGGCGGCCATGCGCGCGGCCGAGCTTCGCGGCAAGTACAGCACGGTGGCGGGCAAGGCACAGCTCGCGTACGCGGACGCGCTGGCCGCCTGGGGCGAGACCGGCGGGTACGACGCCGAGGTCCTCTTCGACACCGTCGCCACCATCGTGCTCGACCTGCCCTGGGACACCGCCCGACAGCGGCCGGTCCGCACTCTCTCCGGTGGACAGCAGAAGCGGTTCGCGCTTGAACTGCTGCTGCGCGGCCCGGAGGAGGTGCTGCTGCTCGACGAGCCGGACAACTTCCTCGACGTGCCCGGCAAGCGCTGGCTGGAGGCGCGGCTGCGGGAGTCCGCCAAGTCGGTGCTCTACGTCTCGCACGACCGGGAGTTGCTGGCGCACACCGCCGACCGGGTGGTCGCGGTGGAGGGCGGCAGCGCCTGGGTGCATCCGGGCGGCTTCGCCAGTTGGCACGAGGCCCGGGTGGCGCGCCACGCCCGCCTCGACGAGCTGCGCAAACGGTGGGACGAGGAGCACCACAAGCTGCGCGAGCAGATGCTGATGTACAAGCAGAAGGCGGCGTACAACTCGGACATGGCCTCCCGGTACCAGTCGGCGCAGACCCGGTTGCGCAAGTTCGAGGAGGCCGGGCCGCCGCCCGTACCGCCGAAGGACCAGGACATCCGGATGCGGCTGGCCGGCGGCCGGACCGGCAAGCGGGCACTGATCTGCGAACAGCTTGAGATCGACGGCCTGACCTACCCGTTCGACCTGGAGGTCTGGTACGGCGACCGGGTGGCGGTGCTGGGCGCCAACGGCACCGGCAAGTCCCACTTCCTGCGGCTGCTGGCGCGCGGGGGCACCGACCCGGATCCGGCCAACGGCCCGGTCGACGGGGCGGCGGCGCTCGCGCCGGTGGCACACGACGGGACGGCCCGACTCGGCGCGCGGGTGCGCCCCGGGCACTTCTCGCAGACCCACGACCGGCCGGAGCTGATGGCGAAGACGCTGGCCGAGATCCTGTGGCGGGGCGACGAGCACCGTGCCGGCATGGACCGACACGCCGCGATGGCCGCGCTCAGCCGGTACGAGCTGGCCGGGCAGGGCGACCAGCGCTTCGGCACGCTCTCCGGCGGCCAGCAGGCCCGTTTCCTGGTGCTGCTGCTGGAGCTGTCCGGGGCGACCCTGCTGTTGCTCGACGAGCCGACGGACAACCTCGACCTGGCCTCGGCCGAGGCGTTGGAGGCCGGGTTGGCCGCGTTCTCCGGCACGGTGCTGGCGGTCACCCACGACCGCTGGTTCACCCGGACCTTCGACCGCTTCCTGCTGTTCCGCGGTGACGGTGAGGTGGTGGAGACGCCGGAGCCGGTGTGGGAGGTCGGGCGATCGACATAGGGTTGATCTCGTGACTGAGATGACCTATCGCCGGTTGGGCGACTCCGGGCTCGTGGTGTCCGTCGTGGGGATCGGCTGCAACAACTTCGGCCGCAAACTCGATCTGGACGGCACCCGCGCGGTGGTCGACGCCGCCCTCGACGTCGGGATCAACTTCTTCGACACCGCCGACATCTACGGCGAACCGCACGGTGCGTCGGAGGCTCAGCTCGGTGCGGCCCTCAAGGGCCGTCGCGACGACGTGGTGATCGGGACCAAGTTCGGCATGTCGATGGGGGGTGACAACGGGCGCGACTTCGGCGTG
The DNA here is from genome assembly GCF_044461025.1 of Micromonospora sp. NPDC049900. NCBI lineage: Bacteria > Bacillati > Actinomycetota > Actinomycetes > Micromonosporales > Micromonosporaceae > Micromonospora > Micromonospora sp. NPDC049900. The sequence goes on from NZ_JBITKM010000001.1 coordinate 500,010, forward strand.
CGCGGCTCGCGGCGGTACGTCATCCGGGCGGTGGAGGCGTCGCTGCGCCGCCTGGACACCGACTACATCGACCTGTATCAGTTCCACGAGCCGGACCCGGGCACCCCGATCGAGGAGACGCTCGCCGCCCTGGACGACCTGGTCCGCGCCGGCAAGGTGCGCTACCTCGGCAACTCCAACTTCGCCGGCTGGCAGATCGCGGACGCCGACTGGACGGCGAAGACCCGGGGGACCACCCGATTCGTCAGCGCCCAGAACCACTACAGCCTGCTCAACCGGGACGCCGAGATCGAGGTGCTGCCCGCCTGCGAGCGTTTCGGCCTCGGCATGCTGCCGTTCTTCCCGCTGGCCAACGGGCTGCTCACCGGCAAGTACAAGCGTGGCGAGGCCCCGCCGGCCGGTAGCCGCCTCGCCGGTGGCGGCCGGTACGCCCAACGGCTCGCCGCCGCCGACTGGGACACCATCGAGGGCATCGAGGCGTACGCCGCCGAGCGGGGGGTGTCGATGCTGCACGTGGCGATCGGCGGACTGGCCGCCCAACCGGCGGTCACCTCGGTCATCGCCGGAGCCACCACGCCCGACCAGGTGCGCGCCAACGCCGAGGCGGGCAACTGGCAGCCGGGTGAGGCGGACCTCACGGCACTGCGCGCGGTGCTCGACCGGTAGGGGACAGCGCACGCGGAGGGGCCCCGCCCGGCGCACAGCCGGACGGGGCCCCGAGAACTCGCCTACAACTTCCGGCCGGGCGCGAGCCGGGTGGGATCGCCACCCAGTCGTCCGGTGCCGGCGACGGACTCGCCGTCGTTGGCGCGTACGCCCGCCTTGCTGGCCGTGCCACCGAGCCGGACGATCATGGCGTCGGTGTCCCGGACCAGCGTGTCCCGGATCTCCGCCTCGCCGACGAGCGAGGCGTCGGCGGCCAGCCCCCGGAACGCGGTGAGCTGGTTGATCGCCCGCTGGTCGTTACCGGCGGCCTCCGCCGTACGGGCGTTGGAGAGCCGGTTCGACAACTGGGTGTGCGCCCGAGCGGAGAGCCGACCCGTCGCCTTGAACCGGTCCAGCAGGTTCTGCATGTCCCGGAACGACGTGGTGACGAAGAACCGGACCGTCGTGGTGGTGGCGTTACCCGCCTTGTCGGTCGCGGTCACGGTCAGCTCGTGCAGCCCCAGCGGCAGCTCGTACATCGCCTGGAGGGTGCCGCTGACGTACGGGCGGTCGTCGAGGCGGCCGACCACGGTGGCGATCCCCGAGGTGGGGTCCACCGCCTGCCAGGACACCCGTACGTCCTGACTGTCGCCGTAGAGCTGGCCGTCGGCGATGCCGGAGACCAGCAGCGTCGGCTTGGTGCCGTCGATGCGCACCACCGCCGACTTGAGCGTCTCGGCGTTGCCCACGTTGTCGGTGGCCCGGTAGAGCAGCTCGTGGGCCCCGTCGCCGCTGATCTCGACCGGCTCGGTGTACGGCGTCCAGTCACCGCCGTCCAGCGACCACTCCAGCGACTTCACCCCGGAACCGGCGTCGGTCGAGGTGAGCACCACCGGCACGGTGCCGTCGTGCCAGCCCTCGTCGTTCGCCGGAGCGAACGCCGCGGTGCTGACCGGCGCGGTGGTGTCGATCCGGACGTCGACCGTCCTGGTCTCCTCCACGTTGCCGGCCTCGTCGACCGAGCGGAACCGCAGCTCGTGCTCGCCGTCCCCGGACACCGCCACCGGCGCGGTGTAGGTGGTCCAGGTGTCGGCGTCGTCGAGCTGGTACTCGGTCCGGGCCACCCCGCTGCCGCCCTCGTCGGTGGCGGCCAGCGTGACCGTCGTCGGGCCGGTGTACCAGCCCTGAACCGGCGTACCGGCGACCTCGGCGGTGGTCACCGGCGCGGTGTCGTCGACCGTGCCGGTGCTCAGCCGGAAGTAGTCGAACGACACCTGCTTCGAGGCGGTCTGGTTGCCGCCGAGGGCGAACAGGCCCACCTTCGGGGTCGGCCCGACCGCCGCGTTGGTCAGCTCGGTCAGCGTCGTCCAGGTGTTGCCGTCCGCCGAGTACGACGCGGTGAAGGTGTCACCGGTGCGGGCCAGCCGCAGGTGCCACACCGACTCGGTCAGGCCCTCCGCGCCGGGCTGCGGGTCCTGGATCACCCCGTCGATCTCGCTGCGCAACTCGATCCGTCGCGACACCGGCGAGCCGGCCTGGTTGTCGACGACGAAGTCGAACTTGACGTAGTTGTCGTCGTCGCCGTACACGATCAACCCGCCCTGCTGGTACTGCTCGTCCAGCAGTCTGCCGTCGACCTTCGTCTCCAGCGTCCAGTCGCCGTCCGGCGCGTTCTGCAGGATGAAGTTCGTCGGCCCGGTGTTGTCGGTGCCGTAGATGTCACCGTTGGGTACGTCGATGCGCAACGCCCCGTCGGCCACCAGGTAGGCGGTGGCGTCCTCCCGGAGGATCGCGTTCCACCGGCACTTGTCCAGCGCGGTCCCGCTGAACTCGTCGGACGGGTCGACCGGTCCGGCCGGCTCGTCCGGCGTCACCTGGAACCAGTCGAACGCGGCGTCCACCACCGGCGCGGTCGTGCCGCCGTTGAGGGCGAACAGACCGATCCGGGGGTTCTCGATGCCCTCCAGCGCCGCCGCCCGACCGACCGGGGTGAAGGTCAGCCCGTCGGACGAGAGCGACGCCGTCAGGCTGGTGCCGTCGCTGCTGATCCGCAGGTGGACGGTGTCACCGGCCGGTGCCGCCGTGCTGTCGGCACCCTCGTTGCGAGGCGTACCCGCGGTCTCCCGGATGAACTCCACCCGCCGGCTGCCGTTGTAGAGCAGGTCCACCTTGGCGTAGTTGTCGTCGTCGCCGTAGACCAGCAGACCGGCCTGCTGGTAGTCGGCCGTCACCGGCAGGGTCACCTTGGTGGTGGCCGACCAGGCACCCGAGGGAGCCGGCTGGAGCACCAGGTTGGTGGCGTCGTTGCGGCTGCCGTACAGGTCACCGGCCGAGGTGGGCAGGCGCAGCGCGCCGTCGGAGACGGACAGGAGTTGGTTCTCCCGCACCACGCTGGTCCAGCGCTCCCGGTCCAGGGTGGTGCCGCCGAAGTCGTCCGAGCGCGTGCCGACGCAGGAGGTGTTCGGCGCGTCGACCCGGACCGGCACGGTGGCGTACGAGAACGCGCCCCGGCTGTCGGTCACCGTCAGGGTGGCGGTGAAGTTGCCGGGCCGCTCGTACGTGTGCTCGGCCTGGAGCGTGTCGGCGGTGCCACCGTCACCGAAGTCCCACTCGTACGTCAGCGGGGTGTCGCCCTCGGGGTCGACGGCCGTTCCGCCGAACGCGATGGTGACCGGCGCGGTGCCGGTGGCCGGCGTGGCGGTGGCGGTGACCGTCGGCGGGGCGTTGTCGGTGACGCCCTTGCCGACGAAGTCCGCCCAGTTGACGTTGAACAGCGAGCCGGAGCCGCCGCTCGGGTGCCGGGCCACGAAGAACAGCGATCCGCTCGCCGGTCCGGTGACCTCCGCGGTGACGTCGGTGTACGTCTGCCAGTCACCGGTGCCCGGCACGGTGGCCGTGGCGACCACCGGTCCGTCGACCGCGCCGGCCCGGACCTCGATCACCCCGCCGTCCACGCCGGATGAGGCACGGAACCGGATCTCGGAGATCTCGGTCAGGTCGGCCGGGTCCACCGACCACCAGTCGCCGTCCTCGATGAAGCTGATGTTCTCGCCACCGCCCGCGCTGTCGCCGGTGGTCTCCCGCTGCACGCCGGGCTCACCGCCGCCGGTGCCGTCCGCGGTACGGCCGGTGTCGCTGAAGTACTCGGCCTGCTTGCGCTTCGGCTGGAGGATCTCGATGACCCGCCCGGTCAGCGGGCTGGCGCCGCCGGAGCCGCCCTTGTCGGTGTAGGTCGCCTCCAGCACGGTGAAGACGTCCGCCTCGGCGCCGTGACCGGCGGCGAGCTGGGTCTGCACCGTGCCGCTGCACCCGGTGTGCTGCTCCAGCGGGTGCGCGTGCTCGTCGTGGCCGAGCAGCACCTGGAGCTGGACGTCGGCGCAGTCGATCTCGCCGTCCTCCGGGTCGGTCACCTTGATCGAGTACCTGACCTGGTCGCCCCAGTTGAAGAAGCCACCGTTCGGCGGGAACTCGATCTCCACCGTCGGCGCGGTGTTGCCCACGGTCACCGGGACGTTCGCCACCGCCGTACGGCCGTTGGGGTTGGTCACGGTGAGCTGGGCGGTGTAGTTGCCGGCCTCGGCGTACGTGTGGGTGGGGTTCGCCTCGGTGGAGGTGCCGCCGTCGCCGAACGCCCAGGAGTACGTCAGCACGCCGCCGTCCGGGTCACGTGACCCGGCGCTGGAGAACTCGACGGTCAGCGGCGCCGGGCCGGAGGTCGGCTCGGCGGAGGCCACCGCGATCGGCGCCCGGTCACCGGCGATGTAGTCGATCCGGTAGACGCCGGAGTTGTCGTTGTTGCCGCCGAAGCCGCTGCCCCACTCGATCAGGTACATCGCGCCGTCGGGGCCGAACTCGAAGTCCATCGGACGGATGAAGGTCATCCCGGTGAGCAACTGGTTGATGTCGACCAGTTCCCGCCCGTCCGCGCTGACCTGCATCGTGTACATCTTGGACTGGTTCCACTCGCCGAGCAGTGCCTTGCCGTCGTAGTACGCCGGCCACTTGCGGTCCGAGTCGAGGTCGGCGTCGTACCGGTAGACCGGGCCGCCCATCGGAGCACCGCCGCCACCGATCTCCGGGAACCGGGGGTCACCGCTGTAGCCGTAGTCGACGGTGGCCGGGATGGCCGGCGGCAGGTTGGTCAGACCGGTGTTGTTGGGCGAGTTGTTCACCACGGCGGCGCAGTCGAACTTCGGCCCGCTCGGGCCGGACGGGAACTGGTAGTCGTTGTACGCCTGGTTCCCGCCGTGGCAGTACGGCCAGCCGTAGTTGCCGGCCTCGGCCACGATGTTCCACTCGACCAGGCCGGCCGGGCCACGGTTCGGGTTGGCCGAGGCGGCGTCCGGACCGTAGTCGGCGACGTAGAGCGTGTCGGTGGCCGGGTCGATGCCGATCCGGAACGGGTTCCGGAAGCCCATGCCGTAGATTTCCGGGCGGGTCTTCTCGGTGCCCGGCGGGAACAGGTTGCCCTCCGGGATGGTGTACGTCCCGTCGTCCTCCGGGTGGATCCGCAGGACCTTGCCGCGCAGGTCGTTGGTGTTGCCGGAGGTGCGCTGCGCGTCGTAGTCGGCACGGCCCGGACGCTCGTCGATCGGGGTGTACGCGTCCGACTGGAACGGGTTGGTGTTGTCGCCGGTGGCCAGGTAGAGGTTGCCGGCCGAGTCGAACGTCATGGTGCCGCCCGCGTGGCAGCAGGTGTTGCGCTGGGTGTCGACCTGGAGGACGACCTTCTCGGTGGCCGCGTCGATCGCGTCACCGCTCACCGTGAACCGGGACAGCACGTTACGTGCCACCCCGTCGTTCGGGGCGTAGTAGAGGTACACCCAGTTGTTGGTGGCGAAGTCCGGGTCGAGGCGGATGCCGATCAACCCGTCCTCGTTGCCGGTGAAGACGTCGAGGTCGATGGCGGTGACCGTGTTGCCGGTGTCCGGCTTGACGATCTGCACCCGGCCGTCGCGCTCGATGTAGAAGACCCGGCCGTCCGGGGCTATGTCCAGTTCCATCGGGTTGCTGGTGTTGCTGTCCAGCGTCACCTTCTCGAAGCTGGCGGTCAGCGAGGCGCCGCAGTCGGCGTCCTGCACCCCGGCCGCGGTCCGGATGCCACCGAGCAGGTGGGTGAGGAACTGCGGCTCCGCGTACGACTCGTTGGTGTGGCCGCCGCCGGTGTACCAGGACCGGCCGCCGTCGTAGTCCTGGCACCAGGCGATCGGGTGGTCGTGGCCCATCGCACCGGCACCGGGGGAGTAGCTGGTCTCGTCCAGCGTGGCCAGCACGTGCACCTTGCCGCGCGGGTTTGTCCGGTAGTTGTACCACTCGTCGAACCGGGACCAGCGGTCCGGCAGGTCCGCCGTGGACGGGTGCGCCGGATCCTCCACCTTGATCGTGGCCTGCTGGTTGGCCGGGTGGCTGTTGAAGTACGCGCCGACCAGGCCGCCGTACCACTCCCAGTCGTACTCGGTGTCGGAGGCGGCGTGGACGCCCGCGTACCCGCCACCGGCCCGGATGTAGCGCTCGAACGCCGCCTGCTGGTCGGCGTTGAGCACGTCACCGGTGGTGGAGAGCCAGATCACCGCCTGGTATTCGGCGAGGTTCTGGTCGGTGAAAGCGGTGCTGTCCTCGGTGGCGTCGACGGTGAACCCGTGTTCCGCGCCGAGCTGCTGGATGGCGGCGATACCGGCCGGGATCGAGCCGTGCCGGAAGCCGGCGGTCTTGGAGAAGACCAGCACCGAGAACGGGTCGGCCTCGGCCTGCGGGGCCGGCGCCTGGGCGACGGGGACGGTCCGGGACGGGGCGGCCTGGGCGGCGGGTGCGCCGGCGAGCGTGGTCGCGGCCAGGCCGAGGGTGAGAAGGGTGGCGGTCAAGGGCACGCGCTTACGGCGTGTTCGGAACACTCCGGTCTCCTTTGTCCTTGCCGGACAGGGGTCGCGGGGGCCGGCTCGCCGAAGACCGTCCCTGATGGAGCCGCAGCCGGGGGGCCGTGCCAGGGCTTTCCGTTGCGGCATTATGTCGAATCGCTGAACAAATTAATTCCGGTGAATCGGTTCATGGCAAGGTCTCGATGGATAACGTTTCGGCATCGGTGGGCTGTAATTACCGTCTATGTGTACGAAGCGCGCATTCCGCTGGAAGTAAGGAGGGGTCCCCTGCTAACGCCTGCGGTATAGGAAGGGCCCCCTCCTCACGCCAGCGGCGGAGCCGGCGTCGTGGCGGGACGCACCTTGGCAGGTCAGCGGATCTGTCGTACGGTGGCCACGCAAGTGACCCACGGGAGCCCGGTCGACCGGGCTGAGAGGGGGGCTGTGAGCCCCCGACCGTCGAACCTGATCCGGGTAATGCCGGCGCAGGGAGGAGTGTTGCCGTGCCGTCCCTGGGACGACTGCATCTGATCACCGACACCCGGCCCGGGCGGGATCCGCTCGCCGTGCTCCGGGCCGTGCTCCCGGTGGCCCGTACCGAACTGCTGGTGCAGGTCCGGGTGGAGGACTCCGCCACCGACCGCGAGGCGTACGACCTGACCCGACGGGTGCTCGCCCTCTGCGCGCCGTACGCGGTGGGCTGCCTGGTCAACGACCGGCTGCACGTGGCGTTGGCGGCCGGCGCGGTCGGCGGCCACGTCGGCGCGGACGACCTGCCGGTCACGGCGGCGCGGCGGGTGCTCGGCCCGGCCGCCGTGCTGGGCGCCACCGCCCGCGAACCGGGCTCGGCCCGCGAGGCGGTCGATGCCGGCGCGAGCTACCTGGGCGTCGGTCCGTGCCACGCCACCACCACCAAGGACGGGCTGCCGCCGGCGATCGGCGTCTCCGGGGTACGGGCGGTGGCCGAGGCGGTCACCGTGCCGGTGATCGCCATCGGCGGGGTGACGGCGGCGGACGTGCCCGCGTTGCGGGCCGCCGGGGCGTACGGGGTGGCGGTGGTCGGTGCGCTCTCCGGCGCCGCCGATCCCGCGCGCGTCGCGGCAGAGCTGATCGGGGCGCTGTCGTGTTAGCAGGGGACCCTTCCTATACCGCAGGCGTTAGCAGGGGGCCCTTCCTTTCATCCGATGTCGCTGTCGTCGGTGGGGGCCCGATCGGGCTCGCGATCGCCTGGCGCTGCGCGGCGCGCGGGTTGCGGGTGGTCGTGCACGATCCCGCGCCGGGCTCGGGTGCCTCGCACGTCGCCGCCGGGATGCTCGCGCCGGTGGCCGAGGCGTACTTCGGCGAGCACGAGCTGACCGCCCTGCTCACCGAGTCGGCTGCCCGCTGGCCGGCGTTCGCCGCCGAGCTGACCGAGGCGAGCGGCGCCGACATCGGCTACCGCACCGAGGGCACGCTGATGGTCGGGCTGACCGCCGACGACCTCGCCGAGGCGCGTCGACTCTGGGCGTACCAACAGGGCCTGGGGTTGCCGGTGACGCCGCTGCGTCCCTCGCAGCTTCGCGACCGGGAGCCGGCGCTCGCGCCCCGGGTCCGGGGCGGCGCGCTCGCCGCCACCGATCACCAGGTCGATCCGCGTCGGCTGGTGCCGGCGCTGCGGCTCGCCGCCGAGCGGGCCGGTGCGACGGTGGTCCGGGAGCCGGTGCGGAGGCCGGCCGACGTCCGCGCTCGGGTGACCGTGGTCGCCGCCGGCTGCGGCTCGGCCGCGCTCACCGGGCTACCGGTCCGCCCGGTGAAGGGCCAGGTGTTGCGGCTGCGCGCCCCCGACGGCGGTCCGCCGGGCTTCCGGCACGTGATCCGGGGGTACGCCGACGGCGAGCACGTCTATCTGGTGCCCCGCGACGACGGCGAGGTGGTGGTCGGGGCGACCGTCGAGGAGCGCTCCGACCTGGCGGTCGGTGCCGGGGCGGTGCTGCGGCTGCTGCGGGCCGCGATCGACCTGCTGCCGGAGCTGGCCGAGTACGACCTGGTGGAGGCGATCGCCGGGTTGCGCCCCGGCACCCCGGACAACGCCCCGATCCTGGGTCCGTTGCCGGGTCGGCCGGACGTGCTGGTCGCCACCGGGCACCACCGGCACGGGATCGTGCTCACCCCGGTGACCGCCGACCTGATCGCCGACCTGGTGACCGGGGCGGACCCCGACGCGATCGGCGGTCCGTTCCGCCCCGAACGCTTCGTCGTCGCCGCTGCCGACGCGACCGCCAGCCCGTTCCGGCCCGAGCGCCACGTCGCCGCCGGACCGGGCGAGGGCTTCGGCGCTTCCGGCGACGCCACCCGATCCGCGCAGTGAACGGAGGAGTCCTGATGGAGTTGACGGTGAACGGTGTCGGGCGCAGCGTGCCGGACGAGGTGACGGTCGCCGAGCTGGTCCGGGACGTGACCCCGCAGCAGCGCGGCGTGGCGGTGGCGGTCAACGGCGAGGTGGTGCCGCGTACCGACTGGCCGGCCACGGTGCTGCGGGGCGGCGACCGGGTCGAGGTGCTCAGCGCCGCCCAGGGCGGGTGAGCGGCATGGAGCGCACACCGCCGACCGGCGGGCCCGAGACGGACGCCGAGACGAAGGGTTTCGAGCTGGGCGGGGTCCGGTTCGGCTCCCGGCTGGTCCTCGGCACCGGCGGGGCTGCCAACCTGCACGTGTTGGAACAGGCGATCCGCGCTTCCGGCACGGAGCTGGTCACGCTGGCGCTGCGCCGGGTGGACACCGTCGCGGTCGGCTCGGGTGGCCTGCTCGACCTGCTGGACCGCTGTGGCGTACGCCTGCTGCCGAACACGGCCGGCTGCTACACCGCAGGTGAGGCGGTGAAGGTGGCGCGGCTGGCCCGGGACGCCTTCGCCACCGACTGGGTCAAACTGGAGGTGATCGGCGACGAGCGCACGCTGCTGCCCGACGGGGTGGAACTGCTGCGTGCCGCCGAGGAACTGGTCGACGACGGGTTCACCGTGCTGCCGTACACGTCGGACGATCCGGTGCTGGCCCGGCGGCTGGCCGACGTGGGCTGCGCGGCGGTGATGCCGGCCGGCGCGCCGATCGGCTCCGGGCTGGGCGTCAACAATCCGCACCACATCCGGTTGATCCGGCAGGACGTGACGGTGCCGGTGATCCTGGACGCGGGCATCGGCACCGCCTCGGACGCGGCCCTGGCCATGGAGCTGGGCTGCGACGCCGTGCTGCTGGCCAGCGCCGTCACCCGGGCTGCGGATCCGGTCGCCATGGCCACCGCGATGCGGTACGCCATCGAGGCGGGCCGCCTCGCGTACGGCGCGGGCCGGATTCCCCGCCGGTTCCACGCCCTGGCCTCCACTCCCGACGACGGTCGACCCGACCTGTGACCCGTCACGTCGCCGATCCTGGTGCGAAACCGCCCCTCCAGGGGACTCCTCGCACCAAGGTCCAGCCGGTTTCGGGTGTGGTGCTGCTGACGGATCGCCGGGCGGCCCGGGGGGACCTGCGCGATGTGGTGGCGCAGGCGGTCTCCGGGGGAGTGCGGTGCGTGGTGCTGCGCGAGAAGGACCTGCCGCGTGCCGAGCGCCTGGTGCTCGCCGCCGAGCTGCGACCGATCCTGGCCGAGGCGGGCGGCACGCTGATCGTCGCCGGCCCCGACCCGCTCCTGCCCGACACCCAGCCCGCCCCACGGATCCCCAGCACCTTCGGCGGGGCATTCGTCGCGCTCCACCTTCCGGCCGCCGGCCCGTACCCGCCACCCGTCGCCGACCTGGTCGGTCGCTCCTGCCACGACGAGGCGGAGCTGGACCGACTCACCACCGAGGACTACGTGACCCTGTCACCGGTCTTCCCCACCCGCAGCAAACCCGGTTACGGCCCATCGCTGGGCCCCGACGGTCTGGCCGCCCTGGTGGGTCGCAGTCCCGTGCCCGTCCTCGCCCTCGGCGGCATCGAGACACCCGCCCAGGTCCGGGCCTGCGTGGAGGCCGGCGCCACCGGCGTGGCCGTCCAGGGCGCCATCATGCGCGCCCGAAACCCACACCGGGTCGCCACCACCCTCACCACCGCCCACCACGAGCTTCTCCAGACGAGTACGCCCCAGACCCCCCACCGCAGCGACCCCGCCCCCACCACCCCGGCCCAGCGATGACCCCCACCCCGCCAGCCTCTCCCAAGGCAGGACACCCGAAGCCGCCACCAATCCGTCTCGATGGGCGACGCCCACGACGGGGCTGCGGCCGACCGTGCCCACGCAGGGATCAAGCCTGACCGCCCGGAGTGGGCACGGTCGGCCGCAGCCCCCAACCGCAACCCGAGCAAGAACAAGCCAAGAGGAGACACGTGAGAACCCCAACGACCGTGCTCACCGTCGCCGGTTCGGACTCCGGTGCCGGTGCCGGTATCCAGGCCGACCTCAAGGTCTTCGCCGCTCTCGGTGCGTACGGCACGAGTGTGCTCACCGCCGTGACGGCGCAGAACACCCGGGGCGTGGACGCGGTGCTGCCGTTGCCGCCGCAGACGGTCAGCGACCAGTTGGACAGTGTGCTCTCCGATTTCACGGTCCGCGCGGTCAAGACCGGGATGCTCGGTACGCCGGCCGTGGCGGGTGCGATCGCCGAGGCGGCGGCAGCGGGTCGCCTGCCGCAACTCGTCGTCGATCCGGTGCTCGTGGCGACCAGTGGACACCGGCTCGGCGTGGTGGAGGCGGTGGAGCGGCTGCTGCCGTACGCCCGGGTGGCGACGCCGAACAGCGCGGAGGCCGCCGCCCTCACCGGGGCGCCGGTGACCGGCGTGGCGGAGATGACGGCGGCGGCGCGGGCGTTGGCGGCGGGCGGTGCCGAGTGGGTGATCGTGACCGGCGGTGACGTGGACACCGGCGACGAGGCGGTGGACGTGCTGCACGGCCCGGACGGCACGACGGTGCTGCGGGCTCCCCGGGTGCCGACCCGGCACACGCACGGCACCGGGTGTTCGTTCTCGGCGGCGACCGCCGTACGGCTGGCGCTGGGCGATCCGGTGCCGGTGGCGGTCGCCGCCGCCAAGGAGTACGTGACCCGCGCGCTGGCCGGTGCGCGGGACTGGGAGTTGGGCGCGGGACGCGGCCCGATGGACCACTTCGGCTGGTCCGCTTAGGCGAGGGAGGCTGTCATGCAGGCACGTCGCAAGGTCTACGTCGAGGGTTCGCGACCGGACGTCCGGGTGCCGTTCGCGGAGGTCGAGCTGACCGGGGACAACCCGCCGGTCCGGTTGTACGACACCGCCGGGCCGGGTTCGGACCCGGAAATCGGTCTGCCGCCGCTGCGGGGACCGTGGATCGCCGAGCGGGGCGACGTGGCCCCGGTACGCGGTGCCGGAACGCCGCTGGGCGGGGCGGACGGCAGACGGCCGACGCAGCTCGCGTACGCCCGGGCCGGAATCGTCACCCCCGAGATGGAGTTCGTGGCGATCCGGGAGGGGATGGCGCCCGAGTTCGTCCGGGACGAGATCGCGGCGGGTCGGGCGGTGCTGCCGCTGAACATCAACCACCCGGAGTGCGAGCCGGCGATCATCGGCAAGGCGTTCCTGGTCAAGGTCAACGCCAACATCGGCACCTCGGCGGTGACCTCCTCGGTGGCCGAGGAGGTGGAGAAGCTGACCTGGGCCACCCGGTGGGGCGCGGACACCGTGATGGACCTGTCCACCGGCAAGCGGATCCACGAGACCCGCGAGTCGATCGTGCGCAACTCGCCGGTGCCGATCGGCACGGTGCCGATCTACCAGGCGTTGGAGAAGGTCGGCGGTGACCCGGTGAAGCTGACCTGGGAGGTGTTCCGGGACACCGTGGTCGAGCAGGCCGAGCAGGGCGTGGACTACATGACGGTGCACGCCGGGGTGCTGCTGCCGTACGTGCCGCTGGCGGTCGACCGGGTGACCGGCATCGTGTCGCGGGGCGGCTCGATCATGGCGGCCTGGTGCCTGGCGCACCACGAGGAGAACTTCCTCTACACGAACTTCCGGGAGCTGTGCGAGATCCTGGCCCGCTACGACGTGACGTTCTCGCTCGGTGACGGGCTGCGGCCCGGCTCGATCGCGGACGCCAACGACGAGGCGCAGTTCGCCGAGCTGCGCACGCTCGGTGAGCTGACCCGGATCGCCTGGGAGTACGACGTGCAGGTGATGATCGAGGGTCCGGGCCACGTGCCGATGCACAAGATCAAGGAGAACGTGGACCTGCAACAGGAGTGGTGCCACGAGGCACCCTTCTACACGCTCGGCCCGCTGACCACCGACATCGCGCCCGCGTACGACCACATCACCTCGGCCATCGGCGCGGCGATGATCGGCATGTTCGGCACCGCGATGCTCTGTTACGTCACGCCCAAGGAGCACCTCGGGCTACCGGACCGTGACGACGTCAAGGCGGGGGTCATCGCGTACAAGATCGCGGCGCACGCGGCGGACCTCGCCAAGGGGCACCCCGGCGCGCAGGCCTGGGACGACGCGCTCTCCAAGGCACGCTTCGAGTTCCGGTGGGAGGACCAGTTCAACCTCTCGCTCGACCCGGAGACGGCGCGGTCCTACCACGACGCCACGCTGCCCGCCGAGCCGGCGAAGACCGCGCACTTCTGCTCGATGTGCGGGCCGAAGTTCTGCTCGATGAAGATCAGTCAGGACCTCAAGGAGTACGCCGCCCGGGGCATGCAGGACAAGTCCGAGGAGTTCGTCGCCTCCGGCGGACGGGTCTACCTGCCGCTGGCCTGACGGGTCCGGCCGGCCGGGCTGCTGCTACTCGCGGTGGTGCCGGCCGGTCGGCCGCAGTCGGCGGCGCGTCTCCTTCGGCAACGGCTCGTCCTCGATCGACGGGCGGCCGAGTCCGGCCACCCAGTCCACGTACTCCTCGTCCTGCGCGGCGAGCGGTTCCTCCTGCTCCGCGGGGTCGGTCTCCACGGGGCGGGGCCGGTTGCGCCGGAACAGGCCCCGCCGGCCCCTCTCGCGTTCGTGCTTGGGCGGGGCTGGTTCGGCGCGCGGGGCGGGCGGTTTGCTGAACGCAGCCGTCACGTCGCGGGCGGCCGCCGCCGGGTCGGTGGAGACGGCCGGTGCCGCGCTGGCGAAGGCCGCCGAGACGTCCCGCGCGGCGGTCGCCGGGTCGGTACCGGCACCGGCCTCGGTGTGGCCCGGGTCGGAATCGACACCGGCGGTGGCGTGGTTCGGGTCGGCACCGGCGTGGGCGTGGCCCGGTTCGGTGCCGCCGTCCAAACCCGATGGTCCGTCGGTGCCCGGCCCGGTCGGCGACCCGGCCTCGTCGGTGGCATCGGCCGGGTCAGGGTGGCGGGCCGGTGTGAAGGCGTTCCAGGTCGCCGTGGTGTTGAGGTCGGGCAGCGGGAGCCGGTGCCGGGGCCAGGGTGCGGTCTCCGGTCCCTCGACCGGACGGGGGGCCGGCGTCACCGCACTGTCGGACCGGCCGCCACCGGTCGGCTCGTCGTCGTCCGTCGACCCGGGACCGCCCCCGGGTGGTACGGGCGCGGTGTCGACGAAGTCCGGACCACCGGCCTGGTCGGGCACCCCGGCCCGGGGCATCGGCGTCTGGGCGGTCGGGCCTGACGCGTCGAACGGGTGCGGCGATCGGTCCTGGTCAGCGGCGCGAAACACGGGCGCGATCCGGTTCGGCGGCTCGGCCAGCGGGCGTGGTGTGCGGACAAGCCGGGGTGGCCGTTTCGCCGGGCCCGCCGTCGGGGTGAGGTCGCCGCCGTCGCCGACCGGGTCGGGCCCGGCCGTCCAAGGCTCGGTGATCGCGCCGCTGCGGGCAGGCGGCCCGACGATCGCGCCGGTCCCCGCCGACGGCGTGTCGAAGGGCGGCCGGTGGTCGTACGGCCCCGCCGGATCCATCGGGCGCGCGTGAAGTGTCGGCGGCTGGTCCGGGTGGTCGGGGTCGCCCGTCGCCGGGTCCGTCGCCTGGACCGCGAGGGCCGGTGTACCGAGCGGAGCGGGGTCGACGATCGCGGGGTCGACGGTGTCGGTGCCGACGAAGAGGGGCCGCTCGGTGGGGTCGGCATGGGCGGGTCGGTCGGCAGCGGACCGGGCACCGGAGGGCTCGGCAGCGGGTTCGGCGTCGCTGGATTCGGCGGGGACGGGTCGGGCGGGGGTGGCTCCGTCGCGGTCGACACCGATGGCTGAACCGAAATCGGCCGCAGCGGCTGAGCCGGGGCCGGCGGCGGGGAGGCGGTCGGTGGCGGGCAGACGGTCGGGGTCGGTGTCGGGCGCACCGGGGCCGGTGGCGGTGGCACCGGCGTCGGCCGCCGACTCGTCCGGTCGGGTCAGCCCTGCGGTGCCGGTGGGCAGATCCTCGGACCCGGTGTGGAGAGCGGCGCCGGCGGCCGGTGCGACGTCGCCGTCGATGGTCGGGCCGGCGGCGGTCGGGAGACCGGTCCTCGGCCCGGCGTCGGAGGCCGGACCGATCGGCGCGTTCCCCGACGCGGCGGGCACCGGGGCAGCCGGCTCGCCGGGCCAGTGCCAGTGCGGCGGTGACGCGTCGCCGGTGACCGGCCGGTCGGGGCCGGTGTGCGGACCGCCGGGCGGATCGGCCACCGCGACGGCCCCGGCGCTGGCCTCCGTGCCGGTCGGACGGTCGGCCGACGTCGGCAGGGCGGGGGAGGTCGGTAGGGGCTGCAGGATCGCGGTCGGTTCGATGGCGGTCCCGGCGGTCCCGGCGGTCCCGGCGGTCCCGGCGGTCCCGGCGGTGTCGCGGTCGAGTGCGGCGAGAGGGATCAGCGCGGCAGCGGCCGACCCGAGGGCACCGACCGCGACCGCGATCAGGGCACCGTAGTAGGGCGCGAGCTGGTAGCGGTCGCTCGCGTCGCCGGGTCCGGCGGCCAGGTAGGCGAACGCCACCAGGATCGGCCCGGCCACCCCGCTCGGCCCGCTGATCAGCGGCGGCTGGCCGCGCCACCGGGCCAGGGCACCGGTCGCGGCACCGGCCAGCAGGCTGACCAGCGGCAGGATCAGCAGGGACAGGCGCTGAGCCGCGTCGGCGGTGAGCCAGCTCGGTTCCAGTACGCCGAGGCGGACCGGGGTCAGCGGCCCGGTCGAGGCGAGCGACGGGGCGACGGACAGCAGCGCCAGCAGCCACACCGTACCGGCGATGCCGGCCATGTTCCAGGCGAAGGTCGGCCGGAGCAGGGCGGCCAGCGCGGCGCCCGCGCCGACCACCGCGCCGAGGACGGCGCAGATGGCGACGGCCCAGACCGGGTCGACCGAGACGAGCTCGACCGCGCGGGCCGGTCGCATGCACAACGGTGCCACCACGACGGCGCCCAGTGCGGCGCTGCACGCCACGGCCAGTTGACGATGCGTACCGGTGAGCCCTCCGTGGCGCTCGGCGAGGCGTTCGGTGAGTACCGCTCCGACGACGGCGGCGTTCGCCGCGAACCAACCGGCCCAGACGAGTTGGGCCGGCCACTGGTTGACGGTGGCGCCGGTGAAGGTGCCGGTGAGACGGAGTATGCCGAAGCCGAAGGCGACGCCGAGCTGACCGGCTGCGGTCAGCAGGCTGACGCCGAACGCCGTGAGCAGTAGCCGGCTCAAGGTCCTATGGGCCATGGTCGGCACGTTACGGTCCGTGGCGACCGATCGCCACCGGCGCGCCGTGGGACGGCCGCTACCTGCGCCCGGCGGGTCTACTTGAGCTCGACCAGGCGAGCCAGGTATGTCGTGTCCCCGACGTTGGTCAGCATGTGCACCGCGCCCGGGTCGCGGTAGACCACGCCGCCGGTCGGCTCGTCCGCGTCGATCGTGGTGCCGTCGATGGTCTGCACCACGTTCTTCGCACCCTGCACAGCCACCACCAGATAGGGGTGGTCGTGCCGGTGCAGCGGCTGCCGCTCGCCCGGCTCCAGCCGGATGTGCCAGACCCGGACCCGGTCGTTCTCGAAGACGATCTCCTGGCCCACCGGGCCGAGCGTGGGCAGGTCGAGGGGGGTCTCGGTCATCGGGTTCCCTCCAGTCGGGGCAGCACCTCGGCCGCGATCAGCTCCAGGTGGTCCAAGTCGTCGAGGTCGACCAACCGGAGGTGTACGCGGGCGGTGCCGACGGCCGCGAACTCGCCGATCCGGTCGACCAGTTGATCCGGTGAGCCGACCACCGCCTCCTCGGGCGGCAGGGCGCTGGTCACGTGCAGTGGTGCTGCCCGTCGTCGGGCCTCCGCGTCGGTGCGTCCGATCGCCACCACGATGCCGGCGGAGAGCACCAGCGGTGCCCGGCCGGTGCCGGCGCGGTCGACCCGGTCGCACGCCTCGCGTACCCGCTCGTAGGACTCGGCGGTCCGGGCGACGTCGGTGAAGGGCACGTTGAACTCGTCGGCGAAGCGGGCCGCCAGGTCCGGGGTGCGCTTGGGACCGCGTCCGCCGATGATGATCGGCGGCCCGGGGGTCTGCACCGGCTTCGGTAGCGCCGGGGCGTCCACCAGCCGGTAGTGGTCGCCGCTGTAGCTGTACGTGCTGCCCGACGGGGTCCGCCACAGTCCGGTGAGTACGTCGAGTTGCTCGGTGAGCCGGTCGAAGCGTTCACTCGTGCCGGGGAACGGGATGCCGTACGAGGTGTGCTCGCGGGCGTACCATCCGGCGCCGATGCCCAGCTCGACCCGGCCGCCGCTCATCCGGTCCACCTGGGCCACCATCACCGCGAGCGGACCGGGTAGCCGGAAGGTCGCGGAGGTGACCAGGGTGCCGAGCCGGATCCGGCTGGTCTCCCGGGCGAGCGCGGCGAGCGTCAGCCAGGCGTCGGTCGGGCCGGGCAGCGCCGACGCGTCACTCATCGACTGGTAGTGGTCGGCGCGGAGGAATGCCTCGAAACCGCCGTCCTCGGCGAGTCGGGCGAAGCGGAGCTGGTCGTCGTAGTCGGCCCCGCGATGCGGCTCGGTGAAGACGGTGACCCGCATGGTCACCTCCGTGTACCGGCGGTCGCGGGGTGGTCCCGCTCCATGAGCAGCTCGTGCAGGTCGGCGCTGACCTGGGCGACCTCCGCCAGGTGCGCGTTGCGGCCCAGCGTACGGGGGCGGGGGATGGCCACGTCGACGATCTTGCGAACCCGGCCGGGGCGCGGGCTGAGCACGATCACCCGGTCGGCCAGCAGCACCGCCTCGTCGATGGAGTGGGTGACGAAGACGATGGTGGCGCGGTTGCGCATGTGCACCCGCTGCAACTCCCCGGACAGTTCCTCGCGGGTGAGCGCGTCCAGCGCGGAGAAGGGTTCGTCCATCAGCATCACGCGGGGGTCGCCGATCAGGGACCGGCACAGCGACACCCGCTGCTGCATGCCGCCGGACAGCTCGTGCGGCAGCCGCTTCTCGAAACCGGCCAGCCCGGCCACGTCGAGTAGCTGCCGGGCGCGCTCCCGGTAGTCGTTCCGCTTCCAGCCGAAGATCTCCACCGGCAACAGGACGTTGTCCAGCACCGTGCGCCACGGCAGCAGGGCCGGCCGCTGGAACAGCATGGCGATGTCGCGGCGCGGCTTGGTGACCGTCTCGCCACCCACGGTGATCTCACCCGAGGTGACCGGGATCAGTCCGGCGATCAGTCGGAGCAGGGTCGACTTGCCGCAGCCGGAGCGGCCGAGGATGGCCACAAACTCGCCGTCGGCCACGTCGAGGTTGATGCCGCGCAACGCCTCCACGCGGCCACTACGGCCGTCGAAGGTGCGCGAAACCTCGGACAGGCGGATCATCTCCGGCGGCCTCCCTGAGTGAGTAGTCAGGATTCCGCCCAAAGGTTAGCGGTCTCCACCGTTATCTCACCGTCCGGGGTGGAGATGAGTTGTTTCCGTTCCGCAACCCGGTATGCCTGGCGTCGCAAAGGTGAGGTTCTCGTACGCTGTGCCCGCGAAGAGTCCCCTCGATACGCGGTGTCGGCTTCCGTTCCGGCTGCCGGTACCGCCCCAACATCCCCTCCCGGAGGCCCGCGACGCCTCCGGTGGGAAAGGACAAGGTGTACTGATGAGAAGGCTGACCCGTACGGTCGCCGCGGCCACGATGGCCACCGCGCTCGCCCTGGTCTCCGCGTGCGGCAGCGGCTCGGACGACGCTGACGACAACGTCGGCTCCTCGATGGAGCAGGTGACCTACCTCACCTCGTTCGGCAACTTCGGGCGTGACGCCTACGCCTGGGTGGCGAAGGAGAAGGGCTTCTTCAAGGACGCCGGCTTCGACGTGGACATCAAGCCCGGCCAGGGCACCAACGCCGTGATCCAGACGATCGTCGGCGGCCAGGCGCAGTTCGGTCCGATCGACCTGACCGGTGGTCTGCTCCAGCTCGGCAACGGCCAGGCCAAGGACTTCGTCGCGGTGGCGGCGATCCAGCAGCGCACGATGGCCGCCATCGCGACCGTCGAGGGCACCGGCATCAGCACGCCGAAGGACCTGGAGGGCAAGAAGCTCGCCGACACCCCCGGCTCGGTCGTCCGGAACCTCTTCCCGACCTACGCGCGCCTGGCCGGCATCGACTACGACAAGGTGACCTGGGTCAACGGTGACGCGCAGACCCTGATGGGCACGCTGGCCTCCGGCTCGGTCGACGGCATCGGCCAGTTCGTCGTCGGTCAGCCGACCATCGAGGCGGTGACCAAGAAGAAGGCCGTCCTGCTGCCGTACAGCAACGTCATGCAGGACCTCTACGGCAACGTGCTGGTCACCTCGAAGCAGATCGCCGCCGACAAGCCGGAGATGGTCAAGCGGTTCACCGAGGCGCTGCTCAAGGGCCTGGAGTACGCCCTGGAGAACCCGCAGGAGGCCGCCGAGATCCTGGCCAAGAACGTCGAGGCCGTGGTGCCCGCCGCAGCCGCCGCCGAGCTGCAGCTCATGGCCGGGTACGTCCGCTCCAGCAACTCCGGCACCGCCCTGGGCGCGCTGGACAGCGGTCGGGTGGCCAAGAGCATCGCGATCCTGCGCGGTGCCGGCGCTCTGGAGTCCGACCTCACCCCGGACCAGATCGTCGACTTCAACCTGGCCCCCAAGGCCTGACTCCAGTTCACACCAGTTCCACCGCGGGGTACGCCGTGCCGGTCAGCCGGTACGGCGTACCCCGATCCCGCGTCTGACCACCCGAACCGCAGGAGGATCCGATGACCGACGTCCGCTCACGGCAGCCGGAGGTGGCACCCGCCCCGGAGCCGGCCCCGGCCGCACCGCAGGGCCGGCGGTGGCGGCCGGCAGACCTGCGGGACGGCGTGAGGGCCGCGCTGCTGCCGGCCGCCGGCCTGCTGATCGCGTTCAGCGTGTGGTGGCTGGTCGCCCGGCTGGAGCTGGTCCACCCGGCCGCCCTGCCGCCGCCCGGCGACGTGCTGACCGCCTTCCGGCTGGGCCAGGACCGGCTGCTCGAACACACCGTCACCACCACCGGCGAGATCCTGCTCGGCTTCCTGCTCTCGGCGGTGGCGGGTGTGCTGATCGGCCTGTCGCTGGCCGCTTCGCGGACGGTCGAGCGGATGTTCACCCCGCTGCTGGTCGCCGTCAACGCGGTCCCGAAGATCACCCTGGGCCCGCTGTTGGTGGTGGCGCTCGGTTGGGGTCAGAAGCCCATCCTGACGATGGTCTTCCTGCTCTGCTTCTTCCCGATCGTGCTCTCCACCGCGACCGGCCTGACCACCACCTCGGCCGAGTTGGCCGAGCTGGTCCGCTCCTGGAACGCCTCCCGCTGGCAGGCGTTCCGCAAGGTCCGCTTCCCGGCCGCGCTGCCGCAGATCTTCGTCGGGCTCAAGGTCGCCATGCCGCTGGCCGCGATCGGCGCCGTGATCGGGGAGTTCCAGGCCGGTGAGGGTGGTCTCGGTTTCGTCATCCAGCAGTACGCGGGCATCGGCGACACCGCCACGGCGTGGGCGGCGATCATCCTCGTCGCCCTGGTCAGCATCCTGCTGTACGCCGTGCTGGTGCTCGTCGAGCGGCGCAGCCTGCCGTGGGTGCGCGAGACCACCTCCAGCCGCTGAGCGAGGTCAGCCCGCCAGGCGCCACCGGCCGTTGCGGGCGACCAGCGTGGTGAGCGCCTGCGGCATCAGCCCGGAGTGGTTGTCCGGCGTCATCCGGATCGGTCCGGACAGACCGTCCAACTGGGACGTCTCCAGCACGTCGCGGAGGCCCTCACGGTCGACCTGTCCGGCCGGTCCGCCGGCGCGCAGTTCGGCGTCGGCGATGAGCTGGACGGCGTCCGCCGCGAAGGAGGACGAACCGTGGTAGCCGCCGAAGCGGGCGGTGTAGTCCTGGAACCACTGGCGGCGGGCCGCCTTCGCCGGGGTGGTGGCGATGACGTCGTCGATCACCATGGTCTGGGTGAAGACCAGGGTGGCCCGCTCCACCGCCCGCGAGGCCGATCCGAGGAAGAGGTCACCGGCAGCGGCGGCGTCGAAGTACAACGCCCCGCCGAAGTTGGCCCGCTTCACCGCTGCGGCGGCGAGCATCGCCTGGTCCGGCGAGGTCCAGATGATGATCCCCTCCGGGTCGGCGGCAGCCAGCGAGGCGGCCTGCTGGTCGACCTCGGTGTCGGTGCCCCGCACCGAGGCCTGGGCCACCACCCGGATGCCGGCGTTGTCGAACTCGCGCTGCAACGCGGTGACGCCCTCCCGGCCGTAGGTGTCCTCGGTGTGCAGGATGCCGATCGTGTCGATGCTGCGTCGGCGGAGTTCGACGGTGAGCGCGTCGGCGCTGTCGGCTGCGTTCGGTGCCAATTTGAACACGTACCGTCGTTCGGCGACCGGGCTGGTGATGGCGCCGGCCGCAGCGAGCGCGATGGTCGGGATCTGCTTTTCGTTGATGGTGCGGACCGCGCCGACCGCGCATTCGTTGCAGCCGCCCATGATGATGGCGCTGACCGCCGAATCGTTGCTGAAGTCCGCGATGTTTCGCAGCGACTCACTGGCGTCGGAACGATTGTCCTTCACCCGCAGATCGATCGAACGGCCGTTGAGCGCACCCGAGGCGTTCAACTGCTCCACCTTGAGTTCCAGTGCCTGCCGGTACGCCTTGCCGACCCCGGCCGCCGCACCGGAGAGCTCCAGGTCGGCGGCGATGACGATCGGGCTCGTGTCCCTCGCCTCTCCGCCGAACTGGCAGCCGGCGAGCATGGAGGCCAGCAGGGTGGAGGCGAGCGCCGTGGCGGTCGCGGAGCGGAAGGGGGTCAACTCAGTCCTCCTGGAGTGGCGCGGGCGGGGCCCGGTCACTGGTGTCGGCGACCGTCCTCAGTGGATAATCGGGAAGGGTCTGCCGTACCGTGTGCGCGAAGCCTGCAAAACCTTGCCAATGCCGGGCGCTGCGGTCAAGCGGGACCACTGGAGGCGTTTCGGGACGCCGATCCCACATGCTGGGGTAACCAGATGTTTTCCGTTGCTCACTGTGGCGACATGCTTCGCCACTCTGGAGTTACATGCCCTGTTCAGGGCGCTGTGGAAATGTAGGTATTAGTTGACCGGATCACGGGATGCGCGACGTCCGACCGATTCCTGCCCGCCTGCGGCTTCCCAAACACGATCTCGTCTGATGAAATCGCGGCCGTGCCGCGCGTGGCGCTGGCCGTCGCTCCATGCACGGATCGACGGGCCAGGCGTGGAGAAAACGACGGAGGCGATGTCGTGAGCACCGGACCGACGACCCTGCCCGCCAGCGGTGACGCCGTGCCGAAGGCGCCTCGCCGCCTGTTCCGGCTGCGCGACGCGCGGATCCGGTCCAAGCTGGCGCTGATCCTGGTCGTGCCGGTCGCCGCCGTCATCGCGCTGGCCACCGTCCGTCTCGTCTCCGTCGGCGAGGGCGCCTACGACGCCACCCAGGCGCGATCGCTGACCGCACTGTCCATGAACATCTCCGCACTCACCAACGACCTGCACGCGGAACGGATGGCGGCGGCGGCCTACCTGGCCCAGCCGCAGCCGCAGGCCGACGCGTACAACCTGCGGGTCCGGCAGACCCAGCAGCGGATCGACGCGTACCGCGCGGAGCGGTCCAAGATCGGTGAGGTGCCCAGCGCGGTCGGCGACCGCCTGCGGACCATCGACACGCACCTGGACACCCTCGACGGCACCCGGCAGGAGGTGCTCGACCGCTCGCAGATGGAGGTCGCCGAGGCGGCCCTGCGGTACGGCGTCGTCCTGGCCGACCTGGTCGCCTACGGCGACGGCCTGGCCCAGTTGCCGGGTGAGGAGCAGTTGGCCGACAGCCGCCGCGCGGTGGCCGCCTTCGCCCGCGCGAAGGCCGCCGTCGCCGAGGAGGAGTCGATCGCGTTCACCGCGCTGAGCCGGGGCCGGCTGGACAACGAGCAGTTCTCCGCGTTCGTGGCCACCCTGACCGGGCAGCAGGAGGCGCTGCTGGCCTTCTCGCTGGCCGCCGACCCGACCCAGCGGGCCCTGGTCGAGACCACCGTCTCCGGTGACGCGGTGGTGCTGGCCGACCGGATCGCCACCGACATCAGCCGCTCGGTGGGCAACCGCTCGCCGGTCAGCGCGCAGGACGCCACGGCGGCGATCGGCGCGGTCAACGAGCTGATGCGCTGGGCCGAGATCGAGCTCCAGAACCGGTTGCTCGCCCAGGCCGAGCAGGCCCGGACGGACGTCATCCGGCAGGCCATCGTCGAGACGACGCTGGTGCTGCTCACCCTGATCATCGCGGTGACGCTGGCCGTCGTGCTGGCCCGCTCGCTGAACCACTCGCTGCGCCGGCTCCGTGAGGGCGCGCTCTCGGTGGCCAACCACGACCTGCCCGAGGCGGTGCGCCGCCTCCAGGGCATGGGTAACGTCAGCGACGGCAGCGTCGACGAGATCGTCCGCGAGGTGCGGGACCCGATCCAGCTCAACAACCGCGACGAGGTGGGACAGGTCGCCCTGGCCTTCAACGTCGTGCACCGGGAGGCGGTCCGGGTCGCGGCCGAACAGGCGGCCCTGCGGACCAGCGTCTCGGCGATGTTCCTCAACCTGGCCCGGCGCAGTCAGACCCTGGTCGACCGGATGATCGGTGAGCTCGACGCGATCGAGCGTGGCGAGGAGGACCCGAAGCGGCTCGCCCAGCTCTTCGAGCTGGACCACCTCGCCACCCGGATGCGCCGCAACGACGAGAACCTTCTCGTGCTGGCCGGCGCGGACTCGGCCGTGCCGCGTCGCGACGACGCCCTGCTGGTGGACGTGTTGCGCGCCGCGCAGTCGGAGGTGGAGCTCTACAACCGGATCGAGTTCGGCACGGTCGACACCGACGTCTCGGTGGCCGCGCACGCGGTCAACGACGTGGTGCGACTGGTGGCCGAGTTGCTCGACAACGCCACCCGCTTCTCGCCGCCGAACACCACCGTGGTCGCCGACGGCCGCCGCATCCGCGACTACGTGCTGATCCAGATCGAGGACCGGGGCCTGGGCCTCAGCGACGAACAGCTCGACTCGCTCAACCGGCGGCTCGCCGCGCCGTCCACCGTGGACGTGGCCGCCTTCCGGCTGATGGGTCTCGCAGTGGTCAGTCGCCTCGCCGCGCGGTACGGCATCCGGGTCGAACTGCGCCGCAACGTCGAGGGCGGCACCGTGGCGCAGATCACCCTGCCGGCCGCGACGGTGATCCTGCCGAGCCTGCGGGGACGCGACCAGATCACCCGGCCGCGTCAGCCGCTCGCGGTCGAGCAGACCCCGGCGACGCCGCCGGCACCCGCCGAGCCGCTCACCGGCGCGGGTCGCAGCAACCTCGCCACGTTGACGACCGAGCGGTGGCGCGACAGCACCCCCACGTCGGCACCGTGGCCGGCTGCGACCCCGACCCCGACCCCGGAGCCGCCGGCACCACCGGCCCGTACCGTGCCGCCCGCCTTCGCCGGTGGGTTCAACGCCGGTACGCCGACCGTCGCCCAGCCGTCGCTCGACCCGCTGCCACAGCGCGCCGCGCCGCCCGCCGCCCGGCCCGACCCGGTGCTGCCGGCCGGTCCGGTCGCCGGAGCGCCGATGAGCGCGCCGACCGCGTTCGGCGTGGGTGCCACCCCGCAGTCCGAGACGCCCTTCCGTGGCCTGGGCGCCAGCCTCGCGGCCACCGCACCACAGGCCACCGCGCCGATCACCGCCCCGCCGG
Organism: Micromonospora sp. NPDC049900; assembly: GCF_044461025.1. Lineage (NCBI taxonomy): Bacteria > Bacillati > Actinomycetota > Actinomycetes > Micromonosporales > Micromonosporaceae > Micromonospora > Micromonospora sp. NPDC049900. The sequence continues at coordinate 524,556 of NZ_JBITKM010000001.1, forward strand.
AACCCCAGGCCGAGGCGCCGATCTTCCGCGAGATGGAGGCGGTCTGGTTCCGTTCACACGGCAACGACGCCACCGCCATCTTCAGCCGACCGCAGTTCGACGAGCCGCCGCAACCGGCTGCCGGCCCACCCACGCCGGCTGTCGAGCCGACTCGGGGACGGAGCCCGTTGCCCACACGTACACCCGGTGCGGCAGCCGCCGCGCAGCCCGCGCCGCCACCTCCGTACCAGTCGTCACCGGCTGCGCCGACCGCCGCGACGGCCGCGACCACGCAACTGCCCACGGTGACTCCGGCCGCCGCGCCACCACCACCGGCGGCGCCTCCCCGGACCGCCCCGGCCGCGCCGGCACCGCCGGCGCCCCCGGCCCCGGCACCGACGACGGCCCACGCCCCGGATCCGTCCGACGCCTGGCGGACCGCGGCCGACGACGGCTGGACGCGGGCCAGCAAGGCCGCCGAGCCGACCCCGGCCGGCACCACCCGGTCCGGACTGCCCAAGCGGGTGCCGCAGCAACAGCTCGTCCCCGGTGGGATCGAGCCCCGCGGCGGACGTGAGCGCAGCCGCCGTACGCCGGACGAAGTACGCGGCCTGCTCTCGGCCTACCACCGCGGCGTGCAGCGCGGACGGACGGCCGGAGCGAGTCAGGACAGCACCTCGACCAAGGAGACGAGCCGATGAACAGGCCAGCGGCCATGCAGGACATGGGTTGGCTGCTCACCAACTTCGCCGACAGCGTGGCGGGTATCGCCCACGTGGTGGCGGTGTCCGCCGACGGACTGCTACTCGCCTCCTCCCGTGACCTGCCGGGGGACCGGGCGGACCAGCTCGCCGCGATCACCTCCGGCGTGGTGAGCCTGACCGAGGGCGCCGCGCGGATGTTCAGTGCCGGCGGGGTGTTGCAGACGGTCATCGAGATGGACAGCGGCTACCTGTTCCTGATGTCGATCAGCGACGGGTCGTCGATGGCGGTGCTCGCGGCGCGTAGCTGCGACGTCGGGCAGGTGGGTTACGAGATGGCACTGCTGGTCGAGCGGGTCGGCGCGGCGCTGGTGCCGCTGCCCCGGGACGCGGTGCGGTCATAACAGGGACAGCACCGGCGCAATCCCGCGCCGGTACGGAGGAGATCCGGTGGCGACACGCCGGCGAAGGGGAGAGGAGGTGATCGCGGATGGAGCAACACCGACGTGACCCGCGTGGTGCACTGGTGCGGCCGTACGCGGTCACCCGGGGACGGACCGAGCCGCGGCAGGACATCGCCTTGGAAGCGGTGCTGGTAGCCAGCCCCACCCAGATCGCCGAGTCGCGGTTTGCCGGGCATGACAAGCATCGCATCGCCATGGTCTGCGAGAGCCGGCCCGAATCGCTGGCGGAAATCGCCGCGTACACCCGGCTACCGCTGGGTGTCGCCCGGGTGTTGGTCGCCGACATGGTGGCCGAGGGCCTGTTGACGCTACAGACGGCTGCTCCCGCCACAGGTTTCGAGGAGCGGATGGAAATGCTGGGAAGGGTGCTGAGTGGACTTCGCGAGCTATGACCCCGCCGGGGCCCGCCAGAGCCGGGGAATCATCTCCGCGAAGATCGTCGTCGCGGGTGGCTTCGGTGTCGGCAAGACCACGTTGGTCGGCGCGATCTCGGAGATCACACCGCTGACCACCGAGGCGGTGATGACCGCGGCGGGCGTCGGTATCGACGACCCGTCCAAGGTGCCGGGCAAGGAGACCACCACGGTCGCCATGGACTTCGGCCGTATCACCATGGCGCAGGACCTGATCCTGTACCTCTTCGGCACACCCGGGCAGACCCGGTTCTGGTTCATGTGGGACGAGATCATTCGGGGCGCGGTGGGTGCGACGGTGCTGGTGGACACCCGCCGGATCACCGACGCGTTCGCTCCGCTCGACTACTTCGAGAGCCGCAACCTGCCGTACGTGGTCGCGCTGAACCGGTTCGACGGTGCGCAGCAGTACGAACTGGAGGAGGTCCGCGAGGCGCTGGCCATCTCGCCGGACGTACCGCTGGTGCTGACCGACGCCCGGCAGCGCGACTCGGTCAAGCGGGTACTGATGACCGTCGTCGAGCACGCCATGACGCGGTTGCAGGCCGAACACGACCGGGGCTTTCCGACCCCGGTCGGCTGAGTGCCGGGCGGGAGCCCGTCGGTGGATCGATCTCCACCGGCGGGCTCCCGCGTCCGGTCAGTCGACCCGGAGCCGGTACCCGCGTTTGACGACCGTCTGTACCACGCGGGGGGCCTTCAGCCCGGCCCGGAGCCGGGCCACCGCCATCTCCACCGCGTGCTCGTCGGCGCCGCGCGGCAACGTCCGCAGCAGGGCGGTACGCGACAGCACCCGACCCGGCGTCTGGGACAGGGCCCGCAGCACCGCCATCGGCGCCGGGGCCAGGGGTCTCAGCTCACCGTCCATCACCGCCGCGTGTCCGCGCAGGGTGAGCAGATGTCCGGCGGCCTTGATGGTGACCGTCCGACGGGGCAGTTCGTCGACGATGGTGCGGACCAGCGCACCCAGCCTCGCCCGGCTCGGTGCGCTGACCGGTACGCCCCGACGCACCAGCGGTTCGGCGGTGACCGGGCCGACACAACTGGCCAGCACGTCACCGCGCAGCGCCTCCAGCACCGTCTCGGTACGGTCACCGGCGGCCCGCAGCAACGCCTCCGCGGCCGGTGCCGAGGTGAACGTGACCGCGTCCACCAGACGGCTGGCCACCAGGTCGACGAGCCGGTGCAGCGGGGCCGGGTCGGTCGGCGGCGCCCACCGGTAGACCGGGATCTCGATGACGGTGGCACCGGCGTCCTCCAGGGCGCGGGTGCACTCCGGTTGTCGCTCGCCGTGCAACTGCATGGCGATCACCTGCCCGGCCACGCCCCGTCGACGCAGGTGGTCCACCACCTCGTCGCAGCTCTCCGACTCCGGGGACCACTGGTCGTGCAGCCCGGCGGCACGGATCGCCCCCCGGGCCTTGGGGCCCCGGGCCACGACGTACGCGCCGCCGAGGACCGAGCGCAGCGGCTCGGCCAACCCCCAGCCCTCGGCGGCCTCCAGCCACCCGCGCATTCCGATGCCGGTGTTGGCCATCAACACGTCCGGCGGCCGGTCCAGACAGGTCCGGGTCGCCTCGCGCAGCTCGGTGTCGTCGGCGAGCGGCACGATCCGCAGGGCGGGAGCGAGCACCACCCGAGCACCGCGCCGTTGTAGTAACGCGGCGAGTTCGTCCCGCCGCCGGTCGGCGGTCACCCCGATGGTGAAGCCGGCCAGTTCCTCGCCCATTCACCCCTCCTGTCGCAGCCGCACCTCGACCATGCCGTTCCGACAACGGATCTCGTGCCGGGTCACGGCGACGCCGGGCAGGTCGAGACAAACCCCCGTGCGCAGGTCGTGCACCTGCTTGTGCAGCGGCGAGGCGACCGTGGGCACGCCCTGCCGGCTGCCGACGATGCCCCGGGACAGCACGTACGCCTCGGCGACCGGGTCGCGGTTGTCGATCGCGTACAGCCCGTCCCCGGTGCGGAAGATCGCCACCTGCACGCCGTCGACGAGGGCGGCCACGCCCCGGTCCGGGTCCAGCCGGCCCAGCGGGCGGACCACGTGCCAGCCGGTGCTCATCGCCCCACCTCCACCGGATCGGTTCTGGGCAGGTTGGTCGGGAAGTCGCGGGGGAGTACGGCGATCCGGTCCTCCTCCCGGCGCAGGGTCATCCCGCGCTGGAGGGCGCAGTACGGGCAGTGCGTCGCCACCTCCCGGGGCGACTGCCCCGGTCGAGTTGCGGACCGTGCACCGTCTGTCATGTCGGCAAAGCGTGCCGTTGGGCGGTTTCCGGTCAGCGTCCCGTTTGTTTCGGCCCTGTCAAGAGCGCCTCACACCGCACGCCGGCTGCGCGTGTGGTCGAGGGGTCTACAATATGGAACAAGAATCCTGATATTTGAGAAGACTCCGGATCGGAGGATCGACATGGATGTGGCTCGGGCGTTCGACGCCGTGGCCGGCAGCTACGACGCCGCGCGGCGGCGGCTGGTGCCCTGCTTCGACGGGTTCTACGGCACCGCCGTCGAGGTCGTCGAGCCGGCGCTGCGGGCCGCCCGTGCCGCCGGACGTACCCCCGAGGTGTTGGACCTGGGGGCGGGCACCGGTCTGCTGTCGTTGCTCGTCGCCGCCGCCGTGCCGGACGTCCGGCTGACCCTCGTCGACGCCGCGCCGAAGATGCTCGCCGTCGCCGCCGAGCAGCTCACCGGTCGTGGCGTGCCGCACCGGGTGGTGGTGGCCGACCTGACCGACCCGCTGCCCGGCGGGCGTTACGACGCGGTGGTCAGCGCGCTCGCCGTCCACCATCTCGACGACGCCGGCAAGCGGGACCTGTACCGGCGGGCCGCCGGTGCGCTGGTGCCCGGCGGCGTCTTCGTCAACGCCGAACAGGTCGCCGGCCCGACGGCCGAGCTGGACCGGCGCTACCACGAGGTCTGGCTGGCCCAGATCACCGCGCGCGGCTCCGACGCCGACGAGATCGCCGCCGCCGCGCAACGGATGGCGTACGACCGGCCCGCGCCCGTGGGGGAGCAGTGTCGCTGGTTGTCCGAGGCGGGCCTGGTCGACGTGGACTGCTTCTTCAAGGCGTGGCGGTTCGCCGTCTTCGGCGGCCGTGCCCCGGCCGTCACCGGCCCGTCCGGCGACAGCTCGCGGTATCCGACGGATGACTGATGGTCATACCGACGGGTAGTCTGACCGGCATGACAGCAAAGGTGACTCTGTCGTTCTCCGACGAGACGATCGCGGAGGCCCGGCGGTTCGCCAAGCGCGAAGGGCTCTCCCTGTCGGCCTGGATGGACCAGGCGGCCCGGGAGAAGGCCCTGCGTGAGGTCTTCGCGGCGCACGCCGCCGCGGTCGGCCGGGCGGGGCTGGACCTGGAGTCGGCCTCGTTGGCCGACGCGCAGGAGGTGGGCATGGTCGACGACCTGCTCTTCGGCGGTCGCCCGCGTGCTGCGTAGGGGCGAGGTCTGGCGGATCGCCGGGGCCCGCGAGCGGCTCGGGCTCGTGATCAGCTCGGACGTCTACAACTCCACCGCGGTGCCCATCGTGATCGTCGCCGAGGTGGTCGAGGCGGCGCTGCTGCGCGACTCGCCTCTGGCGGTGCCGATGGGTGGCTGGGTGGTGATGCCGGACCGGATCTCGTCACCGATGAAGAAGTGGTTCGCCGAGTGCGTGGACGTGGCCGACGTCGAGACGATGCGGCAGATCGACCGGGCGCTGCGCATCCTCCAGCAGCTCTGACCCGGCGGGTTCCTCACCACCGGCGCTCGATTCCTGGCTGCGGCGCCATGACCACCACGAGCACGCGTCCGAGGTCGTCGCGGACGAACAGGACCTGGACCGCCGGCCCGGTCGCTGGATCGGGCACTCGTTCATCGGCTACTCGGCGGCCTTCCCGACGCTGCTCACTTCTACGTCGGCTTCCTGGTGTTGCTGGCGGTCACCTGGGTGGCGTACCTGCGGACGGGGTCCCGGATGGCCCGGGCGTGGGTGTGCGGGGTATTGTCCGGTCGTCCGGCGCGCCCGCCGGACCCCCGTTTTGACCGGCCGACGGGGCTACGGGTATCGTTGCCTGCTGTTGTACGACATCTGTGGGCGTGCCGCCTGAGGTACGCTTGGTCGTTCGTGCGCGCTGGTCCGACCGAGAAGCCCTGGTCACCTCGGCGCGCTACCCCAGACCGACGACGAGACAAGGTAGACCTGTGCGTACGTACAGCCCGAAGCCGGGTGAGATCGAGCGTCAGTGGCACGTCATCGACGCCTCTGATGTCGTGCTGGGCCGCCTGGCCACCCACGCCGCCACGCTGCTGCGGGGCAAGCACAAGCCGACTTTCGCGCCGCACGTCGACACGGGCGACTTCGTCGTCATCGTGAACGCGGGCAAGGTCGCGCTGACCGGCAACAAGCGGCAGCAGAAGATCGCCTACCGCCACTCCGGCTACCCGGGCGGCCTGAAGCAGGTCGGTTACGAGGAGCTGCTCGCCAAGCGCCCCGAGCGGGCCATCGAGCTGGCTGTCAAGGGGATGCTCCCGCACAACAAGCTCGGCCGTCAGCTGATCAAGAAGCTGAAGGTCTACGCCGGTGCCGAGCACCCGCACGGCGCGCAGCAGCCGGCGCCGTTCGAGATCAAGCAGATCGCGCAGTGAGCGCGGGCGAAGGAAGCAGCATGACCGACATCACCGCCACCGAGGTCGCCCCCGAGGCCACCGAGGCGCCGGCGCCCGTCGCCCGCGCGCCTCGTGGTGACCGCCCGATCCAGACCGTGGGTCGGCGCAAGGAGGCCATCGTCCGAGTCCGGATCGTGCCGGGCACCGGCAAGATCACGTGCAACGGGCGTGACCTCGAAGCCTACTTCCCGAGCAAGGTGCACCAGCAGCTCATCAAGGACCCGCTGGTCACCGCCGAGAAGCCCGAGGCCTTCGACGTGATCGCCAACCTGCGGGGCGGCGGCACCACCGGCCAGGCCGGTGCGTTGCGGCTGGCCATCGCGCGGGCGCTGATCGTCAACGAGCCCGACGACCGCCCGGCCCTGAAGAAGGCCGGCTTCCTGACCCGTGACGCCCGGGTCAAGGAGAGCAAGAAGTACGGCCTCAAGAAGGCCCGTAAGGCTCCTCAGTACTCGAAGCGCTGATCTCCAGCCGCACCTTGTACTTCTGACGGACGGCCGGTCCGCCTCCCCTCGATCCTGGGAGGTGGACCGGCCGTCCGCTTTTCACCTATTACGGTAGTTTCATCGGAGGTTGGTGGGTATGGGTCGGTTGTTCGGCACGGACGGCGTACGCGGGCGGGCGAACGTCGACCTCACCCCGGAGTTGGCGCTCTCGGTGGCCGTCGCCGCCGCGCACACCCTCGCCGAGTCGGATCGCAGTCACGCCCCGATCGCCGTGGTCGGCCGGGACACCCGTGCCAGCGGCGAGATGCTGGAGGCGGCCGTGGTGGCCGGACTCACCAGCGCCGGGGCGACGGTGGTCCGGGTCGGCGTGCTGCCCACCCCGGCGGTGGCGTTCCTCACCGCCGAGGCCAAGGCGGATCTCGGGGTGATGCTCTCCGCCTCGCACAATCCGATGCCGGACAACGGGATCAAGCTCTTCGCGGCCGGCGGGCACAAGCTGCCCGACGAGATCGAGATGCGGATCGAGGCGGCCATCGAGGCCAACGCCACCACCGCCTGGAAGCGCCCGGTCGGCGCGGGAGTGGGCCGGGTGCACGACCTGCTCGACGGTGCCGACCACTACGTGCAGCACCTCGCGGGCACTGTGCCGCACCGGCTCGACGGGATCAAGGTCGTGGTGGACTGCGCCAACGGCGCCGCCGCCGAGGTCGCCCCGGCCGCGTACCGGGAGGCCGGTGCCGAGGTCGTCGCGATCTACGCCGAGCCGGACGGGCTCAACATCAACGACGAGTGCGGCTCGAACCACATCGCCGCCCTGCGACAGGCCGTGGTCGAGCACGGCGCGCACCTCGGCATCGCGCACGACGGCGACGCCGACCGCTGCGTGGCGGTCACCGCCGACGGCGACGAGGTCGACGGCGACCAGGTGATGGCGATCCTGGCGTTGGCCATGCGCGAGGCCGGCACGTTGACCGGGGACACCCTGGTCGCCACCGTGATGAGCAACCTCGGCCTGCGCCTGGCCATGTCCGCCGAGGGCATCCGGCTGGTCGAGACCAAGGTGGGCGACCGGTACGTGCTGGAGGAACTGCGCGCCTCCGGGCTGGCGCTGGGCGGCGAGCAGAGTGGACACATCGTCATGCCGGCGTACGCCACCACCGGCGACGGGGTGCTGACCGGGCTGCACCTGATGGCCCGGATGGCCGCCACCGGCCGTACCCTGGCGGACCTCGCGGGGGTGGTGACCAAGCTGCCGCAGGTGCTGATCAACGTGCCGGTCGGTGACCGCACCGTCGGTGCCGCCGCGCCGGCCGTACGTGCCGAGGTGGAACGCGCCGAGGCGGAGCTGGGCGAGACCGGGCGGGTGCTGTTGCGCCCCTCGGGCACCGAGCCGCTGGTGCGGGTGATGGTCGAGGCCGCCACCGAGGCGACCGCACGGGAGGTCGCCGAGCGGATCGCCGAGCAGGTCAGCACGGCCAGCCCGGCCTGACCGACGCGAGGACGAGCCGAAGATGCGGCAGGGCGGCCGTGGTGCCCCCTGCCCCGAGGTGTGTCGTGCGACCATGGCGACCGCCGTACCGCCCGCTCTCACGGAGGTGACCGTGTCTCACCCAGGCTCCCTCGGTGCCGTCGACCAGCCCGCCGACCTCCCGTCGGACGTGAGTGGGGCGGACGTGCCGGAGAGCTGGCTCGGAGCCCGCTGGGGGCGCCTGCTCGCCATCCTGCTGGCCTTGGGGCTGATCGCCGCCTCGGTGGTGGTGCCCTGGTCCGAGGTGTCGTTGCGGGTGCTGGGCAGCCGGGACGACGCACTGATCAACCAGGACTCCACCGCCGCGCTGGGCCTCACCGAGATCGGCGGTTGGGGCTGGGCCTACCTGGCCGTACTCCTACCGTTGGTGCTGTTGACGCTGGCCGCCACGGTGCTGGCCGGGTGGGCGGGACGGGTGGCGGCCCTGGCGGCGGGCGGTGCCCTGCTGGCGATGTCGACGGTCCTGGTCGGCGCCGCCCACCGCGTCTCGTCCGGGCCGGACGAGACGGCGGCGCGCTGGGCGGAGGTCGTCCGGCGGCTGGCGCCGGTGCTCGACGACGACTACGGGGCGATCCGGTTCGGCTACGACAGCCCCGGCCTGACGTTCGCGGTGCTCGGCGTGGCCACCCTGGCGGGGATCGTGCTGGCCGGTCGGTTGCCGGGTGGCGGCCGGTTCGTGCTGGCGGGGGCCGGCACGTCGGCCCTGCTCGTCGGTCTCGCGGCACCGTGGGTGACCGTGTACGGCGCGACCGCGACCGAGGTGGACCGCAGCACCGTCCGGTGGACCGGCCTGGGCACCGCGTCGGTGGTCGTCATGGTCGGGACCGTGGCGTTGGCCGCCGTGGTCTGGTGGGCCGCGGCGCGTCGGTCGACCCGCTGGCGGCTGCCGCTGCTGCTCGTGACGGTGCCGGTGGCGTTCGCGTTCGCCTTCGCCCACGACTTCCTGGAGTTGGACCCGGCGCAGTGGCAGGACGCGGCCGAGCGCGCCCGCTTCCTCGCGGTCACCTACGACATCCGGTCCGCCGCCGAGCTGGCCCAGCTCGCGCCGCTGCTGCTCCTCGTCGCGATGGTACTGAGCTGGTCGGCGGCGCGCCGCCGGGCCCGGGCGCGGTGACCGTCGGATCAGGCGTGCGTGTCCGCCCGGCGTAGTCGGGCCACCGCCTCGGTCAACACCTCGGGGCGCTTGCAGAACGCGAACCGCACCAACCGTCGGCCGGCCTCCGGGTCGTCGTAGAAGACCTGGGTGGGCACGGCCACCACGCCGCAGCGCTCCGGCAGCGTACGGCAGAAGTCGACGCCGTCGGTGCCGCCGAGCCCGGTGATGTCGGCGGTGACGAAGTACGTCCCCTCCGGCGTGAGCACGTCGAAGCCGGCGTCGCCGAGACCGCTGATCAACTGGTCGCGGCGGGACTGCATACCGTCCCGGAACTCGGTGAAGTAGGCGTCGGGCAACGCCAGGGCCACCGCGACCGCCGGTTGCAGCGGCGCGGCGTTGACGAAGGTGAGGAACTGTTTGACCCGCAGTACCGCCGAGACGAGAGCCGCCGGGCCGCTGACCCAGCCCACCTTCCAGCCGGTGCAGGAGAACGTCTTACCGGCGGACGAGACGCGCAGCGTGCGCTCGCGCATCCCGGGCAGTGTGGCCAGCGGGACGTGCCCGGTCGACGCGTCGGTGAAGACCAGGTGCTCGTACACCTCGTCGGTGACCGCGTACGTGTCGTGCTCCTGGCACAGCTCGGCGATCAGCGACAACTCGGCCGGGGTGAAGACCTTGCCGGTCGGGTTGTGTGGTGAGTTCAGCAGCACCAGTCGGGTCCGTGGCCCGAACGCGGCCCGCAGGTCGGCCGGGTCGAAGGCGTACCGCCCGTGGTCGCCGGGACGCAGCGTGACGGGTCGCCGGACCGCGCCGGCCAGGGTGATCGAGGCGGCGTACGAGTCGTAGTAGGGCTCGAAGCAGACCACCTCGTCACCCGGCTCGCACAGGCCGAGGATCGCCGCGGCGATCGCCTCGGTGGCACCCGCCGTGATCACCACCTCGCCGTCCGGGTCGTACTCCAGGTTCCAGAAGCGGCGTTGGTGTGCGGACACGGCGGCGCGCAGCTCCGGGACGCCGGGACCGGGCGGGTACTGGTTGCGGCCGGAGCGCAGCGCCTCGGCGGCGGCGGCCAGCATCTCGGGCGGGCCGTCGGTGTCCGGGAAACCCTGGCCGAGGTTCACCGCGCCGGTACGCACGGCCAGAGCGGACATCTCGGCGAATACCGTCGTCCCGAACGGGCGCATCCGGCTCACCAGCGGGTCGACATCGGTGCTCGTCACCCCGTCAGGGTACGGGTGGGCCCGGTCGTCCCGACCCGGCCCGGCTGCGTGCTCCGTGACACCGATCACCGGTGTTGCGCTAATCGCTCAAATTCAGTGATTGTTTACCCCGCTTTCGCGCAGACATCGTGAGCGGAACTGGTTAGGCTGCCACCCATGTGTGGAATCGTGGGGTACGCCGGTAGTCGGCCGGCGCTCGGTATCGTGCTCGACGGCCTGCGGCGGCTGGAGTACCGCGGCTACGACTCGGCGGGCGTCGCCGTGGTCTGCGACGGGCAACTGCTGACCGAGAAGAAGGCCGGCAAACTGGCCAACCTGGAGAAGGTGCTCTCCGAGCGGGCCGCCGAGGACCCGGACGGTTGCGGAGCCAGCCCGATCGGCATCGGCGACGGCACCACCGGCATCGGGCACACCCGGTGGGCCACCCACGGCGGCCCCACGGACCGTAACGCCCACCCGCACCTGTCGCCCGACGGCCGGGTCGCGGTGATCCACAACGGCATCATCGAGAACTTCGCCAAGCTCCGCGCGGAGCTGGAGGACGACGGCGTCCAGTTCCTCAGCGACACCGACACCGAGTGCGCCGCGCACCTGCTCGCCAAGGCACTGGCCGAGCTGCGGGCCGCCGGTCACCCGGACGGGCCGCAGTTGCTCGCCGCCGCGATGCGGGTGGTCTGCCAGCGACTGGAGGGTGCCTTCACGCTGCTCGCGGTGGACTCCGGAGTGCCCGGGGCCGTCGTCGGCGCGCGCCGCAACTCACCCCTGGTGGTCGGGCGCGGCAACGGGGAGAACTACCTCGCCAGCGACGTCGCCGCGTTCATCGAGCACACCCGCGAGGCGGTCGAGCTGGGCCAGGACCAGATCGTCCTGATCACCGCGGACACCATCGAGATCACCGACTTCGCCGGTCAGCCGGCCACCGGCAAGGACTTCCACATCGACTGGGACGCCTCGGCCGCGGAGAAGGGCGGCTACGACTGGTTCATGCTCAAGGAGATCGAGGAGCAGCCGCAGGCCGTCGCCGACACGCTGCTGGGCCGGTTGACCGAGAGCGGCGAGATCATGCTCGACGAGGTCCGCCTCAGCGACCAGGACCTGCGCGACGTCGACAAGATCTTCATCGTCGCCTGCGGCACCGCGTACCACTCCGGCATGGTCGCCAAGTACGCCATCGAGCACTGGACCCGGATCCCCTGCGAGGTGGAGCTGGCCAGCGAGTTCCGATACCGGGACCCGGTGCTGGACCGGTCCACCCTGATCGTGGTGATCTCGCAGTCCGGCGAGACCATGGACACCCTGATGGCGCTGCGGCACGCCAAGGAGCAGAAGGCCCGGGTGCTGGCCATCTGCAACACCAACGGCTCCACCATTCCCCGGGAGTCCGACGCGGTGCTCTACACGCACGGCGGGCCGGAGATCGCCGTCGCCTCGACCAAGGCGTTCCTCACCCAGTTGGTCGCCTGCTACCTGATCGGCCTGCACCTGGCCCAGGTGCGCGGGATCAAGTTCGCCGACGAGGTGGCGGCCGTGGTCGAGCAGCTCCACCAGGTGCCGGACAAGCTGCGGGAGCTGCTCGGCCGGATCGATCCGGTCCGGGAGCTGGCCCGCGAGCTGAAGTCCGCGCCGACGGTGCTGTTCATCGGCCGCCATGTCGGTTACCCGGTGGCGCTGGAGGGTGCGCTCAAGCTCAAGGAGCTGGCGTACATGCACGCCGAGGGCTTCGCCGCAGGCGAACTCAAGCACGGCCCGATCGCGCTGATCGACCAGGGCACTCCGGTGATCTGCGTGGTGCCGTCGCCGGTCGGTCGCGGTCTGCTGCACGACAAGATCGTCTCCAACATCCAGGAGGTACGGGCCCGGGGCGCCCGCACCATCGTGATCGCCGAGGAGGGCGACGCGGCGGTCGTCCGCTACGCCGACCACCTGATCTACGTGCCGCGTACCCCGACGCTGCTCGCCCCACTGGTGACCACCGTGCCGTTGCAGGTGCTCGCGGCCGAGATCGCCGCCGCCCGGGGGCACGACGTCGACCAGCCGCGCAACCTGGCGAAGTCGGTCACCGTCGAGTAGGAGCGGTCGACGACCGGGCGGTCACCGGCCGAGCACCACACGCGCCATGCCGTCCAACGCGGGATTGGCCGGATCCCAGTAGCCGGTGTGCCCGTACCGGCCACTGGGGAACGTCCGGCCCCCGAAACCCGGCTCGGCCGGGTCGCGCCCGAACCAGCGTTCGTCGCGCGGCCCGGCCAGCCAGTCGACGATGGTCCCGACCGGCGAGGCGCCGAGTATCGTCTGCCGGGCCAACTCGTCCGGTGGGCGGGTCAGCCGGATCACGTCGTCCGGCGCGGTGCTGGCCCACACCTGCTCGGGCGGTATGCCCAGCTCGGCGGCGTGTCGCACGCCGACGCCGGGCGAGCCGACGAAGACCAGCGCGTCCGCGGCGAGCCCGTGGTCCCGGGCGGCGGTGCCGACCACCAGCGATCCGTAGCTGTGCCCGAGCACCGTCTGCCGGGCCGGTGGCCCGTCGTGGGTGGCCCGCAGCCCCTCCTGGAACCGGTGCAGCGCGTCGCCCGCGTCGCGGGCCTGCCCGTCCCGGGCCGCCTCGTGCAGGAAGTCCGGGGCGTCGTAGTCCAGCCAGAGCACCGCCGAGGTCTCCTGGCCCGGTGCCAGGTCGGCGCAGCGGGACAGCACCCGCGCCGCCCGGCCCAGCTCGCCGGTGGCGTCGTCCAGCCCGGCGGTCATCCCCGGCACGTACGTGACCACGCCGGTGGCGCGGTCCGGGTCGCCCAGCGCCACCACCGTGCGTCCCTCCCCGCCCACGTCCAGGCCGAGCAGGTACGCCCGGGGCGACTCCGTCGCGTCGAGCCGGGTGGCGAGCGCGTCCAGCCCGGTCAGCGCGGCGTCCACCGCCCGTAGCCCGGCCACCTCGACGGGCCCGCGCGGCACCCGGGCCAGCAGGCGCTCCCACCGGGCCCGCAACTCCTCCCGCCGGGTGCCCAGCAGCGACCGGTTGGCCTGGTCCCGGTCGGCTGCCGGCACTCCGTCGAGTCGACCGACCAGCTCCGGCTCGTGCAGCACCAGCCAGCGGCGCTGTGCCGTGCTGAGCCCGGCCCACCACAGCCGCACCCGGGCCGGGTCGGTGTGCGGTGCGGGCCGACCCGGTGGCGGCGCAACCACCCACCCGGCGGCGGCATCCCGGGACAACTGCCCGAGGCGCGCGGCGGCCTCGCGGTCGGCCGCACCCGCCAGGTCGAGCGCGTCCCGGATGCCGCTGGCCACCGGGGCCGTGGTGGCGGCGGCCCGCTCCGGCGGCACGTGTGCCGGGTCGGGGCGTACCCGACCCGACCGGTCGATCAGCACGCCGGTGGCGGCGGCCAGCTCGACGGCCGAGGAGAGCCGGGCGCGGGCCGCCGCGAGCCGGGCGGCGAACCCGGCGAGCACCTGGTCGACCTCGACGGCGGCCGGGACGAGCGCGGTCAGCTCGGTCCGCAGCCCGGCCAACCGGGCCCCGGCTGACCCGGCGGCCCGCCCGGTCCAGCCGGCGCGCAGCGCCGCCGTGCCGTCGGCGAGTTCGTCGGCGCGTCGCCGGGCGAACCCGGACAGACCGGCCCAGGCGGTGCCGGCGGCCCGCCAGCCGGTCGGGTCGGTGCTGGAGAGCTGGACGTAACCGACGGGGGCGGGCCGGGCCGGTGTCGAGCCGGTCACCGGGGCACCGCGGCGAGCCGGGTGGCGGCCCGACCGTCCACCGACTCGTACGCCCCGGCGGCGGCCCGCACCGCGTCCCCGGTGTCGGCCACCTGCGCGCCGAGCCGCCCGCACCAGGTACGTACCGACGTCTCCAGGGCGGCCAGCGCCTCCGCCGCTGACCACCGGCGGTCCGGTGCCGCCAGCCCCGGTACGCCCGCCGGGCCGTGGACCACCCGGTAGGCGGTGTCGCCGAGCGTCCGCCCGACCCGGTGCAGCGTCTCCGGCCGCACGGTCAACTCCTCCTGCGCCATCGGCCCCTCCCGCCCTCGGCTCCCGCACGCCGCAGACGCTAGGCGGGGTCGGCCGTCGGATGCGTGCCCTGTGGACGACGACGGCGCGCACCTCCGACGGCCGTCCACAGGGGCCGCCGGGAATGTGAACAACGGCTATCCTGCGGCCCGCCCGCCGGTAGGGTGGCGCGTGGTCGTCGGCATCGATCGCGTGCGGGGCGCGGGAGACGGGGTGGGACATGCGGCCGGTCTGGCGGGTGGCGGAGATTCGGGCGGCCGAGAAGGCGCTGATGGCCACGCTGCCTCCGGGCACGCTGATGCAGCGGGCCGCCGCCGGGCTGGCCCGCCGCTGCGCGTTGCTGCTCGCCGACCGGGGCGGGGTGTACGCCGCACCGGTGCTGCTGCTCGTCGGCTCCGGCGACAACGGCGGCGACGCCCTGTACGCGGGCGCCCGGCTGGCCGGGCGCGGTGCGTCGGTGTCGGCGCTGCTGCTCGACCCGGACCGCGTACACGCGGCGGGGCTGGCCGCGTTGCGGGCCGCCGGTGGCCGGGTCGTGGACCGCCCGCCGGTCGTGGTCGACCTGGTGGTCGACGGGATCGTGGGCATCGGTGGGCGCGGCGGGCTGCGGGAGACGGCCGAGCAGTTGGCGGCGAGCCTGCTGCGGCAGCACGGGCGCGACGGCGGCCGGGCGACGGTGGTGGCGGTGGACGTGCCCAGCGGGGTCGAGGTGGACACCGGGGCGGTGCCGCTGACCTCGTCGGGTCGGCCGAACGCGGTGCGGGCCGACGTGACGGTGGCCTTCGGCGCGTGGAAACCGGCCCTGGCGGTCGGCCCGGCCGCCGCACTGGCCGGGCAGGTGGAACTGGTCGACATCGGCCTGCGACCGTGGCTGCGCGGCAGCCCGGCGTGGCACGTCGTGGAGGAGTCCGACGTCGTCGACTGGTGGCCCCCGCTCGGCGCGGGCTCGGAGAAGTACACCCGGGGCGTGGTCGGGGTGGCCACCGGGTCGGCGACGTACCCGGGTGCGGGGGTGCTGTCGGTCGGCGGTGCGCTCGCCGGGCCGACCGGCCTGGTCCGCTACGCGGGCGGTGCCCGCGAGGAGGTGGTGCGCCGCTACCCGTCGGTGATCGCCACCGACCGGGTGGTGGACGCGGGCCGGGTGCAGGCGTGGGTGTGCGGCTCGGGCCTGGGCACCGACGAGCGGGCCGCCGCCGAGCTGCGGACGGTGCTCGCCGCGCCGGTGCCGGTGGTGCTGGACGCCGACGCGCTCACCCTGCTGGTCGACGGTCGGCTCGCCGACCAGCTCCGGCAGCGCGACGCGCCCATCGTGCTCACGCCGCACGACCGCGAGTTCACCCGGCTCTGCGGCGAGGAGCCGGGCGCGGACCGGGTCGCCGCGACGCTGCGGCTGGCCGCCTGGACCAACGCCGTGGTGCTGCTCAAGGGCAACCGCACGGTGATCGGCACGCCGGACGGCCGGGCGTACGTCAACCCGACCGGCACCCCGGCCCTGGCCACCGGTGGCACCGGCGACGTCCTGGCCGGGCTGCTCGGCTCGCTGCTCGCGTCCGGCCTGCCGGCGGAGCGGGCCGCCGCGTCGGCGGCGTACCTGCACGGGTCGGCCGGTCGGGAGGCCGCGCGGGGCGGTCCGGTGGTCGCCGCGGACGTGGCCGCCGCGCTGCGTCCGGTGCTGGCCCGGATCACCTGACTCCGGCCGTCCCGGGACCCGTCCGACACCCCGTACTCGGCCGGGGCCACCCCGGGTGATCAGCGCGGAAGTAGGGTGGGGGCATGTGGCAGGCCGAGGTACGCGTCGACCTCGACGCGATCCGGGAGAACGTGGACCGGTTGCGCACCGGTACCAACGCCGAGGTGATGGCGGTGGTGAAGGGCGACGGCTACGGCCACGGCATGGTCCCGGCGGCCCGTGCCGCGCTGGAGGCGGGCGCGGACTGGCTCGGCGTCTGCACCCTGGACGAGGCGTTGGGCCTGCGCGCGGCGGGCATCGACGCCCCGGTGCTGGCCTGGCTGCTGGCCCCCGGGCTGCCGCTGCACAGCGGCGTCGCGGCCGGCGTCGACCTGGGTGTGGCGAGCCTTCCGCAGCTCGACGAGATGGTCGAGGCGAGTCGGCGCGCGGAGCGCCCGGCCCGGCTGCACCTCAAGATCGACACCGGGTTGGCCCGGGGCGGCGCGACCGTCGCCGACTGGCCGACGCTGCTCGACGCCGCCGCGAAGGCCCAGGCCGACGGGTTGGTCGAGGTGGTCGGGGTGTGGAGTCACTTCGTCTACGCGGACCTGCCGGGACACCCCACCACCGACCGGCAGTTGGCGGTCTTCCACGAGGGGCTGGCCATGGTCGAGCGGGCCGGACTACGCCCCCGCTACCGGCACCTGGCCAACTCGGCGGCCACGCTCACCCGGCCCGACACCCACTTCGACCTGGTCCGTCCCGGACTGGCCGTGTACGGCCTCTCCCCGGTGGCCGGGCAGACCTACGGGCTGCGGCCGGCGATGACCGCGCGGGCCCGGGTGATGCTGACCAAGCGGGTACCGGCCGGTGCCGGCGTCTCCTACGGGCACACCTACCTCACCGAGCGCGACGCGACGCTGGCGGTGGTGCCGCTGGGCTACGCCGACGGGGTGCCCCGGCACGCCTCCAACACCGGCCCGGTGCAACTCGGGGGCAAGCGGCGGACCGTCGCCGGCCGGGTCTGCATGGACCAGTTCGTGCTGGACTGCGGCGACGACCCGGTGGTCGCCGGTGACGTGGTCACCCTCTTCGGCGACGGTGCGGACGGGGCGCCCACCGCCGACGACTGGGCCGAGGCGGCCGGCACCATCAACTACGAGATCGTCACCCGGTTCGGCAGTACCCGGGTTCCCCGGATCTACGACGGCGGGTCGGCGTGAGGGTGCCCCGACCGCGTTCCGCCGCCGGCCGGGCCGCCGGGCTGGTCGGGGCGGCGCTCGGTGTGGCCGCCGCCGGGCTCGCCGCCGGGGTGGCCACCGAACGGGCCCTGGTCCGCCGGCTCAAGGCCGACCCCGCCGACCCGTACGTCGACGAGGTCTTCGGCGAGCAGCACTACGACGCGGCGTACCGGTTGGAACTGCCCGACGGCACCGACGTGCACGTCGAGGTGGTCGAACCGATCCGCCCGGTCGCCGGCAACCCGACGGTCGTGCTGGTGCACGGCTTCTGCCTGGACATGGGCACCTTCCACTTCCAGCGCAAGATGCTGGCCGGGCGGGGCGAGCACCGGATCGTGGCGTACGACCAGCCCGGACACGGCCGCTCGGGGCGGCTGGAGGGCGGCGAATACGACCTGGTCGCGCTCGGCCACACGCTGCGCCGGGTGATCGACGAAGTGGCGCCGGACGGCCCGCTGGTCCTGATCGGGCACTCGATGGGTGGCATGACCATCATGTCGCTGGCCGAGCTGTACCCGGAGATGTTCGACGACCGGGTGGTCGGCACCGTGCTGATGGCCACCTCGGGTGGTCTGCTGGCGGAGACGAAGCTGGTCGCGTCCGCCCTGCTCGGGCGCGTCGGCGCGCCGGTGCTCTACACGGCCGGTTACGTGACCCGGTACGGCGGGACGGTGATCGACCGGGCCCGCAAGTCCACCAGCAACGTGGCCTGGCTGCTCACCCGCAGGTACGGCTTCGGCACCCGTAAACCGAGCCCCGCACTGGTGTCGTACGTGGAGGAGATGAACTCGCGTACCTCGGCCGACACGGTGACCCGCTACCTGCGTACGCTGGCGACGCACTCGCGGTTCCCGGCGCTGGCCGCGTTGGAGGACACGCCGGTGTTGGTGATCGTCGGAGACAAGGACATGATCACGCCGGTGACGCATTCCGAGGAGATCGTCCGGCGGCTGCCGCACGCCGAGTTCGTCAAGATCCAGGACAGTGGGCACGTGGTGATGCTGGAGCACGCCGACGAGGTCAACATCGCGGTGAGCCGGTTCCTCGACTCGTGCGAGCGGGACCGTCCGTGACCCGCTTCGAGTTGCCGACCGTCGCGGACACGCACGCCTTCGGGCAGCGCCTCGCGCAGGTGCTGCGCGCCGGTGACCTGGTGCTGCTGACCGGCCCGCTGGGCGCCGGCAAGACCGCGCTGACCCAGGGGATCGGCGCCGGGTTGGGCGTGCTCGGCGACATCACCTCGCCGACCTTCGTGATCGCCCGGGTGCACCGGCCGGACCCGGCGACCGGACGCGGGATGGCTCTGGTGCACGCCGACGCGTACCGGCTGGGGGCGGCGAGCGATCCCCGGGCCGAGATCGACGACCTGGACCTGGACGCCTCGGTGGAGGAGTCGGTCACCGTGGTCGAGTGGGGCGAGGGGCTGGTCGAGCAGTTGGTCGACGCGCACCTGCGGATCCGCCTCGACCGGCGCGACGACGACACCCGGGACGTGGAGTTGGAGCCGGTCGGCGGCGACTGGGCGGCACGGCTGGCCGCGCTGACCGTGCCGCGCTGACCGCCCTGCGCCCGACGCTGTCGTACCCACTGCCTACAGTGCCCCGGAAACGTTCCGACCGGTGAAAGGCCGCCGATGCCCGACGACACCCCCGCTCTCGACCTGCTGGCCCTGCTTCCCGAGCAGTGGCGCGAGGTGCTCGCCCCGCACCTCGACCCGGCCCGCACGGCCGCGTTGGCCGACTTCGTCGCCGGGGAGTACGCGACCCAGACGGTCTTCCCGCCGGTCGAGGACCTGTTCTCCGCCTACCGGCTCTGTGCGCCGTCGGCCTGCCGGGTGCTGATCCTCGGGCAGGACCCCTACCACCGGGCCGGCCAGGCACACGGGTTGAGCTTCAGCGTGCGCGAGGGCGTCTCGGTGCCGCCGTCGCTGCGCAACGTCTTCAAGGAGTTGGGCGAGGACCTGGGTGTGCCCAAGCCGCGCAGCGGCAACCTGGACGGCTGGGCGGCGCAGGGGGTGCTGCTGCTCAACTCGGTGCTGACGGTCCGGCAGGCCACCCCCGGCTCGCACGCCAACCGGGGGTGGGAGGAGTTCACCGACGCCACCATCCGGGCGTTGGACGCCCAGGAGTCGCGGGTGGTGTTCCTGCTCTGGGGCGGCTACGCCCGCAAGAAGGCGACGCTGGTGACCAACCCGCAGCACGTGGTGCTGGAGGCGGGGCACCCCAGCCCGATGAACCCGCGCGGCTTCCTCGGCAGCCGTCCGTTCAGCGCGGCCAACAAGGCGCTCGCCGACGCCGGTCTGCCCACCGTCGACTGGGAGCGCACCGCAGGCTGAGCCGACCGACGCGCTCCGGCAGGACGAGGAGAGGTGCCCCCGCACACCACCGGACGGGTGATGTGCGGGGGCACCTCGTGCTCAGCCGATCCGGTACGCGCGAACCACCGTCTCGGTCAGGATGGCGGCGCTGCCCCTGGCGGTGACCCGCACCGACACGTATCCGGGGGTGGCCGGGTGCCGGACCGTGCCACGGAAGGCACCGGCGCCGGTGCGGACGACCGGGGCGGGCCGCCAGGTGACGCCGTCGTCGTAGGAGACCCGCAGGCCGACCGAGTCGGCGTCGACGCTGATCGGGATGGTGAACGACCGGCCGGCCGGTGCGGTGCCGGTGGCGTCCAGGCCGGGCGCCATCCGGACCGCCATCAGGCGCGAGGCGGTCGCGGGCCGGGTGAACGTCCAGTCGGCCGTGACCCGGGTGGAGAGGCCGAACGAGGCGGCCCGGGTGGACTCCACGTGGAGCCGGTAGTCGCCCGGTGCGGGCCGGACGGTGAACCGGGCGTGACCGGGCACGTCGGAGGTGGCCACCGCGGTGCCGTTGCGGTAGAGGGTGGTCGTGCCGGTGCGGGCTTCCTGCTCGACGTAGCCGGGGTGACCGGCGCTGTCGCAGTAGGGCGCGATCCGCACGACCAACTGGTCGCCGGACCACCCGCCACCGGCGGTCGGGCAGGGCGCGACGATCGGGGCGTTCCAGGTGGAGGTGTAGGTCCGCCCGGCCCGGTAGGCGATCGGCGCGCCGGTCGTGGTGACGGTGTAATAGTCCACGGCCTCGTCCGAGTACTGGAACACCCGCGAGGCCCACGTGACGCCGCCGTCGGTGTTGAAGTAGCGGGTCTGCGCCAGCGGCGTGGAGGCGTAGGCGGGGGTGAGCGGATAGCCCGGCACGATCGGTGCCGACTGCATCGCGGTCGGACCCTCCGGGGCCTGGGCGCGGGCGGAGGTCCGGTCCAGGGCGAGGTCTCCGGTGCGGACGGACCTGGTGAAGCCGGTGGGCAGCGTGCCGGGCCGGTGCCAGGCGAGCTGGTACGCGTACCGGCTGGGATCCGATCCGTCGGCGAAGGCCGCGCCGATCATCGAGACGAAGGTGTCGGCGCTGCCGATCCCGCCGATCTGGGCGGTCCGCATCCGGGTCGACGCGTTGCTGCTGCCGCCGACGGTCACCCAGGAGTCGCCGTTGCGGACGCCCACCTGGACGGTGCTGTCCGCGCGGACCGCGTCGGCCGCCGGCACGCTGATCCGGACCGGCCGCCCGGCCCGTTCGTCGAGCGTGAGGTCGGTGTCGGCGGTCACGGCGAGGTTCGGGTGCGCCAGGTAGGTCAGCGCCGGCGAGCCGGAGAACATCTGCGAGACGACCGCGTAGCGCCCCTCGGGCACCCGGATGGTGATCTCGCTGCCCTGCTCGTCGTCGTAGTGGTGGAGCGAGTCGTAGACGTACGGGGTGTCCAGGCCCACGACGGTGGTGTAGTAGTCCCTGCTCGCCTGTCCGTCCACACCGAGATGCCGCACCGTCAGCGAGTGGGTGGCGGCCTCCCGGATCAACCCGACCGGCGTGGTCAGCCGTTTGCCGTCGCCGGTGCTGGCGGTCAGCCGCCCGGAGTACGGCCCGGCCGGTGCCGTCGTCGAGGCGGCGGCCGTGACGGTGGCCTGCGCGCTGCCACCCGCCGGCACGGTCAGCGTCGACGGGCTGACCTGGAACAGTCCGGAGACGGGCGTCATCCGTGGCCCGTCCACGGTCAGGGCCAGGGTCAACGTCTGCGGCGCGGTGCCGGTGTTGCGGTAGGTGACCGTCCGGCTGGTCGGCTCGTCGTCGGTGTGCGGGTACGCGTGCGTGCCGAGGCTCAGGCTCGGCGGGTCGGCGAGCACCCGGCCGGCGAGCGCCCCGGCCACGTCGACCCTACCGGCCCCCTGGGCGAACACGCCGACACCCGGTGCCGGTCGGGCGGTACCCATCAGCGCGGCCTTGATCATGTCTCCGGTCCAGTCCGGGTGTCGCTGCTTGAGCAGGACGGCGCTGCCGGCCGCGTGCGGGGCCGCGAAGGAGGTGCCCCACAGCCCGTCGGTGTAGGGGCCGGTGCCGTACGCGTCGGTGCTGCGGGCGGCGGTGATGTCGTCGCCGGGCGCGGTGAGGTCGGGCTTGACGGCGTCGTCGCCGAGACGCGGGCCACGGCTGGAGAAGGAGGTCAGCCGGTCGTCGTGGTCGACCGCGCCGACGGCCAGCGCGGCATCGGCGGTGGCCGGTGACCCGACGTCGTAGTCGTGTGCGGCGTTCGGGTTGTTGCCGTTGTCGCCGCTGTTGCCCGACGCGACCACGAACAGCGTGCCGTGCTGCTCGCTCAGGCTGCGCAGGGCGATCTCCAGGGGGTCCTCGCCGGGGGTGTCGGGGAAGCCGAGACTCATGTTGACGACTGCGGCGCGCTTCGGGCCGGCCGCCCACTCCATCGCGGCGATCACCGCCGACTCGGTCGAGTCCCAGTCCCCGGTCTTGGCGTCGATGATCGTCGCCTCCGGAGCGACGCCCCGGTACCGGCCGGCCGAGGCGGCCCCGCTGCCGGCGGCGACGGCGGCGACGGCCGTGCCGTGTCCCATCAGGTCGCGGACGTCGCCGCTGGTGGGTACGCCGCCGTCGGAGACCGGCGAGAAGTCGACCTGGTCGGCCACCCGGCCGACCAGGTCGGGGTGGGTGGCGTCGACACCGCTGTCGATCACCGCGACGGTGACGCCCTTGCCGGTCAGGCCGCCCTGCCAGGCGCTCGGCGCGCCGATCTGCTGGACGCCCTCGGCACCGTGGAAACGACCGACGGCGTCCAGCCAGACCTTGCCCTTCGCGCCCTTGCGGGTCAGCCCCGACCAGAGCCGGTCGAGGCCCTGCTTGCGGGTGTGCATGGCGGTGGCCTGGAAGCTGGTCATCCGGTGCACGATCGTGCCGTCGACGCCACTGTCGGTGGAGGCGATGATCGGCAGGTCGGCGCGCCGGTCGTCGTCGTACCCGTCGGCGAGCAGGCCGGTCACGTCGAACAGCCGTGGGTCGAGCCGGTCCGCCCGCAACAGCGGCAGCGCGTCGGCCGGCACCACCCGTACCCGGCCGGCGATCGTGCTGGTCAGCATCGGGATCTCCGACCGGCCGGGGCCGGGGACGACGCTGACGCCGCCGTCGGCGGTCACGGTGACCCGGTCGCCGGTGATCAGCGTCGCGGTCCGGCCGTCACCGCCGGGCAGCGGAGCCGACCCGGCCGCGTCAGCCGCACCGGCCGGGGACGCGGGGACGAGACCGGCCGCGAGCAGCAGGGCCACGGCGGCCGGTAGGAATCGTCTGGGACGCATGTACCTCTTGTCCTCCATTGTGGACATAAGACGGGTGGGAGAAGTGCGACGGCGCCGCGCCCCCGGGGGCGGGGACACGGCGCCGGACGTGCGGGGTCGCCGGTGTGGGCCAGGGCTACCGCGCCTGGAGCACCGGGACCCAGGTGTTCTCGTCGTTGACGTCGGTCACCTCGACCGACTCCACGATCCGGGTCAGCTCCGCGACGGAGAGCCCGCCGGTGCTCAGGACCTGCACCTGCACCGCGCCGTCGGCGGTCCAGCGGTTGCAGAACGGGTCACCCGACACCTGGTGGCACTTCGTCTTGCCGGCCTTCGCCCGCTGGTTGGAGGCGGAGGAGGGCATGACGTAGATGCTGACACTGCCCGGGATGGTCCCGGCCTCGTTGTCGCCGTACGGCGCGTTCAGGCCGGTGGTCGCCGGGCTGGGATCGGCGTAGGTCACGCCGCCGTAGTTGCCCGCCCGGGCCTGCGAGATGCCGATCAGACCGGGCAGGGCGTGCGTGCCGGCCTCCACCGGGGCGTGGCCGGCGGGCAGGTAGCCGACCCGGAACGGCAGCGTGGCCGGCGTCGCCGGGCTCGGCTCCAGGGCGGTGACCAGCGCCGACAGGTCCGCGATGGAGGGTTCGGAGGTGCTGGTGTACGCGGTCACCACGGCCCATGCGTCGTCGGCGTACTCCCAGGCCAACTGTCGGCCGGCCGGCTCGACGGCGGACTCGACGGCCTGGCGGCCGGCGATCGTCGACGCGGTGCCGCCGACGATCCCCGCCGGGTCGAACGCGCCCGGCCGGTAGAGCGTGAGGTAGCCGGAGAACGGCCGGGCCGAGTCGGTGCCCGCAGCGGGGGGCCGCTTCCCGTTCCGCCGGACGGGCGCCTCGGAGTCCTCGACCGGCCGATCGTGGGTGACCCTGCCGTCCAGGTAGACCGCGGCGATCTGATAGGCGGTGGAGGCCACGACGGGGTCCTGCACGCGCAGCGGACCGGCGTCGAAGGCGCGGAACGTGAAGCTGAACGGCGGTGCGTCCGACCAAGTGGCTGCCGTCTCCGGTGCCGCCCCGGCGACGATCGTGGTCGGCGGCTCGGCGGTTCCCGGAGCGCCCGGCGTCAGCGCGAACGTGCCGGCGACCACGGCCACGACCAGGCCGGCGGCACCCGCCGAGGCGAAGCCGGCCCGACGACGACGCTCGGCCTTGCGGCCGGCCGCGACGATCTGGTCGACGGAACGCGACATGGGCGGCTCGTCCACGGTCACCGCCGCCACGATTTCATGCAACTGCGACATGCCATTCCTTGTCCTCGATGTGATTGAGTCGATCGGCTCCGAGTAGTTCGCGGAGCTTGGCGAGACCGCGTGAGGTCTGGCTCTTTGCCGTACCGACGGTGCAGCCCAGGACCTGGGCCGTCTCCTCCAGACTGAGTCCCAGGTAGTGGCGCAGCACCACGGCGGCACGCTGGCCGGTGGGTACGGCGTTGAGCGCCGCCCGCAGCCGTAGCCGCTCGTCGGTGGTGCCGTTCGGGTCGTCCATCGCAACGTCCGGAATGCCGTCGCCGACCGACCGTTCCCGCCCCCGACGCCACGGCCTGCGGGTCTCGTCGACAGCGGCCCGGTACACCATGGTCTTGGCGTACAGGTCCGGCCGCTCCACCTTGCGCCAGCGCGGGTACAGCTTGATCAGTGTGTTGGCCACCGCGTCATCCGCCGCGTGCCAGTCCCCGCAGGTCACATAGGCCAGCTTGCGCAGCGACGCCATCTCGGACGTCACGAACTCCCGGAACGCTTGCTCGTCTGCGGCCTTCAAAATCGACATTCCTCCTCTGTCCGGAGGTGGGACGGCGGGATCGGGAGCAGAAGTTGCTCGGGGAGAGGAAGTACTTGTCCGATCACTTTCGGTGGTGCCGGCGGTGGTGGACGCGGCGCCGGCACCGGTGGCGGGCGGGGCGCCACGGGGCGATCGGCGGTGCGGCTAGGCTGGCTCATTGTGCTCGTACTCGTGGTGGACAGCTCGACGCCGGCGGTGACGGCGGCCCTGGTCGAGGTCACCGCGACGGCGGTGACGACCCGGGCGCACCGGTGCACCGTCGACGCCCGTGCCCACGGCGAACTGCTCGCGCCCCAGGTCGACGCGGTGCTGACCGACGTCGGCGCCCGCCCGGCCGACCTCGGTGCGGTCGTCGCCGGGCTCGGTCCGGGACCGTTCACCGGGCTGCGGGTCGGGCTGGTCACCGCCGCCACCATGGGCCAGGTGCTCGACATCCCGACGTACGGTGTCTGCTCGCTGGACGCGATCGGGTACCCGGCGGCGAACGGCGAGCCGGTGCTGGCCGCCGGTGACGCACGGCGGCGGGAGATCTACTGGGCGGTCTACGACGGCGCCGGGCAGCGGCTCGTCGGGCCGGAGGTCGGCGCGCCGACGGTCGCCGCCGAGCGGGCCCGGGAGTCGGGCGTCACGGCGGCGGTCGGGGACGGCGCGCACCGGTACGCGGAGACGCTCGGGCTGCCGCTGCGGGCGGAACCGCGCTACCCGGACGCGTACACGCTGGCGACACTGGCCGCCGAACGCATCCGGGCCGGTGCGCCCGGTGAGACGCTGGCTCCGCTCTATCTGCGGCGTCCGGACGCCGTGGCGGCCACCGCCCGCAAACCGGTCCTGCCGTGACCGGGCGGCACGGCACCGATCCGGTGCGATCCGATCCGGTGCAGCGCGATCCGGAGCAGCGTGACTCGGTGCGGCTCGGCCGGTTCCGCTGGTGGCACATCGACGAGGTACTGCCGATCGAGGCGGACCTCTTCGGTGCCGAGCAGTGGTCCGCGGCGATGTTCTGGAACGAACTGTCCCACGGGCACTTCTATCTGGTCGCCACCGACGACGGTGGTGCGGTGCTCGGCTACGCCGGGCTGGCCGTCGCGCCGCCCGACGAGGCGTGGGTGCAGAACATCGCGGTACGGCGGGACGCGCAACGTCGGGGCGTGGGACGGGTGCTGCTGGAGGCACTGCTCGCCGAGGCGGCCCGGCGGGGCGTACGGAGCGTGCTGCTGGAGGTCGCGGCGGACAACGCGCCGGCCCAGCGCCTCTACGCGTCGTACGGCTTCGAACCGATCGGCGTGCGGCGCGGCTACTACCAACCGAGCAACACCGACGCGCTGGTGATGCAGCGCAACCAGGACTGAGAACCATGGCTGACGAACCACTGATCCTCGGCATCGAGACCTCGTGCGACGAGACCGGCGTCGGCATCGTACGCGGGCACACCCTGCTCGCCGACGCGCTCGCGTCCAGCGTGGACCAGCACGCCCGGTTCGGCGGGGTGGTGCCCGAGGTGGCCAGCCGGGCGCACCTGGAGGCGATCGTGCCGACCATGCGGCGGGCGCTGACCGAGGCCGGGGTGACCCTCGCCGACATCGACGCGATCGCGGTCACCGCCGGCCCCGGGCTGGCCGGTGCGCTGCTGGTCGGGGTGGCCGCGGCCAAGGGGTACGCGGTCGCCGCCGAGAAGCCCGTCTACGGGGTCAACCACCTGGCCGCCCACGTGGCGGTGGACACGCTGGAGCACGGGCCGCTGCCCGAGCCGGCGATCGCGTTGCTGGTCTCCGGCGGCCACTCGTCGCTGCTGCTCGTCGACGACCTGGCCCACGGCGTCACCCCGCTGGGCGCGACCATCGACGACGCGGCCGGGGAGGCTTTCGACAAGGTCGCCCGGCTGCTCGGCCTGCCGTTTCCCGGCGGACCGTACATCGACCGGCAGGCGCGGGAGGGCGACCCGGCGTCGATCGCGTTCCCACGCGGCCTGACCGCCGCCAAGGATCTGGCCGCGCACCGGTACGACTTCTCCTTCTCCGGGTTGAAGACCGCAGTGGCCCGGTGGGTGGAGGCGCGGCAACGCGCCGGTGAACCGGTGCCGGTGGCCGACGTGGCCGCGTCGTTCCAGGAGGCGGTCTGCGACGTGCTGGTCACCAAGGCACTGGACGCCTGCCGCAGCAGTGGCGTGGAGACCCTGGTGATCGGCGGGGGAGTGGCGGCCAACTCCCGGTTGCGGGCGCTGGCCGAGCAGCGGGCCGCGCGAGCGGGCATCCGGGTACGCGTACCCCGGCCGGGACTGTGCACCGACAACGGCGCGATGGTGGCGGCTCTCGGCTCGCACCTGGTCGCCTCGGGGGTCGCGCCGAGCCGGCTCGACCTGCCCGCGGATTCGGCGATGCCGCTGACCACGGTCAGCGTGTGAGGGAGGACGGCGACGTGATCGTACGGATGTGGGAGGCGCGGGCGGAGCCGTACGCGCTCGCCGAGTTGATCACCTGGGTCTGCGACAGCGCCCTACCCGAGTTCGAGCACGACCCGCTGCACCTGTCCAGCGAGGTGTTCTCCTCCACCGACCACCGGGTGGTGGTGATCTCGAAGTGGCGCAGCAGTCCCCGGCCGCTGCCCGAGCCGCCGGTGATGCTGCTCGCCCGGCCGCCGCACTCCTGGGACTTCACCCAGGTCGACCGCTGACCCGCAGCGCCACCACGGTCAGCGGATGGTCACCGTGGTGGTCGCGGTGGCCCGGTCGATGTCGCTGGTCCGGGCGCTGATCCGCAGCGTCCACTCGCCGGCCAGCGGGAACTGGATCTCGGCGCTGCCGTGGTGTGGTTCCAGGCTGACCACGTCGATCGCGATCGGCTCGACACCCGCCTCCGGCAGGGCGGCGGTGACACTCCACTCCGCCACCGGCAGCTCCCTGCCCTCCGGCGTGTAGACGTACGCGTGCAGGCTGTTCGCCGTGTTCGGGGCGGCCGGGTAGATGTCGAACTGCACCACGAAGATGCTGGTGGTCAACGACTGGGCGACACCGTCCCGGGTGACGCCGTCCGGGGTCGCGCCGTCCGTACGCCCCGGCGGCGTCTGTACCAGGACCGCGGTCAGCGCCAGGACCACCGCGGTCACCGCGAGTTCGCCGCCGGCCGCCCGGGCGACCCAGCGGGGGCGGGCGGGGGGGGGGCGCCCCCCCCGGGGGGGGGGGCCGGGGCCCCCCCCCGCCCCCCCCCGCCCCCCCCGTGCGCCCCCCCGCCCCCCCGCCCCCCCGGGGGGGGGGCCGGCCGCCGGCCCGCCGCCGGATCAGGCGGCGCTGCCAGGCCGCGATCGCCAGCACGGCCGCGAGCAACGCGGCCTTGGCGCAGAGCAGGCGACCGTACGCGGTGCCGAACAGCGCCGCCGGTCGACCGAGTTCGATCGCGGCCTGGAGCACACCGGCGGTGACCAGCCAGGCCACGGCCAGCGTGGCCCACCTCGACCAGGCCGGCAGGATGCGGGCGAGAACCCGCTCGTGGGTGCCCCGGAGCAGGAACACGGTGAGGGTGAGCAGCCCACCCAGCCAGACGACCACCCCGACCACGTGCACGGTGGTCAGCACGATGCTCACCGGCGGCACCGGTGCGGCGACCGGATGCCCGGCGAGCGGCCAGGTGACCGCCCCGCCCACGCCGACCGCGGCCAGCGCGCCGGTCCGGGCCCGTCCGGCGGTACCCCGGGTGACCGCCGGCAGCAGCGCCGCGGCGACCCCGACCAGCGCCAGGCGGGCGGCCAGCACCAGCCCGATGTCGGTGTCGGCGACGGCGCGCAGGTCGGCGGGGGAGAGTCGCCCGACCGGCGCGCCGACCACCTGGGCGGCCTGCCCGACCCAGGTGCCCACGGTGGCCACGGCGACCAGGCCGAGCCCGACCAGCGCCGTCACCGTCGCACCCCGTCGGGACCGTCGGGGTGGCCAGAGGACGGCCGCGAGCAGCGGCGGACCGACGGCCAGCAGCAGCCCGAGATAGCCGAGGAACTTGGCGGCGGGCACCAGGACCCCGGCCGGAGACTCCGACTCCGGCGTGGCCGGCAGCGGCGGGGCCACCGACGGCGCCCCGGCGGCGAAGGTGAAGCTGCCGGCGACCGGATGGCTGTCCGCCGAGATGACGCGGTAGCTGACCAGGTACGTGCCGAGTGGCCGGTCCGAGGCGCGCAGCATGATCCGCAGGGTCCGGTCGCGGACCTCCGGGTCACCGATGTTGATCCGCTTGCCGTCCGGCGCGAGCACCTGCACCCGGCCGGCGACCGGTGCGACCGACTCGCTGAAGGTGACCAGCACCTCGCGCGGTGCGTACGGGAGCACCTCGTCGCGCTGCGGGGCGGTGTTCACCACCACGGCGTGCGCCGCCGCTGGGCCGGTGGGGCCCAGGGCGGCGCACAGGGTGGCCAGGACCAGCCCGAGCAGGGTGAGGGCCCGGGTACGGGGAGTCATCGGTGCGGGTCGGCTGGTTACCTGCGGCGCAACAGCCGATAGCTGAGGAATCCACCGGTGCCGAGGGCGGCGAGGAAGATCGCCCAGATCAGGGTGTTGCTGATGCCCATCGCCGGTGCGGAGTTGGCCTGCGCGGCGGCGATCAGTCCGTCCTCGCCGGGGGCGGGCAGCACGGCGGGCGGCAGTTCGGCGTATCGCACCAGGCCGGTGCTCTCCAGCATCAGCATGTGGTCGCTGACGTACTTGTTGGTGGCGTTGGCCAGGTCCCGGATGACGTCGTTGCGGGTGCTGCCCCGGACCGCGGTGACCACCGGGAGGATCGAGCCGTGGGCGACCCGGAGCCGGGTGACGAAGATCTGGTCGAACTGGGCGCCGGTGGCGTTCTTCATCTCCGTCAGCCACTGCTGCTGCTGTGCGGACGGCACGGTCGGGATGGTCGCGCCGAGCTTGTTGGCGGCCTCCACGGTGAGTCGGTCCAACTCCTCGTGCTGCCGGGCGATCTCCGCACCGACCTCGCGGACCACCGCCGACTGGCCCTTCTCGGCGGCCATCTGCCCGGCCGGCATCTCCCAGAGCCCGGCCAGACGTACGCCGTCGAGCAGAGCCTGGTCGGCGGCGGCGAGCTGCTGCCCCACGGGCGCGGCTGCGGCCACACCGGGCAACCCGACGAGAGCGGCGGCGATCGTGGTGAGTAGCACCGCCAGGCGACGGGACCGGGTGCCCTGCCGGCGACGAACGGAATCCAGCGGTGCCATGTCTGCGGCGCCTCCTCGGACGAGAACCGATCGACTAGTGACGGGCGGGACGGCACCCCGCCGGCCGCTCGTGCGCACAGTGGTACGGAATGAGCGGCCGATCAGTTCATCAGTTCCGAAAGCGGTTCACGGTCGTGTCCGGCCGGGTCAGCCGACGTCGAGCGGGTCGGCCAGCAACCGGTCGAAGGCGAGTTCGGCGGCACCGACCAGTGGGGCGTCCTCGCCGAGCTTCGGCGTCCGCAGGCGTACGTGTTCCAGGCAGGCGGGCAGACCGTTCGAGTTGAGCCGGCTGCGTACCTGGGCGGCGGCGGCCAGGTAGAGGTCGCGCATGGTGCCGCCGAAGATGACCATCTCCGGGTTGAAGATGTTGACCAGGTTGGCGACGCCGAAACCCAACCAGTCGCCGGCCTGGCGTACCGCCGTCTGGGCCCGGGCGTCGCCCCGGTCGGCGGCGTCGAAGACCGCGAGCATGGCCTCCCGGCCCCGGGCGTCGGAGCGTCCGGCGGCCCGCAGCAGCGCGTGCTCGCCGATCTCGGTCTCCCAGCAGCCCCGGTTGCCGCACTCGCAGCGCACCCCGTCGCGGGTCACCACCATGTGCCCGACCTCGCCGCTGTAGCCGCCGTGCCCGGTGAGGCGGCGACCTCCGGCGATGATCCCGGCGCCCACGCCGACGTCGCCGTAGAGGTAGATGACGTTGTCACAGCCGGACGCCACGCCCCGGGCGTGTTCGGCGAAGGCCGCCACGTCGGCGACGTTCCCCACGGTGACCGGGACGTCGACGCCGAGTTCGCGGCCGAGGGTGGTGCCGATCGGCTCGTCCACCCACCCGGTGGTCGGGCCGAGCCGGACCAGTCCGTCGTCGCGGCGCACCATGCCGCAGACCGCCACCCCGGCCCCGACGCAGACCGCGCCCTGCGGCAGCCCGTGGCGCATCTCCTTGACCGCCCCGGCCAGCAGCGGGGCGGCCTCCGTCGCGGTGAGCCCGCGCGGGCGGTCCAGCTCCCAGCGGTCGAGCACCGCACCGCCGAGACCCACCCGCGCGGCCCGCAGCCGGTCCACCTCGATGCTGTACGCGTACGCGAAGACCCGGTCCGACTCGGGCCGGACGACCAGTGACGGTCGTCCGGCCCGGCCGGTCTCCTTCGGTGCCCCCTCGCTCACCAGGCCGGCGGCGGCGAGGTCGGCGGTGAGCGCGCCGATGGTGCTCCGGTTCAAGCCCAGCGTGTTCGTCAACTCGGCGCGCGTGGTGGCGCCGTGCAGGTGCACGTAGCGCAGCAGGGCACCGAGATTCTGTCGACGGATCTCGTCCTGGCTGGGTCCTACGCGCATCGGGGCTTACTACTTTCGGTACAGCGGATCAGCGGTTGCCGGTGGCCGAGGCTCGTCGTCGCGACAACGCGTCGACACTGGCCGCGAGCAGCAGCACCACGCCGGTGACCACGTACTTCACGCCCGAGCTGTAGCCCATCAGCCCCATGCCATTGTCGATCACCGCCACCACGGCGCCACCGAGGACCGCGTCCAGGACGCGTCCCTTGCCACCGAAGAGGCTGGTTCCACCGATCACGGCCGCCCCGACGGCGTACAGCAGCACGTTGCTGCCACCGGTGTTCGGGTCGACCGAGTTGGCCCGGCTCGCCGCCACGATGCCACCGATCGCCGCCATCGTGGAGCAGATCACGAAGACCGAGATGCGGATCCGGTCCACGTTGATGCCGGCCCGGCGCGCGGCCTCCTTGTTGCCGCCGACGGCATAGATGTGTCGGCCGTAGCTGGTGCGCTGGAGCACGAAGGTCCAGAGCACGAGCAGGATGGCGATGATCGGCACCACGATCGGCACACCCTTGAGCGAGCTGATCAGCACGTTGCGGCTGCGCTCCAGGTTGAGCACGTAGACGGCGACGCCGAGGACCACGGCCAGGATGCCGATCCGGCCCAGCACCATGGCCAGCGGGTCGTTGATCAGGCCGCGTGCGGCACGCTTGCGGTACCGCAGCAACTGCACTGCGGCGAAGCCGACGACCGCGAGCGCGGCCAGGGCCCAGCCGAGCGTCGGCGGCAGGTTGCGGTTGGCGATCGCCACCAGCACCGGGTCGCGGACCGAGATGTTCCGGCCCTCCTCCATCAACAGCAGCACCACGCCCTGGAAGGCGAGGAAGCCGGCGAGGGTGACCACGAACGACGGGATGCCGACCTTGGCGACCAGGAAGCCCAGCGTGGTGCCGATGACCAGGCCGGTGAGCACGGCCGCGAGCACCGCCACGTACCAGGGGTACCCGAGGACGGTCACCACGTTGGCCAGCACCGCCGCGCAGACGCCGCTGGCGAAACCGGCGGACAGGTCGATCTCGCCCAGCAGCAGGACGAAGACCAGACCCATGGCGATCAACGTGACCGCCGCGCCCTGGGTGAACAGGTTGGCGAAGTTGCCCGCGGTGAGGAAGCTCGGACGCATGATCGAGAAGATCGTGCAGAGCACGAGCAGTCCGGCGACGGCGGGCAGCGCGCCGATGTCGCCACCGCGTACCCGACGCCAGTAGCCGCGTACGTGGCTGGCGACGGTGGGTTCCGGCGCCACGGCGGCCGGCCCGTCCTGCTTGACGACGGTGGAACTCATGCCTGGCCTCCCGGAGTACCGTCGGCGGCTGCTCCACCGTTGCCGTTGACGGCCGGTTCGGCGGCGAGCCCGAGCCCGCCGGAACGGCCTGCGGTGATCAGCTCGACCACCTGTGAGTGCGTGATGTCGGTGGTCCGCACCTGGGCGACCATCTGGCCGAGATAGAGCGCGGCGATCCGGTCGGAGACGGCGAAGACGTCGTTCATGTTGTGCGAGATGAGCACCACGGCCAGGCCGTTGTCGGCCAGCCGGCGGACCAGTTCGAGCACCTGGGCGGTCTGCGCGACGCCGAGCGCGGCGGTCGGCTCGTCCAGGACCACCAGCTTGCTGTTCCAGAGCACCGCCTTGGCGATCGCCACGGTCTGCCGCTGGCCGCCGGAGAGGCTGGAGACGTGCTGACGCAGCGACTTGACGGTGCGTACGGAGAGCCCGGCCAGGGTCTCCGCGGCCATCTGCTCCATCGTCGGTTCGTCCAGGACGATGCCGCTGCGCTTCTCGCGCCCGAGGAACATGTTCTGCACGATGTCGAGGTTGTCGCAGAGCGCGAGGTCCTGGTAGACGACCTCGATGCCGAGCGAGGCGGCGTCCCGGGGGCTGTTGATGTGCACCGGGCGGCCGTCGAAGACGAACTCCCCGGAGTCGGTGGGGTAGATGCCGCTGATGCACTTGACCAGGGTCGACTTGCCGGCGCCGTTGTCGCCGACGAGCGCGGTCACCTCGCCCGGGTAGGCGGCGAAGGCGACGTCGCGCAGGACCTGGACGGGACCGAAGCTCTTGTCGATCCCGCGTAGCTCCAGCAGTGGGGTCGCGGACACGGGGTTCTCCTTAGGCACGGAGGGAGATCGGGGCCCGTCCAGCGGCGTCGCGCCGC
This sequence comes from Micromonospora sp. NPDC049900, assembly GCF_044461025.1. NCBI lineage: Bacteria > Bacillati > Actinomycetota > Actinomycetes > Micromonosporales > Micromonosporaceae > Micromonospora > Micromonospora sp. NPDC049900. The sequence continues at coordinate 558,113 of NZ_JBITKM010000001.1, forward strand.
CCGGCACGGGGTTGCCGTGCCGGGCGGCGACGCCTAGGCGGGTGGGTCAGCTGATGCCCGCTTCGGTGCAGAGCTTGGCGAAGTCGGCGGTGCAGACCTCTTCCTTGGTCACGTAGCCGTCGGCGATGACGTCCTTGACGTTCTCCTTGAAGATCGCCTTCGGGGTGAGCAGGACGCTGGCCACGTCCCGACCGCTCTCCGGGTCCTTGACCGTCTGGCCGGTCTCCTTGCGCTCGCCCTTGGCCAGCGCGATGGCCAGCTCGGCGGCGGCGTCCGCCTCCTGCTTGACCGCCTTGTAGACGGTCATGCACTGGTCACCGGCGAGGATGTTCTGCAGACCCTGCGGGTCGGCGTCCTGGCCGGTCACCGGGACCTTGCCGTTGAGGTTGTTCTTCTTGAGCACCGAGATGGCGGCGTTGCCCAGGCCGTCGTTCGCGCTCAGCACGCCGTCGATCTTGCCGCCGGCCTTGGTGAGCTGCTGCTCGAAGATGGTGGCGGCCTGCGCGTTGTCCCAGTCCGGCACCGAGTCGTCGGCGGCCTGGGTGTACTCGCCCGAGTCGAACTTCGGCTTGAGGATCGAGTCGTACCCGTTCTTGAACAGGGTCGCGTTGTTGTCGGTCGGCGAGCCGTTCAGGTACGCGATCGCCGGCTTCTCCACCTTGGCGTCGGTGAGGCACTTGACGAGGCCCTCGCCCTGGAGCTTGCCGACCGCCTCGTTGTCGAAGCTGACGTAGTACTCCGCCGAGCCACCGAGGGTGAGGCGGTCGTAGTCGATCGTGGCGACGCCCTGCGACTTGGCCTTGTCGAGCACGGCCTTGCCGGTGCCGGAGTCCAGGTTGACGATCATCAGCGCGGTGACGCCGCTGGTGATCATCTGGTCGGCGATGGTCTGGAAGGCGTTCTTGTCACCCTGGGCGTTCTGGATGTCGTACTGAACGTTGGCGGCTTTGAACGCCTCCTCCAGGAACTTACGGTCCGCGCTCTCCCACCGGACCGAGGACTTGCTGTCCGGCAGGATCACCCCGATCTTCGGGGTCTTGTCGGAACCGGCCTGGTCGCCGCCGGAGTCGTCGCCGCAGGCCGTCAGGGAGCCGAGGGTCAGGAGACCCACGGCGCCGACGGCGAGGAAGCCCTTGCGCATCTGCAGGGTCCTTTCGAGGGTGGGGGAAGGTATCGGTGTTTGTTTTGTTGTGTCCGGCAACGTATTGCGCCCCACCCGTCAGCACAAGAGCGCGATGGCGATGAGTTTGTTGTCGGCAGTAACAATTCAGCAACGCCGAGGACACCCGCCCGGTACGCGGCCGGACCGCGACGGGTGAGTGCGCAGGTGGGGTGTTGTCAGCCGGTGGTCAGCGCGGCGGTGCGGGCCTCGGTCAGCGTCACGAGATCCGTGGGCGCCAACTCCACCTGGAGACCCCGGCGACCGGCCGACACGTACACGGTCGGATGGGCCAGGGCGGAGCCGTCGACCACCGTGGGGAGCCGCCTGCGTTGGCCGAGCGGGCTGATGCCGCCCCGCACGTACCCGGTGGCGCGCTCGGCCACCGCGCGGTCGGCCAGCGCCGCCCGCTTGCCACCCACGGCGGCGGCGAGGGCCTTGAGATCCAACTCGCCGGTGACCGGCACCACCGCCACGGTCAGCGCGCCGTCGACCTCGGTGACCAGCGTCTTGAAGACCCGCTCCGGCGCGACCGCGAGCGCTGCGGCGACCAGCGCGCCGTAGTTGGCGGCGTCCGGCGAGACGTCGTACGGATGGGTGCGGTGCGTGATCCTCCGCTTCGCCAGCAGCGCGATCGCCGGCGTCCCCCGTCCCGCCATGCCCGTCAACCTAGTCCGCCGACCGTCCGGCAGGCCAGCGGCGGGTCCGGTGTGGCCGCAGGCGGGCGGTGCTGGCCGTGCGGTGATCCGGCGGGTCAGGTCACCGGCTGGCAGACCAGCACCGTCGGGGCGTCGGCGACCCGGGTCAGCACCAGGCTGGCCGACTGGTCACCGGCCAGCCGCAGGTCCCGCCGGAGCCGTTCCGGTTCCAGCGCGGAGCCCCGCTTGAGGATCTCGACCCGACCGACCCGACGTTCCCGCAGCAGTGCCCGCAGCCGCTTGAGCGAGAACGCCAGCACGTCCGTCACCTCCAGGCAGCGGGCGTACGGGGTGGGGGTGGCCCGGTCGGCGTAGAGGTAGGCGATGCTCGGGTCGGCCAGCGAGGCGTCCAGGTCTTCGGCCAACTCGGCGACCAGGTGCGCCCGCACCACCGCCGAGTCCGGGTCGTAGACGAACCTGCGTACCGGCCCGACCGGCGCCTGCGCCGTCCCCTGTCCGATGAGCTGATGCACGCGCGGCCCGTCGCCGAGATGTAAGGAGGGGACCCCTGCTATGCACGAGGCGTTAGTAGGGGGCCCTTCCTTACAAAGGGTCGCGCGGCGGGGGTGTTCGGCGAGCGGGCCACACCAGAGGGCCGCCTCCACCAGGTCGCCGTCGACGCCGACCCACTCGGCCTCGGCACCGGCCGGGATCAGCGCGTGGTCGATCCCCGGTGCCACCTTGACCACCGTGCGCGGCACCCGTTCGGCGAGCCCGACGACGAAGTCCCAGGGCGGCGAGTACGCGTTCGGGTCGAAGATCCGGCGACCGGTGCCGGCCCGGCGGCGGGCCGGATCGCAGAAGACCGCGTCGACCCGGGTCACGTCGACGGTGGTCGCGTCGGCGCACTCCACCGAGACGAGGTCGGCCACCCCGGCGGCGTGCGCGTTCGCCTCGGCGAGCGCGGCGGTGAGCGGGTCGGCCTCCACGGCGTACACCCGGATGCCGGCGCGCGCGGCGGCCAGCGCGTCCGCGCCCAAACCGCAGCCCAGGTCCGCCAGGGTGCCCACCCCGGCGGCCCGCAGTCGTCGGGCCCGACGGTCCGCGACGATCCGTCGGGTGGCCTGCTCCAGGCCGGGCCGGGTGAAGAACATGCCGCTTGCCTCCGGCCCGAACTTGCCGGTGGCGCGGCGGCGCAACTCCGCCTGGGTCAGTGCCGTGGCCGCCAGTCCGGGCGGCACCCCGGCCGCGCGGAGCGTGGCCGCCGCGTGCAGCGGGTCACCGCCGGCGACCCGCCCCGCCGCGTCGAGCGCCGCCGACCCCTCGTCGGTACGCAACACGGCGAACTGCTCCACATCCACCCGCCCATTGTTCCGACCCGCCCCCGACACCGGCCCGCCCGCCCCCGCCGCGGCGCTGTCCGGTTCATGATCATGCTCGATCCGTGTTCGAGTGGTCTCGCAGTCGCCTGGATGCCACTCGAACCTGGATCGAGCGTGACCTTGACGGCGTTCGCGGCATCCCGCCCACCGTCGATCACGCAGCAGCCCGCCCATCGCCCCGTCGATGCGGCGGCTCGCACCGTCGCTCCGCCGATCATGGACTCATGGCTCACGCAAATGCCCATATCGCGGCGTTTCGTCGACCACAACTCCATGATCGACGAGGCGACGGGCGACGGGCGACGGGCGACGGGGCAGCGGGGTGGCGGGAAGGCGGGGCCGGCGACGGGGTGCATCGCGGCTGGTGGAGCGCCGATTACGGCAGCGTGTGGTGTGGGTGGTGACGAAGGCGTGCCGGGCGGCCGGGGTGAAGGTGGGCGTCGGGCAAGAGTGCGGAAAGAGTGGCGACACGAGGTGGTGGGTTGGCACTCTCCTTGACGGAGTGCTAGCCGAGGAATAACCTGCGATTAGCACTCTCACCCTGAGGGTGCCAACGTCCGGGCCCTGGTGCCCGGGGGTTGAACGCCAGGCGGACCGGCACCCGCGACGACGGCCCCGCCCGGTGGCATGTGGCAATTGACGCCGGTCGGCATGCCGACCGGTAACGAAACCAAGTACCCCAGGAGGGTATGCCCGTGACTACCGCGACCAAGGTTGCGATCAAGCCGCTCGAGGACCGCATCGTGGTCCAGGCGAACGAGGCCGAGACCACCACCGCCTCGGGCATCGTGATCCCCGACACCGCCAAGGAGAAGCCGCAGGAGGGCACCGTCCTCGCTGTCGGCCCGGGCCGGATCGACGACAAGGGCAACCGCGTGCCGATCGACGTCTCCGTCGGCGACACCGTCCTCTACTCGAAGTACGGCGGCACCGAGGTCAAGTACGCCGGCGAGGAGTACCTGGTGCTCTCCGCCCGCGACGTCCTCGCGGTCATCGAGAAGTAACCAACCGATCAGTGACGTTGCCCCGGTCCGGCTCGCCGGGCCGGGGCAACCTCGCGTCGAAGGGACATTCATGGCGAAGATCCTGAGCTTCTCGGACGACGCCCGGCACCTGCTGGAGCACGGTGTCAACGCGCTCGCGGACGCGGTCAAGGTCACCCTCGGGCCGCGCGGGCGCAACGTCGTCCTGGACAAGAAATTCGGTGCGCCGACGATCACCAACGATGGTGTGACCATCGCCAAGGAGATCGAGCTCACCAACCCGTACGAGAACCTCGGCGCGCAGTTGGTCAAGGAGGTGGCGACCAAGACCAACGACGTCGCCGGCGACGGGACCACCACCGCGACCGTGCTGGCCCAGGCCATGGTCCGCGAGGGTCTGCGCAACGTCACCGCGGGTACCAACCCGGCCGGTCTCAAGCGGGGCATCGACGCGGCCTCCGCGAAGGTCTCCGAGGCGCTGCTCGGCAAGGCCGTCGAGGTCTCCGACAAGAAGGCCGTGGCGCACGTGGCGACGGTCTCCGCGCAGGACTCCACCATCGGTGAGCTGATCGCCGAGGCGATGGAGCGGGTCGGCCGCGACGGTGTGATCACCGTCGAGGAGGGCTCCGCCCTGCACACCGAGCTGGACGTGACCGAGGGTCTCCAGTTCGACAAGGGCTTCATCTCGCCGAACTTCGTCACCGACGTGGAGTCGCAGGAGTCCGTCCTGGAGGACGCGTACATCCTGATCACCACGCAGAAGATCTCGGCGATCGAGGAGCTGCTGCCGCTGCTGGAGAAGGTCCTCCAGAACAACAAGCCGCTGCTGATCATCGCCGAGGACGTCGAGGGTCAGGCCCTGTCCACCCTGGTGGTCAACGCGATCCGCAAGACCCTCAAGGTCTGCGCGGTCAAGGCGCCCGGCTTCGGCGACCGCCGCAAGGCGATGCTCCAGGACATGGCGGTCCTGACCGGTGCCGAGCTGGTCGCGCCCGAGCTGGGCTACAAGCTCGACCAGGTCGGCCTGGAGGTGCTGGGCACCGCCCGGCGCATCGTGGTCGACAAGGAGAACACCACGATCGTCGACGGTGGCGGGCAGGCCACCGAGGTCACCGACCGGGTCGCGCAGATCCGCAAGGAGATCGAGGCCTCGGACTCCGAGTGGGACCGGGAGAAGCTCGCCGAGCGGCTGGCCAAGCTCTCCGGCGGCATCGCGGTGGTCAAGGTCGGCGCGGCCACCGAGGTCGAGATGAAGGAGCGCAAGCACCGCATTGAGGACGCCATCGCCGCGACCAAGGCAGCGGTCGAGGAGGGTACGGTCCCCGGTGGCGGTGCCGCCCTGGCCCAGATCCTGCCGGTGCTCGACGACGACCTGGGCTTCACCGGTGACGAGAAGGTCGGCGTCTCGATCGTGCGCAAGGCGCTCGTCGAGCCGCTGCGGTGGATCGCCCAGAACGCCGGCCACGACGGGTACGTGGTGGTGCAGAGGGTCGTCGCCGCCGAGTGGGGCACCGGCCTGGACGCCGCCACCGACGAGTACGTCGACCTGGCCAAGGCCGGCATCATCGACCCGGTCAAGGTGACCCGTAACGCCGTCACCAACGCCGCGTCGATCGCCGGTCTGCTGCTCACCACCGAGAGCCTCGTGGTGGAGAAGCCGAAGGAGCCGGAGCCCGCCGCGGGCGGTCACGGTCACGGCCACGGTCACGGCCACCAGCACGGCCCGGGTTTCTGACCCGAAGAGATCCGGACGCGGGGCGCATCGTCGACGACGGTGCGCCCCGCGCGTTCCGGCCCGGTCACGCCGCGTCGAGGTGACTACCGGTCGGGCGTACGGTCGGAAACACTGGACCGGTGAGCAGTACGACACCCCGGTACGCCGCCCTCGCCGGTGTCGCCGCCGCAGCGGCGGCCATCGGTGCCGCCGAAGTGGTGGCGGTGCTGACCGGTCCCCGCTCCGCCCCGCTGGTGGCGGTGGGTGGGCTGGTCGTGGACGCCGCCCCCGAGCCGATGAAGCGGTTCGGCATCGCGGTCTTCGGCACGTACGACAAGATCGCCCTGCTGGTCGGGACGGCGGTGCTGCTGGCCGCCTTCGCCGCCCTGCTGGGCGTGCTGGCCGTACGCCGTCTGGTGGTCGGTCTGGCCGGCATCGCGGCGTTCGCCGCGCTCGGCGCCGGCGCGGCGCTGACCCGGGCCGGTGCGCAGGGCGTGGACGTGCTGCCGTCGCTGGTCGGCGCGCTGGTCGGCGGCGTGACGCTCTGGGCGTTCGTCGCCGGTCCGCTGGAACTCGATCCATGGCCCTGGTCCCCGCCGACCGAACAGCGTCCACCCGGCCCGGACGAAGCCGGACCGCCGCACGCATCCGGCCCGGACGAAGCCGGGCCGCGGCATTCGCCCGTGCCGGACGGGGCGGGGTCGCGGCGGCGTACCGATCCGGAGTCGCGGCGGCGGTTCCTCACCGGCGTCGGCGGGGTGCTCGGGGTGGCGGTCGTCGGCGGTGCGGCCGGGCGGTGGTGGTCCGGTCGACGCGGTGTCGCCGACGCACGGGCGGCGATCACGCTGCCCGCCCCGGTCTCCGCCGCGCCGCCGCTGCCCGCCGGGGTCGACCTGGAGGTGCCGGGCCTGGCGGGCTACGTCACGGAGAACCGACGCTTCTACCGCATCGACACCGCGCTGGTGGTGCCGCAGGTGGATCCCGAGACGTGGCGGCTGCGCATCCACGGTCGGGTGCGCAATCCGGTGACGCTGAGCTTCGCGGACCTGTTGGCCCGACCGATGGTGGAGCGGTACGTCACGCTGGCCTGCGTCTCCAACGAGGTCGGCGGCGACCTGATCGGCAACGCGCGGTGGCTCGGCGTACCGATCCGGGAACTGCTCGACGAGGTGCAGCCGCTCGACGGCGCGGACCAGGTGGTGGGGCGCTCGGTGGACGGCTGGACCTGCGGTACCCCGACGGCGGTGCTGCGGGACGGGCGGGACGCGTTGCTCGCCGTGGGCATGAACGGCGAACCGCTGCCGGTGGCGCACGGCTTTCCCGCCCGGATGGTGGTGCCCGGTCTCTACGGCTACGTGTCGGCGTGCAAGTGGATCACCGAGCTGGAGCTGACCAGCTTCGCCGACTTCGACGCGTACTGGGTGCCTCGGGGCTGGTCGGCCGAGGGGCCGGTGAAGACGCAGTCGCGGATCGACACGCCCCGTCCGCGCCACCGTCCGGCCGCCGGCCCGGTCACCGTGGCCGGGGTGGCGTGGGCGCAGCACCGGGGCGTACGGCGGGTCGAGGTACGCGTCGACGGCGGGCCGTGGCAGGAGGCGGAATTGGCGCCGACCGCCTCGGTGGACACCTGGGTGCAGTGGTCGTGGCGGTGGACGGCGACGCCCGGCGAGCACACGCTCCAGGTCCGCGCGACGGACAGTACCGGTGAGACGCAGACCGGTCAGCGGCAGGCGGTGGCACCGGACGGCGCGACCGGCTGGCACTCGGTCACCCTGACGGTCGAGTGACGCACAGACCGACGCCGCGCTTCCGGGGGGCGGGAGCGCGGCGTCGGGGGCGTTCGGTCAGGCGACGTTGCGTTGGGGCGGCGGCAGGGTCGACTTGTGGGAGCTGCCCAGCCGGGCCTCCAGCCGGTTGACGTCCACCCGGCTCTGCCGACGGTCGGCGAGGTCCTCCCAGCCGACCGCGAGCAGGCGCAGGCGCTCCGACTCGCTGAACCCACCCCAGACGCCGTACGGCTCCCGCACCGCCAGCGCGTGTGCGGCGCACTCGGCCCGGACCGGGCAGGCGCGGCAGACGTTCTTGGCGGAGGACTCGCGCCGCAGCCGGGAGGATCCACGCTCACCGTCGGGGTGGAAGAACTGGGCGCTGTCGCGGCCACGGCAGGAGCCGAGCCGCTGCCAGTCCCACAGGTCGATGATGGGTCCGGGCAGTCTACGTACGTTCGACATCTGCACCCCTCCTCTCGCGCGGCACCGCGAGATACTTCGTGGCCGGTTGTCCGGGCGGCGGGCCGCGCAGGCGCACCGTTCCCGGCCTGAGCCCCTCGGTACCCAGCCCTCTCTCGGCTCACACGTGTGTGATCCAAAACCTTTGGCGGATTGGGGCATATGCCCTATCTGTCGGAAAAGTTGGAAGAGTTGCCGGGAACCTCCTCCCGACCCCACCCCGTCATGGTCTGCTCGTGTGCGGAAGGGAGATCACAGTGCGTACGGTTCTCGTGTGCGTTCGGACGCCGCTCGCGGCGCAGCACCTGACCTCCGCGGCGGCGCGGTTGGGACTGTCGGGTGCGGTCCGAACGGCGGTCTCCGATCCGGAGGTGATGCTGCGGCTCGCCGAGCGCCCCGCCGACGTGGTGCTCGCCGACACCGCCATCACCCGGCCCGACAGCGCCGGGTTCGTCCGTCGGGTCCTGGCCCGCGCGCCGCAGGCCAGCGTGCTGCTGCTCGGCGCGGAGGAGTCCGAGGCGGCGGCGGCCACCATCAGCGCCGGTGCGCGCGGCCTGATCCAGGGCGTCGACCACGATCTCACCAGCGCGGTCGCCAAGGCGTTGCTGCTGCTGGCGGCCTCCGGCCGGGCCAACCGTCCCCGGATCGCCGACCCGGCCCGGGACACCGCCGCCGTCGGCGGCCCCGGCCGTCCGGCCCCGGGCGCCCGGCCCACCACCGGTGAGGCCGCGTCGGCCTGGCCGGGCGGTGACGCCGCCGGTGGCCCGGCGATGGTGCCGGTGCAGCGGGGCGACGACCCGGCCGAGCCGGAGGCCGCCGAGACTGGCACGGCCGCTCCGGCGCGGGTCGACCGGTCCACCGTCGGCCTGACCGAACGGGAACTCCAGGTGCTGCTCGGCATGGCCGAGGGCAAGAGCAACGCCGAGATCGGCCGCGAGCTGTTCGTCTCCGAGGACACCGTGAAGACCCACGCCCGGCGGTTGTTCCGCAAGCTGGGCGCCCGGGACCGGGCACACGCGGTGGCCGCCGGCTTCCGGGCGGGTCTGGTCGCCTGACACCGGCCGGTAAGGAGGGGCCCCCTGCTAACGCCTGGTGTATAGGAAGGGCCCCCTCCTCACCGGTCACCGGACGGCGGCCACGGCCCGGCGGCAGGCGGCGCGGCTCAGTCCCGGCCGGGGGAGTCGTCCTCGGTGCCCTCGCTGAGGGTGTCGTGCACGCCGTCGGCGTATCCCCGGGCGTAGTCCCAGGTGACGTAGTGGTCCGGGTCGGGATCGTAGGCCGGCTCGTGCACCCGGGGGCGGCCCGAGCTGAGCAGGTGACGCAGGTTGCCCCGGAGCAGGTCCCAGTCGAAGTAGTGCGGTTCCCGGCAGTCTTCACACTCGATGACCAGCCCGCGTACGCCGATCGGCGCCAGCAGCGCCTGGTAGATCTCCAGATCGGCGAGGTCTTCCAGCACGTCCTGGCGTTCGACGTCGGTCAGCGGATCGAGCGGGGCGTCGCGACCGGGGCCGTCCAGATCGGCCGACGGGTCGGTCGGATCGCCGGTGAACGGGTCGATGGGCTCGTCGTGCACCCCCTCACCGTAGACCCAAGGCACGTCGGACGCCTGTCCCCCTTCGCGCAAGCCGACGTACCCCACTGAGGTCGTCTCCGCCTCGCCGCACGGACCGCCGGACGCGGGTGCCGCCCCGGCCACTGGGTACGATGGCCCTGACGCACCCTCGCCCGGCGCTCGCCGGTGCCCACCCGTGCACCTCGCTGAAGCCCCGTTCGACCAGCTCAGGAGAGCAATCGTGGAGAATTCGCCCCGTTCCGACCTTTTCGCTGGCACCGAGGGTGGCGAGCTGGGCGGCCATCTGCCCGAGCTGCCGGCCGGCTCCGCCCGGGTGGTGCCGCTGGGGCTGACCTTCGACGACGTGTTGCTCCAGCCCGGCGAGTCGGACGTGGTGCCGAGCCGGGTGAACACGGTCACTCGACTGACCCGCAACGTGACGCTCTCCATCCCGCTGCTGTCCAGCGCGATGGACACCGTCACCGAGGCGCGGATGGCGATCGCCATGGCCCGCCAGGGCGGCATCGGCGTGCTGCACCGCAACCTCTCCGTCGAGGACCAGGCGCTCCAGGTGGACCTGGTCAAGCGCTCCGAGTCCGGCATGATCACCAACCCGGTGACCGCCAGCCCGGACGACACGCTGCGCGAGGTGGACCAGCTCTGCGGGCGCTACCGCATCTCCGGTGTGCCGGTGGTGGACGGGCAGGGCCAGTTGGTGGGCATCGTCACCAACCGTGACATGCGTTTCGTCTCCGACCCGGCCACGCCGGTGCGCGACATCATGACCCGCGCGCCGCTGGTGACCGCGCCGGTCGGGGTGAGCAAGGACGACGCGCTCGGCCTGCTGCGCCAGCACAAGGTGGAGAAGCTGCCGATCGTCGACGGCTCCGGCAAGCTGCGCGGCCTGATCACGGTGAAGGACTTCACCAAGAGCGAGCAGTACCCGAGCGCCACCAAGGACGACGCCGGCCGACTCCGGGTGGCCGCCGCCATCGGGGTGGGCGAGGACTCGTACAAGCGGGCCCGCGCGCTCGTGGACGCCGGGGTCGACGTGATCATCGTGGACACCGCGCACGGGCACCAGCGGGCCGTGCTGGAGATGGTCAGCCGGCTCAAGAAGGACGTCGCGATCGACATCGTCGGCGGCAACGTGGCGACCTACGCCGGGGCGAAGGCCCTGGTCGACGCCGGTGCCGACGGCGTCAAGGTGGGCGTCGGCCCGGGTGCCATCTGCACCACCCGGATCGTGGCCGGCGTCGGCGTGCCGCAGATCACGGCGATCATGGAAGCCGCCCGGGCGGCCCGCCCGGCCGGCGTGCCGGTGATCGGTGACGGCGGCATCCAGTACTCGGGCGACATCGCCAAGGCGCTGGTCTCCGGTGCCGACACGGTGATGCTCGGCAGCCTGCTGGCCGGCTGCGAGGAGAGCCCGGGTGAGCTGATCTTCGTCAACGGCAAGCAGTTCAAGGCGTACCGCGGGATGGGTTCGCTCGGTGCCATGCAGTCCCGGGGCCAGGCCAAGTCGTACTCCAAGGACCGCTACTTCCAGCAGGACGTGACCAGCGACGAGAAGCTGGTCCCGGAGGGCGTCGAGGGCCAGGTTCCCTACCGTGGGCCGCTCGCCCGGGTGGCCCACCAGCTCGTCGGCGGCCTGCGGCTGGCGATGGGGTACGCGGGCGCGGAGAGCATCGTCGAGCTGCACGAGCGCGGTCAGCTCATCCGGATCACGGCGGCCGGGCTCAAGGAGAGCCACCCGCACGACATCCAGATGACCGTCGAGGCGCCCAACTACCACACCCGCTGACCTCCCCCTCCACCCCCGAAGACAACTGGAGTCCCCAATGCGTGACGTGGTCGAGATCGGGCTGGGCAAGACCGCGCAGCGCGGCTACCACCTGGACGACATCGCGATCGTGCCGAGCCGCCGCACCCGGGACGTCGACGACGTCTCCACCGGGTGGCAGCTCGACGCGTACCAGTTCGGCATCCCCTGTGTCGGGCACCCCTCCGACGCGACGATGAGCCCGGCCTCGGCGGTCCGGCTCGGCGAGCTGGGCGGACTCGGCGTGCTCAACGTCGAGGGGCTGTGGACGCGGTACGAGAACCCGGCCAAGGTGCTGGAGGAACTGGCCGACCTCGGCGAGGACGCCCGCGCCACCAAGCGCCTCCAGGAGGTGTACGCCGAGCCGATCCGGCCCGACCTGATCACCGAGCGGGTCCGCGAGCTGCGCGAGGGCGGCAGCACGGTGGCCGTCCGGGTGTCCCCCCAGCACACCCTGGCGTTGGCTCCGGTCATCCTCGACGCGGGCGTCGACCTCCTGGTCATCCAGGGCACGATCGTCTCGGCCGAGCACGTCTCGACCACCGACGAACCGCTCAACCTCAAGGAGTTCATCGCCGACCTGGACCTGCCGGTCATCGTCGGCGGCTGCACCGACTACAAGACCGCGCTGCACCTGATGCGGACCGGTGCGGCGGGCGTGATCGTCGGCATCGGCGGGGACGAGTGGTCCACCACCGAGTCGGTGCTCGGCATCCGGGTGCCGATGGCCACCGCGATCGCCGACGCCGCGGCGGCCCGCCGGGACTACCTGGACGAGACCGGCGGCCGGTACGTGCACCTGATCGCCGACGGCGACATCCGTACCTCGGGTGACATCGCCAAGGCGCTCGGCTGCGGCGCGGACGCGGTGATGCTCGGCGAGCCGTTGTCGCTCTGCGCGGAGGCGCCGGCGGGTGGGGCCTGGTGGCACTCGGCGGCCAGCCACCCGTCGCTGCCCCGGGGCGCGTTCGAGGTCGCCGGTGAGCCGCTGGGCTCGATGGAGCGCCTGCTGTTCGGCCCCGCCGACGAGCCGGACGGCCAGCTCAACCTCTTCGGCGGCCTGCGCCGGGCCATGGCCAAGTGCGGCTACCGCGACCTCAAGGAGTTCCAGCGCGTCGGCCTGGTTCTCGACCGCTGACGCTCCCTCCCGCCGCGCGCCCGTGGCTGCGTCGATCATGGAGTCGTGGCACCTGACCTGTGCTGATTTCGCCCGGTTCGCCACCGCCACAACTCCATGATCGATCACGTGGGCGGCGGTAGGCTCTGGCGGATGAACAGGGGTGCGGGGCGGCGGTGGCAGGCCGGCGTGGTGGCCGTGGTGGCCGCTGTGGGGCTGGTGAGCTGCACGGGGGAGCGCGACGCGTCGGACCCGGACGAGTTCCGGGCGGGCAGCGTCGACCTGGCCGACCCGTACGTGCCGGGCAGCGGCAACGGCGGATACGACGTGGACCACTACCGGTTGCTGGTGCGCTACGACCCGGCCGACGACCGGCTCACCGGCCGGGCCGAGGTCCGGGCCACCGCCACACACGGGCTGTCCCGCTTCAACCTGGACCTGACCGGGCTGTCGGTCGACACGGTCACCGTGGACGGCGCACCGGCCCAGCACCGGCACGCCGACGGCGAGTTGACCGTCACGCCGCGCCGGGGACTTCCCGCGGGCAGCCGGTTCACCGTCGACGTGACGTACGCCGGTGTGCCGCAGCCGATCGCCGACAACGTGCTGGGCAGCGGCGGCTTCCAGCACACCGACGACGGCGCGATCGCGCTCGGACAGCCCCACTCGGCGTCGACCTGGTTCCCGGTCAACGACCACCCCTCCGACAAGGCCACGTACGACATCGAGGTGACCGTCCCGGACGGCCTCGCCGCGTTGAGCAACGGGGTGCCGGGGGAGCGGACCAGCGCCGACGGCTGGACCACCTGGCGGTGGGCCGAGCGGTCGCCGATGGCGAGCTACCTGACCACGCTGGTGATCGGTGACTACCGGGTCGAGACCGGCACCCACGGCGGCAAGCCGCTGGTCACCGCCGTACCGACCGGGATGCCCGCCACCGGCCCGCAGGCACGGTCCCTGGCCCGCACCGGTGAGATCGCCGACTTCCTGGCCGGCCGGTTCGGGCCGTACCCGTTCGAGGCGTACGGCGGGGTGGTGGTCGACGACAGCCGCATCGGGTATGCGCTGGAGACGCAGTCCCGGCCGGTCTACGGGCCGGGCTTCTTCCGCGACGGTGAACCGAACTACGCGGTGGTCGCGCACGAGCTGGCCCACCAGTGGTTCGGCAACAGCGTGGCGCTGGCCCGCTGGGGCGACATCTGGCTCAACGAGGGCTTCGCCAGCTATGCCGAGTGGCTGTGGGCGGAACACGACGGTGGACGTACCGCCCAGCGCAGCTTCGAACTCCAGTACGCCGACACCGACTGGTCGCGGCCCACGCTCGACCCCGGTCCGGGCCAGATGTTCAGCACCGCCGTCTACAAGCGCGGGGCGCTGGTGGTGCACGCGTTGCGTCGTACCGTGGGCGACGACGCCTTCTTCGAGATCCTCCGCTCCTGGACCACGGAACGCCGGGACGGCACCGCCACCACCAGCGACTTCGTCGCGCTGGCCGAGCGGGTCTCCGGGCGGTCGCTGGGTAGCTTCTTCGACACCTGGCTCACCGGCACCACCCCACCCGGCCTGCCCTGACCGCCCGGTCCCGGCCGCTCCACCGCGGGACGGGCACCGCTCACTGCGGCACGACGAGTGTCGGGTGCTCGGCGAGGTAGGCGTCCGCCCGCCCGGCGCGCAGCGCGGTCAGGAACCGGCGACCGACGGTGGTCAGTTCCTCGCCCCGGTACGCGCCACCCCGGCCGACCGACGCCCCGGGCAGGCCGACCAGCGTGAGCGTCTCCGGTGACAGCGTGCCGAGCGCGTACGCGAACTCAACGATCCGCCGCCCGCCGACATAGACCATGGCGTCACCGAGGGCGGCGACCACCTGCTCGACGCGCTGTGGTTGCTGGGCCAGGTCGTCGGCGAGGATCCCGCCGATCAGCGCGCGGACGAGTTGCTGCTGGTGGCGCTGCCGGGTGTAGTCGCCGCCGGGCAGGTAGCGCTGGCGCGCGTAGTCCAGCGCCTGCCAGCCGTTGAGGTGCCGGTCGCCCGGCTCGTAGACCATCCTCGGCCCGACGTAGCCGCCCACACCCGGGCCCGGTTGACGGTGCTTGCCGTCCGGCTGGCGGTGCCGGGAGACGACCCGCTGGTCGACCCGGATGTCCACCCCGCCGAGGCTGTCCACCAGCTTGTCGAAGCCGCCGAAGGTGAGCACCGCGCCCGCGTCGATGCGCAGTCCGGTGTACTCGCTGACGGTGCGGCGCAGCAGCTCGTACCCCTGGGCCGGGTCGGGCTTGTTCGGCCGCCCCGGCACCCGGCTGCCGTTGCTCATCGCGTGGGTGAGCTTGGTCCGCCCACCCCGGTAGTCGGCGGCCGGGAACGCCGGGATGTCCACCAGCAGGTCACGGGGGAGCGAGAAGAGGTACCCCCGGGACAACCCGGCCGGCACGTGCAGCACCAGGACGGCGTCGGCGTTCGGCTGCCAGCCGGGCACGCTGACCCGGGTGTCGATGCCGACCAGCAGCAGGTTGAGCGGGCCGGTGATGTCGGCGCCGGGTGGGGGCGTACTCGGGACGGGGCTGGGCGACGGGCTCGGCGAGGTGGCGACGTCGGTGGGCGCGGCGCTCGGCGCACGGTCCTCGCCGACCGTCTTGGCCACCACCACCGCGCCGACGGCCACCACCGCCACCGTGACCAGACCGGCCAGCGCCAGTGTCAGTCGTCTCCGGTCTCCTCCGAGCGCCATCCCCCGCCTCCTCCTACGATGCCGGGCCGCCGCCGCGCGGCGGGCCGGGTTGCCACCGACCGGTCCGCAGGCGTCCGGGACGGCGTCGTGGCACGCGTCGGCCGCACGGTGATCGGGTGCGCTGCATGATGGCGCGAGAACGCCGCCTGGCGCGAGATCTACTCACGAGTAATGATGCGTGCATGCGGTACGACGTGGTCGTGATCGGGTCCGGCTTCGGCGGCAGCGTCGCCGCGCTGCGGCTGGCCGAGAAGGGGTACTCGGTCGGTGTGCTGGAGGCGGGCCGACGGTTCGCCGACGACGAGTTCCCCCGGACCTCGTGGCGGCTGCGTCGGTTCCTCTGGGCACCCCGGCTGGGCTGCCTCGGCCTGCAACGCCTCACCCTGCTGCGGGCCGCCGAGCGGCGACGTGGCGGCGGGGTGCTGGTGCTGTCCGGAGCCGGTGTCGGCGGCGGGTCGCTGGTCTACGCCAACACGCTCTACGAGCCGCCGGCCGCGTTCTACGACGATCCCCAGTGGCGCGACGTCACGGACTGGCGCGCCGAACTGGCCCCGCACTACGCCCAGGCGAAGCGGATGCTCGGGGTGACCACGTATCCGCTGGTGACCCCGGCGGACCGGGTGATGCGGCGGGTGGCCGGGCGGATGGGGGTGGGACACACCGTGCACGCCACCCCGGTCGGCGTGCACATCGGGCGGCCCGGCCAGTCGGTCGCCGACCCGTACTTCGGGGGTGCCGGTCCCGCCCGCACCGGCTGCACGCACTGCGGCGCCTGCCTGACCGGCTGCCGCCACGGGGCGAAGAACACGCTGGTCAAGAACTATCTCTGGTTGGCCGAGCGGCTCGGTGTCCGGGTACACCCGTTGACCACGGTGACCGCGGTCCGGCCGGTCGAGGGCGGCTACCGGGTGCACACCGAGCGCAGCGGTGCCTGGCTGCGGCGGCGTCGGCAGGTGATCGACGCCGATCAGGTGGTCTTCGCCGCCGGGGCGCTGGGCACCCAGCGGTTGCTGCACGGGATGCGGGCAGTGGGCGCGCTGCCCGGACTCTCACCCCGACTCGGCGAGCTGACCCGCACCAACTCGGAGGCGATCCTCGGCGCCTCGATGTCCCGTCGGCAGGCCCGGGCGCGCGGGGTCGACCTCACCGAGGGGGTGGCGATCACCAGTTCGTTCCACCCCGACCCGCAGACCCACGTCGAGCCGGTCCGGTACGGGCGGGGCGCGAACGCGATGGGGCTGCTCCAGACGCTGCTGGTCGAGGGCGGGCCGCATCGGGTCCGCCGCTGGCTGGGGCAACTCGTCCGGCATCCCGGCCGGGCCGCGCGGATGCTCTCCGTACGCGGCTGGTCGCAACGCACCGTGATCGCACTGGTGATGCAGTCGGTCGACAACTCACTGACCACCCGGTGGCGGCGCGGACCGTTCGGCGGCCGGCTGGTCTCCGGCCCCGGCCACGGCGCGCCGAACCCGACCTGGATCCCGGCCGGCCATCGGGCCGCCCGGCTGCTGGCGGCGGAGATCGACGGTACGCCGGGCGGCGCGCTGACCGAGCCGTTCGACATCCCGATGACCGCGCACATCCTCGGCGGCGCGGTGATCGGCGCGTCCCCCGCCGACGGGGTGATCGACCCCTACCACCGGGTCTTCGGCCACCCGGGGCTGCACGTGCTGGACGGTGCCGCCGTCTCGGCCAACCTCGGGGTCAACCCGTCGCTGACCATCACCGCGCAGGCCGAGCGCGCGACGTCGTTCTGGCCCAACCGGGGCGAGACGGACCCTCGGCCACCGCTCGGCGCGCCGTACCGGCGGCTCGCGGCGGTCCGCCCGCACCGTCCGGCCGTGCCGCCCGGCGCACCCGCAGCGCTGGCCGACTAGGGCGGCCCGGCCTCGCCCCGGTGCCGGTCGGGCGAGGGGTCGGTGGGAGCGTGCAGGGCGCGGCCGGGCTGACCGGTGACTGTCGGTAGGCTTCGTGCACATGAGCCTGCCGCGTCCTGTCCTCGTGGTCGACTTCGGTGCCCAGTACGCCCAACTGATCGCCCGCCGGGTACGCGAGGCGAGGGTCTACTCCGAGATCGTCCCGCACACCATGCCCGTGGCCGAGATGCTGGCCAAGAATCCGGCCGCGATCATCCTCTCCGGCGGCCCGTCCAGCGTCTACGAGCCGGGTGCGCCACAGGTGGACGACGGGTTGTTCACCACCGGTGTGCCGGTCTTCGGCATCTGCTACGGGTTCCAGGCGATGGCCCGTTCGCTCGGCGGCACGGTGGCCCGCACCGGCAACCGTGAGTACGGCGGCACCCCGCTGCGCCCCCGCCTGCTCGACCCGGGTGTGCTGCTCCGCGACCTCCCGGCCGACCTGCCGGTCTGGATGAGCCACGGCGACTGCGTCACCGAGGCGCCGGAGGGCTTCACGGTGACCGCCGAGTCGGCCGGTGCGCCGGTCGCCGCCTTCGAGGACCTGGCCGGTCGACGGGCCGGTGTGCAGTTCCACCCCGAGGTGGGGCACACCGCGCACGGGCAGGAGATGCTGACCCGCTTCCTGTACGAGATCGCCGAGATCGAGCCGACCTGGACTCCCGAGAACATCATCGACGAGCAGGTGGCCCGGATCCGCGAGCAGGTGGGCGACAAGGAGGTCATCTGCGGTCTGAGCGGCGGGGTGGACTCCGCGGTCGCCGCCGCGCTGGTGCACCGGGCCGTCGGTGACCAGCTCACCTGCGTCTTCGTCGACCACGGCCTGCTGCGCGCGGGCGAGGCCGAGCAGGTGGAGAAGGACTACGTCGCCGCCACCGGCATCAAGCTCAAGGTGGTGGACGCCGCCGACCGGTTCCTCGGCGCGCTGGCCGGGGTGGTCGACCCGGAGCAGAAGCGCAAGATCATCGGTCGGGAGTTCATCCGGGTCTTCGAGGCCGCCGCCCGGGAGGTGGCCGCACACGGTGACGTCGAGTTCCTGGTGCAGGGCACCCTCTACCCGGACGTGGTCGAGTCCGGTGGCGGCACCGGCACCGCCAACATCAAGAGCCACCACAACGTCGGCGGGCTCCCCGACGACCTCAAGTTCGCCCTCGTCGAGCCGTTGCGCACGCTGTTCAAGGACGAGGTCCGCACGCTCGGCCTCCAGCTCGGCCTGCCCGAGGCGATGGTCTGGCGGCACCCGTTCCCCGGCCCCGGCCTGGCCATCCGGATCATCGGCGCGGTGGACCGGGAGCGGCTGGACCTGCTGCGCCGGGCCGACTTCATCGCCCGCCAGGAACTCACCGCCGCCGGGCTGGACCGCGACGTCTGGCAGTTCCCGGTGGTGCTGCTGGCCGACGTCCGCAGCGTCGGCGTGCAGGGCGACGGGCGCAGCTACGGTCACCCCGTGGTGCTGCGCCCGGTCTCCAGCGAGGACGCGATGACCGCCGACTGGTCCCGCCTGCCCTACGACGTGATCGCCCGGATCTCCACCCGGATCACCAACGAGGTCGCCGAGGTGAACCGGGTGGTCCTGGACGTCACCAGCAAGCCGCCGGGCACCATCGAGTGGGAGTGACGCCTCAGGAGGTCGGCTTCTCCGACGGCTGAGGCGAGGTCCCGGAAATCGGCTGAGACGAGGTCCCGGAGGTCGGCAGCGGCCCGGTCTCCGGCTCCGGCTCGACGACCAGCGCCGGTCCCGCGTCCGGTGGGGCGGACGCCGGGCGCGGCGCCCGGGGCGTCTCCTGGGCCGCGGGAGCCGGGTACGACGCCTGCGGAGCCTCCTGCGCGGCGGGTGTCGGCTGCGGGGCGTGCGGGGCCGGTGACGCCGCGTGCGGGGTGCCGGCCGGGGCGGTGGGTGCCGCTGCCGGGCCCGGGAAGGGCCAGGCCGGATGCGGTGGACCACCGGCCTGCGGCGGAGCGCCGTGCGGCGCCGCGCCCGCCGGGTGCGGCCAGGCCGGCGCGCCGGCCGGCTCCTCGGGCATCAGGAACCACATGACCGGGTACGCGAGCGCGGCGATCCCGCCGGTCAGCAGCGTGCCGACGGCGAAGGCGACGCGGACCAGGGTGGGGTCGACGGCGAAGTACCGGCCGAGGCCGCTGGCCACACCGGCGATCATCCGGTCGGTGGTCGGACGGCGCAACTGCTTGTACGGGGCCTGGGAAGTGGAAGTCATGACTCCACGGTCCGCGTCGCGGCGCTCATCGACCTCGGTGATGGCCCGGAGCCTTACCCTGACCTATCCCTCAGGGGCGAGTGATCAGTCAGGAATCCGACTCTTTTCCGCAGCGGTAACCGGTCACGGGGAGAATTTGGCTCCGTGACCACCATGCTGGAGCCGCTGCGCAGGATCGCGGCATATGCAGTCTGTGCTGATTCGGTTGACCGAGTGTTGCTGGTCCGCGCATCGGAGCGCTCCGGCACACCCGGCACGTGGTCCCTGCCCGGCGGGGCTGTCGACCACGGCGAGGACCCCCACCACACCGTCGTCCGCGAGACGGCCGCCGAGACCGGGCTGTCCGTGGCCGTGGCGGGCCTCCAGGACGTCCTGGCCGACATGCGTGCCCTGCCCGAGCGGGGCATCACCATCCACACCGACCGGCTGCTCTACCGGGTCTCGGTCCGGGGCGGCTCGTTGACCGACCGGGTCGACCGGCCCACCGACCTGGCCCGCTGGGTGACCCGGGAGGAGGCGCAGCAGCTCCCGCTGCGGTCCTTCACCGCCCGCGCGCTGGGGCTGCCCGCCTCCTCGGCGGACATCGTCCCCGACGAGGCACCGGAGTTCCCCTCCTTCTACGCGGTGCCCGGCCCGGACGGGCTGCACCGGGCGCAGCGCTTCGCCGCGTACGCCGTCGTCACCGATCCGGACGGGCGGGTGCTGCTGACCCGGGTCTCCGACGGCTACCCGGGGGCGGGCTGCTGGCACCTGCCCGGTGGCGGCACGGACTACGGCGAGCAGCCGGGAGCCGCGCTGATCCGGGAACTGGTGGAGGAGACCGGGCAGACCGGACGCCTGGTCGAGCTGCTCGGGGTGGCCAGCCACCGGGACGCCGCCTCGCTCGGCCCCGAGGGCTATCCGATCGACTGGCACGGCGTCCGTGCCTTCTACCGGGTCGTGGTGGACAAGCCCGCCCCGCCCACCGTCGCCGACGTCGGTGGTTCCACCTGCGAGGCACGCTGGTTCGCACGGGAGGAGTTGGGCGCCCTGCCCTCCGACCGCCTCACCGAGGTCACGGCCGAGGCCGTGCAGGCGGCCCGACTGACCTGACGCCATCCGCCCGACGATCGTGAGGTTGGCGGCGGGCAGCACGGAAACGGCCGTCAACTTCATGATCGATCCTCGCTCGCCTAGGGTCGGGAGCGTGGAACAGGTACGGCGGGTCGGTGCGTACGGGGTGCTGCGGGACGCCGAGCGGCGGGTGCTGCTGGTGCGCGGCTCGGCGCAGGCGGACTTCCCCGCGGTGTGGTCGCTGCCCGGCGGCGGCCTGGAGCACGCCGAGCATCCCGCCGACGCGGTGGTCCGCGAGGTCGCCGAGGAGACCGGCCTGGCCGTCGAGGTGGCCGGCCTGCGGGCGGTGGTCGCGGACGTGACGCCGTACCCGGACCTCGGGGTGGCCCTGCACACCGACCGGGTGCTGTTCGACGTGACCCCGGTGGGCGGGCGGCTGCGCGCCGAGCGGTCGGGCAGCACCGACCTCGCCCAGTGGGTCACCCCGGCCGAGGCTTCCGTGCTGCCGCTACTGCCGTTCACCGCCGAGGCGCTCGACCTGCCGGTCGTTCCGTTGCCGCCGGAGGCGCTGCGCCGCACCGCGCCCTTCCCGCCTCCCGAGCCCCGCCGACGACAGCGCTTCGGCGCGTACGGCGTGGTCACCGACCCTGCGGGTCGGGTGCTGCTGTCGTTGATCGCGGACGGCTACCCGGGTGCCGGTCGGTGGCACCTGCCCGGCGGTGGAACGGATCATGGTGAACAGCCGGTCACCGCGCTGCTACGGGAACTGGTCGAGGAGTCCGGACAACTGGGTCGGGTGACCGAGCTGATCGCAGTGGACAATCTGCACAATCCGGCCGCGCTGGGTCCGGAGGGCTATCCGCTGGACTGGCACGGGATCCGCGTCGTCTACCGGGTGCTGGTCGACCTTCCGACCGTTGCGGCGGTGACCGAACTGGCCGGCGGATCCACCGCCGAGGCCGCCTGGTTCACCGTTCCTGAGCTGCGAGAACTCCCGATGACGGAGATCGCCTCGCGGGCGCTCGTCACGCTCGTGTGACGCTCGTCGCGGGCCTGCCCGCGCCCCTGCTCACCAGGCCGGTGATGACCGGCTCCGGTACAGTCGAGGCAGGGCTGACAACCAGAACGGGCAGGAAGTCCCGGGATGGGAATAAGGCGGCGGTTTGCGTAGTTGAGGCAGATATAAGTACCGCCGGTAGCTATCGCCAATCCCCGTCCCCCTATGCAATGGTGTACTCCGCAAAACGGCTGCCGGGTCACAGAGACCCGGCACGAGAGAGCCGGACGCAGGCCCCAGGTGGCGGCCGACGATCCGGTGATGGAGGAAGCGTGCCGAGAGCCCCATGGCGCCGGCGTCGTACCACTGACAGCCCGCGTCCCGCCGGACGCAACTGGACGGGCCCGCTGCGCCGCAGCGGCAGTCTTGCCCGCCAGGTCCTGTTGGTCCGCGTCGGTCGTCGAGGTGTGGAGGGGGGCGGCACGGCTGACGTGCTGCCCGAGCCGAGGTACCAGGACCGCCCGCGTCGCCGGTACGGTCTGCAGCGGTTCCACCGCACACGGATCGAGACAATCGCCCCGGCCGGCCCCGCCGTCGTGCCGACCGGAGCCCAGGAGAGCGTCGAGACACCGGTCCCGCTGCTCCCGGGCGAGCGGACGATGGCCCGGCGGATGAAGTTCGCCCTGGTCAACGCCTGCACACTGGCCAGCCTGGTGCTGGGCATCAACGCGATCTTCGTCGCCATGCGTGGCGACGTACGACTGGCCGCCCTGCTGCTCATCGCCTGCGTCGCCTTCGACGGTCTCGACGGCGCGCTGGCCCGCAAGCTCGGGGTCTCCAGCCCGTTCGGCGCGCAGATGGACTCACTCGCCGACATGTGCTCGTTCGGTCTCGCCGCGCCGGTGGTGGTCTACGCCTCGCTCGCCGGTGAGGTGCCGACGGCCGCCGCCGGGGTGGCCGCCGCACTGGTCGCGGCGTGCGCCGCGATCCGGCTGGCCCGCTTCAACGTCTCGCCCCAGGACGGCCGCTTCTTCTGCGGCGTGCCGACCACCATGGCGGCGGCGGTACTCGCCCTGATGGTCGTGATCGGCCTGCCGGTGCCGGGCGTGGTGCAGGTGGCCGGGGTGGCGCTGCTCGCCTTCACCATGGTCAGCAGCTTCCCGTACGCCAAGCTCGCGCGGCTGGTCAAGCTGCCGCCGTGGGTCTGGGTGGCCCCGGTGCTCGGCGCGCTGATCGACATCCGGGTCACGTTCGGGCTGATCGTGGTGGGTTACCTGGTCAGCGGTCCGGTGCTCTGGCTGCGGCAGCGTCGCACCATCTGATCGACATCGCGAGAAGGGGCGCCGCGGTCGGAAGACCACGGCGCCCCTTTCCTGTGTCGGTCAGCGCCAACGGGCGATGACGCTCGACCCGCCGACGACCTTGTCGCCCGGCCCGACCAGCGGCTCGGCGGCCTCGGCCGGCAGATACACGTCGGTACGCGAGCCGAACCGGATCAGGCCGAACCGCTCGCCCCGGGCCAGCAGCGCGCCGATCGGGGCCCGCTGCACGATCCGCCGTGCGATCAGGCCGGTCCGCTGGGCCACCACGACGGTGCCGTGGGCGGTGTCCAGCACCGTGTACGCGGCCACGTTGTGCTCCGCGTCCGGCTTCATCGCGTTGACGAACCCGCCGTCGGCGACGAAGTAGTCCACCACCTTGCCCGCCACCGGTGCGCGGTTGACGTGCACGTCGAGCACCGAGAGGAAGACGGCGACCCGCAGGAACTCGCCGTCGCCGAAGCGCTCGTCGTGCAGGCGCTGCACGGACAGCACCTCACCGTCGGCGGCGGCCACCACGGCCGACGGGTCCTCCGGCACGTCCCGCTCCGGGTCGCGGAAGAAGGCGGCCACGGGTGCGGCGGCCAGCGCGGGCAGCAACCAGAGCTTCGACTTCGGCCGGGCCAGGCGGGTCAGCGCGGCCAGACCGAGGGCGATGCCGGCGGCGGCCACCCCGTTGGAGTCGATGTGCATGTCGCGGGTCAGCGGCACGCTCGACGGCCGGTAGGCGGGGGCGAGGCGCTCCGCCGACGCGGCGTCGGCCGGCGTGAACCGGAGCCGGTACACGCGTACCGGCGGAGAGTTGCGCAGCACCAGGTCTGCGCCGACGCCGTGCAGCGCGCCCTGCCGCTCCAACTCCGCGGCGGCGCCGGCGGTCCGGGCGACCGCCGTGGACACGGTGAGCACACCGCCGTCGGCGAGGTACTTGGTCAGCTCCTCGACGGCGCTCCGGGTCTCGTCCGCGGTGCCGACGAACGGCTCACCGGCGACCACCACGGTGGCGGGTTCGGCCTCGGTGAGGCTGTCCACCACCCGGACCCGGTCGGCGACCCAGCGCCCCTGGGCGGTGACGTGTTCCCGCAGCGCCGTCGCGCTGACCCGCTCGGTGGGCACCAGGGTGAGGGTGTCGCCGGGCAGCAGCGCGTCGATGGCCGCGGCCAGCACAGCGGACTCCGGGGCGGCGCCCACCAGCAGGGCGGCCTTCGGGTCGTTGATCCGAGCGAACTCGGCGACGAGGGTACGGGCGGCGCGCTCGCCGAGGCGGACCGGACCGGACCGCCCGGGGACACGCACGGCGGGGGACTGGGTCATGTCGAACGGGCTCCTGACGGGGTAGAGGCGACTGTCGCGAGATCACCGCCAGCGGCGGGGCCGGACCCGCCGCGGACGGCCCGCGCGAGCCGGCGGCCAGCGCAGGACGTCCTGCGGCGTGGACCGGCCGGCGGAGGCGGGAGCACACCGGCCAGCATAGGCGGCTGACGACAGCCGTCGCATGGTCAGGCGGCGGGCCCCCGTGGCGGCGTGGACGACGTGTCGTCGCCGTAGGGGAGATCAAGGGTCGGCGAGTCCGGGTCGGTCGCCGACGATGCGCCCGGAGCGGCGTCCGGGTCGCCGGTCGACGGGTCGGCCGCGGTGGCCCCGTCCGCCGACGGGCCGTGCCGGCTGGACCGCAGCGCGCCGACCAGTCCGAGCACACCGATCAGGATCAGGCCGCCGGCCAGGAACCAGCCCACCGGCGGCAGGACCAGGCCGAGTACCTGGGCCAGCAGCCACCAGGCCGAGAGCAGGAGGAAGAGCAGCCCGAAGGCGAACGACACCAGGTCCGTGCGATGCACCCTCACCGGGTCACCTCCATGTGTCCGGCGTTGATCTGCAGGTTGAGGCGGAGCTTGCCGCCACCCGCACCGTCCGCGCCGAGGTCGACGATCTCCGTGAGCCGGTTGTCCAGGCCGCCGGCACGCTGGCCGAAGACGTTCGCGTCACCGGCGGTGACATGTGCGTTGGCCGTCACGTCCACGTTGGGCGGGACGACCACGGTGGCCTCGCCGAAGTTGATGACCACGGTGATCTCGGTGTCCTTCTCGTCGAAGTCGACCGCGCGTAGGTCGAGCACCGCGTCGGAGAAACTCTGCTCGTACCGCACCGCGAGGTCGCGGTGGTCGGTGGGTGCCCAGGTCACGGTGCCGTCCACCCCACGGACCCGGTCGTACGACTCGGCGACCGTGGCGACCGCCAACGCGGCGGAGACCACCAGGCCGAGGGCGATGAGCCAGCGGGCCCGGCCGAACCAGGTGCCCACGAGCAGGCCCAGGGCGATCACGGCGAGGACCGCCGCGAAGTAAGCCGACGCGCCGACGGGGAAGACGTCGAGCAGGTCGAGGATGCCCACCACACCCAGCGCGACGAAGATCAGCGAGAAGGTCACCGCACCGAGGGCGGACCGTTCGCGCGGCTTCTTCGGCGGCTTGGGCGGAGGCGGCGGCGGTACCACCGGGGTCTGCCCGGCGTACGGGCCGTGCGGGGCGAACGGGGCCCGGTAGGTCGGCGAGTGCGGCGGCACCACCGGTGGCGTCGGAGCGCCCATGGACGGCCACGGGGGTGTCGGCGGCAGGTACCGCGTGGGCTCCTCGGTCTGCCCGGCAGGACCGGATGACGGGGCGGGCGCGTGGAAGGCGGCCGGCGCGGTGAACGGCGGAACGGTGCGCCCGAACCCGCCGGCCGGCGGCGGATATCCGGCGGGACCGGGGTAGCTCACCGGCGGCACCGGGCCGGGCGGACCGGCGGGTGGCGCCGGTGCTCCGCCCGGGCCGCCCGCCGGCTGCGGGGCGCGTTGCTGGTGGCGGTTGAGCAGCAGTGCGCCGCCGACCAGGATCGCCGCGCCGAGCAGCACCGCGCGGAAGGCGTCGGTGACGATGAAGCCGAAACTGATCGCGACCAGGATGCTGAGCACGATCACGGTCACCGGCGACATGCTGGACCGACCCCGGCCGAGCATGGACTCGACCGGAGAGGCGGTGTCACCCTCACCCGGAATGATCAACCAGGCGGCGACGTAGAGCAGGATGCCGATGCCGCCGAAGAAGCCGAGCACCGCGAGCAGCACCCGCCAGAGCACCGGATCGGTGTTGGTGGCACGACCGACGGCGGCGCACACACCGGCCAGGTAGCGGCCGTCGCGGGGCCGGACCAACCCGTACCGCGAGGTGAACCCGGCGCCGCCGAAGTGCGACCAGGGGCCGTCCGACGGCGGCGGCCCGCCGGTCCCCCCGGGCGGCGGCGTGGCCGACGGGCCACCGGTGTACGCCGACCCGCCGTACCCACCTGCCCCGCCCGGCCCCCCCGGCCCGGCGGGGGGTGGCGTGCCGACCGGCGGCGGCGTCGCGTCCCAGGCCGTCGACCCCGCCGATGGCGGTGCGGCCGAGGTGCCGGAACCGTCCGGGGCGGTGCTCGGGGTGCCGGCCTCCTCCTGGACGGGGCCCGGTGGCCCGGGCGCGTCCGGTGCCGGGGTGTCGTGCCCCGGCGCCCTCTCCGTGGGCCCGGGCCGGTGCGGCTGAGCAGCGTCGTCGGTCATGTCTCGATACTGCTGCGCCACGGACCCGAGCGACCTCCGGAGCCGACCCTGACCCCACCCTGAGATCGGCGGGCCGGTGAAGTCCGGGGCGTCCCCGTGGTCGGCCGACCACCGCGCGTGTGACGATCGGACCAGCGCCGCCGCACCGTCCGTCTCCGGCGCGAGCCGTCCTGACCAGGGAGTACGTGATCAGCACCGTCGTTGGGCCGCCGCGCCTCTACCGTGCCCCGGAACACCGGATGGCCGCCGGGGTGGCGGCCGGCATCGCCGAGCACCTCGGTGTCCCGGTACTCCGGGTCCGGGTCGCCTTCATGGTGCTGCTCGGGCTGAGCGGGCTCGGCCTGCTGCTCTACGCGGCGTTCTGGGCCGTCGTGCCGCTGCGGCCGGGAGACACCGCCGTACCGCCCCGGCGGGAGTTCGGGCAGTTGCTGCCGTTCGTGGCGATCGGGCTGGGCGCTCTGCTGGTCCAGGTGGTGCTCTTCGACTCGGTGGGTGCCGCGGGCACCGCCGGGTGGCTGGTCGCGATCATCGCGGTGGGAGCCGGCGTGATCTGGCACCAGTCGACCCCGGAACGGCGGCGGCAGTGGGGCGAGTCGATGCCGGTGCCGTGGCTCGGCGCGGTGGTGGAGGAGAGCGACCGGCGGGCCTTCGTGCTCCGGTTCGTCGGCGGCGGGGTACTGGTCGCCGTCGGCATCATCGGCGTCGCCGCCGTGTACTCCCCGGCGCAGAACCTCGACGCGGTGATCAACGGCGTGATCTTCGCGCTGGTCGGCCTGGCCGGCGTCGGGGTGGTGGCGGCACCGGTGCTCTGGCGGACGTGGAACCAGCTCCGCTCCGAGCGCGAGGGACGCATCCGGGAACAGGAACGGGCCGAGCTGGCGGCCATGGTGCACGACCAGGTGCTGCACACCCTCGCGCTGATCCAGCGCAACGCCAGTGACGTGAAGGCCGTCCAGCGGCTGGCCCGGGGCCAGGAGCGCTCGTTGCGGAACTGGCTCTACAAGCCCACCGCGTCGCCCACCGAACGGTTCGCCGCCGCGTTGGAGCAGGCCGCAGCCGAGGTCGAGGACACCTTCGCGATCACCGTGGAGGCGGTGGTGGTCGGTGACCGGGAGACCGACGAACGGGTCGGCGCGCTGGTCGCCGCCGCGCGGGAGGCGCTCGTGAACGCCGCCCGGCACGCCGGGGTGCAGACCGTCTCGCTCTACGCCGAGGTGGAACCCGACCAGGTCAGCGTCTTCGTACGGGACCGGGGGGCGGGCTTCGATCCGGATACCGTGGAGGATCACCGGCACGGTGTACGGGGCTCGATCATCGGGCGGATGAAGCGACACGGCGGCCGGGCGGAGATCCGCTCCGGGCCGGGGGAGGGGACCGAGGTGCGACTGATCCTGCCGATCAGCCGGGACTCGGCCACGGCGGAAAGGGACAGATCATGACCGAGCAGTCGACGCCAGCGGCCGAGCCGACGGGAGCCGGACCCGAGCGGCTGCGCGTGTTCCTGGTCGACGACCACGCCATGTTCCGCGCCGGGGTACGGGCCGAACTGGGCGCGCACGTGGAGGTGGTGGGCGAGGCGAGCACGGTCTCCGAGGCGGTCAGCAGGATCGCGGCCATCGAACCGGACGTGGTGCTGCTCGACGTGCACATGCCCGACGGGGGCGGGCGTGCGGTGCTGGAGGCGATGCGGCGCAGCCACCCGCAGGTGCGGTTCCTGGCGCTCAGCGTCTCCGACGCCGCCGAGGACGTGATCGGGCTGATCCGCGCCGGTGCACGGGGCTACGTCACCAAGACGATCTCGCCGGACGAGCTGGCCGCGGCGATCCGGCGGGTGGCCGACGGCGACGCCGTGTTCAGTCCCCGGCTGGCCGGGTTCGTGCTGGACGCGTTCGCGGCCCGCCCCGACGCTCCGGTCGCCGACCCCGAGCTGGACCAGCTCACCAACCGCGAGCGCGAGGTGCTGCGGCTGTTGGCCCGGGGGTACGCGTACAAGGAGATCGCCCGGGAGCTGTACATCTCGATCAAGACCGTCGAGACCCACGTCTCCAACGTGTTGCGCAAGCTCCAGATGTCCAACCGCTACGAGCTGTCCCGCTGGGCTGCGGACCGCCGGTTGGTGTGAGCGGACGGGGCTCGTTCGGACTCTTCGGAAGACGATCACCCGAGGAACTGATTCGGTCTCCCGTCTGGATTCGACATCCTCCTTTCGGTTAGGATTCGGGGCGACGTGGCGGGATTCACCTCAGGTTTCCTGGTCGATGCTTCGAGGTGATCCGGTCGCGCAGGCAATCGGCCATTCGGGCGCGAAAAAGCCGTTGACGGGCAGCTCATAGCATGCCTGTCGGGCGGTGTGGACGGGGCTCCGGGTCGATGTCGAGGCCGTCCCGGGCGGGTATCGGGTTGATAACACGCCTTTCGGCTTGGGCGCATCGGGTGTCACAGTGGCAGGCACCTCACAACCCCCTCGTGAGCCGAGCGCCCTGAGGAGGCACTCCCATGCGCGGGAAATTCCTGAAGGTGGCGGTCGCGGCGACCGCCACCGCCATGTTGGCCACCGCCTGTGGCGGTGGTAGCGACAACGACAACGACTCGAGCGGCCAGGCCGGCGGTACGTTGCGCGTCTACAACGCGGAGCCGGCGTTCCTGACGCCCTCCGGCGGTGACGACGAGCCGTCGCTGTACGTGATCCGCTCGCTGTTCCGTGGTCTGGTCAAGTACAACGCCGAGAGCGCCGCGGTCGAGATGGACCTGGCCGAGTCGGTCGAGTCGGACGACCAGAAGCTCTGGACGATCAAGATCAAGGACGGCTACACGTTCGACAACGGTGAGCCGGTCAACGCCGACGCCTTCATCCGTTCCTGGAACTTCGCGGCCTACAGCCCGAACGCCCAGAACAACGGCTACTTCATGAAGCGGATCGCCGGCATCAAGGACGTCCAGTCCGAGGACCCGGACGGCGACGGCCCGCAGAAGGCCCCGGAGCCGAAGGCCAAGGAGCTGTCCGGCCTGAAGAAGGTCGACGACCTGACCTTCACCGTCGAGCTGGAGGCCCCGTTCTCCGGCTTCCCGACCACGATCGGCTACCCGGGCTTCTTCCCGATGGCCGAGGCCTGCGTCGCCGACATCGCGGCCTGCAACGAGAAGCCGATCGGTAACGGCCCGTACAAGATCGACGGCAACTGGCAGCACAACGTCGCGATCAACGTGGTCCGCAGCGACAGCTGGAAGGGCGAGCCCGGCAAGCCGGACCGCATCGAGTACCGGATCTTCGCCGACATCGACGCCGGTTACGCCGCCTTCCAGGCCGGCGAGCTGGACGTGCTGTACACCGTGCCGCCGGCCCGGTACAAGGAGGCCAAGGCCACCTACGCCGACCGGATGTACGAGCAGCCGGGTGACAGCTTCACCTACGTCGGCATGCCGCTGTACCAGGACAACTTCAAGGACAAGCGGGTCCGCCAGGCGCTCTCGCTGTCGATCGACCGCCAGTCGATCATCGACGCCGTCTTCGACGGCCGGTTCACCCCGGCCACCGGCTTCGTCGCCCCGACCTTCGAGGGTGCGCGGGAGAACGTCACGCCGTACGCCAAGAAGGACGTCGAGAAGGCCAAGCAGCTGCTCGCCGAGGCCGGCGGCTGGCCGGCCGGTGAGAAGCTGATCCTGTGGGCCAACGCCGGTGCCGGCCACGACCAGTGGCTGCAGGCGGTCGGTGACCAGATCAAGGAGGCCCTGGGTATCGACTACGAGCTGCGGGTGAACCTGCAGTTCGCCGAGTACCTGGAGACCGCCGACCAGAAGAAGTTCACCGGTGGGTTCCGCCTCGGCTGGGGTCCGGACTACCCGTTCATGGAGACCTTCCTCTACCCGCTGTACGCCACGGGCTCGGGCAGCAACAACTCGACCTACAGCAACCCCGAGTTCGACGCCGCCATGAAGGAGGGTGACTCGGCCGACTCGATCCAGGCCGCGATCCCGTCCTACCAGAAGGCGGAGGACCTGGTCGGTGAGGACCTCCCGGTCATCCCGATGTGGTTCAACAAGGTTGGTGCCCTTTACAGCGAGAACGTCGACCAGTTCGTCTGGAACTCCGTCTCGGACGCCGACTACGCAGCGATTTCGCTGAAGCAGAACTGAGCTTCAACCGCCTGATCCTGCCGTAACACGACGTGGCGGCAACGGTCTCCCCACCAGGGTGATCGTTGCCGCCACGTCAGCGCCGAGAGGAGACCCCGACATGGGGCGCTACGTCATTCGACGGTTGCTCCAGTTCATCCCCACCGTGCTGGGCACCATGTTCCTGCTCCACTACCTGACTTCACTGGCGATCCAGTTCAGCGGGAACCCGGTCCGGGCGCTGTTCGGGGACCGGACGCCGCCGCCCGCGCTGCTGGAGGCGATCACCGAGCGACTCGGCTACGGTGACCCCTGCCTCGACCAGAAGGGCAACCCCTGCTTCGGGCTCTTCGTGGACCGGCTGCAGGGCATCTTCCTGAACTTCGACTTCGGCATCAACCTGCGCCAGCGCGAGGTCACCGACCTGGTGGCGGACGCCATTCCGTTCACGCTCAAGCTGCTGCTCATCGCCATCGTCTTCGAGGCGGTCGTGGGTATCGCCGCCGGTGTGCTCGCCGGCCTGCGCGGCGGCAGCTTCGCCGACTACACGGTGAAGATCAGCACGGTCTTCGTCATCTCGGTGCCGATCTTCGTGCTCGGCCTGGTCGTGCGGGAGTTCGTCGGCGTCAAGTTCGGCAACGTGCTGCGGGGCCAGAGCTGGATCCCCGACGTGATCTCCACCGGTATGTTTAGCCCAGGCTTCAAGCCCGACTATCCCTGGGCGAGTCTGATCATCCCAGGCATGGTGCTCGGTGCGACGTCGCTGGCGGTCACCGCCCGGCTCACCCGGACCAGCATCATGGAGAACATCCGGGCCGACTACGTCCGGACGGCGAAGGCCAAGGGCCTGACCACCAAGCGCGTCATCGGTGTGCACACGCTGCGTAACTCGCTGATCCCCGTGATCACCTTCCTCGGCGTCGACATCGGCGCCGCGATGGCCGGCGCGGTGGTCACCGAGACCATCTTCAACGTGCCGGGTATCGGTCGGCTGGTGACGATGTCCGCGCGTACCGGCGAGTCCTCGGTGGTGATCGGCGTGGTGACCATGCTGGTGCTGGTCGTCCTGATCGCCAACCTGCTGGTCGACCTCCTCTACGCCGTGCTCGACCCGAGGATCCGCTATGAGTGACCGGACCGTGGTGACGATGCCGACGCAGGATCTTCCGACCGCTCCCGGGTGCCGGTGGAGCGAAACGAGGTATGGACATGAGTGAGCGTAGCGAGCGAATCTTCAGGCTCAGTGCGTTGGTGCCTCGTGGCGGCGCGGAGCGAAGCGGAGCGTCGGCATGAGTGACCTGAGTAGTGCGGGCGCCGCCGTCGGCGGTGCGCCGGTGGCCGGTGACGGCCCCACGACCGATGCGCCGGTCGGTGGCAAGGAGCGCAGCGCCAGTCTCTGGGCGGACGCCCGGCGGCAGTTGCTTCGCGACCCGGTCTTCATGATCGCTTCCCTGTACATCCTCGTGGTGGGCTCGATGGCGGCCTTCCCGAAGCTCTGGACCAGCCAGGACCCGCGTGCCTGCAACACCGACCGGTCCCGGATCTCGCCCAGTTGGGAGCACCCGTTCGGGTACGACATCCTGGGCTGCGACTACTACTCGCACGCGATCTACGGCGCGCGGCCGTCGATGGTCATCGCGGTCATGGCGACCGGTGGCATCGTGCTGGTCGGTGGCACGCTCGGCCTGCTCGCCGGCTACTACGGCGGCTGGGTCGACACGATCATCTCCCGGGTGATGGACATCGTCCTGTCGCTGCCGTTCCTGCTCGGCGCGATCGTGTTCCTCACGGTCATCAAGCGGCAGAACATCTGGACCCTGACCCTGGTGCTGTTCCTGCTCGCCTGGCCGACCATCGCCCGGATTACCCGAGGTAGCGTCATCTCCTCGAAGGACCTGGACTACGTACACGCGGCCAAGGCGGTCGGTGCCCGCAACTCGCGGCTGATGTTCCGGCACATCCTGCCGAACGCGATCGCCCCGATGCTGGTGTACGCCACCATCGTGCTCGGTTCGTTCGTCGCCGCGGAGGCCACGCTGACCTTCCTCGGTGTCGGGCTCCAGCCGCCGGCGCAGTCGTGGGGCATCATGATCTCGGTGCACCAGGTCTACTTCCTGGAGGACCCGTGGCTGCTGCTCTTCCCGTGTGGTCTGCTGGTCGGCACGGTGCTCTCCTTCATCCTGATGGGTGACGCACTGCGTGACGCCCTCGACCCGAAGTTCCGGTGATTCCGAATGAGCGAGCGGAGCGAGCGAATCTTCAGGCTCAGTGCGTTGGTGCCTCGTGCCGGCGCGGAGCGAAGCGGAGTGTCGGCATGAGTGAGCGGAGCGAGCGAATCTTCAGGCTCAGTGCGTTGGTGCCTCGTGCCGGCGCGGAGCGAAGCGGAGTGTCGGCATGAGCAGTGATGTGAACGTCAAGTTGGACGCGCTGCCGGGCCTCGACCCGAACGCGTTGCCACTACAGGTCAAGAACCTGCAGGTGGAGTTCCGTACCCGTAACGGCGTGGCTCGCGCGGTCAACGGGGTGAGCTTCGACGTGCGGGCCGGCGAGACCCGGGCGATCCTCGGTGAGTCGGGCTGCGGCAAGAGCGTGACCGCCCAGGCGATCATGGGGATCCTGGACAGCCCGCCCGGGTTCGTCACCGGTGGCGAGATCCTGTACCGGGGTGTCGACCTGCTCAAGCTGCCGGAGTCCGAGCGCCGCAAGGTGCGCGCGAACCGGATCGCGATGATCTTCCAGGATGCGCTCTCCGCGCTGAACCCGGTCTTCACCGTCGGGTTCCAGCTCGGCGAGTTGTTCCGCAAGCACCGGGGCATGTCCCGCAAGGACGCCAAGGCCCGAGCCGTCGAACTGCTCGACCTGGTCAAGATCCCGGCGGCGCAGCAGCGGGTGAACGACTACCCGCACCAGTTCTCCGGCGGTATGCGGCAGCGGGTCATGATCGCCATGGCGTTGGCGCTCGACCCCGAGGTGCTGATCGCGGACGAGCCGACCACCGCACTGGACGTGACCGTGCAGGCCCAGATCATGGCCCTGCTGGCCGAGCTCCAGCGGGAACGGAACATGGCGCTGGTGCTGATCACCCACGACATGGGTGTGGTGGCCGACGTGGCCGACCGGATCTCCGTCATGTACGCCGGTCGGGTCATCGAGGAAGCCGGCGTGGACGACATCTACGCCACCCCGGCCCACCCGTACACCAAGGGTCTGCTGGAGTCGATCCCGCGGCTGGACCTCAAGGGTCAGGAGCTCAGCGCCATCAAGGGTCTGCCCCCGGCGCTGACCAACATCCCGCCGGGGTGTGCCTTCAACCCTCGCTGCCGCTACACCCAGGACGTCTGCAAGCAGGACCCGGCGCCGCCGCTGTACCAGGTGTCGCCGAGCCGGACGGCTGCCTGCCACTTCTGGAAGGAGGTCAAGGGCGATGAGTGACGTGGTGTTGGAGACCCGCGACCTGGTAAAGCACTTCCCGCTGACCCGGGGCATCGTCTTCAAGAAGCAGGTCGGCGCGGTCCGCGCGGTCGACGGGATCAACCTGGAGCTGCGGCGCGGCGAGACCCTCGGCATCGTGGGCGAGTCCGGCTGCGGTAAGTCGACGTTGGCGCGGATGCTCGTCGGTCTGGAGACGCCGACCTCCGGTGACCTGTTTGTGCAGGGCAAGAACATGGCCAAGGTCGGTGCCGAGGAACGGCGTCGGGGCCGGCGGAACATCCAACTGGTGATGCAGGATCCGTACACCTCGCTGAACCCGCGGATGACCGTTGGCGACATCATCGGTGAGCCGTTCGAGGTGCACCCGGACGTGGTGCCGAAGGGCCAGCGTCGGCCCAAGGTGCAGGAGCTGCTGGAGCTGGTCGGCCTGAACCCCGACCACATCAACCGCTATCCGCACCAGTTCTCCGGTGGCCAGCGGCAGCGGATCGGCATCGCCCGGGCGCTGGCGCTCAACCCGGAGATCATCCTCTGTGACGAGCCGGTCTCGGCCCTGGACGTCTCCATCCAGGCGCAGGTGATCAACCTGCTGGAGAAGCTCCAGAACGAGCTGGGTCTGTCGTACATCTTCATCGCCCACGACCTGTCCGTGGTGCGGCACATCGCCGACCGGGTCGCGGTGATGTACCTCGGCAAGATCGTCGAGGTCGGCACCGAGGACCAGATCTACGAGACGCCCACGCATCCGTACACCCAGGCATTGCTGTCCGCGGTGCCGGTGCCGGACCCGAAGCTGCGTGGGCACCGCGACCAGATCGTCCTGACCGGCGACGTCCCGTCGCCGGCCAACCCGCCGTCCGGCTGCCGGTTCCGCACCCGCTGCTGGAAGGCCCAGGACGTCTGCGCGGAAGAGGAGCCACTGCTGCAGATCAGGGACAAGTCCGGCCACCCGAGCGCCTGCCACTTCGCCGAGGTCCGCGACGTGGTGCACGCGACGGAGTAGCCACACAGACGCCGTCGTGGCCGGTCATCCAAACCGGGAGCGGCGGTGAAGGTAGTGCCTCCTCAGTGATTCGGGGCGTCGGCCGTCACCAGCGGCCGGCGCCCCGGTCCGTGTCCGAGCCGCCGTGTCCGCACTGCCGGCGTCCGGGCCGCTGTGCCCGCGCTGCCGTCCGGACTCGTGCCCGCGCTGCCGCGCCGGGCCGGTGTGGCCGGGCCGCCGCGTTCGGGGCGCCACGTCCGATTAGCTGTTGTCCGGGCCGCCATGGCCGGGCCGCCCTTGGTCGGCCCGGCGTCCGCTCACGTGGACCGCCGGTCCCCGGTCTGCCACTCGGATCGATCCGTCCGGGTCAGAGCGGTCCGCGACCGGCCCGCAGCAACAGCAGCGCCAACTGGGTGCCGTCGGCACCGAGGGCGACCCGGAAGCGCTCCAGGATCTCCTGCTCCCGGGAGAGCACCAGCCGGGTGCCCCCGGAGGCCATCCGGGTCGCACCGACCTCGCGGGACAGGGCGGCCCGCTCCTGCCACAGATCGACGATCGTGCGGTCGATCTCGTCGATCCGGACCCGGATCTCGGCGATGCGGGCGGCAGCGCCCGGTTCCGCGGTGCCAGTGCCCGGGGTGTCCGCGGCGGGACCGGTGCCGCCGTTCGCGCCGGTGTCGTTCGCGTTGGTGCCGTTCGGGGTGGTGCCGGATTCGCCTGGGACGCCGTTCTGTTCCATCACGTCTGTCATCTTCGGGTACCTCTCACGGTGTGGTGCCCGGTGCCCGGATCCCGGGACGACGAAAGCCCCGGACTCCGAGAGCCCGGGGCTTTTCGTAGGTCTTGTCGATCAGGCGCGACCTACGGCTGCCGGACTCCCGGGGCCGTAGTAAAAGTAGAAGCGCTGGTCGAACACGCCGTCGAGTATGCCCGCCGCGGACGCCGCCGCGCAAGGAAACCCGTAAGGAAGGGACCCTTCCTATACACGAGGCGTTAGTAGGGGGCCCTTCCTTTCACCAAGGGCGGCGCGGGGCGGGGATGTCGGGGCGGCGGCATAGACTCGCCCTGCGATGCATCCTCTCTTCGACATCCCCGCGTCCCCGTCCGCGCCCGAGCCCGACCGGGCGCTGCCGCCGCGCCGGCCGGCTCCCGGCCGCCTCGACCCGTCCGAGTTGGTGGAGGGCCTCAACGGCCCCCAGCGGGACGCGGTCACCCACGCCGGCTCACCGCTGTTGATCGTCGCCGGTGCCGGTTCCGGCAAGACCCGGGTCCTGACCCACCGGATCGCGTACCTGCTCGCCGCGCGGGACGTGCATCCCGGCGAGATCATCGCGATCACCTTCACCAACAAGGCCGCCGGCGAGATGAAGGAGCGGGTGGCCGCCCTGGTCGGGCCGCGTGCGCGGCTGATGTGGGTCTCCACGTTCCACTCCGCCTGCGTA
Source organism: Micromonospora sp. NPDC049900 (assembly GCF_044461025.1). Taxonomy (NCBI): domain Bacteria; kingdom Bacillati; phylum Actinomycetota; class Actinomycetes; order Micromonosporales; family Micromonosporaceae; genus Micromonospora; species Micromonospora sp. NPDC049900. Next base: position 594,474 of record NZ_JBITKM010000001.1, read on the forward strand.
CGGATCCTGCGGGCCGAGCACGAGCACGCCGGGCTCAAGTCCACCTTCTCGATCTACGACGCCGACGACTCCCGCCGACTGATGCAGATGGTCACGCGCGAGCTCGACCTGGATCCGAAGCGCTATCCGGCGCGGGGCCTGGCGGCCCAGGTCTCCAACCTGAAGAACGAGTTGGTCGACCCGGAGACCTTCGCCGACCGGGCGTCGGGGCCGAACGAGCGGGCGCTGGCCGAGGCGTACACGTTGTACCAACGTCGCCTGCGTGAGGCGCACGCGCTCGACTTCGACGACCTGATCATGACGACGGTGCACCTGCTCCAGTCGCATCCGCACGTCGCCGAGACCTACCGCCGCCGGTTCCGGCACGTGTTGGTCGACGAGTACCAGGACACCAACCACGCGCAGTACGTCCTGATCAAGGAGCTGGTCTCGGGCACGGACGGGCTGGCCCCGGCGGAGTTGTGCGTGGTCGGTGACGCGGACCAGTCGATCTACGCCTTCCGGGGCGCGACGATCCGCAACATCCTGGAGTTCGAACGCGACTTCGGCGACGCCCGCACCATCCTGCTGGAGCAGAACTACCGCTCCACCCAGACCATCCTGAACGCGGCCAACGCGGTGATCGACCGCAACACCTCGCGCAAGCCGAAGCGGCTGTGGAGCGACGCCGGGGCGGGCGAGCAGATCGTCGGGTACGTCGCCGACACCGAGCACGCCGAGGCGGACTGGGTGGGTCGGGAGATCGACCGGCTGGTCGACGCCGACGAGGCCCGGCCGGGCGACGTGGCGGTCTTCTACCGCACCAACGCGCAGTCCCGCGTCTTCGAGGAGGTGTTCATCCGGGTCGGCCTGCCGTACAAGGTCGTCGGCGGGGTGCGCTTCTACGAGCGCAAGGAGGTCCGCGACGCGTTGGCCTATCTGCGTGCGGTGGTCAACGACGACGACACGGTGAGTCTGCGCCGGATCCTGAACACGCCCCGGCGGGGCATCGGCGACCGGGCCGAGGCGTGTGTGGAGGCACTGTCCAGCCGGGACCGCATCTCGTTCGGCGCGGCGCTGCGTCGGGCCAAGGACGCGCCGGGCATCTCCACCCGCGCGGCCAACGGCATCGCCGACTTCGTGGCGCTGCTCGACGCCGCCCGGGAGGTGGCCGTCGACGGCACCCCGGAGGAGGTGCTGGAGGCGGTGCTGACCCGCTCGGGCTACCTGAGCGAGCTGGAGGAGAGCCTGGACCCGCAGGACGCGGGCCGGGTGGACAACCTCCAGGAGCTGGTCAGCGTGGCCCGGGAGTACACCGAACGGATCGAGGCGAGCGGCGCGGAGGGGGAGCGGGCCACGCTGGCCGGTTTCCTGGAGCAGGTGGCCCTGGTGGCCGACGCCGACCAGATACCCGCGGACGATCCCGAACACCAGGGCGTGGTCACGTTGATGACCCTGCACACCGCCAAGGGGCTGGAGTTCCCGGTGGTCTTCCTGACCGGCCTGGAGGACGGCGTCTTCCCGCATCTGCGCTCGCTGGGCGACACCCGTGAGCTGGAGGAGGAGCGGCGGCTGGCGTACGTGGGCATCACCCGTGCCCGGCAGCGCCTCTACCTGTCCCGTGCGGTGACCCGGTCGGCGTGGGGACAGCCGGCGTACAACCCGCCGTCGCGGTTCCTGGAGGAGCTGCCGACCGAGCTGGTCCGTTGGGAGCGCACCGAGGGGTCGTACACCTCCTGGGGCGGTGGTGGCGGCGGCGTGGGCGGTCGCGCGGACCGGGTGGGCGGCGGCTTCACCGGCGGTACGCCCCGCGCGGTCCAGTTGGCCCGCAAGCTCGGCGTGGACGGCAGTCGGCTGGCCACCGCGAGCGAGCTGCCGCAGGGCCCCAAGGTCTCCGCCGGGGACCGGGTCAACCACCAGCGGTACGGACTCGGTCGGGTGGTCACGGTGGAGGGCCACGGCCCGGGTGCCCGCGCGCAGATCGACTTCGGCGACCAGACGTTGTGGCTGGTGCTGCGGCACGCCCCGATCGAGAAGATCTGACGGGTCGGCGCACCGGCCCGGGCCGGGCCGGTGCGCCGGACGCCCGGCGTCAGGTCAGCACGCCACGTCGATGCCCCGGGCACGCAGGAACGGCGCCGGGTCGATCTGGTTCCACATCTGTCCCTGGTGCACCTCGAAGTGCAGGTGCGGCCCGGTGGAGTCGCCGGTGGAGCCTTCCAGGCCGATGGTCTGCCCGGTGCTGACCTTCTCGCCCACGTTCACCCGGGTGGTGCTCAGGTGGGCGTAGTGGGTGAGGTAGCCGTTGCCGTGGTCGATGACGACCGAGATGCCGTACCCGTCACCGACGTCGCCGGCCTTCGTCACGGTGCCCTTGGAGGCGGCCCGCACCGGCGTGCCGGCGGGCAGCGCGAAGTCGATCCCGGCGTGCAGCGTGCCCCAGCGCGGGCCGTAGCACGAGGTGATGGCGGCGCCGGCCATCGGGATGACCCAGTCGGGCTTCGGGGCCGCACTCGTGGTCTTCGTGGTGGCCTTGGTGGCCTTGGTGGCTGTCGGGCGGGGTTTCGCGGTCGGGCTCGCGCCGGGTGTCCGGGACGGGCTCGCCGTCGGGGTCGGCGTCGGGCTCTCCGGCGTCGCCGGGGCGGCCGACTCGCGGGCCGAGCGGTCGGCGCGGGCGGCGGCCTCCGCACGGGCGGCGGCTTCGGCGCTGGCCTGCGCGTCGAGTGAGACGGGGGTCGGGCTGTCGTCGAGACTGGTCACGACGACGCCACCGAGTCCGAGTCCCAGTACGGCGACCGCGCCGACGGCCAGTCGACGGCCGCGCCGGCCGATCCGGCGGCGATGCCGGGCGGGGGCGTGGGGGAGCTTGTGGTGCGGGGTGGGGTTGTCGTCCTGCACGGGGCGGACCTCACTGGATCGAGGGGTACGTGACCTGGAAATCCTGGGGTCCGCCGGGTGTTCGTCGAGTACCGGGGTTGGGTGGGTGGGCGGTGATGGCGGTGCTGCTTTCCCGGTCCGTCCCCGGTTGCCGCCGGATGACCGGGTCGGTGCGTCGGCCGGGGTGTGCGCTCGACCACAGTGCGGACTGTGGCCCGGGACACTTTGCGATCCGGGCGGGCACGAAAAACCGCCCGGATCGATCGATCCGGGCGGTCAACGGGTGCAACGGGCTGTCAGGACTCCGTTACCTCGCTGTAAATTGCCTCGACTTGCAGCTTGATGTCCACTCCGCGCTCCTGGAGCCAGGGCACCGGGTCGAGCGGCTTGCCCTTGACATGGATCTCCAGGTGCAGGTGGACCCCGTAGGAGTGTCCGGTGTTGCCGACCAGACCGAGCTGGTCGCCGGCCTTGACCTGCTGCCCCTCGCGCACGCTCACGTCCGAGGAGTGGCCGTAGATCGCCTCGCTGCCGTCCGGGTGCTGGACGATCACGGCGTTGCCGTACCCGCCGAACCAGCCGGCCTTGGTGACGGTGCCCTCGTGGATCGAGACGTACGGCGTGCCCTCCGGCGCGACCAGGTCGATGCCGGTGTGCAGCTTCCCCCACCGCATGCCGTAGGGGGAGTTGAAGTCGTAGCCCTGTAGTGGCAGCAGCCAGACGCCGGAGTCCTCGACGCTCTCCGGGGCGCTGCGGCCGTCCCGGGAGGCCCGGTCGGCGGTCTCGGCACGCTCGGCAGCGCCCTGGCTGCTGACCGCCGCCTGCTTCAGCTCGTCGAGCACCGACTGTTCGACGCTCTTGGCGTCCGGCAGAGCGCCGGCGCCCAGTGCCACCACGCCGGCACCGACGAAGGCGGTGGTGACGACTGCGGCGTAGCGGCTACGTGGGGGGGTGGGTACGCGGCGGCGACCGCGATATCGATCGGGCTCAGACGACAGGCGCTGGCGCACGCACACCCTCCGTTGTCGGGGTTCCGAGGCGGTCGGCCGTCGTCCGGATCAGTGGTCCGTCCGTCGGCTGGTCGCGTCGTCACCCGTCCGCAAACCTGATGACAACCGTGGACACGGTAGCCAACCGGCAGTCGCCCCACAAGCCGGAGCGCCGAACTCGTTGCACCTTTCTGTCCCTTTCCGTCCGTTAATGTCATGGCTAGCGGCACCGGAGGGCTGCCCTCGTTATCGTCCGTTCGTCGCACACCGTGACCGATCGGCGGAGTCGTCCTCCTTGACCCGGACCGCGTCGGTCGTGTCTCTGCGTGAGGTGGTCGTGGCGGCGGGTCCGTCACCGGGCTTCGGCCCCGGTTCCCCGGGTTCGGGGGCGCGGGTTACCGTTCGTTCAGGTGAAAGCCCCGGAGCCGCTGAAAGGGATGCGCAGATGAGCTCTCGTGTTCGGGTCGTCGTCGCCAAGCCGGGCCTGGACGGCCACGACCGTGGGGCCAAGGTGGTGGCCCGCGCTCTCCGGGACGCCGGCATGGAGGTCATCTACACCGGCCTACACCAGACTCCGGAGCAGATCGTGGAGACCGCGATCCAGGAGGACGCCGACGCGGTCGGCCTCTCGGTGCTCTCCGGCGCGCACATGACGCTGTTCCGTCGGGTGCTCGAACTGCTCGGTGAGCGCGACGCCCGGGACATCGTGGTCTTCGGCGGCGGCATCATTCCGGACGCGGACATCCCGGAGCTGGAGCAGCTCGGTGTGGCCAAGATCTTCACGCCCGGTGCGACCACCCAGTCCATCGTGGAGTGGGTCCGCAGCAACGTCGCCCAGCCGGTGAGCTGACCCGACACGCGCACCGGAGAGTCGACGCGCAGGGCGGGACGGACGTGTCGCAGGAGAGCGCGCAAACGGGCCCGACGCGTGCAGCGCACAAGGGGAGGGGCCGGACGCACCCCTCACACGTCCGGCCCCTCTATGCACGATGCCCCGCCGCCACCCCTCGACCGACAGGGCATCGGCCGCTTGCGTCCTCGCGCCGTTCAGCGCTCCGACACCTGACTCAACGAGGCCCTGCCGGCCGGGTTACGCACCGGCGACGGGTTCCCTGCCCAGGTCGTGGAGATCGCCCGAACGGGTGACACCGGAGCGGTCGCTGCGGCGTGGTGCACGCCGGTGACACAGCGTCCGTGGTGGCTGTGGATTACCGCACACCCCGCACCCGCTCGGTTGCCGCCCGTGCCGACATCGCTAGGCTGCGCCCAATGAACCCCGCATCACCTCCGCCCACGGTCCGACGGACCCACGGGTAGGGCGCGGTGCGCGAGTGCCGTGCGGTTCGGGCCGCGCGAGGTTCAGCGGTCTGCGTCAACTTCGACTGATGTCAGGCACCGCACTGTTTACTTTCCATACGCTGGTGGCGGCGCGACGGTGCGCCGCGGAGACGGGACGGGACGCGCAATCGTGGACCTGTACGAATACCAGGGGCGGGACCTGTTCGAGCGGCACGGTCTGCCCGTGCTCGCGGGCGGCGTTGCCACCACCCCGGAGGAGGCCCGCGCGATCGCCGATCGCCTCGGCGGCCGAGTGGTCGTCAAGGCGCAGGTGAAGGTCGGCGGGCGAGGCAAGGCCGGCGGCGTGAAGCTCGCCGAGGGCGCGGAGGAGACGGTGGCCCGCGCCACCGACATCCTCGGCATGGACATCAAGGGTCACACGGTCCACAAGGTCATGATCACGGTGACCGCCGACGTGGCCGACGAGTACTACTTCTCGTACCTGCTGGACCGGGCGAACCGTACCTTCCTCTGCATCGCCAGCGTCGCTGGCGGCATGGACATCGAGCAGGTCGCCGCGGACACCCCGGACAAGGTCGTCAAGGCCCCGATCGACGCCGTCAAGGGTGTCGACGAGGCCAAGGCCCGGGAGATCGTCTCCGCCGCGGGCTTCCCGGCCGAGGTCGCCGACCAGGTCGTCGACGTCGCGGTGGGGCTGTGGAAGGCGTTCGTCGCCGAGGACGCCACCCTGGTCGAGGTCAACCCGTTGGCCAAGACCGGTGACGGCACGCTGCTGCTGCTGGACGCCAAGATCTCGCTGGACGAGAACGCCGGCTTCCGGCACCCGGACCACGAGGCCCTGGTCGACCAGTCGACCGTGGACCCGCTGGAGCAGGCCGCCAAGGAGAAGGACCTCAACTACGTCAAGCTCGACGGCGAGGTCGGCATCATCGGCAACGGCGCGGGCCTGGTCATGTCCACGCTCGACGTGGTCGCGTACGCCGGTGAGCGGCACGGCGGCGTCAAGCCGGCCAACTTCCTCGACATCGGCGGCGGCGCGAGCGCCGCGGTGATGGCCAACGGTCTGGAGATCGTGCTCTCCGACCCGTCGGTCCGAAGCGTCTTCGTCAACGTCTTCGGCGGCATCACCGCCTGCGACGAGGTCGCCAACGGCATCATCCAGGCGCTGGCCCTGCTGGAGCAGCGCGGGGAGCAGGTCACCAAGCCGCTCGTCGTGCGGCTGGACGGCAACAACGCCGAAGCGGGTCGGGCGATCCTCGACAGCGCGAACAACCCGCTGGTGCAGCGGGTCGACACCATGGACGGCGCGGCCGAGCGGGCCGCCGAGCTGGCGGCTGCGGGGGTCTGACAATGGCTATCTGGCTCACCAAGGACTCGAAGGTCATCGTCCAGGGGATGACCGGTTCCGAGGGTTCCAAGCACACCCGGCGGATGCTCGCGGCCGGCACCAACGTCGTCGGCGGCGTGAACCCGCGCAAGGCGGGCACCACCGTCGACTTCGACGGCACCGAGCTGCCGGTCTTCGCCAGCGTCGCGGACGCGATGAAGGACACCGGCGCCGACGTCACCGTCATCTTCGTGCCCCCGCAGTTCACCAAGGGCGCGGTCATCGAGGCGATCGACGCCGAGATCCCGCTGGCCGTGGTGATCACCGAGGGTGTGCCGGTGCACGACACCGCCGCCTTCTGGGCGTACAACACGGGCAAGGGCGAGCGGACCCGGATCGTCGGGCCGAACTGCCCCGGCATCGCCTCGCCGGGCGCCTCCAACGCCGGCATCATCCCGGCCGACATCACCGGCAGCGGCCGGATCGGCCTGGTCAGCAAGAGCGGCACGCTGACCTACCAGATGATGTACGAGCTGCGGGACATCGGCTTCTCGACCTGCGTCGGCATCGGTGGCGACCCGATCATCGGCACCACGCACATCGACGCGCTGGCCGCGTTCGAGGCCGACCCGGACACCGACGCGATCGTGATGATCGGTGAGATCGGCGGCGACGCCGAGGAGCGGGCAGCCGACTACATCAAGGCCAACGTCACCAAGCCGGTGGTCGGCTACATCGCCGGCTTCACCGCCCCGCCCGGCAAGACCATGGGGCACGCCGGTGCGATCATCTCCGGCTCGGCGGGTACCGCCGACGCGAAGAAGGCCGCGCTGGAGGCGGTCGGCGTCAAGGTCGGCAAGACCCCGACCGAGACCGCCAAGCTGATGCGGGAGATCATGTCCGCCGGCTGAGCCGGTACGACAGTCTTCGAGGGGCCGACCGGAAGGTCGGCCCCTCAGCGGTTCCAGTACGGGTAGTTGCCCGTCGCGGACAGGATCAGGCTGATCACGATGTTCAGCACACCCAGGCCGATCGAGACGTAGCCGAGCACCGGCGACTGCCGGTAGCGGCGTGCGTCGCGGATCGACAACCAGCCGAAGACGATGCCGAGGATGCCGCAGCAGAGCACCCCGGTGACGATGCCCAGCACGCCCCACAGAGTGGTGCGGTCCCGGCCTGCCGGTGGCGGCGGGGGCGGTGGATACGGAGCGTTCACGGCTTCCCTCCGGACACTACCTGCCGCGACGTCGGTCACGGCCCTGAGCCGAGGCTAGACCGGACCCTGCGGCCGGCACGCCGGATCAGGCGAACTCACCTCCGGACGGGGTGGTGTCCGGGCAGCCGAGGCGGCCCCGGCATGCCAGAGTAGAGCCGATGTCCTCCGTCACCCCTGACCAGCCGCGCCGGGCCACCGACGCACGCGGAGTCGGCGCCCGGCCACCCGGTCGCGCCGGCCCGCCCCGCCGGGTACCGGTGCAGCGGGGCACGCCCGGCGGTCGCCGTCACCCGCCCCTCGCGGTCGCCGCGTTGGTGGCCGCTGGCGGAGCCGCCCTCACCTCCTGGCTGCCGGTGGCGCTCGCACTCTGGTTGTTCCAGCTCAGCGAGGGTGCCGCCACGCTGCTGGGTGCGGTCCGCGCGGGGGCGGCCGGATGGCTGCTCGGGCACGGCGTACCGCTGGACACCGCCGCCGGACCCCTGGGCCTGGCCCCGCTCGCGGTCACCGTGCTGGCCCTCTGGCGGCTCGCCCGGGCCGGTGTGCACGCCAGCCGTGCGGTCGGCGCACGCGGCAGCCGGTCGCCGGGCCGCACGTCGGCCGTCGCGGCGGCGGTCGGCGTCGGCTACGGCCTGATCGGTCTGCTCGCCGCGCTGCTCGTGGACACCGGCGGCACCGGTGTGTCGTGGTCGCGGGCCGGGGTGACGCTCGCGGTGATCGGCACGCTCGCCGCCGGGCTCGGCGCGACCCGGACCACCGGGCTGGCCGAGGTGCTCGCCGGTCAGGTACCGACGCCGGTGCGCGAAGGAGTCCGGGCCGGCCTGGTGGCCGCACTGGTGCTGCTCGGCGCGGGGGCGGCCGGGGCGGGACTGGCCGTGGCGACCGGCGGGGGCGACGCGGCCGACCTGATCGGCGCGTACCGCACCGGCGTGGCCGGGCAGGCGGGCATCACCCTGGTCAGCCTGGCGTACGCCCCCAACGCCACCGTCTGGGCAACCGGCTACCTGCTCGGGCCGGGCTTCGCCGTGGGCACCGACACGGCGGTCCGCACCAGCGAGGTCTCGGTCGGCGCGCTACCGGCGCTGCCGTTGTTCGCCGGGCTGCCGAGCGGGCCGGTCGACGGGGCCGGGTCGATCGTGGTCCTCGCGATACCGGTCCTGGTGGGCATGGCCGCGGGTTGGCTGCTGGCCCGTCGGTTGCTCCGGTCGGCCGGGGCGGACCGCGCACCGCTGCGCTGGCGGCGGCTGCTGGTGCCGGCCGTACTCGTCGGCCCGGTGGCCGGGGTGCTCCTCGGCGTGCTCGCGGAGGTCTCCGGCGGGCCGCTCGGTGCCGGACGGCTGGCCGAGGTCGGCCCGGTCGGTTGGCAGGTGGCGCTGGCCGCGATGCTGATCACGGGCGGCGGCGCGGTGCTCGGAGCGGCGGCGACCCGCTGGCTCACCCGGCCCGCCGGCTAGACCGACCGCAGCGCGGCCGGCCCTCGAACTCGGGGCCGTTCACGACGAGGGGCGCCCCGTTCGTCCGGAGCGCCCCTCGCGTACTGCTGGCTCAAAGCTGCGGCACGGCGTAGTTCACCGCGATCAGCACGAGATAGAGCAGGCCCAGCAGCAGGCCGATGCCGCCGCAGATCAGGCCGGTGAGGGCCTGCCCCGCGTTGCCGGCCAGGCCCTGGTCGACCTTCTGCTTGCCGAGCCAGCCGGTGATCACCGCGGCCAGGCCCAGCGGAATACCGAGGTAGCAGCAGTTCAGCGGGATCGACGCGATGCCCAGGATCATCGCCACCAGACCGAGCGTGTTCTGCTGCCCGCCGGGGCCGGCGAAACCGGCGTGCGGGTACATCGGCGCACCGCCGTACGGCTGCGGGGCGTACGGGTCCTGGTAGGGCTGGCCACCGTAGGGGTGCCCCGACGTCGGCGGCTGCCCGTAGGTCGGGGGCTGACCGTACGCCGGCTGTCCGGCGGGCGGGGCCGAGTACGGGTCGTACGGCTGCCCGGAGGTGGGCGGCTGCTGGCCGTACGGGTCGTACGGCTGCTGGCCGTACGGGTCTGCCTGCTGGTACGGGTCGACCGCAGGCGTGTGCGGCTCCGGCGTGGCGTACGGGTTGGCCGGCGGAGGTGCGTAGGGATTGGCCGCCGGTGGCGCGTACGGGTTGTGCGGAGGTGGAGCTGTCGGATCCCCGTACGGCTGTTGGCCGTACGGGTCCTGACCGGGGTTACCGGGCTGCATGTGGTTCCGTGACTCAGACGTTGGAGCCGCTGAGCGAACCGAGGACGCCACCGCCCAGGCAGCAGAGCAGCACGATCGCGAGCCACGCGACACCGACGATGATGGCCCACTTGGACCACTTCTTCGACTCGGCGGACGCGGCCTGGGCACCGGCGTAGTCACCCTGCTGGAGAAGCTGGTTGACCTTCGAGGCGTTGATGATGGCGGGGATCGCCAGCGGCCAGAACAGGAAGATGGCGACGATCGACATCGTCATGTTGTTGTCGACCTGCTGGGGCGGCTGGGACGGGTATCCGGGCTGCATGATGACGAGCTCCTCACGTACGTTTCGCTGACGGGTGCGGGCCGGACACGCGCCGGTCCCAAGCGACCGGCAGCGTACCCGGTCAGTGCGACCTCGGTGGTCGGCGAAGGGTCGCCGGCCCACCGGGTGGGCACCGGACCAGCGCCGATCCGCCGCCGGATAGGGTGTGCCGGTGACCGAGCCCGCCCGCATCGTCGTCCTCGTCTCCGGCTCCGGCAGCAACCTGCAGGCGCTGCTGGACGCGACCGCCGACCCGGCGTACGGGGCCCGGGTGGTCGCGGTGGGCGCGGACCGCGACGGCATCGCCGGGCTGGACCGGGCCGCCGCCGCCGGGGTGCCGACGTTCGTGGCGCGGGTCAAGGACCACCCGTCCCGCGAGGAGTGGGACGTGGCGCTCACCGAGCAGGTCGCCGCGCACCGCCCTGACCTGGTCGTCTCCGCCGGGTTCCTGAAGCTGGTCGGTTCCCGGTTCCTCGCCGCCTTCGGCGACCGCTACCTGAACACGCACAACACCCTGCTGCCGGCGTTCCCCGGCATCCACGGCCCCCGGGACGCGCTCGCCTACGGGGTGAAGGTCACCGGTGCGACGCTGTTCTTCGTCGACGCCGGGATGGACACCGGCCCGATCGTGGCGCAGGTGGCGGTGCCGGTGCACGAGGACGACGACGTGGACACGCTCACCGAACGCATCAAGGAAGCCGAGCGGCAGCAACTCGTCGAGCAAGTGGGCCGACTGGTCCGCGAGGGTTGGACGATCACCGGGAGAAAGGTCACAGTTCCGTGAGTTCCATCGAGGACGGGCGTCGCCCGATCCGGCGGGCACTGGTCAGCGTCTACGACAAGAGCGGACTGGTCGACCTGGCCAAGGCGCTGCACGCCGCCGGGGTGGAGATCGTCTCCACCGGCAGCACCGCGTCGACGATCGCCGGTGCCGGTGTGCCGGTGACCGCCGTGGAGCAGGTGACCGGCTTCCCGGAGATCCTCGACGGCCGGGTGAAGACCCTGCACCCGAAGATCCACGGTGGACTCCTCGCCGACCTGCGCAAGGACACCCACGTCGCCCAGCTCGACGAGCACGGCATCGCCGGGATCGACCTGCTGGTGTCCAACCTGTACCCGTTCCAGCAGACCGTGGCCTCCGGCGCGAGCCAGGACGAGTGCGTCGAGCAGATCGACATCGGCGGTCCGGCGATGGTGCGGGCCGCCGCCAAGAACCACGCGTCGGTGGCGGTGGTGACCGACCCGGCCGCGTACCCGCTGCTGCTGGCCGCGCTCGACGGCGGCGGCTTCACGCTGGCGCAGCGGCGGGCGCTGGCCGCCCGCGCCTTCGCCGACATCGCCGAGTACGACGTGGCGGTGGCCGACTGGTTCGCCACGACCCTGGCCCCGGCCGCCGACGGCGGGCCGGAGTTCGCCGGACTGGCGCTGCGTCGGCAGGCGGTGCTGCGGTACGGCGAGAACCCGCACCAGGGCGCGGCGGTCTACGCGGACCCGGCGAGCCCGCCCGGGTTGGCCCAGGCCGAGCAGTTGCACGGCAAGGAGATGTCCTACAACAACTACGTCGACGCGGACGCCGCCTGGCGGGCCGCGAACGACTTCGTCGACCAGCCGGCGGTGGCCGTGATCAAGCACGCCAACCCGTGCGGCATCGCGGTCGGCGCGGACGTGGCCGAGGCCCACCGCAAGGCGCACGCCTGCGACCCGGTCTCCGCCTTCGGCGGCGTCATCGCGGTGAACCGGCCGGTCTCGGTCGAGCTGGCCGGGCAGATCGCCGAGATCTTCACCGAGGTCGTCGTGGCGCCCGGCTACGAGCCCGGTGCCGCCGAGGTGCTCCAGGCCAAGAAGAACATCCGGCTGCTGCGGGCACCGGAGTTCCGTCCGCCGTCGACCGAGTGGCGGCAGATCACCGGCGGTGTGCTGGTGCAGGAACGCGACGCGATCGACGCCGAGGGCGACGACCCGACGACCTGGCGGCTGGCCACCGGCGAGGCGGCCGACGAGGCGACCCTGGCCGACCTGGCCTTCGCCTGGCGGGCGGTGCGCGCGGTGAAGAGCAACGCGATCCTGCTGGCCCAGGACGGCGCCACGGTCGGCGTCGGGATGGGTCAGGTCAACCGGGTCGACTCGGCGCGACTGGCGGTCAGTCGGGCCGGTGCCGACCGGGCGCGGGGCGCGGTGGCGGCCTCGGACGCGTTCTTCCCGTTCGCCGACGGGCCGCAGATCCTCATCGACGCCGGCATCCGGGCGATCGTGCAGCCGGGCGGCTCGATCCGGGACGAGGAGGTGATCGCCGCCTGCAAGCAGGCCGGCGTCACCATGTACCTGACCGGCACCCGGCACTTCTTCCACTGACCCGCCGCCGCGCGGCTCGGCCTTGGATGTAAGGAAGGGTCCCCTGCTATACACCCGGCGTTAGCAGGGGACCCTTCCTTACACCGACGGGCGCAGCTCGGCGAAGTGACAGGCGGACGGGTGCGGGTCGGCGGCCCGCGGCACCGCCTGTGGATCCTCGACGGCGCAGATCTCCTGCGCCTTCCAGCACCGGGTCCGGAAGTGGCAGCCGCTCGGCGGGTCGGCCGGGCTCGGTACGTCACCGCGCAACCGGATCACCGTACGACGCTCGCGGGCGTCCGGGTCCGGCACCGGCGCGGCCGAGAGCAGCGCCTGCGTGTACGGGTGGGTGGCCCGCTGGTAGATCTCGTCCTCGGTGCCGATCTCCACGATCCGGCCCAGGTACATCACCGCGATCCGGTCCGAGATGTGCCGCACCACGGACAGGTCGTGGGCGATGAAGATGTACGACAGCCCGAACTCGTCCTGGAGCTGCTCCAACAGGTTGATCACCTGGGCCTGGATGGAGACGTCCAGCGCGGAGACCGGCTCGTCGCAGACGATCACCTCGGGCCGCAGCGCGAGTGCCCGGGCGATGCCGATGCGCTGCCGCTGGCCGCCGGAGAACTGGTGCGGGTAGCGGTTGACGTGCTCCGGGTTCAGCCCGACCACGTCGAGCAGTTCCTGCACCCGCCGCTCGCGGCTGCCCTTCGGGGCCGCCTCGGGATGGATCTCGAACGGCTCGCCGATGATGTCGCCGACGGTCATCCGGGGGTTCAGCGAGGTGTACGGGTCCTGCATGACCATCTGCATGTTGCGGCGGATCCGGCGGAGCCGGGCCCCGGAGGCGGCGAACAGGTCCTGCCCGGCCAGGGTGGCCCGGCCGGCGGTCGGCCGCTCCAGCCGCATCAGCAACCGGGCCAGGGTCGACTTGCCGCAGCCGGACTCGCCGACGACGCCCAGCGTCTCGCCCCGGCGGAGCTGGAAACTCACCCCGTCGACGGCCTTCACCGCGCCGACCCTCTTCTGGAACAGCACCCCCTGCGTGATCGGGAAGTGCTTCACCACGTTGTCGACGTCGAGGATCGTCTCGCCGGTCACCGTGGTGGGCTCAGCCGGCGCGGTCATCACGTACCTCCTGCGCGAAGTGGCACGCGCTGGTCCGGCCGTCGCCGAGGACCAGGTCGTGCGGTACCTCGTCGACGCAGACCTGCTGCGCGTACGGGCATCGGGGATGGAAGGGGCAGCCGCTGGGAATGCGCATCAGGTTCGGCGGCAGGCCCCGGATGGTGGACAGCCGCCCGCCGCGCTGGTCCAGGCGCGGGATCGACGCCAGCAGCCCCTTGGTGTACGGGTGGGCGGGCGCCCGGTACAACGACCGCACGTCGGCGTGCTCGACGATGCGGCCCGCGTACATGACCGCGATCCGGTCCGCCACGTCGGCGACCATGCCCAGGTCATGGGTGATCAGGATCATCGCCATGTCCAGGTCCCGCCGCAGGTCGGCGAGGAGGTCCATGATCTGCGCCTGCACGGTGACGTCGAGCGCGGTGGTCGGCTCGTCGGCGATCAGCACCTTCGGTTCCATCGCCAGCGCCATCGCGATCATCACGCGTTGGCGCATGCCGCCGGAGAACTGGTGCGGGTAGTCGCCGAGACGCTGGCCGGCGGCCGGGATCTGCACCAGGTCCATCAGCTCCACCGCCCGGCGGCGTGCGTCGGCGCGGGACATGCCGAGCCGCTGGCGCAGCGTCTCGCCGATCTGCCAGCCGACCGGGAAGACCGGGTTCAACGCGGAGAGGGCGTCCTGGAAGATCATCGCGATCTCCTTGCCCCGGACCTGCCGACGTTGCTCCTCGGGCAGGGCGAGCAGGTCGCGCCCCTGGTAGTGGATCTGCCCGGCGGTGACGTGCGCCGGTGGGCTGTCCAGGATGCCCATCACCGCCTGCGCGGTGACGGACTTGCCGGAGCCGGACTCGCCCAGCACCGCGAGCGTCTCGCTGGGGTCCAGGTGGTAGCTGACCCCGTTGACCACCTTCGCCACCCCCTCGCCGGTGCGGAACTCGATGTGCAGGTCCCGTACCTGGAGCAGGTGGCCGCCGGGCGGGGTGGGGGAGGCCGGAGTGGGCCGCGTCGTGGTCATGTCGGTCACCGCAGCTTCGGGTCGAACGCGTCACGGATGGCGTCGCCGAGCATGATGAACGCCAGCACGGTCAGGGCCAGGAACGTCGACGGGACGACCAGCGGGGTGGCCGACTCCCGCATGTGCACCCGACCGTTGTTGATGTCGATGCCCCAGGAGATGGTCGGTTCCCGCAGGCCGATGCCGAGGAAGGAGAGCGTCGCCTCGGCGGCGATGAACGAACCGAGCGCGATCGTCAGCACCACGATCGCCGGGGCGAGCGCGTTCGGCAGGATGTGCCGCCACATGATCCGGCCGTTGCCGGCGCCCAGCATCCGCGCCGCCGACACGTAGTCCTGCTCCCGGGCGGTGATCACCGAGGAGCGGACCACCCGGGCGGCGGTGGTCCAGCCGAGCACCGCGAGCACGAAGATGACGGCACCGACGCGGACCGTGGCACTGTCGCTGGCGACCCGCTTGAGTAGCACGATCGCGGCCAGCAGCAGCGGGATGCCGAGCACGATGTCGATCACCCGGCTGAGCACCGCGTCGACCCAGCCGCCGAAGTAGCCGGCGAGCATCCCGACGACCAGCGCGATCACCCCGGTGAGCAGCGCGGAGAGGGCGCCGACCAGCAGGGACGCCCGGGCGCCGTAGACCGCGCGGGCGTACGTGTCGCAGCCCTGGAAGTCGTACCCGAAGATCGCCCCGCCGGACGGGGCCGCGTGCTGCCGGGCCAGCACGCAGTCGCCCGGGTCGTTGCTGGTGAACAGCCCCGGCGCGGCGGCCATCGCGGCCACCAGCAGCACCAGCGCCAGGCTGATCCAGAAGATCGGCTTGCGGCGCAGGTCGCGCCAGGCGTCCCCGGCGAGGCTGCGCGGCTTGTGGGGCCGGCCGACCTGGTCGGGCGCGCCCGGCTCACCCGTCGGCCCGCGTCGCGCGGCCTGGTTCTCCGACGCCGCAACGGTCTCGAAGTCACTCATGCCCACCCCTCGCTGCGCTCGGTGCCGGCATGTCCGCTGAGCTGGCCGATTCGTTCGCTGCGCTCACTCATGCCCACCCCTCGCTGCGCTCGGTGCCGGCATGTCCGCTGAGCTGGCCGATTCGTTCGCTGCGTTCACTCGTGCCGCCCCCTCGCTGCGCTCGGTGCCGGCATGTCCGCTGCGCTTGCCGATTCGTTCGCTGCGCTCACTCATAGCGGATCCTCGGGTCCAGGACGGCGTACAGGACGTCCACCACCAAATTGGAGACCAGGTAGACCACGACGAGCACGCTGACGATGCCCACCACCAGCGGGCCGTCCTCGGTGCGGATGGCGCGGAACAGGTTGAAGCCGACGCCGGGGATGTTGAACACGCCCTCGGTGATGATCGCGCCGCTCATCAGGTTGCCCACCTCGACGCCGAGGAAGGTGATCACCGGGATGAGCGAGTTGCGCAGGACGTGCACGCTGACCACCCGCCGGTTCGGCAGGCCCTTGGAACGGGCGGTACGCACGTAGTCGGCGCGCAGGTTCTCGGCCACCGAGGTCCGGGTCAGCCGCAGCGCGGTGGCCAGGGAGAGCGAGCCGAGCACGATCCCGGGCAGCAGCAGCGAGCCGAAGTCGGGGTCGGCGCCGGCGGTGGGCGGGAAGACCTGCCACTTGACGCCGAGGAAGTACTGCGCGAGCGGCGCGAGCACGATGGTCGGGATGCCGAGCACCAGCAGCGTCAGCAGCAGCGTGGCGTTGTCGAAGATGCCGGCCCGGCGGATGCCGGCGAGGACGCCCGCGGTGACCCCGAAGATCACGGCGACCGCGATGGCGATCAGCGCCAGTTTGATGGTGACCGGCCAGGCGGTGGCGAGGATGTCACCGATCGACCGGCCGGTGAGCGACTCGCCGAGGTCGCCGCGGAGCAGATTGGATAGGTAGTCGAAGTAGCGGTAGAGGAAGCCGCCGACACCGGTCGCGTCGAGGTGGTACTTCTCGGTGAGGTAGGCCCGCTGGGCCTTGGTGACCGGACGTTCACCGGCGAGCGCCTGGATCGGGTCGCCCTGGCCGGCGAACATCAACGCGTAGACGATCAGCGTGGTGCCGAAGAAGGCCAGGACCATCTGCAGCAGGCGCCGCACGATGAAGCGGAACATACTAGGCAGTCTCCCCAAAAAGGGCGAACCACGTGGCGGGGGGGGGGGGCCCGCCCCCCCCCCCCCCCCGGGGGGTGTTTATTTTCGGGCGCGGTATTTTTTATGTGGAGCCCGGTGTATAGGTGCAAATAGAAGGTTTTAAACATTGTGGTGTTGGGG